>NZ_REFA01000010.1 GCF_003852705.1 Amniculibacterium aquaticum
TGTTCCCATTCCGAACACAGAAGTTAAGCCCTCTAGCGCCGATGGTACTGCTAACGCGGGAGAGTAGGTCGCCGCCAGTTTTTATTAGAATCCTCGATTACGAAAGTAGTCGGGGATTTTTTTTGCTCAAAACTCTTTGGTTGATGGTTGATGGGAGTGTTTACATAATATCCTTTTATGGAATATATTTGAATGGGGAAGAAAAAATGACCGTTTGTTTGTGCTTTGATTAAATATTGTTGGAATTATCTCTAATTCTCCATTAACTAAACACCAAACACCAAACACCAAACACCAAAAACTAAAAACCAAACCTCCATCCCGACTGGAGGGTTCTTCTCTTTGTTCTAGCCCCGATGGGAGCGGCATCCTTTTGTAAGCCTTGGGAAAGCCCAGGCACAAAAGATACAGCGGACAGCGGGTGGTGTAGTGAAAAGAGACGGAGTTGTGGTGCTCCCAAATAATCTGAAAAATGTGCTTTGTTTTTCGTATATTTGCATTTCATTTTTATTAAAATAAAATAACAAATTCATTGAGTTTTAAAGAATTAGCGTTATTGGATAAAATCCAAAAAGCGATAGACGAACAAGGTTATACACAACCAACGCCGATACAAGAAAAGGCAATTCCAGAGATATTAAAAGGTCGAGATTTTTTAGGATGTGCACAGACAGGTACAGGAAAAACGGCAGCATTTTCTATTCCGATTTTACAAAATTTGACGAATATAAATCTACAGAATAAGCATATAAAAGCCTTGATCCTAACGCCGACAAGAGAGTTGGCCATACAGATTGAAGAAAATATAAAAGCTTACGGAAAGTATCTTCCGCTTAGGAAATTGGTAATTTTTGGTGGAGTAAAGCAAGGCAATCAAGAAAGAGAGCTTAGGAAAGGTGTAGATATTTTGGTCGCTACACCGGGAAGGTTACTGGATTTTATTGGACAGGGAATTATCAGTCTAAAACACCTGGAGATTTTTGTTTTGGATGAAGCCGACAGGATGTTGGATATGGGCTTTGTACACGATGTGAAAAGGGTGATAAAATTGCTTCCACAGAAGAGACAGACTCTATTTTTCTCGGCGACTATGCCTGCAGAGATACAAAAATTGGCTTCGTCGATATTGAATAATCCAATAAAAGTAGAGGTTACTCCGGTTTCGTCCACTGCAGAAACCATCAAGCAATCGGTTTATTTTGTTGATAAGGACAATAAGTTGGAATTGCTGACGCATATTTTGAAAACGGATATTTCGGATTCGGTTTTGGTATTTGCAAGAACGAAACACGGTGCCGACAAAATTGCAAGAAAGCTACAGAAAGCTGGTATAGCAACAGAAGCGATCCATGGAAACAAATCGCAGAATGCCCGACAAAATGCACTTACCAATTTCAAATCCGGCAAAACGAGGGTCTTGGTAGCTACGGATATTGCTGCCCGAGGAATTGATATTGATGAATTGAAATATGTTATCAACTTCGAGCTGTCCGATGTTTCTGAAACCTATGTGCATAGAATAGGTAGAACGGGAAGGGCAGGAGCAGAGGGAAGTTCGATTTCTTTTGTAGACGGTTTGGATCTTATTAATCTAAAAAATACGGAGAAACTTATTGGGAAAAAGATTCCTGTCGTAAGGGATCATCCGTACCACACCGATGATTTGGTGGTCCAAAAAAGAGACTCTAATAACAAACCTATGGCTGCTGGACAATCCAACAAATCCAGAAAACCTCAAACCCATAAAAAAGAGGACATAAGTTTTAAAAAAGTAAAGAATAAGAATTTTACCAGGAAAAAATAATGGTATTATTTTTCGATAATATTTCTAAAAGTAAGGTTAATCCTTGCTTTTTTTGTTGTTGTGGTTGGTGGTAGTCGGTGCAGCCAATGGTCTTGGGTGTTTTCCTTCATCAACAATAAGCTGCCGTGTTCCAGTATAAGATCAATTTTTTCTTTAGAATTTTTATGTTTGAAAGAAAATTTTCTTTCTGCACCAAAGGTTAGGGATGCTATTGTACCCCTTTTTTTAAGATCTTTTTCTCCATCGCTGTGCCAAGCCATACCTTCTGAACCGTCATGATAAAGATTGACCAAACAAGAGTTGAAGGTTTCTTGAATTTTATTTTCAAGAATCTTTTTCAGCTCCAATAGTTCTTGTGTCCAAGGCAAAGCTTTTTTGGTATAATTGGAGTAGGTATATCCAAACGCACGATCTCCATACCAAGCTATTTTTCTTTTGGTGATGATTTCTTTCCCGAAAATATAAACTTTGTCGTTTTCCCATGCCAACGATTCTAAAAGGATTTTAAAATAACGGTCAGTATCTTTTTTGTTAAAAATAACAGACCAATATTCCACGCAACCGTCGTAAGGAAGAATATTTTGCGGATACTCTGGGTTAAATAAATCCATCTTGTCTATGATTTTCCCACTCTATCATTTCAAATTTTCTTTCGCTGGACCATTTATAATTTCCGATTTTGCCAGTTGTGTTTATAACCCTGTGGCATGGGATAAGAAAAGCGATAGAATTGCTTCCCACTGCTGTACCAACAGCTCTACTAGCTTTGGGTTGTCCAATATATTCGGCGATTCCTTTGTAAGTTGCCAGTTTTCCAATTTCTATATGCGATAGGGCTTCCCATACTTTCATTTGAAAATTCGTTGCAGCAACATGTAAAGTGATTTGGAATTTGACGGTGTTTTTTTGGTTAATAAAATCCAATGCATTTTGTTGCAATTCGGTCTTGCAATTTGTAAAATTTGCAATTGGGCAAGAAGCGATAAGATCAATCATGGCTAACTCTTCACTGTCGTAAAATTCAATTTGATAGATGCCAATATCTGTATTTGAAATGATGATTTTTCCGAATTTGCAAGTGTAAAAATTATATTTTATCTCCGAGTTTGGGGTAGGGTCAAATTTCACTAAAGAAACTTCCTCTCCATGAGCTTTACTTATTGGAGAAATTCTATTTAATAGGGTATTGGATTTCGAATTCATATTTAAAATGGTTAGACAAATTTAATGCAAAATAATTTTTTTTGTTGAAGTAAAATTAGAAGAAACTTTTAATTCGGTAAATTCGGATTCAGCTTAATTGCTCAATATTCTATGCTGCTGTGTGGTTTTATTAATTGATTCGTTCTGTGTTACAAATTTGTCATGCACTAAGTAAAAGTAGGTAAATTTCGGAATTTTATATTAAATTTGATTTTTACACTTTCATTGAAGAATATATTTGCATTTTTAGGATTGATATTTTGGGTTTGTACTTCTGCGCAAACCGATAGCATCTCTGTTTTTGCTCAGCTTTCTGAAGACAAAAAAACACTGTTGGTTCAACAAAAAATCCGCTATTACAACAACAGCGAAAGTCCATTAGACACCATAAAACTTCTGAATTGGACGGCTGCCTATCGCTCGAAGAATACTCCTTTGGCTAAGAGGAAGTTAGAAGATCGAAATTCGGATTTGTATTTTGCAAAGTCCTTAGATTATGGAAGCTTGAAGCATTTGGATCTGAACATTAACAACATATCTGTTCGGTTTCTAGAGTCCGATCAAGAGAATTTATGGATCCCTTTGGATGCTCCGCTTTCTCCCAATAATTTTGTTGATTTGAGTCTTAATTACACCTTAATTTTACCCAATCAGAAGTTTACAGGATACGGAACTTCACAAAATTCAGTTTTGTTGAAATATTTTTTCATTGTACCGGATCGATTTCAACCTTCAAAGGAAAGACATTTTTTAGACACCGAGGAAAGGGTGAGTTATTCTACATTTTGGTCGGTAAAATTGGATATTCCGCCACATTATTATTCGAGTAGTAATTTAAAGAAAATAGGTAAAAATAATTTCGAATCTTTTTCAGCGATAGACCCGGAAATATTGATCAGTTCCAGAGAGTTGCCTGAGATTTCAGCTCAAATAGATGGACAGACAGTGTTGGTTTCTTTTGGTTATGAGCTCAATCCCTATGAAAAATCAAGGTTAGAAGTTGACCTTATCAAACTCTTGACTTTTTTAAAAAACAAGTGGGGCTTTTTGCCGGAAAAGATTTTTATCTCTGAAAAATTTAAAAATAAAGAAGATTTTTTCGGAAACAACGACATCCGTTTTTGGAAGTTCAATTTTCCACTTTTTGCACCCGGCGAAAACTTGGAAATGGACTATGCCAGCATACTTTCCAAAAAATATGTAGATGAAGCCTTGGCCGTGCACAAGGAAGAAAATCACTGGATCAGCAACGGACTAAAGAGTTATTTGGAACATCAATATCTTAAAAAATATTATTCGGATGCTAAATTGTTTGGCAGTTTGCCGGATTCGTTCAGCTTGTTGGGGATTAAGCCGTTGAAATGGTTCCACGCATCCAAGTTAAAGTTGATGGAGCGGTACGGTTTGGCATATCAATATATGGTTTCACAAAATTTGGATCAAGCCATTGCCACACCCTTTTCCGAGCTTAGTAATTTTAATGAAATGGCCATTAGCCAATTCGAAACGGGAAGTGTTTTTAACTTTGTAGCGGACAAAATGAAAGTCGAAGATTTTGATCGTCTGTTGAAAACCTATATCGAACAGCATCAAAATCAAATTATTAATCAAGACGATTTGCTTTTGGAGCTGGCGAAAAACTCCAACGGAGCATCGGATTTTTTTGCACCTTTTATTAAAAATAAGCAAAGAGTCAATTTTAAAATCAATAATTTCAAACGCAAAAATGGAGATTTGTTGGTTGATGTCAGTAAAAATACAGCGCTATCCGTCCCTTTTCGTTTAGAAACTCAAAGCTCAGTAAAAAATGGTATTCGAAAACAATATTGGTTTGATACGCCGGCAAGAAAAAGTCGTGAGATCTATGTCGTTCCGGATAGTTCGGCAGTAAAATTGACTTTGAATAGCGAATATTTTTTCCCGGAATCCAATTTTAGAGACAATTATCTGTACACCAAAGGTCTATTTTCCAATGCTAAAAAATTTAAGTTCAAACTCATAAAAGACATTCCCAATCCGGAATACAACGAAATCTATCTGAATCCAAAGCTGAATTTTAACATTTATGATAAAGTACTTTTAGGGCTCAATTTTTCCAATGCTTCATTTTTTAGTCAGCCGTTTTTGTACAGTTTTACACCGTATTTCAGCACTGGAACGGGACGCGTAACGGGTTCGGGTGGCATTTCATACAGTATTTTACCGGCAAATTCTTTCTTTAATGCTCTTTCGTTTGGAGTTTCGGGATCGTTTTTTCATTATACACCAACTTTAAGTTATGGTAAATTTTCTGCAGGAGCATCTATGTTATTTTCAAAAAATCCAAGAAGCAGCATCAGTCGAACTGCATTTGCATCGTTTACTCATTTTCAAAAAGATTTGGATCTGTTGATGAAACTAAATAACGAGTACGAAAGTTATAACATCTGGTCTCTGGGTTATGGTTTTTCTGATAGGAAAATGATTCATGAAAAATCTTTAGGACTCTCACTACAAGGTATGGAAGACTATACCAAAGCTACAGCTGAGGCTTTTTATCGTTGGGAGTTTGCCAAAAATAAGAAAGTGAGTTTTAGGCTCTTTGCTGGAATGTTTTTGAACAATAAAACCAGGAATAATTTTTTTGATTTTGGAATTTCCAGAGTTTCCAATTATTCATTTTCCTATGGATTGTACGGACAAGGTGAGACGGATGGTTTTTGGTCGCAACAATTTGTTTTGGCCGATGGAGGTTTCAAATCCATTATACCGCATACGGCCGACAAGTGGTTGGCATCCCTGAATATCGATGCTCATGCATGGAAAATGTTTAATCTCTATGCCGATTTTGGAGCCTTCAACAGCCAAGGATTGGGCACTCAGTTCATTTGGGATTCTGGAGTTAAGTTGAAGGTGATACCGGATTTTCTTGAAATTTATTTTCCCATACAATCCAGTCTTGGCTTCGAGCCTGGTTTTCAAGATTATGCCAAACGAATCCGCTTTTCACTCGTCTTAAGCCTCAATTCCATCATTGGATCGGCAAGGAGAGGGTGGTTCTGATAGAATTATTTTTATTCGCTATATTGGTGTATAATTTTTTTGATAGAAGTGATTTTATTAAAAAAAATGCTTTAAATTTGTAACCAATGTCTAATGTTGTATAATTTGGTTATGAGTGAGTATTTAACAATTTCAGAAACAGCGAAATTACTGAATAAAAGCACGAAAACTCTTCGTCGTTGGGATGAAGAGGGAAAGCTTTCTGCAGTTCGTGAACCGATGAGTAATTATAGAGTTTATAGAAGAGATGAAGTGGAAACTTTATTTGCTGAATTTCTAAACACTGATATTCAAGAATCGGTTTCTAATTTTGTTGTACCTGATAATGAATATAAAGTTTTAGAATTGTTCGCAGGAGCTGGAGGTTTAGCGGTTGGAATGGAAAAAGCTGGTCTTAAATGCGTTGCTTTGAATGAAATTGACAAACACGCTTGTGAAACTTTACGAAAAAACCGACCCAACTGGAATGTTTTAGAAGGAGATATTAATAATTTCAATTTCTCTGAATATCATAACCAGGTGGATGTGGTTACAGGAGGATTCCCTTGTCAAGCATTCAGTTACGCAGGAAAAAGATTAGGCTTGGAAGACGCAAGAGGAACTTTGTTTTATGAATTTGCTCGTGCGGTGAAAGAAGTAAATCCTCCAATTTGCATTGGCGAAAATGTTAAAGGACTATTAAGTCACGATAACGGAAAAACTTTGCAAGGAATGATTTCAATTTTAGATGAAATAGGCTATAATGTAGTTCCAGTGCAAGTTTTAAAAGCTATCAATTATAAAGTTCCACAAAAAAGAGAACGATTAATTTTGGTCGGAATTAGAAAAGATATTACTGCGAAATATGAATATCCAAAACCTTATAAGAAAATCTATAATCTAGAAGATGCCTTGAAAAAAGGCGAGTTATTTGATACCAATGTTCCCAAATCTTTGGGTGCGAAATATCCCGAAAGCAAAAAAGTGGTTTTAGATTTAGTGCCTCCAAAAGGTTATTGGAGAGATTTACCTATTGATATTCAGAAAGATTTTATGGGTGCAAGCTTTTATTTAGGTGGAGGAAAAACAGGAATGGCAAGACGCATTGGTTGGGACGAGCCTTGTCTAACACTAACTTGTAGCCCGGCTCAAAAACAAACAGAAAGGTGTCATCCAGATGAAACCCGTCCATTTACGGTTCGTGAATATGCTAGAATTCAAACTTTTCCAGATGAATGGGAATTTTCGGGACCAATGGCTCAACAATACAAACAAATAGGAAATGCAGTTCCAGTTAATTTAGGTCGGGAAGTAGGATATTCGATTGTGAAATTTTTGAACGATTATTACAATTTATCAAATCCCAAATAATAGCTGTAATTTTCAAAAGTTATTTGGTCAAGAATAGAACGCATAGATTTTTTGGTTTCGGAAGTAATTTCATCTAAAGCCGAATTTTCTTTGGTAGTTTCGTTTTCTTCTATTGATTTTAGATAATAGTCAATAGCTTTTGGTAAAGCTTTGTATAATTGAAAAAGTGCATCTTCTTGTCCAGAAAGTAAGGCATAAAATTGGTCGCCTGAAATTTTATAAACTCTTGAATGACTGTATTCTTTTCCATTTATTTCGCCTTTCCAAAGTTCGTTAAAGCTTCCTTTTGCTAAAATCTGAACCCAATAACACTTCGCCCTTTTGTAATCGTCAGCATATCGAGCCAATTTTTGAAATAAAGCTTCAGCTGAACTGCTGTTCATTGTGTTATGTTTGTTTTTGATGTCAGCAAATAGCGTATCATCACTCGCTTTAATATCAAAACCGCTTAATTTTCCAACTTCAAAACCTTTAATACCTCCTAAAATTTGCTCGTGAAAAGTTCCGATTGAGTTGTTTATGGATTTGTCAATTTGTCGTAGAATTTCAGATTGGATTAAATCGTCTTCGTTGATATCGTTGAATTTAGCGTCAAAAGTCAGCTTTATGGTATCAACTTTATTGGTGTAGAAGCTCTTTTTTGAAATGTTGTTTTTGGCTTTCAGATAGGATTTGTGCAAATTTTCTATACAAGTTAGAAGATGTTTGTCAGAGATGAAGTTTACATATTTATTTGCCATTTTGTTTTAGATTAAAAAGTTTTCTAAATTACAAATTCTATTTGAAAATCTTTTAAAAATACATACTCGATGTTGCGAAATAGTGACTTACCCATCAATTAAGATGTTCTCAAAACTTTGGAAACCGTTGAGGAACGATTTTATATCCATTCTTTTTTTGCCCTCCAATTGCAATTCCGAAGGAAGGTAGAAACCGTCTTCTGTATAAATTTTGAATTCGTTTTTGTTGATGTCAATGCTTCCTGCTGTTTTGTTATGATTGAAAATCTCAAACGAACCCGAATATATTTTTAAAGATTTTTTGTCATTACCCACGGTTAATGTTGTAAATGCACACGGATAAGGCGACATCCCTCGTATAAAATTATGGATCACTCGACATGGATTTTGCCACTGTATTTTCAAGTCTTCTTTAAAAATTTTGAATGCATTTTTAGGATGTTCCGCTTCTTTTTGTGGTCTTTCAACAATGGAATTTTCTGCAAGTCCGTCCAAAGTTTTCACCACCAAATTAGCGCCCAAAACCATCAATCTATCGTGTAAGGATCCTGCATTTTCGTTTGCTTCAATATCCAATTCGGATTGCAAAAGAATATTTCCTTCATCAATTTTTTCATTGATAAAGAAAGTGGTAACCCCCGTTTTCTCGTCCCCATTTATCAACGCATAGTTGATGGGTGCAGCACCACGATAGTCCGGAAGCAAAGATCCGTGCAGGTTGAAAGTCCCTAATTTTGGCAATTGGAAGAGTACTTTTGGCATCATCCTAAATGCGACTACGACAAAGACATCTGCATCAAGATTTTTCATGGCATTCAGAAAATCTTCATTTCTTAATTTTTCCGGCTGAAAAAGAGTTAAATTGTTTTCTACAGCATAATTTTTTACCGGAGAGCTGGTCATTTTCTGGCCTCTACCTGTGGGTTTGTCGGCAACGGTTACTACTCCAACAACGGTATGTTTGCTGTTGTGTATGGCTTCTAAACTGGCTTTTGCGAAATCTGGAGTTCCAAAAAAAACGACTTTCAAATTTTTCATGTTGCAAAAGTAAGATTATAAACTTAATTTTAAAAACCAGAGATGCATCAAAAAGTTTAAAATAAATCAAGGATATCTTTGTATTTATATGAAAAAGAATTAAATTTGCCAATTCATAAAAATAAGATATAAAAGAATGGGTACTATTTTCACATTATTCATGATTATAATAATGATCGCTTCGGTATTGTTAACTATCGTTATCATGGCTCAAAATCCTAAAGGTGGAGGTCTTTCTGGTACTTTTGGTGGTACTTCTTCTGCTCAGTTTGGTGTACAAAGAACCAACGATTTTATGGAAAAAGCGACTTGGGTTTTAGGCTCAATAATCATTGTACTTATCTTATTAAGTGTTGTGATGACCGGTAAACCTTCACAAATGGCTGCGCCAGTTGCAGTTCCGGCAAAAAAAGAAGCTCCAGCTAAGACAAACGAAACTCCGGCTACTCCTGCAGCCGATGTGCCTGCAATGCCTGCTCCAATTGGTAGTCCTGCAAAATAAGAGATTGACCTATAAAGAAATAGAGAAAATATACAAAGTCACTGAAATAAATTCAGTGGCTTTTTTATTGTAAATAAATTTCAGGGAATAAGAAAAACAGAAACCGCCCAGGTTAAGAGACGACTTCATTTATTTCCACCATTTCCAATACTCGTCTTGGTGATCAAAGAATAAGGCGTCTAACCAGGAGTCCAAAGTTAATTTTTCAATTTGTTCTTTTGGTAGATCCTGAAATTCGGTTTCGAAAAACACCTCAGGAATCTCTACGGCATCTCTATCGATAACCAAGATGTTGTTGGGGTTGTAGAACGGGTAGTTTATAATTTCTGTGTTGGTAGTAATCATTTTTCTTCCAGAAATTAATGTCTCAAAAGGTCGCATGCTGAGCCCAAACTGAAAGGGTTTGTTGATGTCTAAAATGGCAAACGATTCTTTATAGATTTCAGCTACTTTCTCATGCTTCAGAGATTGAAACTTTACTTTTTCAATGTTGAATTTTTTAAAATGAGGATCGAATATTCTTTTCAAATAAAAAATTATTTTGCTGGGAGCGTAGTAATAAAAAAAGGTATTTAGTCCCCGCTTTTTGCTTTCTTTTTCGATGTTTTCACCAACGGTGTATCGATCGGTATGCGCACTGCCTATGAAGGTGATGTCGTATTTTTTAAGTTGATTTTTTTCTACCCTCGTGTAGTCGTCTATGAAAAATAAAGGCCTGAAATGGACATCGTATTTCTCGGAATCTCTGGCTTCAAAAGTAAAATTTCTATCAAAAAAAACATTTAATTTTAAAAATTTAGGATATTCGGCAACCGAATCGTAAGCGTAGAAAATGCTTGTCGTTTCTGGATGTTCTTTTTTGAAAATTTCCAAGAAAAATTCCGGAGTTGCTTCGCCTTTTATCAAAAGAAAAAAATCGTATTTTTTAGATTGCGTTTCGTCTAAAATCCTTTTGTAATACGACTGTGTTTTCCATGTCAATAGCTTTGGAGCAACACGGATAATGCCCTTTGTCCAATTGCTGTTTGATGGCCTTTCGTCATAATAATCTACAATTGCACCCAATGTTTCTAACCGACGAACGATGGCTTTTTCATAATCGAAAAAACGAGTGGTAAGTAATAAAATGCTTTTATTTTTGAATTTTTCCATGGTTTAAATTACGGTTTTAGCAATAAGCGCAAAGGTCTGGAAAGGTATTTTATTTTAGAGATCACATAAAAAAAAGCATATTCAAAATTGTTCAGCCTTTTCTGTTGATGCATCTCTTTTAAATTTTTTTGGAATCCTTTTTCCATTTCTTTCAGGTTGGCAGACAATCCGCTTTCTCCAAAAGATTTTTTTCCAGATCCCGTGGTTACAAGGTTTTCCGCTAAAATATACATTTTGAATTTTCCGGAAATTTTCAACCAAAAATGAGCGTCTTCGGCATGTTTTTGCAAGGGGTCAAAGTAACCAATGGCATCCAGTATTTTTCTTTTAAAAATTACGGTGGGCGTTGCTGCAACATTCCGGATCAGAAGTTTCCTGAATGATATTTTCGCCAAATTATTTTTTGAGTTAATGAAATACGGCCAGCCTATTTTCTCGTTATTCCTGGTGGTTGCAAGAAAATCTACGGCATCTATATTTTCCAAAAACACTTTCATTTGTCTTTCGGTTTTGTCCAAATGCCATTCGTCATCAGAATCTAAAAGTGCAATAAAATCTCCTGTTGCTCTTTTCAGACCTGCGTTTCTAGCAGCCGAAACCCCTTGGTTGTTTTGGTTGATGATTGTAATGTTGATTGCCGGATTGTTTGAAATAAATTCTTCTACAATTTTTTGAGATTGATCCGTACTGCCATCGTTCACCACAAAAATTTCAAAAACATTTCCACACGATTGTTTTTTTACAGAATTCAGAGCCTGTAAAATTGTTTTCTCAGCGTTGTACATGGGGATGACAACTGAAATGGAATGTGTTTCGTTCATTATAATGCTATTATTCGCGAATGACTTTTATCCGACCATCGTTCCAAATTTTTATAATGGACGAACCGGAAAATTGAGAGACTCTTTCTCGGTTTTCTTCCACCACAAAGTCCACAGCTTCTACAATTTCTTTAGAAATATCGCTGTATTTCATAGGGCTTTTGTCCCCGCTAAGATTTGCAGAAGTAGAAACCAAAGGTTTGTTTAGTTTGGAAATTAATTTTTTGCAAAAATCATCTTTCACCAATCTGATTCCGATGCTTCCGTCTTCGGCGAGCAATTCTTTTGGTAAGCCTTTTGGACTTTCGTAGATGATGGTAACCGGTTTTTCGCTAAGGTCAATAATCTCCCAGGCCATAGCAGGAACATCCACCAAATCCTGAAGTCTTTTTTCGCTTTCAACCAAAATAATCATCGATTTGTTAGCGTCTCTTTTCTTTATATCATAAATTTTTTGGATGGCCTCGGTGTTGGTGGCATCGCAGCCTATGCCCCAAATGGTATCGGTTGGGTAAAGGATGGTGCCTCCGTTTTTTAAGATTTCGATTAGGGTGTTCATGTTGGGTTTTGGGATAAATAGTTACTTCGATTAACAACGATACAAATTTGCAAAAAGAAAAATAGAAATCAGAAAAAACAAAGATAAAATGACCTTGTGAAACTAAATTATTTGTAATTTTGACAATCTTATTTCGAATAAAAATTAATTTAAAATAAATTTAAAATATTTCAAACATGAAAGTAACTGTAGTAGGAGCTGGTGCTGTAGGAGCATCTTGTGCTGAATACATCGCAATGAAAAACTTCGCATCAGAAGTGGTTTTGGTAGATATCAAAGAAGGTTTTGCCGAAGGTAAAGCCATGGACTTGATGCAAACGGCATCGTTGAACGGTTTTGATACCAAAATTACTGGAACAACTGGCGATTATAGCCAAACGGCTGGGTCTAAGGTTGCTGTAATCACTTCAGGAATTCCAAGAAAACCAGGAATGACCAGAGAAGAGTTGATCGGAATAAACGCAGGTATCGTAAAAGAAGTTACAGCAAACTTGGTAAAATATTCTCCGGATGTTATCATCATCGTTGTTTCTAACCCAATGGATACCATGGCATATTTGGTACACAAAACTTCTGGATTACCAAAAGAAAGAATCATCGGTATGGGTGGAGCTTTGGATAGCGCAAGATTCAAATACAGATTGGCAGAAGCTTTAGAATGTCCTATCTCTGATGTGGACGGTATGGTAATCGCTGCACACTCCGATACTGGAATGTTGCCGTTGATGTCTAAAGCAACTAGAAACGGTGTTCCTGCAACTTATTTCCTAAGCGAAGAAAAACAAAACTATGTAATCGAAGAAACCAAAGTAGGGGGTGCTACACTAACTAAATTGTTAGGAACTTCTGCTTGGTATGCTCCAGGTGCTGCGGTGTCGGTTATGGTACAGTCTATCCTCTGCGATCATAAGAAGATGATCCCTTGCTCTTTAATGTTGAATGGCGAATACGGACAAAGCGATATCTGTCTTGGTGTGCCAGCAATCATCGGTACTAACGGTGTAGAGAAAATCGTAGAAATTGAACTTTCTGAAGCGGAAAAAGAAAAATTCGCAACGGCTGCTCAAGCGGTAAGAGAGGTAAATGGCGATCTAAAATTCTAAAAAGTTTTTGATTAGATAAATGTAAGAAAAGCACACTTTTTATAGGTGTGCTTTTTGATTAAATTTAAACCTTAATCCTATGGGACAAAAAATAAAAATGATTTGGGACTTTCGAGGTATGGATGCCTTGCAGTTTGCCAAACATCACATCCATCATTTAGAAGAATATGCCGTGGCCGAAAAATTAATCCATAACATTACCAATACCGAAGTGTATTCGGATATGTTTGCTGCAGCATACATGATTATCGACGAAAGTGAAATGCTAAAAGTGAGGGACGATCTAAAACCCAACCGTGCCGAGTATGTTGATGAAGAGTAACTGAAAAAAACACTCAATCCTTCAAGGATTTAAAAATCCTTGAAGGATATTGAGATTAATTATTTTTGAAGTAAAATTGCCGCTTCTTTTGCCGCATAGGTGAAAATCATATCGGCGCCGGCTCTTTTTATACAAGTCAAACTCTCGATAATCGCCTTGTCGTTGTCCAACCAACCGTTTTGTGCAGCCGCTTTCAGCATGGCATATTCGCCACTAACATTGTAAACGGCAATAGGAAGGTCAATCACTTCTCTAACTTTTGATACGATATCCAGATACGGCATTCCTGGTTTTATCATGATGATGTCCGCACCTTCATCCACATCTTTCAATACCTCATTTATGGCTTCTCGGGAATTGTGAAAGTCCATTTGATAAGTTTTTTTATCCTTTGGGATGTCTGTGTTTTCTTTAGGTGCGCTGTCCAAAGCCGATCTAAAAGGACCGTAAAAAGAACTGGCATATTTCGCAGCATAACTTAAGATCCCAACATTGACATGACCATTTTCTTCTAATGCTTCACGGATTACGGAGACTCTACCGTCCATCATGTCGCTTGGAGCTACCACATCGGCACCGGCTTCGGCTACGGAAACTGCCATTCTGGCAAGGGCTTCGTTCGTGGCATCGTTGTCAATTTGTCCGTTGGTGATAATGCCGTCGTGTCCAAAAACAGAATACGGATCTAGTGCAACATCCGGCATTACAACCATTTCTGGAATGGCATTTTTAATTTCTCGTATGCTTCTTTGCATCAATCCATTGGGGTTCCAAGATTCTGTTCCTTTGTTGTCTTTTAAGTTTTCAGGAACTTTCATGTAAATGTTCACGGCTTTTATGCCCAATTGGAAAAGTTCTTTACATTCTTTTACCGTAAGGTCTATGCTTCGTCTGAAAATTCCAGGCATAGAAGGGATGGGTTCTTGTATGTTTTCTCCTTCCATAACAAACATCGGCATCACAAAATCGTGACTGCTAAGTGAGGTTTCTCTTACCAAGCTTCTGATGCTTTCGTTGGTTCTTAATCGACGGTTTCTAGAAAAAATTATCATCTTTGGTATATTCTTTGTTTTATGAAATGCAAATTTAATGATAGTTTGTTGAAAAAACTATTGTGAGTTTCTGTTATAAATCATAAATTTGTTTCATATTTTAAAGTCAGATTAATAAAAAAAATGAAGAAAAATCTATTAATGTTGATGTTTTTTGGGATTTCTCTTGTTTTTTCAGGTAGTTTATCCGCTCAATATTCAAGAGAGCCCTTGTCGTTGTCGCAAAAAAGTGACGATGGAGTTCTTGTGGCTTACCCTAATCCGGCTAAAGATTATATCTTGGTAAAGTCAAAAGATGCTTCGGTAAGAATAAAATCTGTAACTTTTTATTCCATTTTAGGAATGCAGGTCGCCAGTTATGGTCTGAATTCCAACTCTGCAGAAATTAATATTGAAAAACTTCGACCGGGAAAATATTTGATGCGATACACCCTAAGCGACGATACCCAGAAAGTAACCCAAATCATTAAACAATAATCCTTATCCTGAAAATTCGTTTTCAGGATATTTTTTATCTGGTTTTTCCAAATCCATCCCTTTTCCGTAACTTTAGCCCTTTTAATAATCATTATCGACAATGCTAAGAGCTGAAAATGTTTTGAAAACCTACGACTCTGGTCGGAAAATAGCCTTGGATCGTTTTTCCATTTCTGTACCTCAAGGGAGTATCTACGGATTGTTGGGTCCAAATGGAGCCGGGAAAACTTCCTTTATCCGAATCATCAATCAGATTACTCAAGCCGATTCGGGTGAAATTTTTATTCACGATGAAAAGCTTAACCCCAAACACATTCGTGAGATTGGTTATATGCCCGAAGAAAGAGGCTTGTATAAAAACATGACGGTTGGTGACCAGATTTTATATTTTGGCGAACTGAAAGGGATGACGAGAAATGAGGCGCTAAAACAGGCAAAATATTGGTTTGATGCCCTAGAAATTGAACATTGGTGGAAGAAAAAACTCTCCGAACTTTCCAAAGGTATGGCGCAAAAAATTCAGTTTGTCGTTACGGTACTGCATCAGCCCAGATTGCTTATTTTGGACGAACCCTTTTCGGGTTTCGATCCGGTGAATGCCAACCTGATTAAAGATCAAATTTTGAAGTTGAAAGAAAATGGGACAACCATTATCCTTTCCACCCACCGAATGGAAAGTGTAGAGGAAATGTGCGATTCGGTTGCTCTGATCCACCAATCCAAAAAAATCTTGGACGGCTCTGTTTTTGAGGTGAGAGAACAATTTAAAAAAAATATTTTTGGAGTTTGTCTTTCTCAAGTAAATGAAGATTTGTGGAAACCTTTTCAGCAAAAATTCAACATCGAAAATGAAAATAGGCAACACGATTTGTTAAGTTTTGAACTGAAAAATTCTGGCAACCAAAATGCGTTGTTGGACGAACTTTTAAAGATTGGAAAAATCCGTTCGTTTGATGAGAAAATCCCAAGCATGAACGAGGTTTTTATCTCTGCAGTTAGCGGGCAATAGCCTTGTGGTAAAGTCTATTTTTATTTTATAACCTAAATTAAAATCATTGAAAAATATAATCCTCATAACCAAAAGAGAATATCTGACTCAGGTTAAAAAGAAATCTTTTGTGGTATTAACCCTTTTGGCACCACTGATGATGTTGGGCTTTGGCTTGTTCATCGCCTATCTGATGAATGCCAATACATCGTCCTACAAGCTGGATGTTTTGGATAAAAGCGGTTTGTTTGATGGGAAGTTGAATTCCGATGAAAATGTGCAATTTGTCTATCTTTCGCCCAATTCCGAAAAACAATTGGTGCAGCTGATGAAAGACAAAAAGGGAGATGATGGCATTTTGATCATCCCGGCTTTGGAAAATTCGGACTACAAAAAATTGGAAGCAGAAACCCGTTTGCTGGTAAGCGAAACCATGGACAAAACGGCTAAGAAAAATGTTTCGGATCAACTGTCGGAGGTCATAAAAAAAGAAAAAATTAAAAAACTGGGACTTCAAGAAGCTCAGATTGAAGAACTGAATGCTTCTTTCGATCTGAAAACTCAGAATGTGGTTGATGAAAATGCGGAAGACAGCGATACGATTTTTGGTGTGAAATCCGTTCTTGCCATGCTGCTGATGTACGCTACTTTTATGTTCATCATCATCTACGGAGTGCGTGTGATGCGCAGTGTTTTGGAAGAGAAAAACAATCGAGTAGTAGAGATTATCATTTCATCCGTAAAACCTTTTGAATTGATGCTAGGTAAGATATTTGGAGTAACCTTGGTGGCGCTAACTCAGTTTGTAGTTTGGATTGCCATGTCCGTTGGTGGTGCGCTGTTTTTTAACACCGGTTTTTCTAAAATGTCAACCAGTCCTGTAGAAACTTCTGGGATGCCGATGTCTCAAGATATTGGATCCATGATTGGTGAGGTCTCTCATGCTTTGTTGAGCCTGAATTATCCTTTGATAATCGGAGTTTTTATCCTGTTCTTTTTGTTGGGGTATGTTTTTTATTCGTCCATGTATGCCGCAATAGGTTCTGCGGTGGACAACGATACCGAAACGCAACAATTTACGCTATTTGCCGTAATTCCGCTTATGATCGGTATGTACGGAAGTTTTACCATCATGAACAATCCGGACGGTCCTTTGGCGTTTTGGTTGTCCATTGTTCCGTTTACCTCACCAGTAGCCATGGTGGCAAGGATACCATTTGGGGTACCTATTTGGCAGATTTTATTGTCTTTGGTTTTGCTGGTTTGTGCCGTGTTGTTCATGGTTTTTGTAGCCTCCAAAATCTATAGAATAGGAATTTTAATGTACGGAAATAAAGCCAGTTTCAAAGAAATTTGGAAGTGGATCAGAACGAAATAATCCCCATCCTTTTATTATGCAAAACAAACTGAAAATCATCAATGATCCGGTTCATGGATTTGTGAAAATTCCACATGAAATTCTTTTCGATGTGATCGAGCATCCGTACTTTCAACGCCTGAGAAGGATTGGGCAAACCGGTCTGTTGAATTTGATTTTTCCAGGTGCTACGCATACCCGCTTTCATCATGCCATTGGTGCAATGCATTTGATGTTTACCGCATTGGAAACATTGAAATTAAAAGGAGTTCAGATTTCTAAGGAAGAAGAGAAGTCGGCCATGTTGGCCATTTTAATGCACGATATTGGTCACGGTCCATTTTCGCATGCCTTGGAAAGTATGCTGATGGACGATTGGCATCACGAGAAACTATCTCTTTTGTTGATGAAGGATCTGGATCATCAATTTCAGGGTGAACTCTCTTTGGCCATCGAAATGTTTTTGGGCAAATACCATAGAAAATTTTTCAATCAACTCATCTCTTCGCAGTTGGATGTCGATAGGCTGGATTATCTGAAAAGAGACAGTTTCTATACCGGAGTTACGGAAGGAAATATCAACACCCAAAGAATTATATCGATGATGAATGTCGCAAATGACGAATTGGTGGTGGATTCTAAAGGGGTGTATTCCATAGAGAATTTCTTAACGGCAAGGATGTTTATGTATTGGCAAGTGTATTATCATAAAACATCTGCGTTGGCAGAGCATCTTTTAGTGAAGATCCTGGATCGAGCCAAAACATTGGTGGCACAAGGTGTATCGTTGCCGGCATCGGAAAATCTGAGCTATTTTTTAGAGAAAAATAAATTTATAAAAGCATCGGTTGAGGACATCTACCGTTTTACCCAATTGGATGATACCGATGTGGTACAGGCGATAAAAAGTTGGAGTACCTGTGAAGATTTCGTCTTGTCGTACTACTGCACCAGTATTTCCAAGCGAAATTTGCCCAAGACCATTATTTCGTCCCATCCTTTTTCTGAAGAATTAAAAGCAGAGAAAATCGATCAAACCAATCGATTCTTTAATACCCAAGACGGAGCTTTATTGGTTGATGAGTTTCAAAGAACTTTACTTCCGTACAACAACAAGAAGCAACCCATTGTTTTATTGAAAAAGAATGGAGAAGTTGTTGATTTGGACCAATCCGAAAATCAGATACTTACTTCGGCCATTACCCAAGAGAATACCAAGTATATACTTTCTTTTCCTAGGGAGATATAGATTTTTGGTCCAAGAGAATGTTCGGAAAAAGAGATAAGATGAGTTAGAAATATCCGGACTTTTGCTGTTGGTAAAATTTAAACTTTCTCTTCGTTGAAAACATTGTTTTAAGAAAAAAAAATCGTTGGTTCTAAGAAATTTGTATCTTTGCAAGATATGGAATTTACAGCATCGCAAATTGCAGGATTTATCAATGGGAAAATTATCGGTGACGATAATGCCGTAATAACAGGGGTTTCTCCAATAGAAGGAGGAGAGTCTGGGCATCTTTCTTTTGTAGCACAAGAACGATTTTCTCATTTTTTGGAGAATACAAAATGTTCCGTTCTGATCGTTTCGGAAAATTTGATCCAAAAAGACAAACACTATCCAGCAACAATAATCGCTGTAGAAGATGCCTATCTTTCTTTTCAAATTCTGATGAATCTCTACCAGCAAATGCAAGGAAGAAGGACAGGAGTGGAAAGCGGATCTTTTTTTCATCCAAGCTCAGAGTTGGGAGAAAATGTCTATGTCGGAGCGTTCACCTATGTTTCTGAGAAAGCAAAAATTGGCGACGGATCTCAAATTTATCCTCAAGTTTATATCGGGAAAAATGTTAAAATTGGTAAAAATTGTATCATTTACAGTGGTGCAAGGATATACGATTATTGTGTTTTGGGGGATAACTGCATCATTCATTCCAATACGGTAATTGGGAGCGACGGTTTTGGTTTTCAACCCACAAAAGACGGATTTCAAAAAATCCCTCAATTGGGAAATGTGGTTTTGGAAAACGATGTAGAAATAGGTTCCAATTGTTCCATAGATAGAGGGACTATAGGTTCAACAGTCATTGGGAGAGGAACTAAAATTGATAATCTAATTCAGATTGCCCACAATGTTAAGATTGGTAAAAACAATGTGATTGCAGCTCAGGCCGGTATTGCCGGATCTACTGTAATTGGAGATTGGAACCAAATCGGTGGACAAGTGGGTGTGGTAGGACATATCAAAATTGGGAATCAAGTGAAAATACAGGCACAAAGTGGTGTCAATAATTCTGTGAAGGATGGCGATGTTTTGTACGGTTCTCCTGCTATTTCAGCAAGTGATTATCGTAGAAACTATGTGCATTTTAGAAACCTTACAGAAATCGTTAAAAGAATTAATCAACTAGAAAATAACTCAAAAGATCAAACTAATGAGTGACTTGCAAAAAACACTTAAACAAGAAGTAACACTTTCAGGAATTGGACTGCATACAGGTGCAGAAGTACAACTAACCATAAAACCGGCAAAAGAGAATACAGGATTTGTATTTGTAAGAACCGATTTGGAGGGACATCCTCAGGTGGAAGCCGATGTCAATTTCGTTACCACTACTGAAAGAGGGACAACTCTGGAAAAATTAGGAGTAAGAATTCATACCTGCGAACATCTTTTAGCCGCTCTTGTGGGGTGCGATATCGACAATGCTATTTTGGAAATGAACAGTGCTGAGCCCCCAATCTTGGACGGTTCTTCAAAGTTTTTTGTAGAAGCAATAGAACAAGCAGGTGTTGAGGTTCAGACCCTTCCTAGAGAATATTTGGTAATCAAAGAAGTCATGAATTATGTAGATCCTGCAACGGGATCGGAAATTACCATTATTCCTTCTGAAAATTACGAAATTACCACCATGGTTGATTTTGGGACTAAAGTTTTGGGTACTCAAAATGCAACTTTAAAGGACATCTCAGAATTTAAAAAAGAATTTTCTTCAGCTCGTACTTTCAGCTTCTTACATGAGTTGGAAATGCTTTTGGACGCTGGACTTATCAAAGGAGGAGACATTACCAATGCCATTGTTTATGTAGATAAAGATCTAACACCGGATACAACTGAAAAGTTGAAAAAAGCGTTCGGGAAAGATACGGTTTCCATAATGCCTAACGGAATTTTGGATAATCTGACCTTAAACTATCCTAACGAAGCCGCAAGACACAAATTGTTGGATGTCATTGGAGATCTAGCTCTTGTGGGTGTGAAAATAAAAGGAAAAGTGATCGCAAATAAACCCGGTCATTTTGTAAATACTCAGTTTGCAAAAAAACTGAACAGACAATGGAAACTTCAAAAAAAGAAAAATGTTCCTGATTTCGACTTGACCAAAGAACCGGTGTACGATATCAATGGAATTATGAAATTGCTTCCGCACCGTTATCCGTTCCTATTGTTGGACAAGGTTCTGGAGTTGTCAGACTCTCATGTGGTAGGGTTGAAGAACATTACCATGAACGAGCCCTTCTTCCAAGGACATTTCCCAAAAGAGCCCGTAATGCCAGGGGTTTTGCAAATAGAAGCATTGGCTCAAACGGGTGGAATTTTGGCTTTGGCAAATGTTGAAGATCCGGAAAATTATTCGACTTATTTTGTAAAAATTGATAAAGTGAAATTCAAGAAAAAAGTAATTCCTGGAGATCAAATTATCTTTAAAATAGAATTGATGGAGCCTATCCGTCGTGGAATTGTGCACATGCAAGGTTACGGTTATGTAGGCGATAATGTCGTTGTAGAAGCCGAACTTATGGCACAAATCGCAAAAACTAAAGCATAATCGTATGATTCATCAACTTGCTGCCGTAGATAAAAGAGCAAAAATCGGTAAGAATGTCGTTGTAGAACCTTTTACAACCATTGCTGCCGATGTAGAAATAGGCGAAGGCACATGGATTGGTCCCAATGTGACCATCATGGATGGAGCCAGAATTGGAAAAAATTGTAGAATCTTTCCAGGAACCGTCATTTCTGCCATTCCTCAAGATTTAAAATTTGACGGAGAAGATACTCAAGTCATCATTGGAGATGGAAGTACCATACGAGAGTGTGTGACCATCAACAGAGGGACAAAAGCATTGGGGTACACCAAAATAGGGAAGGATTGTCTGATCATGGCGACTTCTCATATCGCTCACGACTGCGTTTTGGGGGATCATGTCATTATTGTAAACGGTTGCGGTATTGCAGGACATGTAGAGATAGGCGATTATACCGTGATGGGAGGTCTCTCTGCGGTGCATCAGTTTGGTAAGATTGGCAAACATGTCATGATTTCTGGTGGAACATTGGTGAGAAAAGACATTCCGCCGTATGTAAAAGTGGCTAGAGAACCCATGAGTTATGCCGGTATCAATTCGGTCGGGTTGAGACGAAGAGGTTTTACCAACGATAAAATTTTTGAACTTCAAAAAATTTATAAATACCTATTTCAAAGCAAGATGAATGTCTCGCAAGCCATGAAGCTGATCGAAAAAGAAATGCTTCCAACGGCAGAAAGAGATGAGGTTTTAGAATTTATCAAAAACTCACCAAGAGGTATTGTAAAAGGATACGGAACAGGTAAAGAATAACAATTAAATTAGAAATAAATTAACATTTAATGGCAACAACAGCTGATATTAGAAAAGGACTTTGTATTGAATTCAGTAATGATATTTATAAAATTATTGACTTTCAACATGTTAAACCAGGGAAAGGTCCAGCTTTCGTAAGGACAAAACTAAAATCTGTAACCAACGGAAAGGTATTGGACAATACTTTTTCTGCAGGTCATAAAATTGATGAAGTAAAAGTAATCACTCGTAAATTCCAATACCTTTACGACGATGAAAACGGATTCCACTTCATGAACAATGAAGATTTCGTACAAATCTACATCAACAAAGAAATGATTGAGAATGCTCAATTTATGAAGGCGGGTGAAGAAGTAACCATCATCCTGAAAGAAGTGGATGAAACCCCACTTTCTGCAGAGATACCTCAAACGGTGTATCTAGAAGTTATAGAAGCAGATCCAGGAGTAAAAGGAAATACGGCAACCAATGCATTGAAAAATGCCATCGTAGAAACGGGAGCTCGTGTTTTGGTACCTTTGTTTATAGAGGCTGGTGATAAAATCAAAATCAATACAGAAGACGGATCTTACATAGAAAGAGTGAAGTAATCTTTTACTGTTCATATATAAAATCTCCAATTAGTGGAGATTTTATTTTTTTTAATTAATTTTTTTTAGAAATGACATTTCAACAGCCTCAAACTCTAAAAACAATTGCGGATCTTATCCAAGCAAAATTTATAGGCTCAGAAGATTTTAAGATCCTAGGGACCAACGAAATTCATCGGGTGCAACCTGGAGAAATTGTTTTTGTGAACCATCCCAAATACTACGACAAAGCATTGCAATCCCCAGCAACCATCATCTTAATAGACAAAGAAGTGGATTGTCCCGTAGGTAAAGCATTGCTTATTTCTGAAGATCCTTTTAGAGACTTTAACATCATCAACACGCATTTTACTAAAATTCACAACTTTCGTGAGGATCTTAACGATGCTCTAATCGGAGAAAATACTTTTATCCATCCTTCCGCAGTTATTGGTAATGGAGTGAAGATCGGAAAAAACTGCCATATTTTTCCCAATGTGGTTATTGGAGATCGAACGGAAATTGGCGATCATGTCATCATACAATCCAACACCGTTATCGGTGGCGATGCTTTTTATTATAGAAAATTAAACGGAAATTTTGACCGACTCATCTCCGTAGGAAATGTCATCATCGAAGATCATGTAGAAATAGGGAACGGTTGCACCATAGATCGTGGTGTTACGGATAGTACCATCATTGGCGAAGGCTCTGTCTTGGATAACCAAATCCAAATTGGGCACGATACCAAATTGGGCAAAAAATGCCTTATCGCTTCCTTGGTAGGTATTGCCGGATGTTGCGAAATTGGCGACGAAGTCAGCATTTGGGGACAAGTAGGGATGGCATCAGGACTAACCATCGAGAAAGGTACCGTTATTTTAGGACAAACCGGGGTGAATAAAAGTTTGAAGAAAGGAACCTACTTCGGTCCACTAGCTCAAGAATTTAAAGATTATCTTCGTAATGAAGTGAAATTGAAAAATTTAAAATAATTTTTTTTAAGTTTGAATTCTATTTTTCGTATTCAAATTTTTTTAGCCACTGAATAATCAGTAAATTTGCCCAAAGTATATAATTTTTAATTATCAAAAAAACAAATAAATAATGTCAGTATTAGTAAACAAAGATTCTAAAGTAATCGTACAAGGTTTTACAGGAAACGAAGGAACTTTCCATGCAGGACAAATGATAGAGTACGGAACCAATGTTGTTGGTGGTGTAACTCCAGGTAAAGGTGGAACAGAACACCTTGGCAAACCGGTATTCAACTCTGTTGCAGATGCTGTAGCAAAAGCAGGAGCCAATGTATCCATCATTTTTGTACCACCAGCGTTCGCAGCAGATGCCATTATGGAAGCTGCAGATGCAGGGATCAAAGTAATCGTTGCCATTACAGAAGGTATTCCTGTTGCTGATATGGTAAAAGTAAAATCGTATGTTGCTGACAGAGATTGTAGATTGATCGGTCCTAACTGCCCAGGAATCATCACTTCTGACGAAGCAAAAATCGGAATTATGCCAGGTTTTGTTTTCAAAAAAGGAAAAGTAGGTATCGTTTCCAAATCAGGAACTCTAACTTATGAAGCTGCTGACCAAGTAGTAAGAGCCGGTTACGGAGTTTCTACTGCTATCGGTATTGGTGGAGATCCAATCATCGGTACAACCACTAAAGAAGCCTTGGAATTGTTCATCAACGATCCGGAAACTGAAGCCGTTGTAATGATTGGTGAAATCGGTGGTAGCCTAGAAGCGGAAGCTGCAAGATGGTACAGAGATAGCGGTTCTAAAAAACCGGTTGTTGGTTTTATTGCAGGACAAACAGCACCTAAAGGTAGAACAATGGGACACGCTGGTGCAATCGTTGGTGGTGCAGAAGATACCGCACAAGCTAAAATGGAAATCATGGCAGAATGCGGAATTAATGTTGTAGCATCTCCTGCAGATATCGGTAAAACGGTAGCTAAGATTTTAGGATAAGAATCTAAAAAACACACACATATCATGAAAAAATTAGTATTAGCTTCTGCTCTAACGCTTTCTTCTATGGCATTTGCACAAATAGATTTTAGCAATACCCGTTACGGTGTAACAGGTGGACTGAACTACTCCAGAGTGAGACATGCACACAACCCTTCAGGACCAAGATATTCTTTCCATGCTGGGGTTTTGGCATTGATACCGGTCGATAGAAATCAAATGTTTTTTATACAACCGGGTGTTGAATACTATGGAGCAGGCGAAACCGGAAAAGACAAAGATGCTAAAGGAACTCCAGGATATAATGCGGTATATGCCGAAGATTATATCTCTGTGCCTTTAATGTTTAAAGTTTATTTCTCCGAAGCCGAATCTGAGTTCTTTGGTTTGATTGGTCCTCGATTCAACTTTTTGGTAAATCAAAAAGTAACGGATCCTTCAAAAGCATATTATGCCGTGGATCAATTAACCGCCTATCCTGGAGTGAATGGTAAAGCCAATTCTTTTAACTTCGGACTGGGTGCAGGTATTGGCTATAGCTACATGCGAAAGATGGAACTTACCCTAAAGTACGATATGGGATTCTCGAATACCTATCCTAACTTGATGAAAGAACCGGGTATGGATCCTAACATTCAAAAAGCAAAAACAACCCAAGTGGTTAGTGTAGGACTTAGTTATATATTTGACTAAATACTGTTTTTTATGAAATCATAAACCGGAGCTCAGTCTCCGGTTTTTTATTTTTTTTCAAAATCAATTGCTTATTTTCATTTTTTTTAAAGGTTTTATAATGAGTACTTTAAACGGGTTATTCATTTTGTTTAACGAAAATTTAACGAAACTTCATCTTAATTTTGGTTAATATTAAGAAGAATTGGTCGTATTTTTGATTTCAATTGCTGGCTGAAAAATCATTCAGCATTCACAATTAAACTAGAAAAATTATGTCGAAAATATTATGGATTGATGACGAAATTGAATTTCTAAAACCACACATTGTGTTTTTGGAAAATAAAGGTTATCAACTCACTCCCGTCAATAATGTAAATGAAGCCTTGGAATTGATTGAAAAGGAAAAATTTCAACTCGCATTGTTGGACGAAAATATGCCTGGAATTTCCGGATTGGATGCCATTCCCATGCTCAAAGAAAAGGATTCGTCCATGAAAATTGTGATGGTCACCAAAAGTGAAGAAGAACACATTATGGAGATGGCCATAGGATCTCAAATTTCAGACTATATCCTAAAACCTGTCAACCCCAATCAGATTTTACTCTCGCTGAAAAAAAATCTGCAAGAAGAAAATCTTGTAGAACAAAAGACCATTTTGCAATACCAACAAGAATTCAGAAACCTGTCTATGGAGCTGTCTTATCTTAGAAATCACCAAGATTGGGCCGATTATTATAAGAAAATTCTGAATTGGGAAATAAAATTTGATAAAGTTTTTGATAGCGAATTTGCAGACTTGTTACAATCTCAAAAAGAAGAAGCCAACATTCAGTTTTCTAAATTTATTGAAAGAAATTATGAAGATTGGTTGCACACATCAGACAAACCGATGATGAGCCACACCCTTTTTAAAGACAAAATAAAGCCAGAACTTCAGGAGGATAAAGTCTTGTTGCTCATGATAGATAACCTGAGATTCGACCAATGGAAGGTGATAGAGCCTTTGTTTACCAAATTTTATAATAAGGTTTCAGAAGATTCGTATTACAGCATACTTCCAACGGCTACTCAATATGCAAGAAATGCTTTCTTTGCAGGATTAATGCCTAGTGAAATTGAAAAAAGATTCCCGGATAAATGGTTCAACGATAACGAAGACGGCAATAAAAATGAATTTGAAAAAGATTTTCTTGCCGATCAAATGAAACGATTGGGGCTGGGTGACAAGAGCATGAAGTATCTAAAAGTTCTGAATGCTGACTATGAAAAGAAAATTTTAGACGAATTCAATCAATACAAAAAAAATGACCTTTTGGTAGTGGTGTATAACTTTATAGATATACTGTCACATGCCAAAACGGATAACCATATTGTAGATCAATTGATCCGTGACGATAAAACATTTAGGTCTCTGACCTATAACTGGTTCGAAAACTCTTCGATCATTAAGCTTATAAAAGCCGCATCGGAAAACGGTTTCCGACTGGTAATCACTACCGATCACGGTACCGTATATGTCAAAAAAACCAGTCAGGTGGTTGGAGATAGAGAAACATCGACCAACATACGCTACAAAACCGGAAAGTCCCTAACCTACGACGAAAAAGAAGTTTGGGCCGTAACGCAACCGGAGAAATTATTTTTACCAAAAGGAAATTTGAGCTCCAAATACATCTTTGCAAAAAACAATACTTTTTTGGCATATCCCAAAAACTACAACCATTTTGTGAATTATTATAAAGACACTTATCAGCACGGTGGTATTTCTCTGGAAGAATGCATCATCCCCATTTGTGTTTTAGAACCTAAGTAATTTTATTTTCATAGATTATTTTTTTAGGAAGTCGGAAGGAAGTCAAAAATTTTTTCCGACTTTTTTATCATAACTTATTTCTGTATTTTCGTCTTATGAAAATTATCTCTTACAATCTCAATGGCATTAGAGCTGCCATGACCAAAGACCTTACCGGATGGTTGCAATCCGAAAACCCCGATGTAGTAGGTGTGCAAGAAACCAAAGCCAGTCCCGAACAGATCGATACAAAAGCTTTGGAAGCGTTAGGATATTATTGCTATTGGTTTTCTGCACAAAAAAAAGGATACAGCGGTGTGGGGATCTTAACCAAACAAAAACCCAATCATATCGAATACGGTTGTGGCATTGAAGAATACGATGCCGAAGGCCGAATTATCCGAGCAGATTTTGATGATTTTTCCGTTCTTTCCGTTTATGTGCCATCGGCTTCCAACATCGAAAGATTGGATTTTAAACTCCAATTTGCAGAAGATTTCCTAAAATACATCAACACAATTCAAAAAGAAGTTCCGAATTTGATCATCTGTGGCGATTTTAATATCTGTCATGAAGAAATAGACATTCACAATCCCAAGGGTTTAAAAAATGTTTCCGGTTTCTTACCGATTGAGCGAGAGTGGATGACCAAATTTATGAAGGAATGCAATCTTACAGATTCTTTTAGAAACCAAAATCCAGGTGTACAGACTTTTTCATGGTGGAGTTACAGACAAAGTGCGAGAGCCAAGAATCTAGGCTGGCGATTGGATTATCATTTTGTGACCCAACCTCTATTGCCACGAGTGAAAAATGCTAGTATCCTGACCGATGTGGTCCATTCCGACCACTGTCCGGTAGTGATAGAAATATAAAAAAAGAGCTGTCCAAATGATGAGGACAGCTCTTTTTTATATGAAATACAGATTAAGCTAATGACTTTTCATAAGCTTCCCAACCGGCTATTTTGTAGTGTAAAGCCGATTTTTCGATATCTGTAGATTTGTAGATGCCTCTGCCAACAATCATAAAATCGGTGTGCAGGTTTTTAAAAACATGTTCCGGTGTGTTGTATTGCTGACCTTTGCTATCTCCTTTGCTGTCCAAATTTACACCTGGTGTGAAAAGCAATAAATCTTCTGTGAGGGGTCTTTGAGAAACTCCTCCGAAAACATTCGGATGGCTAAGAGCAATTTTCAAAGCTTCGTCTTGGTAGTTTTGGTCGGTAAGTGTGCCTTTAGAAGACATTCCCAGTATGGCAACCACACCGACATTACGGAAGCAGTCCAAACTTTCGTAACCGCCAATGACTTGTGAGGTTACAAAGTCGGCCCATTCAGCAATTCTGTAGATTCCGTGGCTGAATTGCAATTCTTGGGTATTGCCGATGTCCGCAAACTTTCTATCTTCCATCAGCAAGAAATTGTGTTTTTCTGCCAAAGCTTTTAGTGGAAGTATGGTGGTTTCCATGTCAAAATCCGAAAGAATATCGATGTGGGTTTTTAGCGCAACAATATGCGGACCTACTTTTTCTGCCAAATCCAAAAGTTCTTTGGTGGTCAGTACATCCGCAGAAGCAATAAGGTTGGATTTTTTCTCAAGAGCAATAGAGATGATTTTTTTTGAAAGAGAATGTTCGGAAATTTCCATTTTTTTCTCGTAGCTCAATCTTTTTTTCTCTTCGAATTTCACCACATTACCCGCTAAGAAATCGTTGATTCTGCCGATTTCATCTTCTAAAAGATGACCTTCTTCTTGCAAAATACTGCATACTTCTTGTATGGTGAACAGGGTGTGTACACGATAACCTTTGCTTTCTAGCAATTCTTTACCGCCTTGTCCTCTGTCCAAGACCACAACAACATCAGAAACTTTTATGCCTTCGTTTTCAATTTCAGGGATGGTTTCCAAAAGGGATTTTCCTGAAGTAATCACATCTTCAACCAAAAGACAGTTTTGTCCTTTTTGGAAAAGACCTTCAATTAATTTTTTTGTGCCGTATTGTTTGGCTTCTTTTCTTTTGATGATGAGGGGCAAATTGCTTTCAAGCGACATGGCGGTAGCCATAGGTAGTGCTGCATAAGGTACACCGCAGATTAAATCGAAATTGTCCAACGGCAACATGTTCAGCAAGTGATTGGCCAGGTTTTTAAGGATTTTTGGATCCGAAGCCAATGGTCTTAAATCTACATAAAATGGACTTTCTATACCGCTTTTTAAGGTGAATTGTCCAAACTTGATGATGCCGTGTTTGTAGCATTCTAAAAAGAATTCTTTTTTATTTTCCATTTCGATTTATTAGATTTTGCAAATTTAAGCAAATGATTTGTCTTTGTTGTGCTTAAATAAAAAAGTCGTCAGTTTTTTTCTGACGACTTTCGTTTATTCAACAATTTCAGCTTCTTTAATTTTTAGATCCGGATTCTTGTCGTTTTCCCACTCTTCAAAACGGTCGGCTTCTTTCATTAAAAAAGGGATGGCAAAGGCCAATAACGCAAGGTCATCCGCAATTCCAATGAGGGGGATCCAATCGGGAAGTACATCGATGGGAGATATGAGATACAAGAGAATGAGTCCCGGTACAAAGAGGTTTTTCTTGCCGGGTTTGTATCCACCTTTAGAAAAAATGGATTTTAACATTCTAATAATGATGGGCAGTTTCTGTAAAAACCCTTCATGCTTGATTGCTTCTCTAGCAATTTTGAATTTTGAATACTTCATTTTGTGTTTTGGTATCTTTTTTCTTTGCAAAGATAGACAAATTGTGTACCAATATTATTTTAAGAAGGTGTTAATTAAATCGTTGGAGTCTTTGTTATTCCAATCCTTTGATGCGTCTTCTTTGAAAAAGATCTTCCCATCCGTATTCAGTAACAATGTGGTCGGAAATGCTTTGGGTAATAGTGAGGCCGGAATTGGACTTTTGGCAATGTACACCGGTACACTGTACTTGTTTTCTTTCAAAAATTTTACAACATTTTCTTCCTGATCCTGCATGGCAATCAGTACAAAATCCAACTGACCTTTTTTGTTGTTGTACAAAGCTTGTATGGTGGGCCATTCTGTTCTGCATGGTGGGCACCATGTTCCCCAAAAATTTAGAAACAACTTTTTATTTCTGAAGTTTTTAAGGTTGGTATCCGGTGCATTGATTCCTTTTAGGTCGATGTCGTAATCCGCCTCGGAGAGCTTATTGATTTCTTCCACCGTCGCTGTTGGAGAAAGAGGAGAGTCCGAAGTACTTTGGTTAGCAATCCAATACAAGGCTCCTGAAATAACAATGCCTATAATGAAATAAAAGATGTACTTTTTCATACGATTTGTTTGTAATTAAAATAAAGGGAAGAACAAAGCTCTTCCCTTTGGGTAATTAGATAAGTTCTAAGATTTCTTGTATTGCATCTCGACCTCTGTTTTTTGCGTAATAAACTTGAAGATCGTTGTAAAACTCCTCTCTTGGGTAGCTTTCTGGATTTTCTTTGAATTTCTTTAACAATTCCAATCCGAATTTTGGTCTAGGTCCCCAAGATGCTTTTACGCTAAAATCTTCGTTCAAAATAAGAACTTTAGGGATGGATTGCGTTCCGTCGGTTAAAAATTGATCGATAAGGCTAGTGTCTTGGTCTCTAAGGAAGATTTTGCAGTCAGTACCACATGCTTCGAAAAAATTGTACAATGCCGGTACAGTTGCGCTGGCATCACCACACCAAGGCTCGGAGATGATCATGATTTTTCCATTGAAGTTTTTCGCTTTAAATGCCTCAGACAGGTCATCCTCAACTTTAAAAGTTTTCAAAGTACGATTCATTCTTTGTACACCAAGGTTGTAGTATTCTTGTTTTTCGTCGCCTTCAATCGGATTTTTTACTCTTTCGTCTGCAATGTTGAAATATTCTTGAAAGTTTACGGTTTTGTCCCAGTAGTTTTTCATGTTGATTTTAAATTAGATTTATGTTGTTAATTATTTTATTTTTCTTGATTGGTTGATGAGGTACAAGTCGGCCAAAACAAAGGCTGCAAGGTTTTCTACAATTGGTACGGCTCTAGGTACTACACATGCATCGTGTCTTCCTTTTCCCTCAATAATTGTGGGATTGCCTTGGGCATCAAAACTTTCTTGCGCTGACAATAAGGTGGCTACCGGTTTGAAAGCCACTCGGAAATAGATGTCCATTCCGTTACTGATCCCACCTTGTATGCCTCCAGACAAATTGGTCTTGGTGCTAAAATCAGCATTGAAAAGATCGTTGTGGTCTTTGCCTGTCATTTTTGCGCCACAAAATCCACTTCCGTATTCAAATCCTTTGCAGGCATTGATGCTCAACATGGCATGTGCCAATTGGGCCTGTAGTTTTCCAAAAATAGGTTCGCCAATGCCGATCGGCACATTCTTAATCACGCAAGTAACGGTGCCTCCAATGGTATTGCCCTCTTTTTTAATCTCTTTTATCTTGGTCATCATTTTTTCTGCCGTTTCAGCATCCGGACAACGGACATCGTTGCTTTCGGTTTTGCTGAAGTCCAAATCCTGATAGGGTTTCACACAAAAAATATCACCAACAGAAGAAACATAGGCATTGATTTCTATTTCTTCCGGAAGGATGTGTTTGGCCAAAGCTCCGGCAACAACCCAGTTGGTGGTTTCCCTAGCTGATGATCTTCCGCCTCCGGCAAAATCTCGAATGCCAAATTTTTGCTGATAAGTAAAATCGGCATGCGAGGGACGAAATTGATCTTTAATGTGATCGTAGTCCTTGGATTTTTGATTTTCATTTTCAATGATGAATCCAATGCTTGTACCTGTTGATTTTTGATCCAAAATACCAGAAAGAAATTGGACGGTATCGCTTTCTTTTCTTTGAGTGACAAGAGCGGACTGTCCTGGTCTTCTTCTGTCCAATTGTCGTTGGATTTCTTCTAAATTTAATAAAATTCCAGATGGAAAATTGTGAACGATGCCGCCGATGGCTTTTCCATGGCTTTCTCCAAAAGTAGAGAGTTGAAGGTAGTTTCCAAGATTGAACATTGACGGGAAGGCTTAATTTAATTTGGTTACTAATTTAGAAAATGTTTTTTCGGCATCCTTGCCGTCGTACAATATTTTGTAAATGCTTTCGATGATTGGAGCATTTACATTTTTTTCTTTTGCTGTAAAGTAGATGCTGTCACAAGCGTAATAGCCCTCGGCAATTTGATTCATGGATTGCAAAGCCGATTTTACGGTGTAGCCTTTGCCGATGAGATTTCCCAGGTTTCTGTTTCTGGAAAAAAGCGAATAGGCAGTTACCAATAAATCACCAAGATAGGCGCTCTCATTCACATCCCTCGGGGCTTCATAAATGGCTTCAAGATAGGTTTCCATCTCACGGATGGCATTGGATACAAAAACGGCAATAAAATTGTCTCCATATCCCAAACCGCTAGCAATACCTGCTCCAATGGCATAAATGTTTTTGAGTATTGCGCTGTATTCGTTACCCAAAACATCTTTGGAACAGTGTACATTGATGAAGTCCGAAGAAAATAGTTTTAACAATTGATCGGCAACCTGATCTTCAACCGTAGCAATGGTCAGATAAGAAAGCCTTTCCATGGCGACTTCTTCGGCATGACAAGGGCCGGCAATCACGCCTTGGCATTTATAGCCAATACCAAATTGCTCTCTCAAATAATTGGCAACGACATCATTTACTTTCGGCACAATACCTTTAATGGCGGAGATGAAGATTTTGCCCTTGACATCCGCATTCATCTGATCTAAAGTGTCGGACAGATAGATGGAGGGAGTTGCCAAGACAACAATATCGCATTGCTTGACCAATTCGTTGATGTCTGTGGTGATATTTATTTTTTTTAAGTCGAAATGTACCGCCGTAAGGTAGGTGGGATTGTGCCCTTTTAGTTCTATGGCGCCTTTAACAAATTCATTTCGTACACACCAATGAACAACGGGTGCGTTCTCTACCAACATTTTTACAATTGCTGTTGCAAAGCTACCACTTCCTACAACGCCTACTACAGGTAGACTCGGGTTGATGTTTTTTGTTGTTTGCGTGTTAGAGGGATGCTTTTCAGTCTTTTTTGCCATGTCAAATTAAAATGACTACAAAGATAATGATATTTAAGTAGAATTGTTTAAATGTTAAAGTCTGTATCTTATGATATATTTTAGGTTGAGGAAAAGGTCGAATTGTAATGACTGTAATTGTTTTGTTTGTGTTTATAAGTATTTGTAAATTAATAATTTATGGTGTTTGGAGATTATAAAGTTGTTTTTAAAGAAATCAGAATGATAATTAAATTGAATTGAAAACTTATTAAAATTATGTTAAATAAATTTTCTATTTCAGATATTATTATAATTTTGTCGCGTTTTTAGATAAAAAATAATTTAAAGAAAGGCTAATGAAAAGAATTTTGGTAAAAGTTAGAAAACCTAAAAATGCAACCTTGTTGTTAGGAATTTTTCTATCTGTAATCATCGGTCAGGCACTGTTAATTGGGAAATTATTTGCAGAAAGAGACAATAAAAATTATGAAGTGAATTTGGTGAAAATCAATACAAAAAAAGACAGTATCGATTATTCCAAAATGAAAACAGACCTTCATTTAATCAACAATACGGTGCGATCTCTTCGTTCATTTTTAGCTTCTAAAAACATTGTAGATGCAAAAGTAGAGCAGTTGGCACAAGATAGTTTGGATAATTCTGTATATCTGGCCAAGCAAAGCAACAGATACAGCCAGTTTTTGGTGGACTTACAGAACAAACTTATGCAAGTGCCTTTGGGTGCACCAACGGACGGCAGGGTTTCTTCTAATTTCGGGAAGAGGGTTAATCCCATTCCTTTCAAAACCGTTTTAGCAACCGTTGGGACTCCGGTGACCAACTCGAATACGAGTAAAAGCGATAGCGCCATGACCAAAAAAGGAAGTGAAAAACCGGCGGTTCAGATGCAATTTCACAAAGGGATGGATTTTGCTGTGCCTTTTGGGAGTGATGTAAAATGTACCGCTGCAGGAAAAGTGGTGTTCTCCGGAACTAAAGGTGGGTACGGAAAATGTGTGATAGTCTCTCATGGAAATGGTTTAGCGACGCTCTACGGACATTTGTCTGAATTGTTGGTGCAAACCAACGATGAGGTAGAGGTAGGAACAGTTGTTGCAAAATCCGGAAATAGCGGACGATCTACAGGACCTCATTTGCATTATGAAGTGCATAAAAACGGAACTCCAATCAATCCAAAATTGTTTTTGAATTTATAAACGATTAAAAGATCTTTAAAGAAAGTACTTGGCATCCTTTGTTAGGTACTTTTTTTATTAAATTTTTAAAAGGATCAGGTGTTTTTAAGGAAGTTCTTTGCTGTGTTTCATGAATTTTGAAGCAGAAAGTTTTTGTTTTCTTAATTTTTTTAAGAGATTAAAAATTTTATCATAAAGGTTGTAACAAAATGGTTATTTTTGACACTTATTGTTAAAATTAATTTAGTCTATATGAAAAAAAGATTTCTATCTGCAGCAGCAGTGGCATTTTTCGGAATGATGCTCAATGCGCAGCAAATCAAATTCGAAGAGTACGACTTGCCAAATGGGCTTCATGTAATTCTTCATCAAGATAATTCAGCTCCGGTGGTAACTACCGGCGTAATGTACCATGTAGGTGCAAAAGATGAAGCAAAAGGAAGAACCGGTTTTGCACACTTCTTCGAGCATTTGCTTTTCGAAGGTACTCCTAACATCAAAAGGGGAGAATGGTTTAAGATTGTTTCGTCCAACGGAGGGTCCAACAATGCCAATACGACTAACGATAGAACTTATTACTTTGAAACTTTCCCGTCCAATAACCAACAATTGGGTCTGTGGATGGAAGCCGAAAGAATGAGACACGGAATTGTAAACCAAGTGGGTGTAGATACCCAAAGAGAAGTGGTGAAAGAAGAGAAAAGATTGAGAATGGACAACCAACCTTACGGTAATCTTCTGAACTCTATTTTGGCAAACTTGTTCACCAACAGTCAGTATAGCTGGCCAACTATCGGGTCTATGGAGGATCTGAATGCGGCTAAGTTAGAAGAATTCCAAGCGTTCTACAAAAAATACTACATCCCGAACAACGCAACTTTGGTTGTTGCCGGAGATATCAAGCCTGAGCAAACAAAAAAATGGATTCAGGAGTATTACGGTTCTATTCCAAAAGGAGTAAAATCTACATTTACTTACATCCAAGATGCGCCAATTACCAAAGAAAAAGAAGTGACGGTTACGGATCCTAACATCCAATTGCCGGCTTATATTTTTGCGTACAGAATACCGGGCAACACCACCAGAGATTCTAAAGCTTTAGACATGCTTTCTGCGTATTTAAGCGGTGGTAAATCTTCTGTTTTGTTCAAAAAATTAGTAGATCAGGACAAGAAAGCGTTGCAAGTAGCAGCTCCAAGTATTGGTTTTGAAAAAGAAGGAGTATTTGCATTCTTCGCAATTCCAATGGGTACTACGCCAAAAGCAGATTTGCAAAAAGACATCGATGTTGAGGTGAAAAAAGTTCAAACCGATCTAATTTCTGAAGAAGACTATCAAAAACTTCAAAACCAGTTCGAAAATCAGTTTGTAAATGCCAATTCATCCATCCAAGGTATTGCCGATAACTTGGCAACCAATCATGTGTTGATGGGAGATACCAACTTGATCAATAAAGGAATTGATATCTATAGAGGAATTACCAGAGAAGATATTCGTGAGGTAGCTAAAAAATACCTGAATCCGAACCAGAGAGTAATCATCAATTATGTTCCTGAAAAAAAATAATTAAACAATGAAAAAGCAATTATCATATATCGCGGCAGCATTTTTACTTTCAGGAATGCTTACTGCACAAAAAATTGACATCAACAAAATGCCCGTTGCTGGTCCAACTCCAGTAATCAACATTGCAAAGCCTAAATCCTTCCAACTGAACAACGGACTAACCGTAATGATTGTGGAAAATCATAAATTACCAAGAGTAAACATGAGTCTTTCCATGGACAGACCTCCAATCTACGAAGGTGCCGTTGCTGGTGTTGCCGATGTAATGTCCGATCAGTTTGAAAACGGAACCATGAACATGTCCAAAGACGAATTCAACAAAAAAGTGGATTTCTTAGGAGCAAGCTTAGGGTTCTCTTCTTCCGGTGCTAGCGCCAATACTCTGTCCAAATATTTCCCACAAGTTTTGAGCTTAATGTCCGATGCTGTGGTGAATCCGAAATTTTCTGCAGAAGAAATTAAAACTTCTAAAGAAAGAATGATAGAAGGTCTGAAATCTGAAGAGAAAAACGCTTCGTCTATCGCAAGTAGAGTTTCAAATGCATTAACCTACGGTAAAAATACTTCTAGAGGTGAGTTCGTTACAGAAGCGAGCATCAACAAAATTGGCTTGAAGGATGTTCAGGATTTCTACAATAAATACTATGCTCCGGACAATGCTTATTTGGTAATCGTGGGCGATGTGACTATGGATCAGGTGAAACCCATGATTGAAAAAGCATTCGGAGGTTGGAAAAAATCCAATACGGTATTCCCTAAGTTGGAGCCGGCATCCAATGTAGCAACTACAGAAATTGATGTGGTAGATGTTCCTACGGCAGTACAGTCTGTAATTTCCATCAACAACCTGAACAATTTGAAAGTGGGAACTCCTTTGTATTTCCCATCCATGATTGCCAATTACATCCTTGGTGGTGGTGGCGAAGCTAGATTGTTCATGAATCTGAGAGAGAAAAATGCCTTTACCTATGGTGCATATTCTTCCATGAGTCCAGGGAAATATTCTTCCGAATTCTCGGCTGAGTCTAGCGTGAGAAATGAAGTAACTGATAAAGCAGTGGTTGAATTCATGAAAGAATTAAACGGAATCTCTACCGTGAAGCCTGAAGAATTGGCAAATGCAAAAGCAAAATTGAAAGGAGATTTTATCCGTTCTATGGAAAGCCCGGGGACCATCGCACGATTTGCTTTGAACCAAAAAGTTCAAAACCTTCCGGATTCTTTCTATGCCGATTACCTAAAGTCTATTGATGCTGTTACAGCAGCCGATGTAACCAAAGCCGTAAAAGCAAATATTTTACCTAACCAAAGTAGAATTTTTATCGCTGGTAAAGCTTCTCAAATTACCGAAGGTTTGGAAAAACTTGGATATCCTGTGAAATTCTTCGATAGCCAAGCCAATCCTGTTGCAAAACCACAAGCTCAAAAAGTAGATGCGAGCGTTTCTGTTGCTTCGGTTATGGACAAATATATCACTGCAATCGGTGGGAAAGAGGCACTTGCTAAGATTAATTCCCTTACAACCAATGCTTCTGCAACCGTACAAGGTATGGCTTTGGAACTGAAAGAAATTAAAGCAAAAGGCGGAAAAATCAACCAATCGTTAAGCATGATGGGACAAACCATGCAAAAAATGGTTTTTGATGGTAAGGACGGTAGAATGGAAGCTCAAGGTCAGAAAATGCCAATCCCAGCACAAAAGAAAGAAGAGTTGTTGAAGAGTTCAGAGATTTTCCCGGAATTGACTTTGGCTAAAGCAGCTGATGTTAAATTGGGTGGAATCGAAAAGTTCAATAACGAAGATTGCTATGCCGTTAAGGAAGGGGGTTCTGTTTCGTATTATTCTGTAAAAACCGGATTGAAAACCGGAGAGACTGGAGACGGAGCAACGACCAATTTCTCAGATTATAAAGAGGTTTCCGGAGTTAAATTGCCATTTACGATGACTCAATCAATGGGTGGACAAGATTTCGAATTCAAAGTAAAATCGTATGAATTGAATAAGGCTACAGATGCCGATTTCAAATAATTGTTCACTTATTTTTACTTATAGTATGCCATGGATTTTTTCATGGCATTTTTTATATCACATTCTTTCGTGTAATCGTATTTTCATACTTATAAATGCAGTAAATTTGTTGTTTTAAATTTTTAAAGTTTCATTTTCAATTATGAAATATTTGTTTTACGCTCTACTATCCGCACTGTTGTTTTCCATATCATGGCCTGTTTACGGGATTCCCTTTTTTATATTTTTCGCATTGGTTCCTTTGATGCTATTAGAGCATGAGGTAGCGAAGTTTTCAAAAATTAAGAAAAAGTCATGGGCGATTTTTGGCTATTCGTATTTAACATTTTTTATTTGGAATGTCATAACTACAGGTTGGTTGTACGGATCCAAAAACCCAGACGGTAGTCATTCCATTATGGCGGTGGCTTTTCCGGTAATTGTCAATTCTCTTTTGTATGCTTTAATTTTTATTGCATATCACAAATTCAAAAATTTTTTAGGAACCTATTGGGGCTTTGCATTTTTAATTTCCATTTGGATGAGTTTCGAAAAGTTTCACCTAACATGGGAGCTTTCCTGGCCTTGGCTCAATTTAGGTAATGCCTTTTCAGAATACCCCAAACTAATACAATGGTACGATACGCTTGGCGCAACAGGAGGGAGTTTGTGGGTATTGGTGGTCAATGTATTTGTCTATTTTTCTTTTAGAACTTGGCAGGCAGGTAGGAAAAGAGCAGTGTTGATAAAGAATATAGTCGTTCTTTTGGTGATGATTCTCTTTCCCATGGCGCTTTCGTATTCCAAATACCAGTCGTTTGATGAAAAACCTCTCGCAGAGATTTCTGTCCTAATGTTGCAGCCCGATTTGGATCCGTACAATGAAAAATATGCCAAAGACAGTCTTCTAATTTTGGATGAACTTTTACAATTGGCAAACGATAACGCAAAAGGGAAAATAGATTTTTTTATTGCACCCGAAACGGCAATACCGGGAAGCGGTTCTATCTCCGAAACGGGTTTTGAGCAAAGCATATTGTTGAATAAGGTCAAAGAATTTTTAGTAAAACATCCTCAGTCGGTCTTCGAAACCGGAATTTCTTCGCATCGTTTTTTTAGACCTGGACAGCCTGCTCCAAAAGAAGCCTATCCGTTGCAGGATGGAGTGAGTGTTGTGAGTTACAATTCAGCTGTTCAGCTTGTTCCGAATCAGAAAGTTGAGGTCTATCACAAAGGGAAATTGGTGCCGGGTGTGGAAATTTTCCCATACATGTCCGTTCTCAAACCCCTTCTTGGTGATGCAATGATCAATCTGGGAGGTGCCGTGGTGTCCCTGGGTTGGGACAAGGAGAGGAAAGTTTTTTCTAACCCCTACAACAAAGGAAAGATGGCACCAATTATTTGTTATGAAAGTATTTATGGTGAATTTGTAACCGATTATGTCCGTAATGGAGCAAATTTCTTAGGAATTATGACCAACGATTCTTGGTGGGGTGTTAGTCAGGGACACAAGCAATTGTTGTCGTATGCTCGACTTCGAGCTATAGAGACTCGTAGGGAGGTTGCAAGAGCTGCCAATAGTGGAATTTCGGCTCATATCGATGCAAGAGGAGAGATGGTTGCGGATACTTTTTACGACGATAAAACTGTGCTTCCGGCAAAAATAAAATTGTACGAAGGGCAGACCATCTATGTGAGAAGCGGTGATCTTCTGTCCAGAATTTGTATTTACACTTTTGGTTTTCTCATTTTTTACGGTTTGGTACAATGGATACAAGAGAAAACCAAAAAAGAAAGAAAAAAAATAGTAATCAAACGCTAACTGATGCAGAGTGAAAGCAATTCGTTTGAACTATTTTAAGATGATTTTTGAAAAAAGTTGTCAAACTGAAAAAAAAAACATAATTTTGCACACTCAAATATTTAAGTAGAAATATAAGAACATCGAGATATGTCAAGAATTTGTCAAATTACAGGAAAGCGTGCCATGGTAGGAAACCATGTGTCGCACGCAAACAACAAGACGAAGCGTCGTTTTGAAATTAACTTATTGGAGAAAAAATTCTTTCTTCCAGAGCAAGGGACAAGCATTACCCTAAAGGTATCTGCACACGGGTTGAGAATCATCAACAAAGTTGGTATTGAAGAAGCTTTGGAAAGAGCTGTAAGAAACGGTTTCATTAAATAAATTTATTCAAAATGGCAAAGAAAAGTAAAGGAAATAGAGTGCAAGTTATCCTTGAGTGTACAGAGCACAAAGAAAGCGGAATGCCTGGAATGAGCAGATATATTACCGTTAAAAACAAAAAAAATACAACGGAAAGAATGGAGTTGAAAAAATACAACCCGGTTCTTAAAAAGTATACAGTTCATAAAGAAATTAAGTAATAATATATAAAGATATTTTACAATGGCAAAAAAAGTAGTAGCAACGCTACAATCTGGGCAGTCTAAAAAGATGACCAAAGTAGTGAAAATGGTAAAGTCTCCTAAAACTGGAGCTTATGTTTTCGAAGAGAAAGTAATGAGCGCTGATGAAGTTGATGCTTATTTGAAAAAATAAGCTCTTCATGAGTGAATGATATTAAAACTATCCAATTATTTGGATAGTTTTTTTGTTATCTTTGTATAATTTGTAATTTCAAAATAGAAGCGCACTATGTCATGGTTCAAAAAAATATTCAATAAAGAAGAAAAACAATCCCTAGATCAAGGTCTCGAGAAATCCAGTCAAGGTTTTTTTGAAAAAATGACCAAAGCAGTTGTCGGTAAAAGCAAGGTCGATGATGAGGTTTTGGATGATTTGGAAGAAATTCTTATCGCTTCCGATGTGGGAGCTTCTACAACCATTAAAATTATTGAAAGAATTGAACAAAGAGTCGCCAGAGACAAATTTGTGAGTACCTCCGAGCTGGATAGAATCCTAAGGGAGGAAATCGCTGCGCTTTTGTTAGAAAATCCACATGCATCATCTGGGAATATAGATGCTTCCAAAAAACCGTATGTCATCATGGTTGTAGGGGTAAACGGTGTTGGTAAGACCACCACGATTGGTAAATTGGCTCATCAATTTAAGTCCGAAGGTAAAAAAGTTGTGCTGGGTGCTGCGGATACTTTTAGGGCAGCAGCGGTTGACCAACTTGTGATCTGGAGCGAAAGGGTTGGAGTTTCTATTGTGAAACAAGATATGGGAAGCGATCCGGCTTCTGTGGCTTTTGATACGGTACAAAGTGCGGTAGCTCAGCAAGCAGATGTGGTCATAATAGACACTGCGGGTCGTTTGCACAATAAAGTGAATTTGATGAATGAGCTTTCTAAAATAAAAAGGGTAATGCAAAAAGTAATTCCCGATGCTCCACATGAAATTTTATTGGTATTGGACGGTTCTACGGGTCAAAATGCTTTTGAACAAGCAAAACAATTTACCGCAGTTACTGAAGTAAATGCCTTGGCGGTTACCAAATTGGACGGGACGGCAAAAGGAGGTGTGGTGATTGGTATTTCCGACCAGTTCCAAATCCCGGTGAAATATATCGGTGTAGGCGAAAAGATGCAAGATCTTCAACTTTTTAACGGTGAAGAATTTGTGGATTCTTTCTTTAGAAAAAAATAAGTATCAATAAAATTTACCGTGTTTTTGTGAAATTTGTATATATTTGATTGTTTAATCAAAAAAATACAAATTATGTGGACAATTATTTTATGGATTGTTTTTGGGATAGTCGTAGGTGCTATTGCGAAAATGATTATGCCTGGTAAACAGGAAATGGGCTGGCTAATGACCAGTGCTCTAGGAATTGTTGGTGCTTTTGTTGGTGGTTTTGCTGCCGATACATTTTTTGGAGGTGGCGGTGCAACCGATGCAGATATGTTCCATTTCTGGCCTCTGGTTTTTTCGGTTCTTGGTGCTTTAGTTGTACTTTGGATTTATGGGAAAATAGTAAAGAAATAATAAAAAAACAAAGCTCTCGATTTCGAGAGCTTTATTTTTATTTTAAAGTTACGGAATACGGAGATTCCATCATGATTTCCGATTTGTTATTCTCTTTTAAAACTTGTTGGTACAGTTTATATTTATCTACTCCAAGCTTAGACTTTATCCAGCGGGCTTCAATCTCATCACTGCTAAACATAGAAATGATTTCGTCCAACTTGTCTTTTTTTGCAGGGTAGGATGCTACTTCATAATTTTTTGCTCCTGCTTTCTTAGCTGCAAACAAAATGGCGTCGTGCAAACTTCCCAGTTCGTCAACTAATCCAATTTCTTTAGCTCTTGTTCCGCTCCAGATTCTTCCTCCTCCAACTTGGTCTATTTGTTCAAAGGTTTTCTTTCTGTTTTGAGTAACGAAATGAACGAATCGTTTGTAGGTTTGTTCAACGCTTCTGGTAATGATGTTTACACTATGAGGACTCATTCCATTTAACATAGAAAACATATTGGAGTTGGCATTTGTAGCAACGACATCGGCTCTAATTCCATTTTTATTGGCCAATTCTTTTGCGTTAGGAATGGTGCCAAAAACACCGATAGACCCAGTTAATGTATTGGGTTCGGAATAGATTTTATCAGCAGCCATTGCAATGTAATACCCTCCAGATGCTGCGTAATCACCAAAAGAAACAATAAGAGGTTTGGTTTTTTTTAGTTGTTGCAGTTCAAATAAAATTTCATCAGAAGCGTTGGCGCTTCCTCCAGGTGAATTGATTCTCAAAACAACTGCTTTTACTTTTTTGTCGTTTTGCAATTCCTTGATGTATTTTACATAATCTTCGGAATATATATTGTCGTATCCCTCTCCGTTCATAATTTTTCCAGAAGCATAAAGAACAGCAATTTCTTCTTTTTTGGTAGAGGTTTCAAAAGAATTGATGTATTTGTTGAACGAGATTTTATTGATCTCGTCATCATTCTTTAGATTTAGTTTTTTCTTTAAAAACGCATCGTACTCAGTTTTTTGAATTAATCGATCCACTAATTTGTGTTGCAAACTTAGGTCAGGGATGATGCCGTACAGGCTGTCCACTGTGGTTTTAAAACTTTCAGCACTTATTTTTCTTGAAGCAGCAATTTTTGACGAGGTGTTGCTCCAGATGTCATTGAGGAGTGTTGAAAGTTGTTCTTTATTTTCAGGTGAAATTTCATTTCTCAAGTAAGGTTCAACAGCAGCTTTGAACTTTCCATGTCGGATAACTTGCATGCCGATACCGTATTTCTCCATAAAATCTTTTAGAAAAACAACTTCTGTAGAAAGACCTTTCAGTTCAATGCCGCCTGCAGGGTTTAGGAAATATTGATCAGCAACAGAACCTAGATAATAAGCAGGTTGCGAAACGGAATTGCCATAAGCATAAACAAATTTCCCCGATTTTTTAAAATCTTCTAAAGCCAGTCGGATGTCATCCAATTGGGTAATCCCAGCGTTGATGTTGTCGGTTTCTATACTGATCCCTTTGATTTTGTCGTCGGTTTTTGCTTTTTTAATGGCTTCGATGATGTTGTAGGCCATTGCATTTTTCACTTTATTTTTTAGAGTGAAAAAGCTTTCTTGATCTTCGGTTTCGCTATCAATAACTTGAGTCTTTAGGTCAAGGGTCAAGATTGAGTTTTCTTTTACGCTAGGCTTTTCTTCGCCCATGCTACTCATCATCATGATAAAAATGAAAAAGAAGAAAATAGAAGCACATATAATAAATATAGCTACTATATTTGCTAGTACATTTTTAAAAAAACTTCGCATAATTATATATTTTACCAATATGTCGCAACAAGTAGTCGTTTTGTTACTGGGATCTAATCTTGGAGATAAGAAAAAAAATATTCTAGATGCATTAAGAATGATTGAAGAAGAAATAGGAATTATTTTATATAAAACCGATTTTTTAGAAACATTTCCAATAGATTTTGTTAGTAATAATAATTTTATTAATTTTGCTATTGAGTTAAAGACTGTTCTTTCTCCAATATTTGTTTTGAATGCAATAAAAAGCATTGAAAAAAAATTAGGGAGGCTGGAAGACTCAAAAGCTTTAGGTGGGTATTGTGATAGGGTTATTGATATTGATATTGTAAGCTACAATCACTTGCAAATGCAATCTGAAAAGCTGGTAATCCCTCATCAAGAGCATTTGAAAAGAGAGTTTTCTATAAAACTATTAGAGGAATTAAACGAAATAAAACATAAAGTATGAAATTAAATTTATTGTTACTTACGACAGTATTGCCGATTTCAATTTACGCACAAAAAGACTCTGCTCGAGTTAAAGTGATGGAAGGTTATCCCAACACTTTTTCTTCAGGGGCTTCTTATGTCGAAAAATTTGATAACAAAGCAAGAAAACTGAACGACTGGTCCATATCCATAGGTGGTGGACCTGCATTTATGACCAAGGCAGATCTTACATCTTTCTATGGAGGTAAGGTTAATTGGGGATGGAATGCTTATGCAAGTTTGAATAAGCAAATCTCACATACCTTTGGTTTGATGTTGCAATACCAATTGGGTGAAACAAATCAAAAAGGAAAATTACAAGATCCTTATTATGGTTCATTAGCAGGTGTAGCAACAGCTTGGACTAAATTTCATCAAGTAGCTTTAATGGGAGATGTCAATCTTTCTAATCTAATGAGAAGGGTGGATAATCATTCTCCTTATCGTTGGGCTTTGCATGGTTATGCCGGAATCGGTTTGCAAAGTTATACCACTCAATTGCTAGACAATAATGCTTCTCGTTGGAATACAACACCTCCTCGAATTCCTATTGAAATTGATCAAGATTTTAACTTCTCAACTTTCTATTCAACCTTTGGTGCTGGATTAAAATATAAAATTTCCAGAGTGGTTGATATCGAAGGTCGTGTTATGTATGTCTTGACCGGTGACGACGAATTTGATGGCGGCGGATGGACTCATGAGCAACCTGCTGCAATCGATTATAACCGTATAAGTTATAAGAGATCCGATGATATGGTAACTGTTAATTTAGGTTTAACATTTAACCTTGGTAAACACATCAGTCATTTAACTTGGCATGATCCATTGCAAGATGCTTATGCAAGAGTATATGCATTAGAAAATGCAACACCAAACTTTATTGTATGTCAAAATGGCGATCAAGATAATGATGGTGTTTGTGATGATTGGGATAGAGAACTAAATACACCGGCTGGAGCTCGAGTAGATGGTGCTGGTGTCGCTTTAGATCTTGACTTGGACGGAACAATTGATCTTAATGATAAATGCGTAACGGTTCCTGGACCTAAAGAAAATTTTGGATGTCCAATCAAAGAAACTCCTAAAAAGAATGTCGTATCCGATGATACTCGTACTTTGGAAGGAATAGAGTTTGATTTGAATTCAGATAAAATCTTGCCTTCAAATACTCCTATTTTGAATAATGCCGTTAATTATATTAATTCGTCTAACGGATCGTATAAAGTAATCGGAGCTACGGATACAAGAGCTACGGATGCTTATAACCAAAAATTATCCGAAAGAAGAGCGAATAATGTAAAAGATTATTTAATCAAAAATGGAGTTCAAGCAAATAAATTGCAAGCTGAAGGTAGAGGAGAAAAAGATCTGAAATATCCAGAATGCGAACCAGCTACTAAATGTCCAGAATGGAAAAATAGAGCAAACAGAAGAGTTTATTTCGAATCCAAATAATTCATCATCACTATTAATTATTAAAAAACAAAATTATGAAATTAAATAAAGCGATTATCGCGTTTGCATTTTCATTTTCAACATTTGCATTCGCACAAGATACAACCGGAAGTAACGCACAAGTGTACCCAAATACTTTCTCGTCCGGTTCAGCTAATGTGTCTAAGTTTACACAAGAGTCAAAAAGATTTAACGATTGGGCAATCTCTTTTGGGGTAGGGGTTCCATTGGTACAATCTGCAGACCTTACTTCCATCAAAAATGGAAACGGAGGCGATGCCAATTTATTTGGTTATTCTGCTTATGTAAGTGTGGATAAAGCAATAACACATGCTTTTGGATTGGCACTTCAATACGATAGAGGGGAAACCAGACAAGGTTGGTTTGATACCAAAAATGCTATTCCAGCAATGTCTAATCCATATTCTAACAAACCAGTTGCAGGTAGAACTCAGTACGATGCTATTTCTATCCTAGGTGATGTTAACTTTTCAAATTTATTGAGAAGGGTAGATAATAAGTCTCCATACAGATGGGCCTTCCACGGTTATGCAGGGGTAGGTACTTTGGCGTATAGAGCATATCAAAAATCCGATTATACAGGAGGTACTCAAAATTTAATGTCCGAAGTGAAACCTTTTACTTTAGGATCTATGTTCTTTCAAGCAGGTTCTGGACTTAAATATAAGCTAAACAATAGATTCGACTTAGAAGCTAGAGCCATGTATGTAATGACTGGTGATGACGAGTTCGATGGAGGTGGTGCTTACTTAGGAAACGGTAATTTCAATACACCAGTGAATTTGAGAGAAGAACAAACTTCTGATAATTTCTTGAACTTCACTTTAGGAGCAACACTAAAACTTGGAAAACACGAATCTCACCTTTTCTGGCATGATCCATTACAAGAACTTTATTACAAAATTGATGTCTTAGCCGATAAAAACCAAGATGTTGAAGTTTGCAAAAATGGTGATAAAGACAACGACGGTGTTTGCGATGATTGGGACAGACAATTGGATACCCCAGCAGGTGCAAGAGTTGATGGTGCAGGTGTAGCTTTGGATGCTGACTTGGACGGTGTTATTGATCTTTACGACAAGTGTGTGACTGTTCCTGGACCAGTTGAAAATCAAGGTTGTCCTGTTGAAGCTCAAAAACCAAATATTTCTGGTAAAGTGGAAGAGGTTAACAAAACCTTAGAAGGAATTGAGTTCGAATTGAACAAAGCGGTAATCCGTCCTTCATCTTTCGCTAAATTAAATCATGCAGCTGATGTTATTAAATCAGTAGGTGGCGATGCTAAATTCTTAGTTATTGGTGCAACCGATACCAGAGGTAATGATGCTCTTAACCAAAAACTTTCTGAAAGAAGAGCTGCTGCTGTAGTGAAATATCTTGAAGATAAAGGAGTAAGCAAAGGAATGATGGTTTCTGAAGGTCGTGGTAAACATGATTTGAAGTATCCTGAATGTGATCCTGCTACGAAATGTCCTGAATGGAAAAACGAAGCGAACAGAAGAGTTTATTTCCAAGAAAGATAATTTCTTAAAAATAATATTTAATGAAAAGTCATGCAACTTGCATGACTTTTTTTGTGAATTGTATTCAGATTTTGTACTTTTACTCTATGTTCAATGCATCAGAAATCAAACATTTAAAACTTCAGACTTTAAAACATTTTTGGGGGCATACGGCTTTTAGAGATTTACAAGAGGAAATCATAAATGCGGTATTGCAAGGAGAAGATACCGTAGCGTTGTTGCCAACCGGAGGCGGAAAATCTCTTTGCTTTCAGTTACCAGCATTGCTTTTACAAGGCGTATGTATTGTGGTATCTCCACTTTTGGCACTTATGAAAGATCAAGTTGATCAATTGTTGGGGATGGGCATAGAAGCCGATTATCTCTCTTCCGATTTGGACGAGTTTGAAGCCGAAGGAATCTATGATCGATGTAAAAATGGACTTATAAAAATACTCTACATTTCACCTGAAAGACTGAGGAATAAATCATTTTTGCAACATATAGAAGAGGTTGATGTCTCTTTTATTGCCGTGGACGAAGCACATTGCATTTCAGAATGGGGACAAGATTTTAGACCCAGCTTTCAAAATATAAAAGAATTCAGAAATGAGGTGAAAAAAGTACCTATAATAGCACTGACAGCAACAGCAACTCCCACCGTTTTAGTAGAAATACAAACAAAATTAGGCTTGCAGACACCGGCTGTTTTTAAAAAAAGTTTTAGTAGGACCAATATTAAAATTATCACCGAAAAAATAGCGGATAAATTCCAAAAAATTTTCGACTGGCTTCAGTACAATCAAAATTCTGGGATTATTTATGCCAGAACTCGTAAAGAAACCGAAGAGTTGCATCAGTTTTTAAAATCCAAAGGAATAAATAGTTGTGACTTTTTCCATGCGGGTTTATCGTACAAAGAAAAGCAACAAAAACAAGCCCATTGGTTACAAAGCAACAACCATGTACTCATTGCAACCAACGCCTTTGGTATGGGGATAGACAAAGACAATGTACGCTTTGTCATACACCTTTCTGTACCTCCTTCCATTGAAAATTATTATCAGGAAATTGGTAGAGCGGGTAGAGATGGACAGGATTCTTTTGCCTTTTGCTTGTGGAACGATCAAGAATTTAACAAGTTTGATGACATACTAAAAAATTCAATTCCTAATAAAATTGAATTTACAAAAATCCTGTATTACCTTTTTTCGATGTTTCAAATTGCTGAAAATGAACTTCCTGAAGGGTATTTTCAGTTGAATTATCAAAATCTACAACGGTTGACCGGTAGTTCTTTGGCTAAAATTAAAAATGTTCTTCAGTTCTTGCACAATCAAGAGCTGATATATCTTAACGATTTCAAAGACGCCTCTACCGTAGAATTGAAAATTTCAGTGGACGACTTGGACTCTTTACCCAAAAAGGACGCCTATTTTGTGGAATTGTTGTTCCGTTGTTTACCAGGAATAACCAGCAGTAAGGTTCATTTTTACGAAAACACACTAAGTGATAAAATGCGTATAGAACCTTTCCTGATAAAAGATCGGCTAAAGGAACTTCAGAAGCAAAAACTCTTAAACTATATCGATGGAGATATGTCGAGCATTCGTTTTCTAGAGCATAGAAATGACAGAGCCTATCAAGGAAAATACTATCAACTATTCAAGCAGATACAGATCAATAAATTGCAAAAATGGGAAGAGATAAAATTCTTTTTCAGAAATGATGATTTTTGTAAAATGAAAATGATACTCTCTTATTTTGGAGAGAAAAATGCCAAAAATTGTGGACAATGTTCCTACTGTGAACGATCCAAATCTTCGCTATTTTCCAACCAAACACCGGATCAAATCCTGAATGTGCTTAGAAATAAACCTTGCTCATTGGATGAAATTGCTTTTCATCTTTCTTTTGTCGCGCGAGAAGATCTTTTAGAAAATATCATTCTGCTCTTAGATTCAGGACTCGTAAAAATGCTGGACTTTAGAACATATACTTTAGCTTAACTTTAAAAAAATATAAATTTAGAATACCTTAAAATAATGAATATTCTTACAGAAAACTTTAATACACCACACCAAACAGCCCCTTTTGATCAGATAAAAAACGAAGATTACCTTCCGGCCTTTAAAGAGCTAATCGCTCAATCTGAAAAGGAAATTGATGATTTGGTCAACAATACCGAAGCGCCCACTTTCCAAAATACCGTTGAAGCTTTGGCTTTTGCCGGGGAAAAATTAGAGGTGGTTTCCAATATTTTTTTCAACCTCAATTCTGCCGAAACTTCCGACGAGTTGCAACAAATTGCCCAAGAAGTTTCTCCACTTTTAACCGAGCACGCTTCTAAAATTTCTCAAAATGAAAAATTATTCGAGAAGATAAAATGGGTATTCGACCAAATAGAAAAATACAATCTTAACGAAGAGCAAGCAATGTTGCTCACGGAAACCTACAAAGGTTTTGTGAGAAGTGGCGCTTTGCTAAACGAAACCGATAAAGAAACTTTAAAGAAAATCAATATGGATCTTTCTTTAAAATCGCTTCAGTTCGGGCAAAATGCCTTGGCTTCTACCAATGCCTATTTTAAACACCTTACCAACAAAGAAGATTTGGCGGGGATTCCTGAAAGTATTTTGGCGCAATATGCCGAAGATGCCAAAGAAAAAAATCTCGAAGGTTGGGTGGTATCTTTGCAATATCCAAGCTATGTTCCGTTCATGACCTATGCGGAAAACAGAGCATTGAGAGCCGAATTGGCTTTGGCAAACGGCAAAAAATCTTTTGATGGTGGCGAATTTGACAATCAAAATCTCATCAAAGAACTCGTTTCTTTAAAACATCAAAAAGCTCAACTTTTGGGTTATAAATCCTATGCCGATTATGTTTTGGAAGAAAGAATGGCAAAATCTCCGACTCAAGTTCTGGATTTCTTGAATGAACTTTTGGTGAAAGCAAAACCCTATGCCGAAAAAGAAATTGAAGAACTGAAAACCCTTGCAAAAGCTTATGGTATCGATGATATGCAAAGTTATGACCATGCTTTTTATGCGGAAAAACAGAGAAAAGCCAAATACGACCTTAATGATGAAGAGCTGAAACCGTATTTCCCATTGGATCAGGTTCAGGAGGCGGTTTTCGGATTGGCTGGAAAACTGTACGGTTTAAATTTTAAAGAAGTTGAAAACATCTCAAAATATCACCCTGAAGTGAAAACCTACGAAGTTTTTGAGAAAACAGAAAATGGTGAAGAGTTTAAATCTGTTCTTTATGTTGATTATTTCCCAAGAAAAGGCAAAAGAGCCGGAGCGTGGATGACGAGTTATAAAAACCAGTTCAAGCAGAATAACGAAAACCACAGACCGCATATTTCCATCGTTTGCAATTTTTCTAAACCTACGAAAGATACGCCGAGTTTACTGACTTTTCAGGAGGTGACTACTTTGTTCCATGAGTTTGGACATGCGCTGCACGGGATGTTGGCCAACACTACTTATCCCAATCTTTCAGGGACTTCCGTAAAATGGGATTTTGTAGAATTGCCTTCTCAGTTTATGGAGAATTTCTGTTTCGAACCCGAATTTTTGAAAACTTTTGCGAAACATTATCAAACAGGTGAAGTGCTGGCTGATGAAAAAATTGAGAAAATAGATCAATCCAAAAATTTTATGGAAGGCTACCAAACCCTTCGTCAGTTAGGCTTTGGGTTGTTGGATATGGAATATCATACGCATCCTGAAAAAGTGAAGGATGTAAAATCTTTTGAAGACGAGCAATTTGCAAAGACCTCTTTGTATCCACTCAATCCGGAAACGGCGATGAGTCCGACTTTTTCGCATATTTTCCAGGGTGGATATTCCGCAGGATATTATTCTTACAAATCGGCGGAAGTTTTGGATGCCGATGCTTTTGCTTATTTCAAAGAAACGGGAATTTTCAATTCGGAAACTGCAGCCAAATTCAAGGTTTTACTATCCAGCGGTGGAACGAAAGATCCTATGGAATTGTATAAAAACTTCAGAGGAAGCGAGCCTAAAGTAGAGAGTCTTTTGAAAAGAGCGTTTGGGTAATTTAATAAATAATCCTTCAAGGATTCAAAATCCTTGAAGGATTTAATAAAAACGAAAATTATGAAATGTCCTTGTTGTTCAGGAAAAGATTATAAAGATTGTTGTGAGCCTTTTCATAAAATGGAAACTCATGCGCCTACTGCAGAAGCTCTGATGCGATCGAGGTTTTCGGCATTTGCTATTCCGAATGCCGAATATTTAATGGAAACGACTTTGCCCGGGAAAAGAAAATTTCACAACAAAGCCGATTTGCAAGAATGGGGCGAAATTAACCAATGGACGAAGTTGGAAATTGTAGCCACTCCGGCGTTAAATATTGTAGAGTTTATAGCCTTTTACACCGATGCCGAAGGTGAAAATCAAGTTCACCACGAAATTTCTGTTTTCCAGAAAATGCACAACAGATGGTATTATGTGAGCGGAGAGTTTGTGGACTGATAGGGCTATGGAGAGCCGTACGGAGGAGATGGAATCTATCTGTCAACGAAAAAAGGGTTTTACAAAAGCCCTTTTTTCTTTTTTTGTCTGAGGACATAGAGGTACAAACTCTCTACTTTTGTTCTTGCCCAAGGTGTTTTTCGTAAAAATTTTAAAGATGAAGAAATGCTTGGGTTGTCATTGAAACAGCGAATGTTGATTTGCTTTCCCAACTCTTCCCAACCTTTGTAATAGTCCACCAATTCTTCCAAAATGGCATCCAGCCTTTTCCCATGCAAAGGGTCTTTTGATTGATTTGTCATGTTGAGATCTTCTATCAATTTTTCCAAAAACTCTGAATTTCAGGAGTTCTGTCAAAAACTTTATGTGCAAAAGGACAAGTGGTTTTTATAGAAATGTCATTTTCCTTGGCGTACTCTACTGCTGCCATTACCAGGACTTTTCCTAAACCTTTTCCTCCAAATTTTGGATCGACTTCGGTATGGTCTATGTCGATATTTCCTTCCGCATCGATGTTGAATTCTATATGCCCTGCATTTTCAGCATCATAAAAAAGAGTAATTGTTCCTTTGTTTCCTTGGATGTTTATTTTTGTTTCGGTCATGATGTATAAATTAAAAATCTAAATGTAAAAAAAAAATCCGGAGTTTTCTCCGGATTCTGTTATTTCTTCTTTTTCTTTTTATCGACACTTTCCCAAGCACCACCGGCTTCTTTGTATTTTACCAATTCAAATTTTTTGAAATCCTCGGTTCTGTACTGTATGTTCTCATTTCCTTCTTGGAAAGGAGTGATGTAAAAATAATCAGCATCTTTTTTATCGCCTTTGTTTCCTTTCTTAACTTCTGGTGCGAAGCTGGAAAATTTATAATTTGGCAAAATTTCTTCTAGCGATTTGTAGAATTTTTTATCCTCAGTTGGCGGAACTGTACTCATAATTCTGAACTTGTCCTCATCAACCCAAAGGAAGTATGATTTTTCATTCTTAGTTCTTTTGTCGTATGAAGAGAAGGAGTACAATTGCTTAGGAATGATTTCAGAAATTTTTTCTGGATTTACTTCTGTGAAATACAATTTTCTGCTTGGATCAACAAAAGAGATAACATTGTCCATCACCAAAGGATTTTTGTAGTCTTTCTTTTTAAAGAATTGATCCAAAGCTTGCTCGGCATTGTTTCTTAATGTTTGCTCGTCTTTTTCCAATTTTTTAGTCACATTTGCAGGATAAATTTCCTTAACAAACTGAAACAAAACATTGGATTTTATTTTTGCCAAATGCGGATAAGCCTTTAGTTCTTCCGCTTTTACCAGCCAAAAGTACTGTTGAAAATAATCGTCTTTATCTTTTTCCTTGATCGTTCTGTAGGAGACTGCCAATTTTTTAGAAGTATTTATATCTTCAAACTTATTGGATTGCCCAAATAGAACTCCAACCGTAAAAGTTGCTAAAAGAAGTAGAGTATTTCTTTTCATATTAATTTTAATTATTTTTTTAAAGGAGCTCAAATATAAATATTTTTTACAATATATAAGTGTAGTTCTTCTTTTTTTAATGAAATACCAAGAAAATGTATTGAACTCTATAAAAAAATCAACGCGATTATTTTTTTACAGTCCCTAAAAGCGTTCCACTTACATTCCACGAACTGAAACTACTGCCTTCGTTTTCACCTTGCGGAATGCTTATTTTGATACGATGTTTTCCGGATTTCAAATTCCCAAGCGGGATGAAATTCGGATTGGTCACCGTACCGGGACACCAATTGCTTCGGCTAAGATCTGAGGATGAAAGCCCATTTTCGAAATTTCCAGACGCCGGATTGTACAATCGATAGCTTCCGCACTCCGAACGCCAAGGAATAAAGGAATGAACCAATTGACCGTCTATATAAACTGAATTGACCTTGGGTACGAATTCATCACCATTTCCCCAACCTCCATGTCCGGTGGAAAGGTATCGAAGTGTGGCATTTTCCAAATCTTCTTTCAGGTCAAAGTCTATTTCCAAACCTTTGTCGTTGTTGAACATGGTGCTGTAGTCTTGTCCGGCCATCTCCATGATGTTCAGCGTGTTGAACAATGGAAGGTTGAAGTTGTTTTTGAAAACCTCGCCATCGTTTTTATGGATGGTAATTTCCAAATCGATTTGGTGGCCGCCTTTGTCATAATTTCCGATAAAAGCACCTATCCACAGCTCTTTTCCAGAAAGTGAAGGACTCAGCTCGCTGATGTCTTGTCTATAATTGGCTTTTTCTTCCCAATTTTTACCTTTTAGTTGGATGTGGTTGAATTGTTTTACACCAAAAGGAGTGAAAAAGCGCATCAACTCAAGAGCGGGGAGATAATCTTTGGTGATTTCGACACCATAATATTTTTTACCGTTTCCGTTTTCGTATGCAGGTACGGCCTTAATGCCTTTTTCCAATGCATCCAAAAACGACATCGTTCGATCTTGAGGTACGGCGAAAACCGTCCCCGTTCTGTCATAAGCATCTCCTTTGGATTGTTCATTCAGCTGTACAAAAATCTGACTGCCGCTTGCTATTTCCGGGAATTTTATTTTTTTTAGAATGACCGTACCGTTGGCAAATCGTTTGATGATTTCGTCGGATTTGCTTTCTCCGCTAAAATTAATTGTGGCTTGATCAAAAACGCTAAGGGTTTCGAATTTACTTTTCCACAACAAATCTTTGTACGAAAGACCGTCGGTGAATTTTGCTTTTTCGGTATTGAAAAGGGTACTGAAATCCATGCTTTTCACCTTTTTCAGCTCAGTAGCTTTGGTGGTTGTACTTCCGTTTCGGGTGACTTCCAATACCAAACCCAAGTTTTGTCCCATCAGATTGGGACCGGCAAAAAGGTTCAATTGATTGGTGTACCAAATTTCTATTGTATTGGAATTGACCGAGGTGATGGCTTTTTTGCACACATAACCCAAGATTTTTTTGGTCTCGTCTTTTAGTTGGTAGGTGTAGCTTTTCAAGGCTTTGTCCGTTTCGGTTGCTGCAATTTCTTGATGAGCTAAAAAACCAAAGTATATCGTTTTGGATTCTTTACTGATGTTTTTTATAACCTCAAACGGAACTTGCTTTTCCTTTTTCAAGATGGACTCGGTCAGGATATAATTTTCATTGGGATTGGCAAAAACCACTACCGGATCTTGTGGTCTTGTTTTTCCTTCAAAAGAAGTTTGGTAGGTGATTTTATAATTTTGAGAAAATCCCAAAATGGAAATGAATAAAAACAAAAGAGCTGTTCTCATAATGGTTTTTTGGTTTAAATAAATAATCCAAGGGAACTAAATCCCTTGGAAAAATACAGTTTTGTATAACTACGATTATGAATTGAAAGAACGCAATTCGTGATGATTAAAACTCTAATTTCTTACGCTTTTCTTTCAAGCATTGCCATGTAAAAGCCATCGAAACCTTGGCTCGGCAAGACTTTGTTTTCTTTTACAAATTTGAAATCCGGATTGTTGGCCAAAAATAATTTTATCTGATTTTCATTTTCGCTCGGTAGGATGGAGCAGGTTGCATAGACCAATTTCCCGCCTTTTTTTACCATTTTAGAATAGTCTTGAAGGATTTGTTCTTGTTCTTTTTTTATTCGATCGATAAAATCTTGATCGATTTTCCACTTGCTGTCAGGATTTCTTCTTAAAACTCCAAGTCCAGAACATGGAGCATCTATTAAAAGTCGGTCGGCTTTTTCGTGCAATCTTTTGATGACTTTATTGTCGGTAATGGCACGGGTTTCTATGTTATGGGCACCGGCTCTTTTGGCCCTTCTTTTCAGTTCGGTTAGCTTCCAAGCATGGATGTCCAAGGCGATAATTTGTCCTTTGTTTTCCATCATGGCTGCAAGGTGCAGGGTTTTACCACCGGCTCCAGCACAAGCATCAATTACTCGCATTCCCGGTTGTGCATCAACATATTCGCCAATCATTTGAGATCCGGCATCCTGAACTTCAAAAAATCCTTCTTTGAAAATAGAGGTCAAGAAAACATTTTTCTTTTCTTCCAACTGTACAGCATGACTAAAGCCCTGTACTGCAAAGCAATGTACATTTTCTTCTTTCAGCTCTTGGATCAGTCCCTTTGTGCTTGTTCTTAGAGAATTGGCTCTTAGGATGGTCGGAGCTTGTACATTCAACGCATCCATTTCTCTTTCCCATTGGCTTCCCAATTCTTTTTCTAAAGTCTCAACCAACCAATCCGGAATGGAGTATTCAAAAGCTTTTGTAGGGACGGTTCCTTTTTTCAGTTTGTTAAGGATGTCTGCGGTTTTTATGCCTTCAAATTCTTCAAATTTTTTAAATTTGGTATTGCTCCACAGCAGATATGCAAGGATCAATTTGTAAACATTGGATGGTTTTACCCCTTCGCCCATGTAGTATTCCAATCTTTTTTTCCAACGGATGATGTTGTAGAAGATCTCGGAAACAACGGCTCTGTCTTGGCTTCCCCATTTTTTGTGAGCCTTCAATAATCGTTCGATTACTTTGTCGGCATATTTGTTTTTTTCAAAAAAAGTTTCTTGCAGAGAGTCGTGTATTCCTATCAGTAGGTTGCGGTGTATCAGTTCCATAAATTGTAAATATTTTGCAAAAATAAGGTTTTTGAATTTGGAAATTGAAAGTTAATACAAAGGATATGGATTATTTGACTAAATATCTGTTTTATTTCAGGATAGACTTGTCGTTTCAAATTGGTATCTTTGCACAGAAAATTGAAAATTAAAGAACATGAGCGATTTGATGCCTTGCCCAAAATGTGGAAGCGAATTCACCTACGAACAAGATAATCTGCTGGTTTGCAGCCAGTGTTTTCATGAATTTGATCCCAATGAAGTTGGAAATGAAGATAAAATTTTTGACATCAACGGAAACGAATTGCAAAATGGCGACTCGGTTGTGGTGATGAAAGATTTGCCTGTAAAAGGAGCACCTAAGCCTGTGAAAGCTGGGACAAAAGTTAAAAATATCCGTCTAAGACCGGATTCAGACCATAATATCGACTGCAAAATTGATGGTTTCGGAGCCATGGCTCTAAAATCTGAATTTGTTAAGAAAGCTTAATCCGATTTACCTGATATGTCTCCGAAAAAAGGAATTTTATTGGTGAATTTGGGTTCGCCAAAATCAACTCGTGTTGAAGATGTCAAAGAATACTTGGACGAATTTTTGATGGACGAAAGGGTTATCGACTATCGTTGGCTTTTCCGTGCTTTGTTGGTCAGAGGAATTATTTTGAAAACGAGACCCAAAAAATCGGCTGCAGCTTATGAAACGGTCTGGACCAAAGACGGATCGCCACTGATTGTTTTCACTGAAAAAATAAAAGTAAAACTTCAAAAATTGGTCGACTGTCCTGTGGAAATTGGGATGCGATATGCCGAACCCAGCATAGAAACGGGAATTAGAAAATTGGTAAACCAAGGGGTAGAAGAGATTGTGTTGTTCCCGTTGTATCCTCAATATGCTATGAGTACCACAGAAACGGTGGTGGAAAAGGCAAATGAAGTTAGGGAAAAATATTTTTCGGATGTTAAAATCTCGTTCGTACAGCCGTTTTATAACAAAGAAATCTACATCAATTGTTTGGCAGAAAGTATTCGGGAGAAATTACCGGAAAATTATGATGCTTTGCAGTTTTCCTACCACGGTGTTCCGGAGAGGCATCTGTATAAAACGGATCCTACCAAAACCTGTCGTATCGACAATTGCTGTCAGCAAGAAAGTCTGCCAGCACATCCGTATTGCTACCGACATCAATGTTTTGAAACCACAAGATTGGTAACCGAAAAATTGCAAATCCCGAATGAAAAAGTCGTGGTTTCTTTCCAATCTCGTTTAGGAAATGACAAATGGATAGAGCCTTACACTGATGCTACTTTGCAAAGTTTGCCTAAAAAAGGAGTGAAAAATTTGGCCATTTGTTGTCCGGCATTCGTGTCCGATTGTTTGGAAACTTTGGAAGAGATTTCAGTAGAAGGTAAAGAAGAATTTCTACATTCAGGAGGCGAAAGTTTCAACTATATCCCATGTCTGAACGATGAGGATCGTTGGATAGAAGTCGTAAAAGAACTTTGTCTGGAACTGATGTAATTAAAAACTTTAATAAAAATTAAAACGAGCTGAAAAGCTCGTTTTTTGTTGGTTACAGAATCCTTCAAGGATTTTAAATCCTTGAAGGATTGAATTATCGAATCTGCTTTTTTAGAAGTTTTAAATCCTTGAAGGATTGAATTATCGAATTTGTTTTCTTAGTTCTCCGTATCCGATTAGGGCATCGTAGCTTTTGCCAAAAGGCGTGTAGTATAACAAACCTTGGTACAGGTTTTCCGTTTGCCAGAAATTGCCATTCACTTCACCGTAATTCAGGATTCCGTTGCTGTCTTTTGTTGCTAAAATATAATTGTAGAATCCTTGTTTCAGATAGATTTTTGCGATGTATTTTTTTGCACTATTGTCGTACTGCATTTGGCTTTTTTCATCGGCAGTATAGTCGTTGAAAAGACCAAGGACAAAGATTTCTTTATCGGTTTTTTCCGAATCCAATACAAAATGTACCCAAGAGTAATCGGCTTCGTTATCGGCATTTCTTTCAATTCCCAAATCGCTGCGTCTGAAGTAAAAAGCACCGTTGACATCGGGTTGGTATTGGTAATTGTTCGGGAAAGCCCAAACGGGATGCAGGTAAGTATAATTTTCTCCATCTTTATTTTCCACACCAGAGACCATGTCGAAAGGTCGGTCTATATTTTTATTGTCAAAATAATAAAACTCGTTGTTGCCAGGAAACGCCAAATTCATTTGTTGAAATAGCAACTGGCTGCCCATCACCGTACTCGGTTTGAGGTTGTATATTCCCAGATTCCAATTGTTGTTTTGGATCATATTCAGACTTATAGAATTGACATTAGAAAGCAAAGACTGAGATTTGGATATCGCTTGTACCTCAATTCTTTGGTTCAGGTTGGGATTTCTGGCATCGGACAATCGAGAAAGATTGATACCCAATTGTGCACCGTCTTCAACAATACAAAATCTTTTGCTGAACAATGGATTTTCTGGACTGTCGGTGTAAACGATAATTTCAAAATTTCCTGAAATTTTTGGTTGAATTTTATCGTTGGGGAAAGTCATACGATAGTGGGTGTATTTTTGGAAAGTATTGAAGGAATATTGTCGGTCATCGATCAATCCGCTAAGGCTGCCCGTAGCAAACTCGGAGAAGAAAAGACCGTCTTCTTTCCAATTTCTATCGTAATGTTTTAGGGTGTATCTGTAGATTTCGGATGAATTGCTGAGATCGTCAAAATTCAGAATCAATTGATCAGAAAAGCCAATAATAGGCGTTTCGTCATTGGTTTTAGGATTGAAAAGCTGTACGCTTCTGATGTCCTGAGCTAGACAAAAAAAGGAAAGGAAGAGGGACAGGATGGTAATTTTCATGAATTTTGAAATTTTAAAATGAAAACTCTTTTTACAAAAGGTAAATCTATTAAAAAAAGGCGATCAAAACAGAACCGTTTCTATGATTTGCAGAGCGATCAAAATCTATTTTGCTTTGTAGATTAATTTTCTTTTGTAGTACAAGGTTTTGTCATTGATGTTGTAGGTGTATCGGTTGAATTTGTACAAACCGTTATTGCTTGGGTTTAAAATAAATTGCTTGTTGTTGGGCAGGAACAATTCTGCTTTTGTTTGGTCGTTGTTGAATAGAATGAATGCGCTGAATACAGCTTCATCTTCTTTTGTTTCAACAGGATCCAATCGTTGCCCTTCGTTGAAAACTTGAATGCAATTTTTTTTCAATTTACTCCATGTTTGTCCAGCAGCAGGTAGGCAGCCGTGGTTGTCCTTCTCGCCTCCGATGGACTGGATTTCTTTATTGTTTTGGTGTTGACTGTAGCATAGTGTAAAAGCAAACAATCCCCAGCTTAAGAAAAGTATTTTTGTGGTTTTGTACATAAAAAAGTTGTTAAAATTTTATTGATGTGTTTTTTTTAGATAATTATCGACTTCAGACAATTGATCTGTTCCATAAATTGTGATGAAATGTCCGTTGGGTTTTAAAACAAAATAGGCTTCGCAACTGCCTTTTTTTGTGAAAATTTTATTGGAAAAATATCCCGAATCCAGAATATACAGAGGGTTTTGTTCGAGAATTTTTTTGAAGAAAGAATTCTTGGTATATACAAAAAAGTCTATCGCATTGTTATCATTACAAATACGATTTGAAATTCGGATTCCATTTTTGATGACTCTTATTTTATCCGAATTATTAAGTTTTGCAAACGAACAAAAATACGCAGCATGGTTATAATTTATGACGATGGCTTTATCTCTTGGTAGTTTGGTTTTCAACTCAATTTCCAATTCGCCCATCAAAATAGAATGTTCTTCTGGTTTTAGTTGGCCATAAAAGTATTGTCTGCTTCCTGAGTATGATGGGTCGAAGGGGTCGGTAATCACTTTTTTTTCATCAAACTTTAGTTGTGAATAAAGAAAGGTGAAGTTCAGTAAAAAACAAAAAAGAGTCATCTTTTTCATAAAAAACTAAGGATTAATGGTTAGAAATACATAAGCAACCAAGTTGACCAACAAAACCACACCATAAACGGCGTTGCTTCGACCTCCAATCAAGGAAAGCATGACGGTAAAAATAGAAATAACCAATAAGATGATGGGTAAAATGTCCAATCCCAGAATTATCGGGATGTCATAAGCATAACTGATGATGGATACCGCAGGAATGGTAAGTCCAATACTGGCAATTGCTGAACCCAATGCCAGATTAAGGCTGGTTTGTAGGCGGTTGTTTTTAGCAGCACTAACGGCAGCTATGCCTTCGGGAAGCAAAATTACGGCAGCCAAAATAATCCCTACCAAACTTTTTGGCAAACCTTGATTCACTAAAAAATCTTCGATTGGTATAGAAAGCGATTTTGCCAAGAGCACCACAACGGTCAAGCTGATTAAAAGAAATATTAGACTAATAACCATCGATTGATCGTTGACTGAATGCTGAATTTCTTCTGAAGTTTCGTTTTCTTCTGTGATAAAATATTCTCTATGCCTAACCGTTTGTGCCGATATAAATGCAATGTAGATGACAATGCAGGCAAAAAACTCAAACAAAAGTTGCGCTTTGGTATAGTAGGGACCAGCATGGCTCTTGGTGAAGGTGGGAAGGATCAAGGTGAAAGCGACAATGGATACCAAAGATACCAACGCAATTTTTACAGAATGAGGAGAAAAGGTTTGGGTATGAAATTTTCGGCCACCGATAAATAAACAAATACCAACGATCCCGTTGAGAATGATCATAACGGCGGCGTACACCGTATCTCGAGCAAAAGAAGCATATTCGCTGCCTCCGGTTGCCATCAGCGAGATAATGATGGAAACCTCAATAATGGTAACCGAAACCGCTAAAATGATGGTTCCGTAGGGTTCGCCAACTCGGTGGGCAATAATTTCGGAATGATGGACTGCAGACATTACACAAAGGAGCAATAAAATACCGGCAATAGTTTGGAAAATAATGTTGTTGTCCAACAATCCACTGAGGTACAAAATGCTCGCAAGTATGGGTATGGATGTGGTCCAAGGATACAGTTTTCGTATTTTATTCATTTATTAATTTATGTGATTTGTGTTTATTATTTTGTCTTAGCCTCTGCCTTAGCCTTAGCCTTAACCTTAACCTCAACCTTAGCCTTATAAAGTTCCTCGTATTTCTGTATCCAATCGGATACCGTCATTTTCTGCATCAGTTCAGCTATAAGTTCAAAAGGGATGTTTTCCATTTTTTTGAATCGGATGCAACTCTTTCCCATGTCCAATTTCTGTGAGCAATGTTTGGGATATTCGGCAACGAACCAATCCAAAAGCTCAGGATCGGCATAAATACCCATGTGGTAAAAATTGATGCTGTTTTTTTGAGAAGCAATTCCAGCAAAAGGCAGAGGTTCTGTCGGTTTGCAATGGTAACCGTCCGGATATACAGAATGCGGAACTACATACCCCAAGCCGCCATAAGAAATGCCGGCTTCAAATCCTTTCGGCAAATGATTTACAATGGTTTCGTGGAGTTTGTTGAAGGCTATTTTTCTGTCGTCTTGTATAGAGTCAAGGATTTGTTTAACCGAAATTTCTGCTGCACTCATGGAATCTTTTTTTATGTTGAATTGGATAATTATTAAAAGTTTTGCTAAAAATACGATTTTTTTTATTTTTAGTTTAAAGCTATTGTTATTTTGTAATGTGTTGATTATTAGTATTTAAAACATTTGTAAACGACTACTGTCGATAATAAGCGTTTAAACACCGAATAAATTTTATAAAGCGTTGAAACTTTGCACCAGAGATTTGAAGATCAAAAACGAACGATTCAAGTCTGATGTATAATTTAAAAATTTAAAGTCATGTCACTAAGAAACAAAGTTACCCTAATCGGTAGAACAGGAAAAGAAGTAGAAATGGTAAATTTCGAAAACGGAATGTTGGCAAAAGTAAGCCTTGCAACAAGCGATCATTACACCAATGCGAAAGGTGAAAAAGTAGAAGATACCCAATGGCACAACTTGGTTGCTTTTGGAAAAACTGCAGAAATCTTTCAAAAATATGTAGAAAAAGGCAAAGAAATATCCATTGAAGGCAAACTAACCTACAGAAATTATGAAGATAAGGAGGGCAAGAAGCATTACATTACCGAAATCCGGGTAGAAGAATTGGTTTTGCTGGGCAGCAAATCGTCTTAAAAGAGACGAAGTGCCTTTTAAAATTTTATAACTGATTTATTTACGGATTGTCCATCAAAGTATTTATATTCATTTACTTTGATGGACATTTTTTTTGGGGGAAAATGGATTTTATGGGCAACCTCATTTTTCCTTTTTGTTTTCCGTACTTTTGCAGACTTAAAAAGCAATTCCATTTCCATGAATTATATCAGTGCAGAAAACCTCAGCAAATCTTACGGCGTAAAAGTATTGTTCAAAAACATAGAATTTCATGTCAACGAAGGCGATAAGATCGCTATTGTAGCAAAAAATGGAAGCGGCAAATCGACATTGCTAAAGATTTTGTTGGGCAAGGAAATACCGGATTCTGGCAAGGTCATCATCAACAAGGATATTCAAGTAGTACTTTTCGATCAAGAAATTGATTTTGATCCTGCATTATCCATCGAAGATTTTATCATGACTTTGGATTCGGCTCCTGTTGTGGCACTTAAGAAGTACCATCAATCCTTGCTGTCGCAGGATCCACAAGAAATGGAAGATGCCATTCACGAAATGGAAGTACATAAGGCTTGGGATTTGGAAAATGAGATGAAACTCATCCTTTCACAATTGAAAATTACCAACTTGGAAACTCCCATGGGGAAGCTGTCAGGAGGTGAAGTGAAAAGAGTCGCTCTCGCCAAATTGCTCGTAGAAACCCGTGCACAACATACCCATAACTTGCTCATCATGGACGAACCCACCAACCATTTGGATGTCGATATGGTAGAATGGTTGGAGAATTACCTGTCCAAGGAAAAAATCACTTTGTTACTTGTCACGCACGATAGGTATTTCTTGGATTCGGTTTGTGACATCATTTGGGAAATGGAAGATCAACAGCTTTTTGTGCATCAAGGAGCTTACGCGACCTATCTGGAAAATAAAATGATCCGTGAGGACAATCTGAATTCTGCCATTGACAAGGCGAACAACCTTTACAGAAAAGAATTGGAATGGATGCGACACCAGCCAAAAGCCAGAACCACCAAGTCCAAAAGCAGGATAGATGCTTTTTACGAAACCGAAAAAGTCGCCAAAACCAATACTTCTAAACAAAGTTTGGTCTTGGATTTCGAAATGAAAAGATTGGGAAACAAAATCTTGGAATTGCAAAATATCGACAAAAAATTTGGAAATAAAGTTTTGTTGAAGGATTTTTCGTATCAATTTCAACGAGGCGAAAAAGTGGGTATAATCGGTAAAAATGGAGCCGGCAAATCGACTTTACTCAACATCATCCAAGGTTTTGAAAAACCCGATCACGGTAAAATTGAAACTGGAGAAACCATCAAATTTGGTTATTTTTCTCAAAAAGGTTTAGCATATAAAGAAGACGAAAGGGTCATTGATTTTATCAAAGAAATTTCTGAAAACTTTCCTTTGGCCAATGGAAAAACCATCTCGGCTTCGCAATTCCTAAGGTTGTTTTTGTTTGACGATGTCACGCAGTATTCACCCATTTATAAGCTTTCGGGAGGCGAGAAAAGAAGGTTGCACCTGATGTATGTTTTATATCAGAATCCTAATTTTTTGATTTTTGATGAGCCGACCAACGATTTGGACTTGCCTACACTTACGGTTTTAGAAAATTTCCTGCATCAATTTCAAGGTTCGGTCATCATTGTTTCCCACGATCGATATTTCATGGATAGGATTGTCGATCATGTTTTGGCCTTTGAAGGGGAAGGAAAGATTAAAGATTTTACGGGTAATTTTTCAGAATACCGTTTGTGGAAAAAAGAAAATCAGTCCAAAACCGTACCGTCAATACCTGAAAAAAAAGAAGACAAAGGAACTGAAACAATTCCTAAAAACTCCTCAAAAAGAAAGCTAAGCTTCAAAGAGCAAAGAGAATTGGATGCTTTGGATATCGAAATGCCCGCTTTAGAAAAAAAGAGAAACGAGATCCTGGAGGCTCTGAACAACCAAAGCGATTACGAAATTATAGCCAAATTATCTGCTGAATTGGAACATGTTTCCGAAGAATTGGAAACCAAAGAAATGAGATGGCTGGAGTTGCAAGAGATTGTGGGATAGTGTTTTATAGCCATATATTGTTGCTGGCTATTGCTTTTTATAATCCAATTGAAATTTTTCATATTTAGTGTAACTGTTACAAAATGAGCTACTTTCGTTTTGCGACCGTTGTTTTTATTTAGAATTATTCAAATTAAATAGTGTTTAGTTTGGAGATATGTGTATTTTTGCAAAGTTATTTTTAATAATTCTAAATAAACTAAATGAAAAAACAAGTACTCTCAATTCTCACAATAGGATTTTCGCTGACGGCATTTGCTCAAGGACTTAAATACGAGAAAGACACCATAAGAATTCAAGAAATCGAAGATGTAAAATTGCACAAAACGGGCAATCCTAACCATGCACGAATTTCATCTACAAAGTCTAATCTTTCCGTGATGGAAACTCCGCAGCCCATTGCTATTGTTACTCATGAAATTATTGAACAACAACAATCCAAACAACTGAGTGATGTGCTTCAAAATGTAAACGGAATTTATGTAACATCGTCCAGAGGAAACTCTCAAGATAGTTTCGGAGGTAGAGGTTTTGTTTTCGGAAACGATAACATGTTCAAAAACGGAACAAGGATTAACTCAGGTGTCTTTCCAGAAGTATCTGCTTTGGAAAGAGTGGAAGTACTGAAAGGTGCAAATGCCATGTTATACGGAAATACTTCTGCAGGTGGGGTGATCAATATGATTACAAAAAAACCAAGGTTCAATTTTGGTGGCTCCGTCGGTCTGAGTGTTGGCAGCTGGAATACCTACAAACCTACGGTGGATGTTTACGGCCCTCTAACGGATAAAATCGCTTTTAGAGTCAACGGATCTTACGAATATGCCGAAAGTTTCAGAGATGTTGTAAAGTCCAACAAACAATACATCACCCCATCGTTCTTATTCAATATCAGTAACAAATCACAAATTATTGTTGAAGGAGACTATTTAAAACACCACTTTACTCCGGATTTTGGGATCGGTGGAATTATGAATCCTGATAAAAGTTACAGCATGAATTACCTTTTGGGTAGAAACGCTTTTATAGGAACAGATGGACAGTACCAAGATGTACAACAAGCGACAACCAATATTACATGGAATTATCAGTTGTCCAAAAACTGGGTATTGAATACGGTTGCTTCTTATCAAAATTATACGAGAGATTTCTTTGGGACAGAAAGAATCGTTTGGGAAACCAATCCGGCCAACCAAAGATTGTGGTACAAGAGAAACCTGAACAGAACTTATAGCGAACAAAACTATGAGTCAATCCAGGCTAACTTGAACGGGATTTTTAATACCGGAAAAATAAATCATCAGTTGTTGTTAGGTGCCGATGCCGATTATAGTGCATCCGATTCTTACACCTTTTACAACCCGGATAATAATAAAAACTTCGGCTCAGGATATCTTTACGGTACCAATGGCAATGCCAACGGAATTTTATATTTAGATGATGCAAGTACTTGGGCTGGAGGAGCGATGCCCAATGCTGAAAAAGCAGGTAAAACAAGAATTAATACAAGAAGAATTGGCGTATATGTGCAGGATTTAATTTCCTTGACCAAAGAATTTAAAGTCTTAGCAGGACTTCGTTGGTCTTATCTGGAAAATATGCCCACTCTCAGCACCAATTTCAAAACAAATACAAAAACAGAAGTGAATGGAAGCAATACCTCCAACATTGCTCTTTCGCCAAAAATTGGATTGATCTACAATCCGAATGACAACCTTTCGGTATTCGCAACTTATACCAATTCTTTCTCGCCCAACTCCGGGTACACCTCTTCGTTACTCGAGGGATTAGATACAACAGGAACTGCACAACAAGTAAGCGATAGGGTATTGGCATTTCCTAAAGAAAGCATAAGACCAACGACCATTGACCAATACGAATTGGGTGTAAAGAAAAATTTCTGGAACGATGGTTTAGCGATCAATGCAACGGTTTACCAAATTATGTACAACAACTACTATCAAACTTATTGGTACCAAAATGCAACAGGCGTTGTCGTTAGTCCGGACTCTAACTTGAAAGAATTTGCCGGAAAAATGAGAAGCCGCGGGGTAGAATTGGATATTACCGGAAACCCAACAAGAAATATTTCCATCATTGGTGGGATCTCTTACAACAATACCGTATATGTTGACACGCCGGAGAAAGGTTATGTAGAAAACCAAAGATTGGTGAGGACTCCTGCAACTACAGCAAATGCCTCCGTTTTCTATTCTTTTGATGGAACTTTGAAAGGCTTGAAAACAGGTATTGGAGCCTATTTTACTGGAGATAGAATGGCCGGTTGGAACGACTCCAAATCTCAGGATATTTCTAGAGCTGGGGTAACAAGGTTGATGCCTCTTAGCGATTATACCACATTCTCTTTCTCCTTAGGATACGAATGGAAAAAACTTACTTTACAAGCGAAATTGAACAATATTTTTGATGTTGTTAATTATAATGTTCACGAAAACTACTCGGTTAATCCGATTGCACCGAGAAATTTCTACTTCACATTGAGCTACAAATTATAAATTCAATTTTTTATACATTCTTTTAATATACTTTTTCATGATAAAGAATTCGGATGATTTTTTTTCCGAATTCTTTTTTATTTGAAATCTTATTTTTATCTCGTTTTTGAAGTTCATTTTTGTAATTTTGAAGTTTTAACGATAAAATTTAAGCACATGGATATCGCAAAATATTTAGATTCAACCTATCTTAAAACCTCATCTCAGTCGGGTTTGTCCGAAGATGAAACCTTGGAAACCGTCATTAGATTAACAGATGAAGCAATAGAAAATAAAATTTTTGCTGTGATGATTAGGCCCAACTGGGTCCGTACAATTCATCAATATTTGGAAGATAAAAATTCCGATGTCAAAGTTGGTACGGTTATCGGTTTTCATGAAGGAACTTATTCTGTTGATGAAAAATTGTCTGAAGCCCAAAAAGCGATTGAAGATGGCGCCGATGAGTTGGATTTTGTAATCAATTACACCGAATATTTAAAAGGAAATCTGGAATTGGTAAAAGAAGAAGTCCTACAATGCAGCAAATTGTGTTTGGATCATGGGAAAATTGCCAAATGGATTATAGAAATTGCTGCACTATCGGACGGACAAATTGCTGACATTACCAAGAAAATTGCTGTTTGGATAGAAGAGAATTTCGAAGGTCAAGAAGATAAAGTCTTTGTGAAATCTTCAACCGGTTTTTTTGTTACAGAAAACGGAAAACCAAACGGTGCAACAGTAGAAGGAATAAAAATAATGCTTGAAAATGCGGGTAAACTTCCTGTAAAAGCAGCTGGTGGAGTGAGAACGCCGGCAGAAGCAAAAGCAATGATAGAGTTGGGAGTTCAACGCATTGGGACTTCTTCTGCATTGGCACTCATTCAAAATTTGAATGCTGAAGAAGGATACTAACCTCAGCTGAATTTACTTTTTTTTAAAAAACTCCCATCAACGATTGCTGATGGGAGATTTTTTTAGGATTGATTTATATTTTCTAAAGTTTGCTGATAAAATACTTTGGTCTCTTCAATCAGATGATTCATTTCTTCCAATGTGAAAATTTCTAAAAATTTCTTTCTAAATTCTTTAAAATGCGGCACTCCACGGAAATAATTGCTGTAATGTTGCCTCATTTCTATCAGTCCCAATCGTTCACCTTTCCATTCGGCAGACCATTCGGCATGTTGTCGCACGGCAGTCAGTCGGTCGTTGATGGTTGGAGCGGGAAGATGCTCTCCCGTTTCGAAAAAATGTTTGATTTCGTTAAAAATCCAAGGATAGCCGATGGCGGCTCTACCAATCATGATGCCATCACAATCGAATTTTTGTTTGTATTCTAATGCCTTTTCAGGAGAATCAATGTCTCCATTTCCAAAAATAGGAATCTCGATATTCGGATTGTTTTTTATTCTAGAAATATGGGTCCAATCGGCTTCGCCTTTGTACATCTGAGCTCTTGTTCGGGCATGTATGGTTAGTGCTTTTATCCCGGTGTCTTGTAGTCGTTCTGCTACTTCATCAATATTAATATTTTGAGAGTCCCAGCCCAATCGTGTCTTAACGGTTACCGGTAGATGGGTAGACGATACTACGGCTTTGGTCAGTTTCACCATCATGTCTATGTCTTTCAGTACACCCGCTCCGGCTCCTTTGCAAACCACTTTTTTTACGGGACAGCCAAAGTTGATGTCCACCAAATCCGGTTCAACCGTTTCTACGATCCTTGCAGACATGGCCATGGCTTCTTCGTCACCGCCAAAAATTTGGATTCCCACAGGTCTTTCATAATCGAAAATGTCCAGTTTTTTTCTGGATTTCATCGCATCTCTGATCAAACCTTCAGAAGAAATAAATTCGGAATACATTAGGTCTGCACCGTGCATTTTGCACAATCTACGAAAAGGTGGGTCGCTTACATCTTCCATAGGAGCGAGTAGAAGGGGAAACTCCGGAAGTTCTATGTTGCCTATTTTTACCATATTCTATTTTAACTTTCTATTTATCATTCGCATCTAGGACTTTTTTCATTAATCCTATTGGCTGTATAGAAAGGACTGCAAATTTAGTTTTTATTTTTTTGATGGCATTTTTAGAATTCATCCAAAAATAATTTATTGGTTAAATAAATTGATATTCAATGGATTAAAATTAAATAAGATAAAAAGGTATTAAAATACTTTAATTATGACAATAGTCATTGTTTGTCTTGTGAAGGAGGTTTAATTTTGCTACTGGTTAAATAAGACAAATAAGTCTTAATAATGAAACAGTAATAACTAAAGTAAATTAATTGAATTATGTTATCAAAGTCACAAGCAAGAACGTTTTTTATTGGCGGTACTGCAGTAACTTTTTTGGCTTTTATCGGCCTTACAGTTTACTCGCTTAGTCCATCCAATGACCAAACGAATCACGACAAAATTGATGCCAAGGTTGTTCGTGGAAAAGAAATTTGGGAAGAGAATAACTGTATGGGATGTCATACAATTATGGGAGAAGGTGGTTACTATGCGCCTGAACTTACCAAAGTAATTGAAAGAAGAGGCGAGGGATATGTAAAAGCCGTTTTGCAATCGCCAACGCCTTGGGGGCCTCGAGGAAGAAAAATGGTGAAGTACGAAATGAATGATGCCGACACGGAGGCGGTAATCGCGTATTTCAAATGGGTAGGTAAGATTGATCTGAACGGATTCGATCGTGTGGTATCTCCATTGGCTAAGGATAAATAATAATTTTAAAAACTAAGAAAATGAAATATAAATCACAGAAAGTTGCATACTGGTTTTTCGGACTTTGTATGCTGTTATTTTCCTTACAGATCGTTTATGGATTTGTGATGGGATTTGCTCGTATCGGATATGATGTCTTGCACGATTTTGTTCCCTTCAATGCGGCAAGAGCAGTACATACCAACTTATTGGTTGTTTGGTTGCTAGCAGGATTTATGGGAGCAGCTTACTATATTATTCCAGAAGAAGCTCAAAGAGAATTGGTGAATGTAAAGTTGGCTTATGTACAGCTTATTTCACTTGCTGTTGTTGGTGTTGCTGCTATTGTAGGATACCATTTCAATTGGTGGGAAGGTAGGAAATTCTTAGAAATTCCTCGAGAACTCGATTATCTAGTTGTAGTCAATGTACTCTTGTTCTTAGGACTGATCTTAGCAACATTATACCAAGGAAAGAGAAGGACAACCACGGCGTTGGTACTTACCATGGGATTGGTTTTCGCAGCATTGCTCTATCTTCCGGGTATGATTTGGTTCGATAGCCAAGTAACGGATGCTTTCTTCAGATGGTGGGTAGTTCATCTTTGGGTAGAAGGTGTATGGGAATTGATTATGGGTGGTATCCTTTCATACTTGTTGATTAAATTAACAGGGGTGGATAGAGAGGTTATTGAAAAATGGCTTTATGTGATCATCGGTCTTACTTTCCTTTCAGGATTGTTAGGTACTGGACACCACTATTATTTCATCGGTGTCAATAAAATTTGGTTGGTAGTAGGTGGTATTTTCTCAGCTCTTGAGCCTTTAGCGTTCTTAGGTATGGCATTGTTTGCAGTGTACATGTACAGAAAAGGAGAGAAATCTCACCCTAACAAAATTGCATTGTTCTGGACCATTGGTTCTACCATCGTGTCATTCGTAGGAGCCGGTTTATTAGGTTTTGCTCACACTTTACCACAAACAAACATCTATACACACGGTACTTTGGTAACTGCAATGCACGGACACTATGCATTCTGGGGTGCTTATGCGATGATGGTCTTAGCAATTATCTCTTACGCTTTGCCTAACCTAACCGGTAGAAAAAGATACGACAGCTTCTATGGACACATGGCTTTCTGGTTATCCAATGTAGGAATGCTTGGGATGACGGTGGCCTTCGGGGTAGCCGGTGTTGCTCAGGTGTATATGGAAAGAAAACTGAAAATGGAATTCATGGATGTTCAAAATGAAATTTCTGTTCACTTTGTAGTTCTTATTCTTTGTGCTTCTTTATTCGCTACAGGAATCGGAATGTATGTTGTGGAATTCTTCAAGTACGGAAGAGCAAATGACGAAGGCCTAAAAATGGCAGCAGAAGAAGTTAACTAAACTTAATATATCAACTGTTTTTTTTCAAAAAGGGATACAGGATCTATCCTCTATCCCTTTTGTTTTACTCAAAAAACAACTTAATTTAAAATCAATTATCATGATCGTGGCAGAAAAAAATACATTCTACAAAGCTGTTGGCTCAGAATTAGAAATTTTTAACCAATGCAACAGCCTAAAGTTGCCTCTTTTACTAAAAGGACCAACCGGAACTGGGAAATCTAGATTTGTTGAATTTATGGCAGAGCAGCTTGGGAAAAAACTCATCACCGTGAGTTGTCATGAAGAGACTTCCTCCACCGACCTTATCGGGAGATTCATCATCAAAGGAGCGGAAACGGTTTGGATAGACGGGCCACTTTCTATCGCTGTGAAAAACGGTTACATCCTGTACCTGGACGAGGTTGCCGAAGCCAGACCCGATGTTATCGTAGCCATACATTCTCTTACAGACCACCGTAGAGAATTGTTTATCGATAAATTGGGAGAAACCATCAAAGCGCATGAAGATTTCTTGCTGGTAGCCTCTTTCAACCCTGGATACCAAAAAGGATTTAAAGAATTGAAACCTTCCACAAGACAACGATTTGTAGCCTTATCTTTTGAGTATCCTCAACCTAAAGTAGAAACCGAAATCTTAGTTCAAGAAACGGGCGTGGATAAAGATGTAGCTGAAAAACTAGTTAAAATCGGTAATAAAATCCGTAACCTGACCGAACTGGGCCTTACAGAAACCGTTTCTACACGATTGTTGGTGGATGCTGCCAAATTAATCCGCAACGGATTGTCCAAAAGATTAGCCGTGCATGTTGCCGTTGTAGAGCCTCTTTCTGATGAAACAGAAACGCTACAAGCGCTTAAAGATTTGAGCGATTTGATGATATAAATTAATCCCTAAAAAACGAATGTCATGGGTCTGGAGTTAGATGAAATATTATTTACAAAAGTTGTAAAATACTTTAAAAATAAAAAGCTGAACAATGCAGAAGTTCTCAGTAAAAAAGTAGAACTGAACGAAGTAAAACCTAGGCTTACCCTAATGGCTAGAGCAATCTGTGGAACCGCAATCGATATCTATCCTGCGGAAAAAGAAGGAGGGTACAAAGACGATAACTTCTTTCTGCCAGAAAATTGCTACCTGTTTCCTACCAAAGAAGAAAATGCGAGATTTTACATTTTTAGGACACTATACTTAAGTGTCCAAAAACAACTAAGCCTCAATTGGAAACCTGAAGAGGACGCAGAAGAACAATCGTATCAAAAAGCAGAAGAAACCGCTCCACAAGTGTTGAAGCAACTGTTCCTAGACTATCCAATCTTGGAACAAGACTATCAGCATTTTATTATGAATATTCCTTTGGATAAAAAAACGAAGCAACCGGCTCTTTCTTGGCTCTACGGAAAATGGATGAAAAATTCCCATGATGAAAAGACCGAGCAAGTACTTCAAAATTTTGATGATCAAGCTAAAAAAGCCCAACATCAATTAGACCCAAAAACAACACTAGAAGCCAAAGGTGTAGAAGAGATAGAGTCCCTAACGATTGATAAAAAACAATACCAGGACAATATCCTGATGCACAATTTTGAAAAAATTGAATCTGCTGAAGAGTTCAATGGAAACTGGAAGGATTTTGATGGTAAAGACGATTTGAAAGACCACCAAGATGCTTTGGAAGAAATGAACATGAAATACACCGTAAGGGTAGATGATATGGTGCACTCCGTATATCAGGCAGATTTTGTCGAAAATACTTCGGTAGCAGAAAGTGCTGAGGTGGACGAAAAGGGATTCCACCTGAAATACGACGAGTGGGGTTTCAGAAAAAGAAAATACCTGCCCAATTATTGCAAGGTCTATCCCAAAACTCAAGTAAAAAAAGATACCGATTATTATAAAAAAACCATGGCGAAGTACAAAACTACGCTGATGGGACTTCGGAAAATGCTGACCTCTGTTAACAACAGAATGCAACAACAAAGAAGACAAATACAAGGCGAAGCCTTTGACCTGGATGCGCTAACGGATTTGTACACCGATATCCATTCCAAGATTACTCCGGACGAAAGGGTCTATCTTTCTCAAAGAAAAAAAGAAAAAGACATCTCTATTTTGGTGCTTTTGGATCTCAGCCTTTCCAGTGACGGATATGCTGCGGGCAATCGCGTTATAGATGTGGAAAAAGAAGTTTCTATCCTGTTTGGAGAAATCCTACACGAGTTCGATATCGACTTTGCCATCGATGGTTTTTCTTCTAAAACAAGAAATTATACCACCTACATTACGCTGAAGGATTTTAATGAAAATTGGGATCTTGCGAAAAATAAAATCGGAGCAGCAGAACCCGTAGGATACACCAGAATTGGACCTGCACTGCGACACGCCGGAGCTAGGCTGATGAAGACCGAAGCCCGAAACAAATGGGTGATATTGCTTTCCGATGGTAAACCGAACGACTTTGATAAGTACGAAGGACAACACGGAATACAAGACATCAAACAAGCTCTTAGGGAGCTTAATGAACAGAACATTAACTCTTATGCTTTGGCGATAGAAGCTCAAGCAAAATATTATTTGCCGCAAATGTTTGGGCAAAATCATTATCAAATTTTAACTTCTCCAGAAGCTTTGCTGAAGTCGTTGGCAAAACTCTATGAGAAAATTAAACATCAATAATCAGAGGAAATCTCCTCATCAATAAAATGGAAGTCAATAGAAAATCTATATTTTATCCACCAGGAGGTATCCTGATTTGGATAGTCATTTATGTCGAATTAATCACCTTTGGGATGGCCATCGCCGGATTGGCATATTACGGTTCTCAAGAAAGAGAAAAATTTCACTTGGACAGCCAGTTGCTCAACAGGCCAATTGCGGCCATCAATACCATTTTGCTACTGACTGGTGGTTTTTTTGCCGCCAAAGCGGTTCAGTATTTCAAAGAAAATAAAAGTGAAAAAACTGCCCAGTTTTTATTGTGGGCCATTTTTTCAGGACTCGGATTTTTAGCACTCAAGTTGGTGGAGTACAGCCAAAAGTTAGAAGCAGGCCTAACCATGGATCACAGCTCATTTTTTATGAATTATTGGCTGCTTACCGGTTTCCATTGGTTGCATGTTTTGGTGGGTGTGGTTATTTTGTTCTTTATGAGAAGGGTGGTCATCAAGAAAAAAGAAAATACTTCTTTAGAAGATTTAGAAGCGAGTACTGCTTTTTGGCACATGTGCGACCTTATTTGGTTGTTGTTATTCCCAATTCTCTATTTATTATTCTAATGTTATGCACAAAAAATTATTAATCACCTATATCGTACTTATCCTACTGACCCTCACCGGAGCATTTTTGGCAGGACTTACCCTTACCCTTACCAAAGCCGTTGTTGTTGTTGGTATTGTACTCGTATCCGTTGTCAAGTTCTTAACAGTAGCAATGGAATTTATGGAACTGAAAGAAGCACACAACTTCTGGAAGGTACTCTTGTTTTTTTATGTAGGACTCATCTCGACTGTTTTCATTATTCTTTTATAACGCATTTGGCTTTTCACAAGTTCATAATGCAACTGTTTTTTTTAGAAAAGGCTATTTCTCTCCAGAAAGTAGCCTTTTTTAGTATATTTGTTTAGATGAAAATAAAGTACAATGGCTTTCAACAAAAATGCTCAAATCCGTTACAATACACTCGATAAATGCTTTAGCAATCGCTTCAAAAAATATTTTATAGAAGATCTTATAGAGGTTTGCTCTTTGGTTTTGTCCCAACATTTGGGAGATGAAATCAGCATTTCCAGAAGACAGATATTTGATGACATCCAATTTATGAAATCCGAGGCAGGTTACCAAGCGCCCATAGAAAGCGTGAAAGATGGAAAGAAAGTCTATTACCGTTATGAAGACGAGAAATTTACCATCGCCAATCTCCCTCTGGATGCAGAAGAAATAGAAACTTTGAGAAAAGCTTTGTTCACCCTCGGTAGGATGTCCAATACCCAAGGTTTTGAATGGGTTGCTTCTTTGCAAACGAAACTAAATGCACAGCTAAACTTTGGAAATCATTCCAAAATAATAGATTTCGAAGAAAACGAATTCCTCAAAGGCCTGCATTTTCTCTATCCTTTGTACCAATACATCTGCAATCAACAGGCATTGCTTGTTACCTACAAAAGCTTTTCGTCGGATCAAGAAAAAAAATTTCTCCTTTCTCCACTGTACCTCAAGCAATTCAACAACCGGTGGTTCTTGCTTTCTTTAGGACATCGCCACCAATCGGTTTTTACATTGGCCATCGATAGGATCGTTTCCATCCAAACCTCCAATGAAAAGTACCAGCCCAGCGATTTGGATTTTCAAGAATATTTCGAAGACATTATTGGCATTACCAATTATCCGGATCAAGCGGTGGAGGAGGTTGTCATCGATTTGTCTCCCGCCGTAGTTCCGTATGTGCAATCCAAACCCTTGCACGGCTCTCAGAAACTGAAAGGCAATAGGCTGACCCTTCAGGTAAAACAAAATTTTGAATTGGAAGGACTCATCCTTTCCTATGGAGAAAACATGAAAGTAATAGCACCACAAAGCCTGAAAGAAAAAATACATCACCGAATTATCAAAATGCAGAACAACACAACCGTTTTTTAGTTGAGCCAAGCAATAATTAGGAGCTATTTCCCGCTTTCCGCTGTATCTTTTGTTCCGCAGGGCTCCACAAAAGGATGCCGCTGCAATCGGGGCTAGTTGTCCTCATGATGTTTTAGAGAGTTACAAAGAGCTTCGAGAAGAGATTTTTTTTGCAATGCAGTTCCACTGCACAGGTAGTGTTTTACTTTGTCCCTACAAAAAACAATTTAAAACTTTACACAATGAAAAAAGAACATTTATCCCACTTCAACATTGCAGGTTTTACTTATTATGACGGTGCATTGGTTTTTCAAAAACTGAATATTGGTACCAAACTCAATTTGGTCTTAGAGCCGGACAACAAGTACGATGCTAGAGCCATAGCCATCTATTACAAAGATCATAAAATCGGTTTCGTGCCGAGAACAGAAAACAGAATCTTGTACAAACTACTGATGGTAGGCCTGAAGCGAAATTTACAAGTCGTGATACAAAGGGTGTCCAAAAACGAACATCCTGAAAATCAAATTCAAGTGGTTGTACATTTAATCAGTTAAAAAATAGCTCAAAACGATACGGTTTTGAGTTTTTTTTTTAATCTTTGAAAATTAAGTACATGACAAAATTTGTAATGTATATGATTTTTTATTAAACAACATAGTTACATAGGATATGTTGCCTTAAGAACGAATAGTTACACTGAGTATCCGTCAAAGACGGATATCTATTGTTTATTACTAGTTTTTCTTTTATGCATTCAACTATGCTTTTTATGTGTCTATGTGGTTTAATGTTATTTGTTTATTAGTTATGTATTATGTATTTAATTCGAAGTATAATTTAAAAACCACAATCATGTTAGAAAAATTCAGCATAAATCTATTTTTAGTTCAAACGGTATTTTTTCTTCTAGCCGCTGTTACCCTATTTTTCTTGGTGAAATTTATAAGAAAATTTCTTTCTAAAAAATAGAATCCTTTCCAGCTAAATCTTCCGTTCAGGGTATTCGCATTTAAATTTTATGCTATTGTGAAAGCAATGCTTCTATGAAAAGAACGCTCTATTACAAACCAAAAACCTATGTGACTATGTGGTGAAAATATTAAAACACATAGATTCATAGACTTTTTAAGTAAAATAATGGATAAAAGATATCATAGAAAATAAATTTTTCACATAGTTTTTAATAAGCGAATGCCGTGCCTTCCGTTGCCCTCGCTTCATTATTCCAACAATATTCTGTACTTTTGTGTTTTAATTTTATAAAGCATGCCCCATTTTTTTGATAACGACGACGATGTTTTCACAGGAAAAGAACATACTCCTATAAGAAGTGATGCCTTCGATAAATCTCCTGAAGAAAAAATTGCAAAAATCCAAGGTTTATTTGCCGAAATCATGGAAACCCTTGGTATGGACATGACGGACGACTCCCTGAAAGACTCGCCCAAAAGAGTGGCAAAAATGTATGTAAACGAGATTTTTGGAGGATTGCTACCTGAGAACAAACCGACCATCTCTACCTTTTCCAATAAATACAAGTACAGACAAATGCTGGTGGAAAAGGATATAACGGTCTATTCCTTCTGCGAACACCATTTCTTGCCCATCATTGGGAAAGCCCATGTCGCCTACATCTCTAACGGAGAAGTCATAGGATTATCAAAAATAAACAGAATTGTAGATTATTACGCCAAAAGACCTCAGGTGCAAGAAAGACTGACCATGCAGATTGTAGATGCCCTTCGTGAAGGCTTAGGGACCAAAGATGTCGCATGCATCATAGATGCCAGACACCTTTGCGTGAATTGTCGTGGGATAAAAGATACCGCAAGCTCCACCATCACGGCAGAGTTAAGCGGACTGTTCAGGACCAATCCCATTACAAGACAAGAGTTTCTACATTATGTAGGGATGAATACCAATTTGGATTAAATAATACATTTTCAACATGATACAATTTAAACGAATAGCTCATAAAATATTTTCAACCACCATCATTTGTTGTTGATGCTTTTACACTTCATATCTTCTGGATCTGAAGGAACTTTTAGAGGTTTTACCATTTCGTTTTAATTTAGAGCCTGTTTAAATTTTATATCTAGATTTTTTGTATCGATATTTAGATGGATTTTGGGTTTTAAAATTGAAGTTTTAGCGGGCTAAAACAAAAATTTAAAATACAAAATATGCTAAATAGAATACAAAAAGGCAGATAAGAAAGATTAGAAATAGACGAATTATTATTTCGGTAAAATTTTATACGGACTCTTAATTCAAAAAAAATAATGATACTAAAAATATACAATTCGCTGTCTGGCGAAAAAGAACAATTCAAACCCATCTTGGAAGGAAATGTTGGCATGTATGTCTGCGGACCAACCGTGTACAGCAATGTACACATGGGTAATGTAAGGACTTTTATGTCGTTCGATTTCATATACAGGACACTGACTTTCTTGGGGTACAAAGTGCGATATGTTAGGAATATAACGGATGCCGGCCACCTTACCGACGATGGAAATATTGATAACGATCGTTTTGTAAAACAATCCCGATTGGAAAAATTAGAACCCATGGAAATCGTACAAAAATATACCGTGGATTTTCATCAGGTTTTGGAAAAATTCAATTTACTTCCACCTACCATAGAGCCTACTGCAACAGGACATATTCTGGAGCAAATCGAGCTGACTCAAAAGTTAATTGATACGGGATTTGCCTACGAAAGCAACGGTTCTGTTTATTTTGATGTGATTGCTTACAACCAAAAAGGCCTTAATTATGGCGAACTTTCCAATAGAAATATTGAAGAATTGTTTGCTAACACCAGAGATCTGGACGGACAAGACGAGAAAAAAAATCCACAAGATTTTGCCCTTTGGAAATCGGCCTCTCCGGCACACATTATGCGTTGGAATTCGCCTTGGGGCGAAGGTTTTCCCGGATGGCATTTGGAGTGTACCGCGATGAGCACCAAATATTTGGGCGAAAGATTTGATATCCACGGTGGAGGTATGGATCTTAAATTTCCACATCACGAGTGCGAAGTTGCCCAAGGTAAAGCGTGCAATGGAACAAGCCCCGTTAATTATTGGATGCATGCCAATATGCTGACCATGAACGGACAAAGAATGAGCAAATCCACCGGAAATTATATCAACCCTATGGATTTGGTAACCGGAGAAAATGATTTTTTTGAAAAATCTTTTCATCCTTCTGTCGTTCGATTTTCCTTTATGCAAGCCCATTACAGAAGTGTTTTGGACATTTCCAACGATGCAATGGTCGCCTCAGAAAAAGGACATCAAAGACTGATGGAAGCCATTAAAATTCTGAATGCAACCCACGCAACTTCTGTTGTGAAAGAAGACAGCAATTGGGCTTTCGAACTCTGGAAAACCAATGCCTATGCTGCTTTGTTAGACGATTTCAATGCACCCATCTTAATTTCTCATCTTTTTGAAGCTGTAAAAATTATTTTTGCAATGAAAGAAGGAAAAATTTACTTTAGCCAAGATGATTTTGAGGAATTTAAAAAATTGATGAATGCTTTTGTTTTCGATGTTTTGGGACTTCAGAATATCGAGGAAAATAACAACGAAAAGTTGGATCAGGCTTTGCAAGTTTTGATAGAATTGAGAAACCAAGCCCGAAAAGCTAAAAACTTCGAACTTTCCGACCAAATCCGTGATCAACTTCTGGAAAAAGGCATTGAATTGAAAGACAGCAGAGAGGGTACGACCTATGTGCTGAACTAAGTTTTCAAGAAAATTTTTATAAGACAATCCTTCAGGTTTTTTCCTGAAGGATTTTTTTGTTTGAATTATTAAAAATTCTGTAACTTCGTTACTCAAATCACAATCTATTAATTCAAAAATTAACAATTATGAAAAAACTTTTACTATCACTTCCGTTGTTGGCTTTGGGGCTACAGGTACAGGCACAGCAAGAGATTTATGCACTTACCGGATTGCAAAGTCCAAATATTATTTTCAAAGATTTTCGTGCTTTGGACATGCGCAACGGTCAGACTTCAGCCGTGATTTTTTCATCAGATTCTACTCCTAATGTTATTTCAGATACCAGAAAAGTGAAAGTGGATGAGGTGAAAAATTCCTACAACAATGCCCAAGCTTCTGCCATTGCAACTTTGGCATTGGACGGGAATAATTTGGTCTATACACCCATGTATTCCACCAATTTTTATGCGTTGGATCTCAAAACGAAACAAATAACCTTAATCGAAAATAGTGTTGCCAAATCCATGGCTTGCGATATCAACTCGCATTTTACCAGAATGGCAACGGGTACAGACGGTGCGATTTATACCCTTAACAATTCCGGCTCTCAGTTGCTGAAGATTTCCAACATCAACGGGAAATACGAGGTGAAGGATTTGGGTGAGGTTAGCAATGATGTTTCCAATGGAGATCATAATTTCAAAATAATGACTGTGGGTTATGGTGGAGATATGGTTGCCGATACCGATAACAATTTTTACATTTTTGCGGCTTCTGGAAATGTATTCAAGCTAAATACCAACGACAGAGTTCTAAAATATTGGGGTAAAGTTACTGGATTGCCGGAAAATTATTCTCTAAACGGAGCTGCGGTCAATGAAAATGGAGAAGTCGTGGTGGGATCGGCCAAAGGTGGAGATTTGTACGAAGTAAACTTCAATAACTTAACTGCTCACGCCATCTATGGCGGTGTTCAGCATCAGATTTATGATTTGGCAAGCAAGCATTTTATTGGTGAAAATAAAGGAGAAGTGTCTTTGGTTCAAAACGATATTTATCCTACGAAAGTAACCGATGGTAACATCAACATACAGTTAGAACCTTCATTGACCAAATCATTGATTAAGGTGGAAGTCTTCAATACTGTGGGAACAAAAGTTGTGGAAAAAACGCTTAACACCGGACGAAGAATGTCGCTTTTAGGACTGACACAAGGTGTTTACATCGTGAATGTATTGGGTGAAAAAGGAGAAACCCTCATTGCAAAAAAAGTGTTGCTTGCTCGTTAATCTTTATCAATAATAAATAATAAGCCTTCCGATATTTGGAAGGCTTTTGTATTTCTGAAAGAATTTTTTATTATTTTTTACGAATTAACCACAATCCAAAGAAGGTGATCAGTCCGTTGATGATTAACAATTCCAAACCAATTTTGAATTCACCAAAAATACTTTCTTGATACTTATCAATGATGAACGAAACCACCGGTGCAGCAATGCAAATAAACGGTACAAGCTTGTCTTTTACTTTGTATTTGGTGAAAATTCCAAAGGCAAACAATCCCAAAAGCGGACCGTATGTGAAGCCTGCAAGTTTCAAGATTAGCCCAATCATGGAATTGTCATTAATCAATTTGAAAATAATCACCATGATCAAAAAAGCAACCGCCACCAAAAGATGCGTTCTTTTTCTGAATTTTTCCTTTTTGGCGTTGTCCCAATCTTTTTCTTTCAATCCATAAATATCGATGCAAAGAGATGAGGTAAGCGCTGTCATGGCGCCATCAGCACTCGGGAATAATGCGGATATCAGTGCGATAATAAAAATAATGGAAATGATAGGAGGCATGTGGTTAAGGGCGATCTCTGGGAAGAGCTGGTCTCCTGTAAGGGTTAGGTTTTCTTGTGCGCCGTACAAATGCAATAGTCCACCCATGAAAAGGAAAAGGGAGATTACGACCAGTAATATGAAGCCTAAAGTGACCATATTTTTTTGAGAATCTTTCAACTTGGTTACGGAAAGAGATTTTTGCATCATTTCTTGGTCGATACCGGTCATTGTTATGGTTATGAAAGCACCTGCCAATACTTGTTTTAGGAAAAATGCTTTGCTGTTAATGTCCGGATTGATTATTTCTGTGTAACCCTGACCGTGCATGGCAGAAATACTTTCGAAAAAATTAAGCCCCAAATGATTCATCATGTACACGGAGCAGATGATTAAACCCAACAACATACAAGTGGTCTGCAGCGTATCGGTCCATACAATTGTTTTTACTCCACCTTCATAAGTGTACAAAATAATCATGGCCAAAATAACTAAAGTAGTCACTATAAACGGAACTCCTAGGCTTTCTAAAATGGCAACTTGCAAAATGTTGACCACCAAGTACAGCCTCGCTGTGGCGCCAACCAATCGGGATACGATAAAGATCCAAGCGCCGGACTTGTAGGAAAGTTGTCCCATTCGGTGTTGCAAGTAACCGTAAATGGAGGTCAGCTGCAATCGATAATAGAGTGGGAGTAGGATATAGGCGATAACGATATAACCTACGAGGTAACCAATGGTAATTTGTAAGTAATGGAACTTGTCGGCACCTACCGCTCCAGGGACGGAAACGAATGTGACACCAGAGAGCGAAGTTCCTATCATCCCAAATGCGACCAGCATCCAGTTGGATTTTCTATTTCCGATAAAGAAACTGTCGTTGTTGCTGCCTTTTCCGGTTTTTAAAGCCACGACGAGCAATAAAACAAAATAGGCAATGATAATGGCGAGTAAAATGAAGGGATTCATACAGTCTCATTTTTTTAAGATGAGCAAATATATGTTTTTTGTTTGGAAAATTTTAACAAAAAAACGACCGTTTCTACGGAGACGGTCGTGGTTTATGCGGTATATTAAGATTTGTTTGTAGCTTTTTCTCTGGCTTTTGCTAGAATTGGGATAGAGATCAGTCCCATGATGAGCATAATGACCAATTGCATGGTGTGTGACAAAAAAGCGTAGGAAAGTCCAATTTCAGCACCTTCTTCAAAAGATTTTCCTAACGAAAGAAAAAGCGCACCGATCCCTAATTTTAGAGCAAAATGAAATGCACCAATCCCACCAGAAGCAGGAACAATCATGCCCAAAGTCCCAACAACGATGATGAAAAGTCCATCTGCAGGAGAAAAATGGCTGGTCTCTGGAAGGGCAAAACAAACAAGGTAGGCGGCAAAATAATAACTCATCCAGATCCCAATGGTGTATAAGATGAATTTTGTCTTTTGTTTCAACTTGAAAATGGATGTCAGACCCATAAATATCCCGTCGATAAAATGGATGATTTTGGCAATGAAACCGTATTTCAAGAAATGCTTTTTAAATTTAAAAAATAAAAATGTCCCAAGGGTGAAAATAAGGATGAAGGCAATAAAAATATTCGGATTGAATTTGAATCCCGACTGGGTGTAAAAGGCTAAAATAGCATCGTACTTAAAGGCTAAGGTGAAACCTAAAAAAATAAGCATGCAAACCAAATCGATCACTCTTTCCAAAATGATAGTTCCAAAAGATTTGTCCACAGGTACTTTTTCTACTCCGAATAGCGCGGTAGATCTTGCCAATTCGCCACTTCTCGGGATGGTCAGGTTCATCAGGTACCCGAAAGATATGGTCCAAAGAGAGTTGGAATTGGAAATTTGATGTCCCAACGGTTCCAGCAGCAGGTTCCAACGGACAGCCCTGAGCCAATAAGCCAATAAGCCAAATGCCGATGCTGCAATAATCCAAAAGTAATTGGCTTTACTAACCGATTCTAGAATTTTGTCAAATTCCAATCCTCTCAATGCCAACCACATGAAAACCACGGCAAAGACTAACGAAATGGAGATGGTAAGTAGGGACTTTGCTTTGTTGTTTTTTGGATCAGTCATGGATTTTTGGATCGTCGAATTATTTTAAAAGATTGGTTCTTTCGTTCGGGAAAACGATTTTTGGATGAAAGTTCTGGGCTTCTTCAGGGGTCATTTGAGCATAGGCGATGATGATGACAATGTCGCCTTTTTGAACTTTTCTGGCAGCAGGACCATTCAGGCAAATTTCACCTGAACCTCTTTTTCCTTTTATGGCATAGGTGTCGAAGCGCTCTCCATTGTCCACATTGACAATGTACACCCTTTCGCCCACCATAATTCCTGATGCATCCAATAAGTCCTCATCTATTGTAATGCTCCCGATGTAGTCTAAGTCAGAGGCGGTTACCTTTACTCTGTGAATCTTAGATTTAAAAACTTCAATTAACATGGCGCAAATTTACTATATTTTGTAAAACTATGGTAAATGTTTAACGATTAATCTTCATTTTAATAGGGTATTTTTAGTTCAATAAACCAAGAGGATAAGGTGATTGTTGTGCTTTAAAATACAGATTGTGGTCGTCGTGTTTTAAATTATGGATTTGATAATTCACAATAAAATGCTCTTATATCTTGTAAATATGCGAGATATGGTGATTATTTGTGAATGAAAACGCTTTAAATCAGAGTACTTTCACAATTGTTAAAATTATAGAAAATGTTAAAATAAATCTTAAAACATGTGTTAATTATTATTTTTATTTAAAATGTTTGCGTATTCCGAAAATTGTTTTACATTTGTCTTAAACAACACGGACAAATCAAAAATAAATATTGTATTATGAACAAAACAGAACTAATCGATGCAATGGCAAAAGATGCCGGAATTACTAAAGTAGCTGCTAAAGCGGCATTGGAATCTTTTATGTCTAATGTTACTGCTACTTTGAAGAAAAAAGAGGGTAAGGTTTCTCTAATTGGATTTGGTACTTTTTCAGTTACTGAAAGAGCGGCAAGACAAGGGATCAATCCTGCAACCAAGAAGCCTATTAAAATTGCTGCTAAAAAAGTAGCGAAGTTTAAGGCAGGTGCCGAGTTGGCGAACGCTGTAGCCGGTGCTAAGAAAAAATAAATTTGATTTTAGGATTTATATGTGTAAGGTCTCTATCTCAGGATAGGGACTTTTTTATGAAAGATCCTGAAGAAGCCATCGCTATTCTTGATTTTCATGATTTGGAATTAACAAAAATTAACTATTTTTGCAAAAAATTTTTCAAAATGCCAAAAATTTCAAATCGTGCCTTGCACATGCCGGCTTCTCCCATGAGAAAACTGATCCCGTATGCTTTGAAAGCAAAGAAAAACGGAACTAAAGTGTATCACTTAAATATTGGTCAGCCGGATATTGAAACTCCAGAAACGGCCTTGAATGCCATTAAAAACAATTCATTAAAGATCTATGAATATGCTCTTTCTGAAGGAAATTTGGATTACAGAACAGCATTGAAAAATTATTATCACGGTTTGGGCTTTACCGATTTGTTAACCGATAATTTTATAGTAACCAACGGCGGGTCAGAGGCATTGAGCTTTGCTCTGTCCACCCTTTGTGATGATGGCGATGAAGTGATTATTCCGGAACCGTATTATGCGAATTATAACGGATTTACAAGTAATTTTAACATCAATGTGGTGGCCATTCCTTCGACCATTAACGAAGGTTTTGCATTGCCACCGATGGAGGAGTTTGAAAAGAAAATTACCGATAAAACCCGTGCAATCATCATTTGCAACCCTGGAAATCCCACCGGTTACCTTTATACCAAAGAAGAATTGCAAAAACTTGCAGACATAGCATTGAAATACGATATCGTGGTGATTTCTGATGAAGTGTACCGCGAGTATGTTTACGGTGAAGAAAAACAAGTGTCAATGTTGGCTTTCCCGGAATTGGCGGAAAACTGCATCATCATCGATTCCGAATCGAAGAGATACAGCATGTGTGGAGCACGAATTGGTTGCATGATTACGCGATCCAAAAAAATTCACGATACGGCGATGTTGTTCGCTCAGGCAAGGCTAAGTCCAGTGTTGTTAGGACAAATTGCTGCCGCAGCTGCACATGAAAACGATACCGAATACATTGCAAAAGTTAGAGCCGAATACAAACACAGAAGAGATACTTTGGTGGAATTAATGAATCAAATCCCCGGTGTGATCTGTCCAAAACCAAAAGGTGCTTTTTATTGCGTAGCCGAATTGCCGGTTGACGATACCGATAAATTTGCAAAATGGTTGCTGGAAAGCTATTCCAAAGACAATGAAACCGTAATGGTAGCTCCAATGAGCGGGTTTTACAGCAATCCGAAATTGGGTAAAAAGCAAATTCGTGTGGCCTATGTGCTGAAGGAAGAAGACTTGGTACGAAGTGTAGAACTGCTTTCCGATGCCTTGATTCAATACAAAGAAATTGAACATAAATAAATGACCAACGGGCTTCGGCCCGTTTTTTTTTGTATTATTATTTCTGTATTCTAATATTATTTTTTTTACTTTAGCCCTAGTTTTTTTATTATGAAGATTCACGAAAATTATCCCTTAAAATCTCTAAATACTTTTGGTGTTGATGTTACTGCAAATTATTTTGCTGAAGTAAGTACTGTTGAAGATTTACGGATCGCTTTAGATTTTGCAGAACAAAATTCTCATTCTACTTTGTTTTTGGGAGGTGGGAGCAATGTTTTGTTTACCAAAAATTACAACGGATTGGTGGTGAAACTGAATCTGAAAGGGATATCGGAAAAAATAATTTCAGAGTCTGAAGTTTTAGTAAGCGCACAAGCTGGTGAAAACTGGCATGAATTTGTGCAATTCTGCCTTCAAAAAAATTATGGAGGCTTAGAAAATCTTTCGCTCATCCCAGGAAATGTCGGGACTTGTCCCATGCAAAACATCGGTGCGTATGGAGTGGAGATAAAAGATGTTTTGCATTCTTGTAAAGCTTTGAATTTGAAAACAAAGGAAATTGTAGAATTCACAAATGCGGAATGCAATTTTGGGTATCGAGATTCTATTTTTAAAACTGAAAGAAAAGGTGATTTTGTACTCTTGGAAGTTTGTTTTAAACTCACCACCAAAAATCACATCATTCATTCGGAATACGGTGCTATAAAATCCGAACTGGAGAAAATGAATGTCGTTCAACCAACGATTCAGCAAGTTTCAGAAGCTGTGATTGCCATCAGACAAAGCAAGTTGCCCAATCCAAAGGAGATTGGGAATGCCGGTAGCTTTTTTAAAAATCCTACAATTTCAGAAGACGATTTTGAACGATTAAAACAAGAATTCCCGACAATTCCCGGGTATCCAAATGCAAGTGGAGTGAAGTTGGCGGCAGGTTGGCTGATCGAGCAAGCCGGTTGGAAGGGTAAACAAATCGGAAATGTAGCCAGTCATCATCTACAAGCTTTGGTCCTTGTCAATAAAACCGGATTGGCGACCGGAAAGGAGATTTATGATTTTTCCAGCCGTATTATCGAAGATGTTAAAGAAAAGTTTTCGGTTCAATTGGAACGGGAAGTGAACATTGTATAATTCTTAAAAGTCTTTTTTTCAAAAGACAGCTTCAAAACGAAAACAGATGTCTGTATTGCTGTTTTCCAGGTAAATCAAGATACCAAGAAAAAATGAAAGATTTAAAAATTGGATAAATTCAATGAGGTTGACCTTATCGGACAGCTTCTTTAAAATATAAAATATGATGAAGATAGTAATTATTTATTTCTGTATGACAATCTTTTCTTTTGTAAATGGACAAAATTTTGAGGTTACATATAAAGTGAAATTGCGCAGTGAAATCCATGAAATGTATTATAAACTAATTATTGACGGTGATAATTCGGATTTCTTTTTAATTACCAAAAAAAATGAACTAGCTGATAATTTAGGAATTAAAACTGATAAAAGAATTAATACTTGCAGGAGAAAAGACAGTCTTTTTATCATATCTAATGAAGTTGATTTTTATTTAAAAGCCATATTGCCTCAAAAAATTCAATGGGAAATTCAAAAAGAAAATAGTAATATTGTTGAGAATAATTTCAATTTGCACGAAGCAATATCAATTTATAATGATAAAAAAGTCAAAGCTTTTTTCATAAAAGATATTAACTTACCTGAAGGACCATTCATTTTCAAAGGTTTGCCGGGCTTAATTTACTCTATTGAAAATGAAAATTATTCATTTCAATTAGTAGAAATCAAAAAGGGTAATGAAAGTGTTTTGAAATTTCCAAAAAATAAAATTAAAATAATCAGTCTTGAAAAATATAAAGAATATAGAAAACAAATGAAAATAAAAGAAGGGAAAATGTTGAATGAAGTAATAAAATTACTTGATATGAAAGATGCAAAAGCTTCAGATTTTTCAGTTGATGAACCGTTAATCCAAATTTTATAAAAAATGAAAAACAAATCTTATACAAAATTATTGATGATCACTTTGAGTGTTTTATGTATTGTTTTTTACATAGAACTTGTTTAATGTTTCCTAATCAAAATACAACAGAATGCGAGCAGATGAAAATCCCTCCAATGTTTTTCTTTAGTTTCATATCGTATTAATAGCGCTTTAAAGCTATCTATCCAAGCGTTCATTC
>NZ_REFA01000011.1 GCF_003852705.1 Amniculibacterium aquaticum
TTTGTAGTGTAGTGACCACAAAATAAGGTGATTTTTTTTCGCCAACCAAGGGAAGTGTTTTGCCCCAGGGGCAAAACACTTCCCTTGGTTATTTTAAATGCTGTTGCATTTATTAGTTGAATCTAAGTATATAATGAATTCAGAAAAAGAAAAATGGGTTTTGCTTTTGGTCCTTACACTCATTTGGGGGTCCTCATTTATCCTGATCAAAAAATCATTGATCTATTTCAATCCCTATCAAGTAGGTGCATTAAGGGTTTTGATCGCTTCCGTATTGTTGATGCCCTATGCCATTTTAAACATAAAAAATCTACCTAAAAAACAGTTTAAATGGATTGTTCTTTCGGCTCTGATAGGCAACTTCTTTCCCATGTTTCTCTTTCCCCTTGCCGAAACCCAGATTAGCAGCAGCATTGCAGGAATCATCAACTCTCTAATGCCGATTTTTATCATTGTTCTCACTTTAATTTTTTGGAGAAAAGAAACCACACAACGACAAGTGACTGGGGTGAGCATTAGTTTTGCCGGTGCCGTTCTTTTAACCTTAGGAAGTGGAGAGTTGGGCGAAATAAAATGGCTTCCGATTGGGTTGTTGTTGTTTGCCACTTTGCTTTATGCCATCAATTCGATTACTGTAAAAAAGAAATTAGCACACCTGGAGCCCAAAGCATTATCGGCATTTGTGTTTGGTTTTGCTTTGTTTTTTCCATCGTTGATTGCGCTTGTATTTTCAGGTTTTTTCCAAGAATTCCAATGGAATCAGCAGATGGTGTACGGTTTGGGCTTTGTGTCCATGTTGGCCGTTTTAGGAACCGGATTGGCCATGATGCTCAACTATCGTTTGCTTCATATTTCTAATGCCATTTTTGCCTCTACAGTTACTTTGCTAATGCCAATAGTTGCTGTAGTTTGGGGAGTTTTGGATGGAGAGAGCCTTACACTGCTCCAATCCATAGGAGCTTTGATTATTTTGGCAGGTTTGGTATTTTTAAGATCAAAATCCAATACTCAAAAAAGATAAAAACCGAGAACATAAAATTCTCGGTTCAAAATCAAATTGATATACAAAGTTTGGATATCCTGTTTAGGATCCACAAAGGTGGATTTTTATGAAAGCAGTTTCTTTACCATTTCGGAAATGGCTTTTCCATCGGACTTTCCGGCGAGCGTTTTGGAAGCTTGTCCCATCACTTTCCCCATGTCTTTCATGCTTTCTGCTTGCACATCGGCAATGATTTGCTCAATGGCCAATTTCAGTTCATCTTCTGAAAGCTGAGCCGGTAAAAACTGTTCAATGACTTTCATTTGAGCCAGTTCTACTTCAGCCAAATCGTTTCGATTTTGTGCAGAAAATTGTTCGTACGAGTCTTTTCTTTGCTTGATCATTCTCTGTACAATGGCTATTTCTTGTTCGGGAGATACTTCGACGCCTCTGGCTTCAGTTTTCAACAATAAAATTTGAGATTTAACCGCTCTTAAAGCATCAAGAGCCGTTCTGTCTTTTTCTCTCATCGCCGTTTTTATGGCATCGCTGATGGTATTTTCTAAACTCATCTTAATCTACATCTTTATTTAAAAAACGATTTTCTCTCACTTGGATTTTTCCTCTTTCGTCCTCGGACATAAAAGAATTAACTTGCTGTTCGGAAGGAGTTATACCTTCTATCACAATATTTTTTCTCTTGAATGCAGGAACGGTTTCGAAATGATTTTCGTTTTCTGAGGACTGATATCTCGAATTGAATTCTTTCAGTTTATTTCTTCTTTCTTGAATTTTTTGATCCTGTTTTGCCGTTTTGTCGATGAATGTAAATTCTCCATAAGTTTGAACTTCTGGTGCTTTTTCTTCGATTTTTGGTTCTTCTTGCACTTCAGCCGCTGCCGTTGGGATCGCCTCAGAGGGACGGGTTTCTACAACAACGCTTTCTTCAGTTCTCAATTTAAATTCAGGGGCGGTTTCAAATTTTGGTTCTGTAGATTCAAAATTAAATTCGACCTTGTTGTCCTCTCTTGTTCTGAAAGCAGGGATATCATCTATTGAAGAATTGGTTTGGCTCTCCGTTTCGAAGCTGAAAGATTCTTTTTCCCAAGGGTCATTTTGGAAATCACCATAAGAAAAGAGATCAACTTCTTTGTCCGACTGATCAAAAGAGTCAAAACTACGATCTGCAGAATCCAATACGATTTCGTCGAGATGAACCTGTTCTACCGCCAATTGTTGTTCGCTAGCCGAATTGTAAAAAGAAGGTGTTGGACTGTTGCTTGGGCTGTCGTCTTCCAATCTAAATACATTTTTTGTATTCGTCGTGTCTGATGAACCTGCATTGTCGAATCTCTCCTCTCTTGATTTGAACGGAGACTCTCTTCTTTCCGTCGCATCGTTCAAGGTATATTTTATTTTTTCTGTTGGTCCGGCAACAATTTTATCGTCTTTGGAAAATCCGGTTGCAATAACCAATACAGAAATGGCATCGCCCAATTCTTCGTCAGATCCCACCCCAAAGATGATGTCGGCGGTATTTCCTGCCTCTCTCTGGATGTGGTCGTTGATGATACCGATTTCGTCCATGGTAGCCTCTTCGTTTCCGCTACGGATAAGGAGAAGTACATTTTTGGCACCGGTAATCTTGTTGTCGTTCAACAGTGGAGAGTCTAGCGCTTTTCTCACCGCTTCTTCAGCTTTGTTTTCGCCGGTTGCCGTACCGGTTGACATCAATGCCGTACCGGAATTTTGAAGAACCGATTTGGCATCTCTAAAGTCAATATTAACATCGAAATAACCGGTGATTACCTCGGCCATACCTTTTGCAGCGTTGGTCAACACTTCATCGGCCTTGGAGAAACCTTGTTTGAATCCCAAGTTACCGAATTGTTGTCTCAGTTTATCGTTGTTGATGACGATTAGGGAATCGACAGAATTTCTTAGTTTTTCCAAACCGTTTTCGGCTTGATCCAATCTTCTTTTTCCTTCAAAACTAAACGGAATGGTTACGATACCCACGGTAAGGATGCCCATTTCTTTTGCAATTTTTGCAATTACTGGAGCTGCTCCTGTTCCGGTACCACCACCCATTCCAGCGGTAATGAAGACCATTTTGGTATTTTGTCCCAAAACGGATTTTATTTCTTCCATACTTTCTATGGCCGCTTTTTCTCCGATATCCGGATCGGCACCGGCGCCTAGTCCTTCGGTAATGGAAATACCGAGCTGTACTTTGTTGCTTACAGGGTTGTTGTCTAGAGTTTGTGCATCGGTGTTACAGATTACGAAATCGACTCCGTAGATTCCTTTTTCGTACATGTGTTTCAGGGCGTTGTTACCACCACCGCCTACGCCGATCACTTTTATTATGGATGAATTTCCTTTGTTCATGTCAAAAGTAAATCCTGTAGTATTTCCGTCCATAAGGTTATATATTTTTTTGTTTTACAATTTATAAAATTTCCTTTAATCTTCAACTTCTTCGAAGAATTTTTTCACTTTTGCTAGAATGATTTCACCAATTGTTGGCTTTTTTACCTTTTCTTCTGGTTTTGGCAGAACATCGGTTTCTTCAATTTTTACAATTTCTGGGATTTCATTTGTAACAACGGTTTCAGGAATTGTTTGATTTGCTTGTGCCACATCTTCTGAAGGAGTTGGAGTCTTAGCAATCGATTTTTTTTCTCGAATTTTTAAACTCTCCATTAACAATCCTATTGAAGTGGCAAATTCCGGTCCTTTTAGGCTTTGGTTTTTGTCGTTGGCAATGTACTCGTTTGCAAATCCCAATCGGCTATCGAAACCGGTGATGTAGTTGGCAAACTGACGAATGTGTTTCAGATTGGAGCCGCCTCCGGTTAATACAATCCCGGCGATTAATTTTTTCTTCTGTTCATACGCACCGTATGCTTTCAGTTCGGTATTTACCAATTCCAAAATTTCTTCTACTCGGGCATTGATGATTTGTGCTAAAGTTTTCAGAGAAATTTCTTTGTCCGGTCTGCTGTGCAATCCGGGGATGGTCACAAAAGTGCTGTCTTTTTCCATTTCTGGAAGTGCAGATCCAAAATTGACTTTTAATTTTTCAGCATGATCCACAATGATGGAACATCCTTCCTTAATGTCTTCTGTGATGATGCCTCCACCGTAAGGAATAACACATGTGTGACGGATGATGTTGTCCTTGAAGATGGCAATGTCCGTAGTCCCTCCACCGATGTCCACAATGGCGACTCCGGCTTCTTTTTCTTCTTTGGTCAAGACCGATTCCGAAGATGCCAAAGGTTCTAAAGTTAGAGATTCCATGAACAAACCAGCTTCTTCAACACAGCGAACAATGTTTTTGATGCTTGCCATCTGACCGACCACCACATGGAATTTGGCTTCCAGTCGAGCTCCATGCATACCGATTGGATCGTGGATTTCGCCTTGAGAGTCAACCTTATACTCTTGTGGTAGTACATGGATAATCTCTTCTCCGGGAAGCATAACCAATTTTTTTACTTGTTCTTTCAGCTCGTCGATGTCTTCTTCCGTAATGTAAGTATCGGGTTTCTTACGCATGATATAATCCGAATGTTGCAACGATCGGATGTGCTTGCCGGCGATACCAACGGTAACATTTTTAATTGGCAGTCCAGAACTTTTTTCGGCTTTTTCTATAGCGCTTTTGATGGAAGAAATGGTTTGCGAAACATTGTTCACAATACCCTTGTTTACGCCAAGACTTCTTGCTTTTCCTGCTCCCAAGACTTCAATATTACCCTGAGAATTTCTTTTACCGACAATGGCCACAATCTTGGTGGTGCCAATGTCTAATCCTACTGAATACTCTTGATTTCCCATTTTTATATAACAATTTGATTTTATTAAACGAATTCTTTTTTTCTAGTGTTTTTAGATGTTTGTTTTTTTCTCTTCTTTTTTTTCCTTAACCACAGCGGGTTTTATGATATTTTTGTTGTTTTTATCCATTTGGATTTTGTCGAATTCTTTTTTACTGATTTGCAGTATGCTGTCGTTTTCTTCCAATCTTGGGTTGAGTGTGGTAACGATTTGGTTGCCGTACTTTACCGAAATTTTTGTGTATTTTGTTGGATCTTGATAGATCAGTATTTTTTCGGCAAATGTTTTAAACCCTTTCACTTTGAAATCAATGTTTTCTAAGTCCCCAATTTCTACTTTAAAATGACCTTCGCTGGTGAGCAAATTATAATTCTGACCTACTTTGGATATTCCGATAAAATATTTTTTACAAAAAGGATCTTCATCTATCTTATGGATCAGCTCGCTTAGTGCCGGATAATCTACAGGATCTACATCGCCATCGACCAACATGCACGGATGGGTGTAGTTGAAAGTGGTTGGAAACTCTCTTCCTTTTTTATCCACATAGATTTCCTTGTCTCCACGATGCAAACGAAATACAGGAACTTTTTGTTTGATATCGATGTTCAGTTTTCCGTTGAGTCCCAAATAAACATTTGCACTGTCCACCGCAGCCAAAGAATTTAGTTTTTTCTCAAGATTTGGGATGTCAATATCTTTCAGTTTCTGTGTAGGGTTGTATTTTTTTACAATTCTTTTGATGTCTTTTTCGTCCAAAAAGTAAACAGGACTTTGCTTTAGGTTAACAGCGATATTGTCCATGGGTTTTTGGGCAAATCGTTTCAACGAAAAGCTTAACAGAAATCCCAACACGATTACTGTAACCAAAATTTTCAATATCCGCCATTTATTTTTCATGCTGTTTCCACTAATTTTTTTCTAACCACTCAACAAGACCGTCGTACAAAGTGTCTATATTACCAGCACCCACGGTAAGCAGTATGTCGAATTCTTTATTTTTAATCTTTTCAAATGCCTGATCCAATGCGCAAACTTCTTTCTCCTTCAAATTTACTTTCTCCAAAAGCCAAGTCGAAGTGATGCCTTCAAAATCCTGTTGCAATTCTCTTGCGGGGTAAATGTCCAACAACAAAAGCTCATCGGATTGCCCCAAGCTTTTAGCAAAATCATGGGCGAAATCACGGGTTCTACTGAACAAATGCGGTTGAAAAACCACCAATAATTTTTTGTCCGGATAAAAGGTTTTGGTCGATCCGATTACGGCATCCAACTCGGTTGGATGGTGCGCATAGTCGTCGATATAGATTTTTCCATTGTCAAAAATATGTTTGGTAAACCTTCTTTTGATGCCTTTAAAGTTGGCGATGGCTTTTTTCAAATTTTCCATATCGGCTCCCAGTCCCAACATGATGGCCAAGGCAGCAGTCGCATTTTCTACATTATGAATGCCGGGGATGTCCCATGTAAACTCGGCAATATCGTGTCCCGGAGCATGAAAATCAAACGAAGTTCTGCTTCCATCCATCCTGAGATTGTCCGAATAAAAATCGGCCTCTTCGTTCACAGCATAATTTTTACAAGGTCTTCCGAAGTCAATTCCTTTTCGCACAAAAAGTTGGTTGTCATTTTTAACCAAGTCGGCAAAAGCTTTGAACCCCTCTTCAATGTTTTTTTTGTCGCCATAAATATCCAAATGATCGGCATCGGTAGAAGTGATGACCGCCCAATTGGGGTGCAGGTTCAGGAAACTTCTGTCGTATTCATCGGCTTCGACCACAGAATAATCGTTTCCGTTGAAGAGGAAATTGGATTTGAAATTTTCTGAAATCCCGCCCAAGAAGCAGGAAAAAGGAAGGTTGACTTCCTTGCAAAGGTGTGCCAAAAGGGTTGATGTGGTCGTTTTACCGTGTGTTCCGGCAACTGCCAAACAGTTGGTGTTTTCGGTGATCATTCCCAAAACTTTGGCTCTTTTCAAAATTTCGAATTGTTCTTTTTTGAAATGATCCAAAATACTCAGAACTTTAATGGCCGGGGTGTAAATAACCAGTGTGTTTTCGGCCAATAAATTTTGAACTTCAGCATCAACCTTATCTTCAAAAGAGATTTTTATGCCCTCGTTCTCCAAAGCATGCGTCAGTTTGGTAGGTGTTTTGTCGTAGCCCAATACATTTTTTCCGATAGAGTGAAAATATCTGGCCAGGGCCGACATGCCTATGCCGCCAATCCCAACAAAGTAAAAATTTTGATATGCATCTATGGTTTTCATGTACTGTTATTTACGGTTTAATTTTTCTAAAATTTTGTTCACAATGTCTTCAGTTGCCTTTGGTTTGGCGAAAAAATTAATGGCTTCGGACATGGATTTTCTAAGGTTTTCATCGTCGCAAATGGAGGTCAGCGTGTTCCAAAAATCAGCATCCATTTCGGTATCTTTTACCATTTTTGCAGCATTTTTTCCGACCAAGGCTTGTGCATTTTTGGTTTGATGATCTTCTGCCGCAAAAGGGAAAGGCACCAAAACCACAGGTTTTCCGGCAATGGCCAATTCAGAAATGGCAATGGCTCCGGCTCTAGAAACAATGACATCGGCTGCCGAATAGGCTGTTGCCATGTCTTGAATAAATTCTCTCATCATCAATCGTTTGTCCGATAGCGGTAGGTTGTCTTTTTGTAACGATGGATAATCGGTAGATCCGGTTTGCCAGATAAGTTGAATGTCTTTGTTCAGCAATGTTGAACTATTTTTTTTCCAAGCTTGGTTCAGAGTTCTAGATCCTAAAGAACCACCAACGGATAAAACGCTGAGTTTATCCCTGTCCAAACCTAATTTTTCTTTCGCAGTTTGGGTGTCCACCATGTTGTTTAGAATATTCAGACGGATGGGATTGCCCAAAAAGAAAGTGGGAGTTTCTCCAAAAAAATGTTCCATATCCGGATAGGCGGTGAATACGGCTTTTGCTTTTTTAGAAAGAAAGATATTGGTCTTCCCCGGTAATGAGTTTTGCTCCTGAACAAAAATAGGAATGTTTTGTTGTGCAGCCATCATCAGAGCCGGACCACTGGCATATCCACCGGTGCCCACAGCAAAATCGGGTTGAAAGTTTTTAATAATTTTTCTCACTTTCCACAAGCTGGAGATGAGTTTGAACGGCAAATTGAGGTTGGAAAGTAAGTTACCACGGTCAAAACCTGCAATGTTGAGGCCTATAATTTTGAAACCGGCTTGTGGGACTTTTTCCATTTCCATTTTACCCAAAGCACCGACGAATAAAAACTCGGCATCGGGAAATCTCTTTTGGATTTCCTGTGCTATGGCTACTGCCGGGAAAATGTGTCCTCCGGTTCCGCCACCACTCATCAATACTTTTAGTTTTTTATTCATTTTTTAATTATTTATCTTTTATCAAGCAATATCGTTAATCTCGTCCACAGATTGTTTTTTACCGATCCCTTCTTCATCATAAACCTGAATTCTGGAACTTACATTGAGTACCAATCCCAGTTGGATGTATGAAAGTAAAATGGAGGTACCACCATAACTAATAAGCGGTAGAGGCTGTCCTGTTACCGGAATCAGATTGACGGCGACGGCAATATTTACCGCCAATTGTACAAAAATCATAATCCCAATGGAGATGACGAGCAACGAGCCGAAAAACACAGGCATTTTGGTAGCGATAATCACAATTCTAAAAATGATGATCATGTATAGAGCAATCAGTCCAAAAGCTCCTATGAGTCCGTACTCTTCAACCACAATGGCAAAAATAAAATCCGAAGCCGATTGAGGAAGCATCTGCTTCAACGCACTTTTTCCGGGTCCCATTCCGGTGATACCACCGTGGACAATGGCTGCCTTAGCTTGCATCACCTGATAGTTTTTGGCCTTTTCAGCTTCGTCTTCAATGTTGTTTTTGGATTTGGAACTGGTAAAAGTTTCGATCCTACTCATCCAAGTATGCACCCTATTGCTTTTGATCCAATCGGTGGATAAGGCAATGGTAAGAAACAATACAATAGCAAAAGCAGCGACTGAAACAAATCCTAAGATGTATCTCCAGTTGAGCTGACCGATGATGAGGGTGATGATGGAAACCATCAGAATCATGAGTGCCGTGGATCCGTTGTCTTTGGCTACCAACAAGAAAATTCCTAAAATGGGTACGAAAATGTAAAGGATATTTTCCCAAACCAATCTTTTTCTCTGTATTTTTTTGGTTAAATACCTGCAGAGGTAAACGATTAATGCTAAGAATGCAAAAGCCGATGGTTGAAAGGAGAGCGATGTGCCGGGAATGGTAATCCATCGTGAGGCTGAAGCTCCATCGATTTGTTGACCGGAAACCATCGTGAAGCCCAAGAGTATTGCCATAAAACCGAGAATGAAGGCGCTCAGTTTTCCAATAACTTCAAATTTAAAAGCTTGTACGCCTCTCATTAACGCCAACCCACCAATGACAAACAGTATGTGCTTCATGACATGTCCTGAAGTTGTACCGTTGTTGACAATATATTCTAAATTAGAACTTGCCGAATACACCGGGAATACAGAAAATGCAGAAATGAAAATGACGGCCATCCAAAGTACTTTGTCGCCCTTTAATATTTCGTTTTTGTTAATTTTCAATACATTCTCCATTTCCAATATTTTTATTGAATCGTTTTACCTTTTCTTACTTCAGCTTTAAATTGATTGCCTCGATCTTCATAACTTTTGAACAGATCAAAACTTGCACAACAAGGAGAAAGCAATACGGTGTCTCCGTCTTGAGCAAGGTTTCTGCAAACTTCCAAACAGTCTTGAAGATTGTGGGTGTCGTAGATCAGTTCTTTTTTATTTTTGAAATAATCAATGATTTTTTTATTGTCCAAACCAAGACAAACAATGGCTTTCACTTTTTGTCTTACCAACTCTTCGACCTCGCTATAGTCGTTGCCTTTGTCGGTGCCTCCCACAATCCATACGGTTGGGGTTTTCATGCTTTCAAGGGCATAATATGCGGCATTTACATTGGTCGCTTTGCTGTCGTTGATGTATTTTACTCCGTTTATTTCTTCAACAAATTCCAGACGATGTTCCACTGCCTGAAAGGTCATCAATGAATTTCTGATGCTCTCGTTGCTAATGTTCAGGATTTTCCCGGCAATAGATGCGGCTAGGCTATTGGCAACATTGTGACTGCCTACCAAGCTGAGTTCGTCAATTTTCATGGCAAAATCGTCGTGGTATTTTACTTTGATGTTTTCTTCTTCTACAAAGCCACCTTCGTTTAGTTTTTCTCTTAATGAAAAAGGAAGGAGTCTGGCTTTGATGTTTAGTTTACTCAAGAGTTTACGGCTCATTTCATCGTCTCGGTTGTAGATGAAAAAGCTGTCGTTTTCTTGGTTTTCTGCAATTCTGAATTTGGCCAAAGCATATTCTTCATAATTGTAGTTGTACTGATCCAAATGATCCGGACTCAGATTGAGCAGCAACGAGATATACGGTCTGAAGTTTTGGATGTCGTCCAATTGGAAAGAACTCACTTCCAGTACATAGAAATCGTAGTTTTCATCAGCAACTTGTTTGGCGAAACTTTTCCCAATGTTACCTCCCAATCCTACATTAAACCGGTCGTTGACCAAAGTATGATAGATCAGAGAAGTTGTGGTGGTTTTGCCGTTGCTTCCGGTGATGGCAATGATTTTTGCATTGGTAAATTCGGCAGCAAATTCGATTTCAGACGAAATGCGAATGCCTTTTTCCATAATTTTTTGGATCAAAGGTGCTTTTTTCGGAATACCTGGAGATTTGATGACCCAATCGGCATTCAGAATCAATTCTTCTGTATGCTGAAGCTCTTCGTACGGAATTTTGTTATCTTGCAAAAGCTGTTTGTACGGTTCTTTTATGCTGCCTTTGTCCGAAAGAAACACATCCAGTCCTTTCTTTTTAGCCAGATATGCCGCGCCAAAACCACTTTCGCCACCTCCCAATACGACAACTCTTCCTTTTTTATCATCAAGAAAGGTTGGTCTTTTATCCGTATGTTTTACTGTATTTTCCAATTTTTCAGATTATTATATCCGTTAATTTTTATCGTATCTTCAAAGTAATTAGACAAATGATGGCCAACATCACCCCGATGATGATCATCCTGTTCACGATTTTACTTTCGTGAAAACCACTTTTTTGATAGTGATGGTGCAAAGGCGACATTTTGAATAGTCTATTGTTTTGAGCGTACTCTAATCCGTATTTTCTTTTTCTGTATTTGAAAACAACAACCTGAAGAACCACAGACAAATTTTCGATTAAAAATATCCCACAAAGTACTGGGATCAGCAATTCTTTTCTAAGGATGATGGCCAATACAGCAATCACCCCACCCAGCATCAAAGATCCTGTATCGCCCATAAAAACTTGTGCAGGATAAGTGTTGTACCAGAAAAAACCAATGCAAGCACCCACCAATGCAATGGTGAAAATGGTAGCCTCTCCGGTGTTGGGCAAGAACATGATGTTGAGATAATCAGCAAAGATGATGTTGCCCGAAAGGTAGGCCAACAAGGCCAATGTAAACAAAATGACCACCGAGGTTCCTGTTGCCAAGCCGTCGATACCATCCGTAATGTTAGCACCGTTGGAAACGGCCGTTACGATAAAGATAACAATGGGTATGTACACCAACCAAGCCCATTCGTGAGCTTTGTCTTCGTCCATCCAAAAAAGAATTCCGCTATAATCGAATTCGTTATTTTTTGCAAAAGGAACGGTAGAAACGGTAATGTTTTCTGTAGGCATAAAATTGGTTTCCACATGATTTCTATTCACGATTTTGGCATCGGCATATTTTCTTTTTACGGTAATGTCCGGATGAAAGTACATGGTAATGCCCACAATGAGTCCTAAACCAATCTGCCCGATTACTTTGAACTTTCCGCTAAGTCCGTCCTTGTTTTTCTTTATTTTTTTTAGATAATCATCAACAAAACCAATGGCACCCATCCATACGACAGATACAATGAGCAATACGATGTACACATTGGTAATTCGGGTAAATAATAAAACAGGTATTAGCGTTGCAATGATGATGATGACCCCCCCCATGGTTGGAGTGCCTTCTTTTTGTTTTTGCCCTTCCAATCCCAAGTCACGCACCAATTCTCCCATTTGTTTTGTTCTAAGAAAATCGATTATTTTTTTTCCATAAACCAATGCGATGAATAAAGATAACAATACCGCCATACCCGCTCTGAACGAGATGTACTTCAAAAGGTTCATTCCTGGAATGTGAATGCCTTGTTGGTTGAGATATTCGTATAAATAGTACAGCATAATTTTTTGTTTAAATGGATTGTTGTTGGTTTTCTTTTTTAGTTAATTCTTTATTTTTGAGTCAACTTTTTTACTTACCCATCAATTGTAACAATTGCTCTATGGTCTCCTTATCGTCAAAATGGTGTTTTACACCGTTAATTTCTTGATAAGTTTCATGTCCTTTGCCTGCCACCAAGACAATGTCTTTGGGTTCAGCAAATTTTATAGCCATTTTTATGGCTTCTTTTCTGTCCGGTATCGAAGTGTATTTGCTAAAATACTGAGCTTCTACCCCGGCTTCAATTTCTTTGATAATGTCTTCTGGTTTCTCACTTCTCGGGTTGTCCGAAGTGATGATGGCTAAAGTAGATTTTCGGGTTGCAATTTTTCCCATTTCAGGTCTTTTTGCATGATCCCTATCACCGCCACAGCCAAAAACACTTATCAGTCTTTCGTTTTTTGTTCTTATTTCGTTGATGGAGTCCAAAACATTATCCAATGCATCCGGAGTGTGAGCATAATCGATGATAAAAATGATCCCTGATGGTGAAATAAGGGTCTCAAACCTACCGTGAACTCTATGAAGTTGGGAAATAGCCTTCAGGATTTCTTCCGACTGAAAGCCCAATTCATGAGCAATTCCAAATGCCAATAAAAGATTGTACACATTGAATTTTCCTGTTAGTGTTGTCCAAAACTCTTTTCCGTTGAAGTTGAGAAGCATTCCGTTGAAATCGACTTCCAAAATGCGTCCGTGATAATCGGCCAAAGTTTTCAACGCATACGAAACTTTTTTTGCTTTGGAATTTTGCAACATGATGTTGCCGTTTTTGTCATCGATATTGGTGATGGCTATTGTATCTGCAGGCAATTCATCAAAAAATCGCTTCTTGGTTTTTAGATATTCATCAAAAGTTTTATGATAATCCAAATGATCGTGAGTGATGTTGGTAAAACCCGCCACTCTAAAATGCAATCCTTGGGTTCGGTTTTGATGTATGCCGTGAGAAGAAACTTCCATAAAAGCATATTCGCAACCTTGATCTACCGCTTCTGCCAATATTTCGTTGATACGAACAATGTCCGGAGTGGTATGGGTCGAAGGCATGATCCGATCCGCAATTCTATATTCCACTGTAGAAATCAGTGCAGACGAATATCCCAAATGTTGAAAAACATCAAACAACAATGTTGATGAGGTTGTTTTCCCGTTGGTTCCGGTAATGCCGATGAGTTTTAATTTTTCGGATGGATTTCCATAAAAATTTGAAGCCAAATCTCCCAAGGCTTTAGCAGAATCTTTAACTTTAATATAACCGACTCCTTCAACCAATTTATTGGGCAAGTTTTCGCATACAATCAGCCTTGCTCCTTTTTCAATGGAAGGAGTGATGTAATCATGGCCGTCGGAAAAGTTTCCTTTTATGGCGACATAAGCAGCCTTTTCCACAACTTTTCGGCTGTCGAAAACCAGACTTTCAATATCGATATTCAGAGATCCATACGATTCTAATATCGGTAATCTATTGATTAAATCTTTGATCTGCATGTTTTTAGTTTTGTAGTTTAAGATAGATTTTTTGGTCTTTATTGATCACCGTTCCCATACTTGGAAATTGTTCTAAAATTTTTCCGACACCTTTATAATCGACACGGTATCCTAAGTTTTCGAGCTGTGGGATAACATTCTTGCCGATCAAACCCACCACATTGGGCATTTGATTGTTGCTTACGGCAACTTTGGTATTGGGAGCCGTCAATTTATTTAAATCCACTTTTCTATCGGCTAAAATTTCTTTTTCGATATTTTGAGGCGTTTTTAAGAATGTTTTTCCTGCAATTTCCTTGAAAACAGGAGCTGAAACCGATCCTCCATAAAAACCTTTGGCAACATCGGGCTCACTTACCATGACATAGCATGTGTATTTGGGTTTATCCGCCGGGTAGAATCCTGCAAAAGAAGCGCGGTATTTTCTAGGGCCGGGTTTCCAATATTCAAAACGGGCGGTTCCGGTTTTACCAGCCATTTTAAGGTTTGGGGTAAAGATGCTCTTTGCAGTACCTTTTTCCACGGCTTTGGTCAAAGCGCTGGTCATCATCTTAATGGCTTTTTCTGAAGCCATTTTTTTGACCATAACTTCAGGTTTGGCTTCGAAGGTAGTGACTCCGTCTTTCATCACTTTATCGATGAATAGAGGTTTTAGCATGGTTCCTCCGTTTGCTATACCGTTGTAAAATGTGGCCAATTGCAAAAGATTGAAATTGGTTGAATATCCGTAAGAAATGGAAGCTAGAGTTGCTGCATTCCATCGTTTGTGCTCCGGAGTGTAGATGAACGGTTTGGTCACACCGGGCAATTCCAACTGCATTTTGTCAAACATTTTCCATCTTTTTAGATGATCGATGAAGACTTCTGGTTTTTCAGCATAATATTGGGTAATGAGTTTGGCTGTACCCACATTGCTGGACTGAGCCAAGACATCGGAAATCTCGTAAGTTCCGCCGCCATGCCCATCGTTAATTCTCTGTCCTGCATAAACCCAAGAGCCGTTACCGACATTTACCGTTGTGTTTTCATCGATAAAACCATCATCCATTGCTGCCAAAAGCGAAATGGTTTTAAAAGTCGAACCGGGTTCGATGCCGTCTCTTAAAATATAATTGTAAGCATCGGTGTATTTTCCAGGTTCTATTCTTTTCAAATTGACCATGGCTCTAACTTTGCCGGTGTTCACTTCCAAAACCACTACCGATCCGTGTTCGGCATTGTAATGGATGAGTTGTTTTTCTAAAGCCGAACTTGCGATGTCCTGTATTCTAAGATCTAGAGTGGTATAAACATCTTGTCCGTCAATCGGTTCTTGAACTTTCCAATAGTCTATGGGTTTCCAATCGGAAGAGTTGACTCTTTGTTCGTATCGTTTGCCATCGGTACCTGAAAGGTATTTGGAGAACGCTGCTTCCAGACCAGATTTGTATTCGCCTTCATCCATACCAATGGTTCCGGAACCAATTTCTAGGGTGGCCAATTCTCTTTTATGTCTTCTTTCTACGATGAAGCCTCCTTTGTGTTTTCCTTTTTTGAAGATGGGAAATTTTCGAATTCTGTCGTATTGATCAAAATCCAAACCTTTCACCAATCGATAGTATTGGTTTTTTTTGGCTTTTTGTTGATCGAGAATTTGTCGGTAATGACTTCTCGATTTGCCGAACATTTTAGAAAGAGAGTCGGTAAGTGCTCCGATATTGTTGGAGTACACGGTGTCTTTTATGGTTTTGAAATCCAAGAAAACATCATAACGCATCACCGTGGTAGCCAGAATGGTACCGTCGGCAGCATATAAATTTCCTCGTGCAGCTTTCAGTGTGGCTTCACGGTAATTTTTGTTGATGTAATCGTTTTTTATTTCTTCGACATTGGTATTCTGAAGTTGCACAATCCTCGCTAGAAACATAACAAAGGTGATAGCGGCCACCCCTGTAAAGAGATAGCCCCATTTTAGCGTTTTTTTGCGCTTCACTTCATATTCATTCTGCACTGCCATGGATTTCTGTACTGTCTAGTTTTATTAAAAGCTTATGCGGATGCCTTTCTAGTGACATCAGTGAGTCGCTTACCATTTCTTTGCTCAGCTCCGACTCCATTCTTACTTTGATCAGATTGCTCTGCGCATACGCATTTCTGGATTTGTATTCTTCGGTTTTATCTTTTAAATCGTTTACCAATTCTATTTTTTGGCTCACCAAGTGATTGCTGTAAATCATGATGATCATCAGCACAAATAACAACAGATAAAATTTGTAATGAATGGTTACTTCATCACGATTCAGGAAATTTCCTTTGATGATGTCTACAAAGGTTAGTTTCTTCTGTGGTTTATATGTATTCTTTTTAGCCAATATTTTTGGTTATAGTTTTATTCCTGTTCTTAGTTTTGCACTTCTCGCTCTGGAGTTGGTTTCGATTTCTTGGTTGTCCGGGATTACGGCTTTGGATTGTAACAATTCAAATGATTTTTCATAATTTCCATAAACATCTCGTGTAGGCTCGCCTTCGAACATGCCGTTTTTCAAAAATCGTTTTACCAATCGGTCTTCAAGCGAATGGTAGGAAATCACCACCAATCTGCCGTTTGGTTTTAGGATTTTATACGCTTGTTGTAGCATTTCTTTCAACACTTCCAATTCTTGGTTCACCTCAATTCTGATGGCTTGAAAGACTTGTGCAAAAAATTTATTTTGTTTGTGAGCAGGGATGTAACTGAATACTTTTTTCAGATCGTCCGTGGTCTCAATACTTTTATTTTTTCTGTGATGAACGATTTCTCTAGCCAGTTTTCTCGCTTCTCTCAGTTCTCCATAATAGTAGAATAAGTCGGCCAGTTGCTCTTCTTCATAGTCGTTTACCACTCTTTTGGCATCCAATCCTTGCATGACATTCATCCTCATGTCCAGAGGGGCGTTATTTCGGATGGAAAAACCTCTTTCAGCTTCATCAAACTGATGGGACGAAACACCCAAATCGGCCAAAATACCATCAACCTGAACATGTCCATACATCAAAAGAGAATTTTCTAAAAACCTGAAATTTTGATTCACCAGAGTAAATCTGGGATCGTCGATGGCGTTGTTCAAGGCATCCAAATCTTGGTCGAAAGAAAATAATTTTCCTTTGTCCGATAATCTTTTTAGGATCTCTCTAGAGTGACCACCACCACCAAAAGTACAATCCACATAGACGCCGTTTGGGTCGGTGACTAAATCATCGACGCTTTTCATAAGCAAAACCGGGTTGTGATAGGTTGTGTCCAAAATGTATTGTTTTTAGTTAGGATTGTAAATTATGATAGTTCAAGGTTTAGTTTTCTCCAAAGTCAACTTTACCCATAACCTCCTCCGCCAAAGTGGCAAAATCGGCTTCCGATTCATTCATGAATGCTTCGTAGTATTCTTTATTCCAAATTTCAAAAATTTCACCAGCTCCACAGATCACTACTTCTTTGCTGAGTTCTGCAAAACCTTTCAGGTCTTTAGGAATTTGAATTCGATCCGAAGAATCCAAGTCTATGTTTTTCACTCCAGCCGTAAACTTGCGGATGAAGTCCGTGTTTGCCTTGACAAATCGATTGAGATGCGCTATTTTTGACATCATTTTTGTCCAAGGCTCATTTGGATAAACTTCCAAACAATTTTGATGCAAAGAGCGCTTGATCACAAAAGACTTATCCTCTGTGATTTTCAGCAACTTCACCAACGACGAAGGGAGTTTTAACCTTCCTTTATCGTCTATTTTGCACTCATATGTCTCGTAGAAATTCATCATTTGTGACAAAATTAGATATTTATTTCTATAAGTCTCCCACTTTGTCCCACTTTTTGACTTAATGTTGATAAGTTTTCGAAATAATTTTAATCTCAAAATCGAGCTTACAGCTGTTCTGAGCCATAAATAGAGACTTTTAACACTTGTCAATTCATAAGAGGACAGACCGGGTTTTATGAGAAATAAATTGGATAATTTAATCTTGTTTTTGTAAAACCTACTTGGGTTTTGGTAGAACGAATACTTGGTTTTAATTTTCTAATTTTGCAAAAAATAAAATCTTTATGCTTGAGGATAAAAACATGATAAAAACACCAATTTCTGCCTTGGGAGAATTTGGATTAATAAAACATCTTACACAGAGTTTTGAAATAAAAAACCCAACAACAAAAACCTCTATAGGCGATGATTGTGCAGTTATAGATCCAGACAGAAAAAAAATGGTGGTAACTACCGATTGTTTGGCAGAGGGTGTACATTTTAATCTGGGTTATGTACCTCTGAAACATTTGGGTTATAAAGCGGTGGTGGTAAATTTAAGCGATGTCGCTGCAATGAATGTGAAACCTTCACAAATTTTGGTTTCTATCGCAGTTTCCAATCGTTTTCCGGTAGAAGCTTTGGACGAAATCTATGCCGGGATTAAACTGGCTTGTGATCGATATCAAGTTGATTTGGTGGGCGGTGACACAACCAGCTCCAATGCGGGATTGGTGATCAACATCACTGCAATTGGTATGGAAGTAGAAGAGGAAATCGTAAGAAGATCCGGAGCCAAACCCAACGATCTTCTTGTAGTAACGGGTGATCTGGGTGGAGCCTATCTCGGACTTCAAATTTTGGAAAGAGAGCACGCCGTTTTCTTGGCCAATCCAAACATGCAACCCGAAATGGAAGGCTACGATTATATTTTAGAACGACAACTAAAGCCGGAAGCCAGAACGGATGTGAAAAATATTTTGAAAGAATTGGGAATAACACCAACATCCATGATTGATGTCTCCGACGGGTTGGCTTCTGAAGTTCTGCATCTTTCGGATCAGTCCAAAGTGGGTTTCCGTTTGTACGAAGAAAAATTGCCCATGGATTCTCTAACTGTAACTACGGCAGAAGAGTTTAACCTTAATCCTGTGGTTTGTGCCATGAACGGTGGAGAAGATTATGAATTGCTGATGACCATTGCACCATCGGATTTTGAAAAAATAAAAAACCATCCGGATTTCAGCATCATTGGACATGCCGTAGATGCGGAGCAGGGCAACTTTTTGGTGCTTAGAGGAAGCAACGAACTGTCTCAGATTACCGCACAAGGATGGGATGCTTTCTTGAATAGATCATAGAAAAAATTTCTACAATTAATAAAATAGGCTACTCAAAAAAAGTAGCCTATTTTTATGTTTAATTAAAAATTAACTTCATGTACCTCTTTTCCTCTTTGGAAAGTCATGGTTTTCTGATTGCCTTTGTAGGCGATGTTCACGATGTTAATCTGCTTTGGAAATGCATTTAGCAAAATGGAATTTTTTATCCTTAGCGTTGAAATATCACTCACATCTTTGGCTTCATAGTACACCCAAACCGACTCTCCATTGACTTGACTGCCCGTAAAGGTTAGGTTTTTTGAGCTTCCGTTGATGCTCACTGCAATATTGTTGTTTACATATTTTTTTACTTCGGCATCAAATGCTGCGGTATTCGGATTTATTTTTATGGTTTCAGCAATGTGACTCGTGTTCATCTTGGTTGTGAACTTTAGGGTTTTGCTCCCTTCTACAAAATCAACTTTGGTCATGGACGAGAAAAAGTCCAATGTTGCAAAGCTTAAAATGAGAACGAAAGAAAACAGTATTCCTAAAAATGTATATTTTTTCATGATGGTATCGATGTATTATTTTTAATATTTTAGTCAAATAATATGCCAATTTAGAAATTTACATTAATTGCATATTTATCATAAAAGGCTTTGATGTGCGCAACGGCTTCATCTGCAGTATCTACAATTCTAAAAAGATTAAGGTCTTCTTCGTTAATCATTTTTTCCTTGAGAAGCGAGGTTTTGAACCAGTCGATCAGCCCGTTCCAAAAGGATGAACCTACCAAAACAATTGGGAAACGGCCAATTTTTTTGGTCTGAATGAGGGTCAATGCTTCTGAGAGCTCGTCCAAAGTCCCGAAACCACCGGGCATAACGATAAATCCCTGAGAATATTTTACAAACATTACTTTTCGCACGAAGAAATAATCAAAATCCATGGAATAGGCTTTGTCAATGTACGGGTTAAAGTGTTGTTCAAAAGGAAGTTCAATGTTCAGTCCTATGGATTTTCCATTGCCCAATTTGGCACCTTTATTTCCGGCTTCCATAATTCCAGGGCCACCACCGGTAATGACACCAAAACCGATTTGGGTTATTTTTTGTGCTATTTCTACCGCCATTTCATAGTAAGGATCTCCTTCTTTTAGTCGTGCCGATCCAAAAATGGACACACAAGGACCTATTTTTGCAAGTTTTTCGTATGCGTCAACAAATTCCGCCATCACTTTAAAAATCATCCAAGAGTCTTTGGTGATGGTTTCGTCCCAAGTTTTTTGTCTGAAACTTTCTTGTAATTTTTCGTCGATCTCTATGTGTTGAGCCGATTGTTTTTTAGTATTTCTAATTTTTGCCATGTTGTTTATTTAAAAATTTTTTCGGCCAACAGGACGGCCTCTGGTTTTCCAACATCGATCAGGTCGGCATCGTGCAAATAGCCGTGGATGTGTTCGGTAAGCATCAGATCCAGATATTCTTCCATGATGGAGAATTTTCCTGTGCGTCGGATTTTATTAAAAATTTCAGGATTCACGCAATGCACTCCACTAAAAGCCAAAGCTCGGAATCCGATGTTGTGTTCTGCCAATCGTTGTTCTCCAGTGCCCACATTCAACCAACCACGGAGTATCATTTCATCATTGAACAAGAGTTTTCTGGAGCTGTTCCTGTCCGATACGGCAAGTGTGGCGTAATCTTGTTTTTGTTGATGGTACTTTGCCAAATCAGAAATGTCGAGATTGGTCAGGATGTCGGCATTCATAATAATAAAATCTTCTCCGTGATCTAAAAAAGATCGTGCAAAGACCAATCCGCCACCGGTTTCCAAAAGATCTTTTTCGTCTGAAATCTCAATCTGAGCATTAAAATTATTGTTCTTTTTCAAAAAATCGACGATTTGCTCGCCAAAATGATGAATGTTGATCACAAAATCCTGAATGCCATACGATTGAAGATAGCGAATATTTCTTTCCAAAAGCGAAACGCCATTCACCAAAGCCAGTGCTTTTGGGTGCGAATCGGTGAAGGGCTTGAGTCTGGTGCCTTTTCCGGCTGCAAAAATCATGGCTTTCATGATGCGGACTCGTTCAGTTGAGGTTGTTCGTCGTGAGTAACGGAGATGCGGGTTTGCGGATATTTTTCCGCTACAAATCGGGCAATGCTTTCCGCTGCATATACCGAACGGTGTTGCCCACCGGTACAGCCAAAATTAATTTGCAAATTCTCAAATCCTCTGCTCAGATAATCCTCTATGTTGATGCTGACCAATTGCTGGACAAGAGCAATAAATTCCGGCATTTTGGTTTGGTTTTCCAAATAATTTTGCACCCCAATGTCTTTTCCGGTTTGCGTTTTGTATTCTTCAATTCTCCCCGGATTCAGAATACCACGACAGTCGAAGCAAAAGCCACCTCCATTACCACTTTGGTCTTGGGGATATCCCTTTTTTTTGTAGGAAAAACTGTGGATGTCGATATGCAATGTTGAGCTCATATAATTTTTTATTTAGTTAAATCTTTTATTTTGGAGGGTAAATCCAAATTTTTCAGTTGTTGTTGTATTTTTACCAGTTCTGGAAAAAAATCGGCATCCTTCCAAGTTTCCATAAAATGCACCCAGTTGATAACGCCTTGTGGAATGCTTTCTATAAAATGATTTTTTCGCTGTACCAATCCTCGAAATCCGTAAGCACCCAAAACTTGTGTAAAGCGCATGAATTGGATGCAAGGAAAGGACGCGATTAGTAATTCTTGATTTTCTTGACTGAATTTTGAACAATAATACTTGAACATTTTTTGTTTGAAATCGTCATCGAAATTGGCTTTTGCCTGATGGAGAAATGAGACTACATCATAGATCAAAGGTCCTTTCATCGCACTTTGATAGTCGATAAAATGGACTTGGTCTTTATCGTCCACCATAATATTTCTTGATTGAAAATCCCGAATCATGATTCCTGTGGGTTGCAAATTTTCAATTTTAGATGCTATTTTTTGGAATTCCATTAAAAGTTTCGACTTGTGGTACTTCAATTCCAAAACATCCACAAACATAAATTTGAAATAATTCAGATCGTGCAATATAGGGAGGCTATCGTAAGCTTGGTATTCAAAAGTTTTATGATAATCGATGTTGAATTTAGTTTTTTCTTGAAGTGTGAATAGTCGATCCAAAGTTTGTTGTACCAAGAGTTCTACCCGATCCGACTGACCTTCTTCAGCGATAATATCGGATAAGGTTTTTTTTCCCAAAAAAGTCTGAATATATGTCAACCGGTCATCAGAAATCTTGTAAACATCGGGTGTGTTGAGATTTTGTTCAGAGAATTTTTCAGTAAAATAAAAGAAAGCCTCGTTCTCTTCCCTATTTTCATTGTAGGTAATTACAAAGTTTTTTTGTCCGGTTTGGATAATAAAATTTTTCCTGGCCGATCCGCTGGCAGGCAGTTCGGTGCAATTCAGGACTTTTTGATCAATTGATTTTTCGAAAAAACGAATGATGTCTTCTTTTTGCATGGAAATAAATAAATCTAACTTTGGAAGAATGTTGGTTTTGCAACAAAAATACCACTTTGATCTTGCTAAAATACTAAAATATCGTTCATCAATCAAATTTGTTATATTTGCAGGGTATGTTCAAAGATTTCAAACCTGTACTTGTAATTCTGATTCGCTTTCTCGTCATTTATTTGGTGATGATTTTTTTGTATCAGTTGTATCTCAACCGTTACCAATTTCAACTGGTAGATCCGTTTACGGGATTCACTGCAAATGCTGTACATGGAGTTCAACAATTGTTGGGGTACAAGTCGGTTTTGCAAGATCTTCCAGGTTGGCATTCGATATTATTTGTCCTAAATGACGAGAATACCACAAGAATTGTCGAAGGCTGCAACGCCATTTCGGTGATGATCCTTTTTGTTGCTTTTATATTGGCGTTTTACAAAGGACTGAAAACTTTTGGCTTTATCGCAGTCAGTTTGCTTTTTCTAATCGCCATCAATGTTTTAAGAATTGCGGGTCTCAACATCTTGTATTTGCGTTGGCCACAATATATTAAGATTGGTCACGACTATGTTTTCCCTGCCATCATCTACGGAAGTATTGTGGTATTGTGGTTGGTTTGGATAAAATTATTTGTTCAACGAGATGAAAATTCTTAATTATTTCTTTGTCTTCATTGGACTCGCAGGGTTGGTAGGAGTGCGGATTTTGGAAGAAAATCTGTTTTACGATCCTTTTCTGGCGTATTTTCACGATGCCAATGAAAACGCTTCTTTTCCTAATTTTGAATGGGGAAGTTTAGCGCTTAATTATCTTTTTCGTTTCGGATTGAATGTGATATTCTCGCTGCTTATCGTTCATTTTTTGTTCAGAAAAATACAATGGACCGTCCAAGCCTTAGTCATGATGGGACTGGTTTTTGTCGTCACTTTTCCGGCGTACCTTTTGTGTATAAACGATCGGTTTGAGGTAGGGTATTTGTTTTCTTTCTACATGAGAAGGTTTGTTATACAACCTCTTATCGTGTTGCTGATAGTCCCGTTGTTTTACTACAGAAAATCTCAGTTAAAAAATTAGTGTTTGTCCTTAAACTCCTGATTGGGTTGTTCTACAAACATTTCGTGCATCAATTTACTAACTTCTTCGGCTTTTAAAGGATTGTCGATGATGTATTTAGCAAATCGGTTTGTAATTTTTTGAATGATTTTATCAGAAAGAGCCATGTCGTCCACTTCTATATATTTGTGTTTTTTGTGGATGTTGTGCATTTCGTGTTGCTCCATTTTTTTCAAAACCGATTTGAAACGGTTGATTTTTGGTGCCATTTTTCTCTTTTTTTCCCAATCCGAAAAATCTTTAGTCATCTCTTTGATGATGGCTATTGCCTTTGGAACCTCTTTCTGTCTTTGTTGCATGGTCTCGTTGATTTTGTTGGAAAGGATATCCACATCCACCAATTCGACCAATTCTTTGTCGCCAATCATTTTATCCACATTATTCGGAATGGACAAATCGATGACCAACATCTCTTTGCCTTCTGGGATGTGGTTGTTCTTTACAATGGCTTTGCTGGCTCCGGTTGCAACAATTAGGATGTCGGTTTTCAGCAATTCTTCTTGGAAAAACTCGTACGGGACATGAGGGATGCAATATTTTTCAGCAATTTTTTCAGCAAATTCCAAAGTTCGGTTCATCACTTTTACTTTGGGTTTGTGGACATGCTTTACCAAATTTTCCACCGTATTTTGTCCAATCTCACCAACTCCCAACAAAAGAATGTTTTTGTCGGACAATTGTTTTTTAGAATTCAAGATGTAGTGCACCGCAGCATACGATACCGAAGCGGCTCCGTTGGAAATTCCGGTTTCGGTTTTCACTTTTTTAGAAATCTGTATCGCCGAGTTGATCACCCTTTCCATATAAGGATTTGGGTAAAGTCGTTCTTTTTTGAAACGAGCGTAGGCTTTTTTGATCTGACCAATAATTTCGAAATCGCCTAAAATTTGACTTTCAAGACCTGCGGAAACTCGGAAAAGATGGTTTAGGGCATCTTCTCTTTGGTAAATGTTGACATACTGTATAAATTCCGAAAGCTGAACGCCAATGATGTTGCAATACTCTTCGGCAATCAACAAATAATTATTGGTAGTTGTGTAGATTTCTGTACGGTTGCAAGTCGATACCACAAAAGCATCGCCCAACGATTTTTCATGAAGGTTTTGCACAAAATTTTTAACATTCTCATCAAAAAATGCAAACTTACCACGAATGGCTGCATCGGCTTTTTCGTAGCTGATGGAAAGTACTGCAAATTTTGAGGTTTGATGTATAAAATTATCTTGTGGCATAAACGGTTGCAAATTTACAACATTAAAACGAGAATACAGATATTCGACAGCTGATGGATATCAGACAAAACAATCGTAAAAAGAAAGTGAGATAGAAGAATTTACATCATAAAAAAGGGGATTATTGATATAAATTTAATAAAATTTTAACCAAATATTTTGTTTTTCAAATTTTTAGAATGATTCTAAATTTATATCTTTGTAAATTCAAAACTAAGAAAGAAAATGGGTTTATTTGATATGTTTACGCAAGAAATTGCAATAGATTTAGGGACTGCCAATACATTAATTATACATAATAACAAGATTGTTGTCGACCAACCTTCCATCGTAGCCATCGAAAGAATGTCTGGGAAACCCATTGCAGTGGGAGAGCAGGCAAAACACATGCAAGGAAAAACGCACGAAGACATCCGTACCATTCGTCCGTTGAAAGACGGTGTGATTGCCGACTTCCAAGCTTCTGAGCACATGATTAAGGAGTTCATCAAGAAGATACCGGGCATCAAAGGAAAGCTCATTCAGCCGGCTCTTAGAATTGTGATTTGTATCCCTTCTGGAATTACAGAAGTGGAGAAAAGAGCGGTAAGAGATTCTGCACAAAAAGTAAATGCAAAAGAAGTTCGTTTGATCTACGAACCAATGGCAGCTGCAATCGGTGTGGGTATCGATGTACAAAAGCCCGAAGGTAACATGATTATCGACATAGGTGGTGGTACTACCGAAATTGCCGTAATCGCTTTAGGAGGTATCGTTTGTGATAAATCTGTGAAAATTGCAGGTGATGTTTTCACGGGAGATATTGCATATTATCTAAGAACTCATCATAATCTATACATAGGAGAAAGAACCGCCGAGAGAATTAAAATTGAAATCGGTTCTGCCGTTGAAGAATTGGATATGCCAATCGATGACATCCCGGTTCAGGGTAGAGATTTGATTACCGGTAAGCCAAAAGAAATTATGGTGAACTATAAAGAAGTTGCAAAAGCTTTGGACAAATCCATCATTCGAATAGAAGATGCGGTTATGGAGACCCTATCATTGACTCCACCAGAATTAGCAGCAGATATTTATAAAACAGGAATCTATCTTGCAGGTGGCGGTGCTTTACTTAGAGGTTTGGCAGACAGAATTCATCGTAAAACAGGACTTCCGGTATTTGTCGCTGAAGATCCATTGAGAGCCGTGGTAAGAGGTACCGGTATTGCTCTAAAAAACATGGATAAATTCAACTTTTTGATTAAATAATTTTTTTTCGAACTTAAAATAAGTATTTACTTTGGGCTTTTTGTTGAGGGTGTTTTCCAAGAACAGTTTCTTCATGTTCTTCTTATTGTTACAATTGCTCGCTATAGTACTTATCTTTAGCCGCAACAGCATGCAGCAATCTTGGATGGCTGCACAAACGGCTGCATTCAATTCTTGGGTTTCCGGTTATATTGATGAAGGTGCTTCGTATTTGAAGCTGAAACAAGTCAATGAAGAATTGGTAGCACAAAACAAACAGTTGATGCAAGAATTGTACGGAAAGCAGACGGCAAAAACACCCGTTTTTAAAAAAGTTCACGACACCATTGGAGGCGGACAAATTTATACTTTTGTTGATGGAGATGTCATCTTTAACAGCATCAACAGAAAAGACAATTATTTTACCATCAACCGAGGTAAAGTTCAAGGAGTATTTCCAAAAATGGGCGTTATCGCACCTAACGGAATTGCCGGAATTGTGGTGAACACTACCGATCATTATGCCCTTGTACAATCGGTGCTCAGTGTCCATAAAATCAGGATTTCTGCAGCACTAAAAAATTCAGGATATTTCGGAACCCTCACTTGGGACGGCGAAGATTCCAGAACCATGCACTTGGCAGATGTGCCCAAATATGTCTCACTGAAAGTGGGAGATACGGTAGTTACGGCTGGTAAATCGGCCATTTTCCCAATGGGAGTTATGGTTGGAAAAGTTGCCGGTTATCAAGTGGATAGCAAAACCGGGTTTTGGAACATCAGTGTTGAATTGAACGAAAAAATGGGTAAATTGTCAAAAGTTTTTGTAGTTAAAAATCTGAAAAAAGCAGAAGTACAAAAAATTCAAGATACGCTGAGTGTACAAATTAAAAAAGACAAAGATTTACAATGATAACAAAAAGTCTATTCACCGATATTCTGATGATTGCTTTGCTGATTGCTCTGCAGATTTTTGTGCTGAATAGAATTGTTATTATGGGGAAATACACTCCTGTGTTGTATCCCATTTTTGTGATGTTTTATCCTTTTTTTAGGAACAAATTTCAATTTCTAGGGCTTAGTTTTTTATTGGGTTTGGGGGTTGATGCTTTTTTGGGAACTTGGGGAATCAATGCGTTTTCAACCTGTGTAATTGCCTATTTTAGGACGATGATTTTCCGTTCTTCAACCGATACATCGACCGATTTTTTCTCTTTTGATTCCCTCATGTGGTCTCAGTTTTTAGGTTATATTTTTTCTAGCATTTGGTTGCATCAATTTTTTGTTCAATACCTAGAATTTTTTAAATTTAACTTCAAAATTTTAGAAATTCTTCTTAACATTAGCGTTACTGCCGTTATTTCATTTATATTTATACTGCTGTATGCATTAATGTTTAGAGTTAAACAAAAAGTGTGAAACCTCAATTTTATAAAATATCCATCGTTCTTATTGTACTTGCCGCAATATTTGTCGCAAGGCTTTCGTATCTTCAACTGTTTACCGATCGTTATGCGCTGAATGCAGCCAATACCTCCATCAAAACCGAATACATCATCCCACAACGAGGTGTAATTTTCGATCGTAATGGTAAAATTTTGGTGGGCAACCAGCCTTCTTTTGAGATTTCCTACACCGATGCTTTGATGAAACCCGACTTCGACACTTTGGATTTCTGTAATTTGCTCAGAATTTCTAAAAGCGATTTCATCAACACCATTGATAAAATTAAGAAGGAAAAATACTATTCCAAGCTAACCCCGATGACTTTTATGAAGAACATCAGTAGGGAAGAAATCGCCAGGATTCAGGAAATTATTTTCAAATATCCCGCATTTAGTATTATTTCCAGACCTCAAAGGCAGTACAATGTGAGTACATCCGGTAATCTTTTGGGATACACCAACGAGGTGAACGAAAGGGACATCAAGAAAGACTCGCTTTATTATTTACCCGGAGATAACATCGGAAAATCGGGGGTTGAAAAATCCTATGAAAAGCAACTTCGAGGAATTAAAGGCATACAATATATTCAGAAGGATATTAAGCTAAGAAGCGTAGGTCCGTACAAAGAAGGGCGCTTGGATAAAGATGTGGTTACCGGTCAGGATCTTACCCTTACCATCGACTACGATCTGCAAAAAATGGCCGAAGAAATGTTGGTCAACAAACACGGTGCAATTGTAGCTTTGGATCCCAATACCGGAGAGATTTTGGTTTTAGCAACCGGTCCAGATATTGATCCGGCTTTGTTTACAGGACCAGAAAAATCAAGAAATTTGTACAAATTGGCGAAAGATACTTTGTACGAAAACCAACCGACTTTTGACAGATCCATACAAGCCGCTTACCCTCCAGGATCTACTTTTAAATTATTAACAGCGCTTGCAGCATTGCAAATGGGGGTTATGGACGAAAAAACCATTTTCCCTTGTGGCCGAGGATTTTTCTATCGAGGATTGACCATCAAAGGACATGGAGGTGCCGATCCTTTGGTGCCTTCTATTCAGGTTTCTAGTAATTGTTATTTTTCTCATGCATTCATCAATATCATGAACAAATATCCTGGAAATCCGACCAAGGGTGTTAATGAATGGAAAGACATCATGGAAAGTTTTGGCTTGAACAAATACTTAGACAACGACTTGGCAACCGGTGCCAAAGGCAAAATCCCAAGCGGCGAATTTTACGAGAAAAGAAGCCGCGGGAAAAAAAATTGGACTTCGGATTATACCATGAACGGGTCTATTTTTAACGGGATGGGACAAGGAGATGTGCTTTTAACACCTCTTCAGATTGCAAATTTTACGGCAGCCATAGCCAATAACGGATGGTACTATACCCCGCATATTGTGAAGTATGTGGACGGAAAACCCAATCCGGATCCTCGTTTCAAAAATAAACACTATACCAAAGTTCAAAATAAACATTTTTATGATCTTGTAAAACAAGGGATGGAAGCCGTAATGCTTCGTGGTACGGGTGCTAGCCTTAGAAGCACTGAGTTTACCCAAATGGCAAAAACCGGAACGGCACAGGTACCTCAAGGTAAGGACAATTCCATTTTCACATTAATTGCTCCAGCCGATAAACCTAAAATTGTTGTCGCTGCAGTTATGGAACATGCTGGCTTTGGTGCGACTTGGGCTGGACCGGCTTGTACGACGATTGCTGAGAAGTACATCACCGGAACGCTGAAAAGAGAAAACCTTTATAAAAAAATGACCAATGCCAGTTTCATGGGCGAGTACAAAAGGCAGTGGTATAAAAAACACGGTAAACCGGCACCAGATTCTGCAACTTTAAAACGAATTAAAGACAGTATTCGACTGGCCAATCAGGTAAAAGCCGAACTAAAAAATAAGAAAAAGAAAGACAGCTTACAGAATAAGAAAACCAACACCCCAAAAAGCAACAAACCATGAATTGGACCGAAGGAATAGATAAACTGGGACTTTCTCTCTATGCAATCCTCTGTCTTTTTGCAGTGGCGAACATTTATAGTGTTGAGCCTTCTGCCGGAATTAAACAGCTCACTTTCTTTGGAATTTCTGTCTTTATCGGTATCGTAATTTTCTTTACAAGAGCCAAATTTTTCGAAAATATGGCCGGATTGTTTTACATAGGAAGTGTCTTGCTGCTCATAGGACTTTTCCCTTTTGGCACCGAGGTTTTAGGACAAAAAAATTGGTACCGAGTTGGTGGCTTCAGTTTTCAACCGGTAGAGTTTGCCAAATTGGGGACTGCACTCATGTTGGCCAATTATGTAGCCGGACCGGATTTTAACATAAAAATTAACAAATCACTTTGGACGGCACTCATCATTATTGGAGTTCCCGCTATCGTGGTTTTGGCCATACCCGATGTGGGATCGTTGTTGGTGTTTATGGCATTTATGATCGCGCTTTATCGCGAGGGATTGAGCGGATGGTTTTTTGGTGTTATTTTTATATTTGGATTGGTCTTTCTGATAGCCTTGGGCATAGATCCCGTTTATGTCATTATCACCATTATCGGTATAGCTTTACTCTATGTGTTCATCAACCAAAATAGAATTTCTTGGAATGTCATTTCCATTTCCAGTATATTGGGTGTGGTGGTTGTGTTGTGTGGTTTGGCTTTTGCAGCGCCAAAAATTTTAGAAAAACTTCCAAAACACCAAAGAGAAAGGATAGAAGTCTTGTACAAAGGCGAGAAAATGTTCAGGGATACTTCCGGGTACAATTTGCTTTACTCCAAAACGGCAATTGGTTCTGGTGGTTTATTGGGCAAAGGTTATCGCGAAGGCTCTGTAACTCAAGGAAAATTTGTCCCAGAACAAAGCACGGATTATATTTTTTGTACCGTAGGCGAAGAGTGGGGTTTTGTAGGAAGCACCACTTTGATCTTGCTTTACGCCTTATACATCGGTAGAATCTATTATCTCTCAGAAAGACAGAAGAACATCTACAATCGTGTTTTTGGGTATTGTTTCGCCTCTATTTTACTCATGCACTTTTCCATTAATATTGGAATGGTGATGGGCCTTTTCCCAACCGTAGGGATTCCGCTCCCGTTTTTTAGTTCTGGAGGAACCTCGTTGGTGACTTTTTCTATAATGAATTTTATCTTTTTTAAATTGAATTATGCGGATAAAAACTCTTTGGTCTAGCCTGATTTTCGTTTTGATGTCTGTATCAACATTTGCTCAAAAATCCGATATTTTGAAGGTGATGAGCAATCAAAAAACCGCGTGGAATCGTGGAGATATCGAGGGCTACATGCAAGGCTATTGGAAAAACGATTCCTTGGTGTTTATTGGATCGCGAGGTACAACTTACGGGTGGAAAAATACTTTGAACAATTACAAAAAAGGATATCCCAACAAAGAAAGAATGGGCGAGCTGGATTTTACGGATATTCGCATAAAAATGCTGGGTAAAAAACATGCTTTGGTCATTGGAAAATGGAAATTGATCCGAGAAAAAGACAGCCCCAGCGGGATATTCACTTTAATTTTTGAACGCTTTCACAAAGACTGGAGAATCATTTCCGATCATACCGAATAAAAAATCCGCCTCAGTTAAAAGGCGGATTTTATTTCTATTTCAGTAGGCTTAGTTTGCTTTAGAAGCTTCTACAGATTCTTTTCTGAAATCTTTGAAAAGTTTGCTAAGTTCCAATGCTGCTTTTCTAGCTCTTGTTCCTGCAGCTTTGTTTCCTTTTTCTACTTGTTGAGACGCTTCTTTAGTGAAAGTTTCGTACTCGGCAGTAATCTTTTCGATTAGTTCTTTCATAGTTTTTTGTATTTATTATTTGAATAGGATGCAAATATAATATTTTCAACGAATGAACACCATAAAATTATCAGAAAATGCAGTGAGAATCATGGTTTTCACTACATTTTTGGTCAGAAATACTTAATTTTTTTCATTCATCAACCTAAAATTGAATTCTAAGTTGAAATCTTAAGTATCTTTGCAAACAATTGTTCAATGCAAATCCGACTAGATTCATGAGAATTTTACACCTAGAAACCTCATCTAAAAATTGTTCTGTAGCCATTTCTGAAGATCAAAAAATCCTGTGTTCTTGCGATGAAGTTTCAGAAAATTACAAACAATCCGAAAGCTTGCACACCTTTGTTCAATGGGCATTGGAAGGCGCAGAGATCGACCTTAGCAGCATTGATGCAATTGCATTAGGAATGGGACCCGGATCTTACACCGGACTCCGAATTGGGGCTTCTGCAGCCAAAGGTTTTTGTTTTGGCCTGAATGTACCACTCATCGCCATCAACTCTTTGGATTCTATGGTTGAGCCTTTTATAGGTGAAGATTTTGACCTCATCATTCCCATGGTCGATGCCCGAAGAATGGAGGTGTATTGCGGGATTTATGATGCGAAAACAGGAGCTGTTCTTGGCGCTACAGAAGCAAAAATTTTGGAAAACTCCTCATTTGATAATTTTAAAGATAAAAAAATTCTTTTTGTTGGAGATGGTGCCAAAAAAGCAGAAACCCTACTTCAATTGCCCTTTGCCAAATACAATTCAGAGGTCTATCCTTCTGCAAAATATTTGGTGAATAAAGCCACAGAAAAATTTAAAAATAAAGATTTTGAAGATGTGGCCTACTTTGAACCCTTCTATTTGAAAGATTTTCATGGACTAAAGAAAAATTAAATGAAACGCAATAGATCAGAAGAGAGCAAATACATCGACATCAACCGACAATCTTGGAACAATCGTGTTGATGCACATCTGAAGTCGGATTTTTATGACCTGGATAATTTTTTAAAAGGGAAAAATTCACTTAACGACATAGAGCTTGACTTGCTGGGCGATGTCCAAGGAAAGTCAATTTTGCATTTACAATGCCATTTCGGTCAAGATTCTATTTCGTTAGAGCGTTTGGGAGCTAGGGTTACTGGGGTCGATTTATCCGACAAAGCCATTGAAAAAGCAAAGGAGATTGCGCAAAAAGCCAATTGCAATACAAAATTTATTTGTTGTGACATTTACGATTTACCCAAGCATTTGGACGAAAAATTTGACTTCGTTTTCACAAGTTACGGGACCATAGGTTGGCTGCCCGATATGGATCGATGGGCAGAAATAGTTTCAACATTTCTAAAACCCAATGGGAAATTTGTTTTTGTTGAATTTCATCCTGTTGTGTGGATGTTTGATGATAATTTTGAGAAAGTTGGGTACAACTATTTCAATTCTGGTGCAATTGTAGAAACAGAAAATGGAACTTATGCCGATAAAAATGCCGAAATTACACAAACTTCCGTGATGTGGAACCACGGCTTAGGTGAGGTTGTAAGTGCACTAATTAAAAACGGTCTGGAAATTAACTCTTTGGAAGAGTACGACTACTCACCCTACAACTGCTTCAACAAAACAATAGAATTTGAACCCAATCGTTACAGAATTAAACATTTGGAAGACAACATTCCCCTGGTGTATTCAATAACCGCAAGTCGAAAATAATAAAAAACAATTTGATTTTTTAGAATAAAAAGTGGCTGTCAGAAAAAATTGACAGCCACTTTTTTATGTTGATTTTATTCGCATCTCTATTCTGAAAAGGTTCAGATGCACACTTATTTTTTGGTTTTCACTTGGGCATCAATTGTTTCCAAGTTTTGTGATGTGTTTATTTTTTTATTCAGATCTGCATTCTTTTTCACAGGCGGTGCCCCAGAATTTCCTGAGTTAAACAATCCTCCCGATGTTGCTGGTGGTGCGGCCTTTGGCAGGTTGTTATTCGGCTGCTGTATCGGATTGCCTTTGTTGTCCATCATTTGCAATTTGATATCGCTTTTTAGATAGTTCAGCATTTCTTTGGCTTTTTTGCCCTCATCCGTTTTGGCATAGTTCAAAACAATTTGCTCCAACTGAAGGATCATGATTTCTTTTCCGGATAATTTCCCGGTCAAAAAGGCGTTCAACAAAGAAAGTTTTGGCACCAAAGCGTCTTTAGGATGGTCTTTCAAAGTTTTTTCAACCAAGAGCTTACCTTCTGCATATTTCTCGTCTTTGTAAAGCTGGTAAGCTTCGAGATAGGCACTTTCTACCGCTTCAGCAGATTTTAAGAAGTTACTGCCTCTTGGGTTTCTGGCAAACTCAGCATAGGAACTGTACGGATAATCGTTGATCAGGATGTTTTTTGCTCGTTCAGCAATTTCGGGATTCTTTTCATAATTCATCCAAAAGATTTGGTACAAGGCTTTTAACATAACATCTTCCACGGGTTTGTTGTCCACCAATTTGTACAAGGTTTTGGTTGCCAACGGTCGGTTGCTAAACAGATTGTCGTACATGATACCCAAACCAAGAGATGCAGTGTCCCGATCTTTTTTTAACTGATCCAACTGTGCCAAATCTGTTGGGATTTTTTCGATGTAAAAAGCAGGTTCGTATCTTCGTGGGTCGGGTGCGGAAGAGGTACCCATAACGGAGTTTTTTGTATCGACAAGGGTTGCCATTTTAGCGGAAAATCGCCAATTGTCCGACAAAGCACGATCGCCCCAAATTTGTTTAAAACTGCTTGTTCCTTTTGCAACGGTATTCTGATTGTTAAAGTAAAAACCTTTGGTTCCTGTTCCAAAATCCTGAAAATTATTCCCGGAATTTCCAAAAATCGAATTTTTGCTAAAATCAGAATTGTCAAAACCGGCATTTCTTTCTTTTAGTTTTCTTTCTCTTTCAGCAAGCTCTTCTTTGGCTTTTAGCGTGTTGATGTATTTTTGGAAAAAAGCCGTTCTATCCGCCTCTGGCATGGCTGCTAATGCCAGAATACTGTCATTCTTTTTGATGAGGTAATAGTTTTTTGAGAGCTTTTTTATGTTATCGCTCTGCTCTTTCAAAAGGATTTTTGTCGGAGCGTGCGTCATGGCTACCAATGCCGAATCATAATAGGCTCCAGCCGTGATGTAATCGTCTTTCTCCAGATAATGTTTACCAATTTCATAATAATCTAAACCTCGAATTTGAGAATCTGAAACTTTTTCCTTAAGCGATTTTCTAAAATAGTCTAGCGCCTCTTGTTTCTTTCCTACTTTGTTAGCCATCAGTCCTAAAGCGTAGTAAAATTCGTTTTTTCTGGAGGCGTAAGTTCCTTTTTTCGAGATGTTTTCTAAATATTTTCTAGCTCCTTCATAATCGTCTTTGGAGTTGTAGGTTTTTGCGATTTCTATTTGTGATTTTACTTCAAATTCAAAATCATTGGCGTATTTGTACGCGTTTAAAAAAGCAGTTCTGGCTTCTACATTTTTCCCTTTTTCCGAAAGGAGTTGCCCTTTTAGAAAGGAAATTCTACTTTTTAATGGGCGATCCGAGTTCAGAGCAAATGCCCGATCCAACTCTGCAATGGCTTGATCTTTTTTGTCAAATAAAATTAAATTTTCTGCATTAAAAACAGATAAAACTTTATCGTATTTCTTGGAAATATTTTGTTTCTTAAGCTCAGTAAAAATAGAATTGGCTTTGTGATAATCTTTTAGTTTTGTGTAGGCAAGTCCTTCGTACACGATGGCCAGAGGCATTCTTTTGTCTCTCGGCATAATCTGTTTCAAGCTGCCGAATGCATCAAGAGCTTCGATGGGTTTGTTTTGGTAAATTCTGGATTTTATTAAAACCATATACGCATCAAAAATTTGATCGTTTTTTTCCAATCCTTTTCTCATAACGGAATAGTTGTGTATGGTTTTCAGTGCTTTACCTTCTGCAATTTCCAAAATACTTGCTCCTTTCACTCCGGTAGTATTCGTTCCTGGAGAGGCAGGTGGTACGCCTCCAGTATTGGGAATGGACGGGACATTTGCATTTGAACCCCCAGAAAATGACGAACTTGACGAAACCAAACCTTCCGAAGGATCGTTGTATTTGACCAAAGAAATGTACCCCGAATAAAAATTATCTTTATAGGCTTTCTCACGGCTTTCCAATTCCGTATTCAAGGCTTCTTTGGCATTGAACAAGGTATTGTTTTGTGCTGTAAAACCTTTTAGGAATCGGCCACGAGTCTCAGGACTTTTGTTGGATCCACAAGAAAATAAGACTGCGCCTAAAAATAGATATAAAAAATTTCTTTTCATTATTGTATAATAACTGCAAACACTTCGAATTATTTTGTTGATTTGCCAAATGTTTGCGTAAATTTAATGAAATTTTGATTAATGCTGAATCTTTTGAAAATCAAATATCAAAGGATAGATTTCGTGGGTAGGCAATCCCATAATGGTATAGTAGCTGCCTTCAATCTTAGAAATCTTAGCCATACCCAACCATTCTTGTACACCATAACTGCCGGCTTTGTCGTAGGGTTGGTATTTTTCCAAATAAAATTCAATTTCTTGATCGCTTATTTCTAAAAACGAAACTTGGGCAACATCGGTTTTTGTGATGGATTTGTCGTTGTTTTTTAGGGTAAATGCCGTGTACACCTGATGGGTTTTCCCTGAAAGTTGTTGCAACATTTTTTTAGCATCTTCCTTGTCTTTTGGTTTGCCCAAAATCGTTCCTTCCAACGCAACAACGGTATCCGCGGTAATCAAAATTTCGTCATTATCGAGATTTGAATAGGCGTTGGACTTTAACAAAGATACAAAAGCGGCTACTTCTTCTGAGGGCAAGTTTTCCGGAAAAGACTCGTCGCAATCGATGTTTACCACTTGGTATTCAAATCCCAATTCTTGTAAAAGTTCTTTTCGTCTTGGCGAATTGGAGGCTAATAATAATTTCATTTTTAGAATTAAATGCTTTGAGTATTGTCTTCTGTCCACTTTCCGTGTACCTTCATCACCTGTTCTATCACATCACGGACAGCACCTTTGCCGCCGGCAATGGGCGAGATGTAATCGGCTATGGCTTTCACTTCTGGGACTGCATTTTCCGGACAAGTAGCCAGACCTGCGTTTTTCATCATCGCAATGTCTGGGATGTCGTCGCCCATCACCAAAATTTCTTCGCTTTTCAGTTGGTATTTTTCTTTAAATTTTTCAAAATCTTCTCGTTTGTCTTGGGATTTTGGGTAATAATCTTGGATGCCCAGATAGTGAACTCTGTGTTTGACCATGTCGTCATTTCCACCGGTAATCACTCCGATTGGATATTTGTTTTTTATGGCTTTCACCACGGCATAACCGTCCAGGACATTCATCACTCGGGACATGTGTCCACCAGGAAGCAGATATACGCTACCGTCTGTAAATACGCCATCGACATCAAAAACAAAAGCTTTTATATTTTTAAGTTTAAATTTATAACTCATACATTTTCTTTATGGATTCGTTCAGGGTTTTATAAAGTTTGATTTTTTCGGGATCGGCCAACAGCTCTTCGTGTGCCTTCAGTACGGCTTTGTCGTTTCTAACGGCCGGACCTGTTTGTGCCATTTTGGGATCCATTTCATGAATTTTTCTTGTCGTTTCGTCGATGAGTGGAAGAAAAAACTGAAACGGAATGTTTTGGCTGTCTGCAATTTCTTTGGCTCTGGCAAAAAGATGGTTGGTGAAGTTGCATGCAAAAACCGCCGTCAGGTGGATGTATTTTCTTTTTTCTCCATCGGCAAAAGCCACTCGAGTGGATATTTTTTCGGCTAAATTTCTTAAGAGATTTTCATCTTCAGCATTTTCAGCATCGATAAAAAACGGAATTTCGGAATAGTTCAACGCTTTGTTTTTGGAAAAAGTTTGGAGCGGGTAGAGCACTGCTTTTCTGTAATTTCCCACCAAGGTTTCACGGGAAACGGCACCAGAACTGTGCGCTACAAGACAGTCTTGACTAGGAATTGCCTTGGAAACTTCTGCAATGGCGTCGTCTTTTACACAAATCAAATAAAAATCGGCCTGTTGAATTTTTTGAGAAGAATAAGGAATATCCAATTCTTCAGAGATTTTTTTTAGTTCCGATTCGTTTCTGCCGTAAATTTGAGATACCGAAATGCCTTTTTGTAAAAAAGCTTTTGCCAAATGATAAGCAACATTTCCGGAACCGATGATGACCGTTTTCATAACAACAAAAGTAAAAAATAATAATTGTTTGAAAGGCGATTTAACTTTTAGAATAGAAAAACATCCAAATAATGGAAATTAATTTATGAAAAGCAACGAATCCGAAATCATACGCTGTATGCAAGATGCAAAAGCCCAAGAAAAAGGGTTGAGGATGCTGATGGACGCCTATCAGACTCGTTTGTATTGGCACATACGAAGGTTGGTTGTGGATCATTGTGTTGCACAGGATGTTTTGCAAGATACTTTCGTGAAGGTCTATCAGAATTTTCATCAATTTAAACAAGAAAGCAAGTTGTACACTTGGCTGTACCGAATATCGACCAATGAAGCCTTGCAACATCTGAACAAACAAAATAAAATGAAAATGATGGATGAAGATGCCGATTATCACCTGAAAAACAGCATTGCACCCTTGGAAAATGAAGAAGATAAAATACACCTCTTGTTGAATGAGGCCATTGACAAGCTGCCGGAGAAACAAAAATTGGTATTCAACATGAGGTATTTTGACGATTTGCCTTACGAAGAAATTTCACAAATAGTGGACATGTCGGTTGGGACGCTGAAAACCAATTACCACTATGCCAAACAAAAAATTGAAGAGTATATTATAGAAAACGCAAACCATTGATATCATGAAAAATATAGATATAGAAAAATTAGAAAGAAAAAATCGAGGACAGGTTCCTGAAAATTTCTTTGAAGAAATTCAAAACAATGTCCTTTCTAGAACGGTACTCGCTTCTGAAAACAAAGCAGAAACCGAGAGAGAAACCGAGAGAAATTCTCGTTTCTCGATTAAATGGATTGGACTGTCAATGGCTGCTGCTGTAGCATTAATTTTCGGAATAAGCCAATTTATCCCAAATCTGAACGATACGGTTGAAGACAAGCCTATCCCTGTTGTGGTTAATAATCCGACCAATGAAAGAAAAGAAAATCATAAAATTGCCGTTGATCACTCCATTGCCACAAATCAAGCACCAGAAATAACAGGTACTGCTCAATCGGATCAAATTGAGAATGTAAAAAATGAAAAACCAAACGCTACGATTAAACCCGTATCACAAACGGTTTATAAAGAACAAATGGATGCTGTGCTTTCCGAAATGAGCGAAAAAGACTTGGCCGATTTGGGCAGCGGCGGCGACCAAGATATTTATCTGGATTTATATTACTAAACTAAAAAACATAATGCAATGAAAGCAAGGAGAATAGTTACCGTATTGTGCCTATTTTGTGCATCGTTGGCTTTTGCACAACAACTGACGACAGATGCCTATAGAAGCATGAGCAAAGAACAAAGAAAAGAAGCCTTTGACAAACTGTCGATGTCCGAGAAAAAGATGTTTATACGACAAATGAGAGAAGATCATTTGGTAAAAGAACTTCAAGTTTCGCCAAGCAATGACAAACAGTTCCGACAACTTTTTCATGAATATATGGAAAGCCAAAGAGTGATAAAAGACCGTTTCAAACATCCTGAAGATTCCGATAAAATGACAGAGCAGGAAGCGAAGTTGGAATTGGAAAACAGTTTTGTGGTAGGACAAAAGTTGATGGACAACAGAAAAAAATACACTCAAGAATTTTTAAAAATCCTAAGCCCCAAACAAGTGTTGAAACTTTTTCATAACGAAATGAAAATGCGAGAAAAAATTGATCAACACAGGAAGAGAACAGAAGATCGATAATCCTTAGTCTTTTTGAAAAATTGTAAGAATTCTTACAAAAAATGAAAATAAATACTAAAAAATTTGCATAGTTTTAGTTTTAGTTTTACGCCATTAAACACTTTAAAAATTTTATTTATTCTGAAAAAGAAACTTGTACTCATGGCGTTAACATGCTTTTCAGTTTTTGCTTACGCAGAAAAAATTGTAACATGGACTTCCACTTGTGGTGTAAAACATTCCACGACCTATCCGGATAGTTGGACAGAAACACAAATAAAGAATGATATTAAAAATATCAACGAAACCCAATGTGGGGTAAGACCTAATGTTATAAACATGAAAGTAACGAAAGTATTAACATTAAATTAAATTTATGAAGAAAATCATCTCTCTTTTGCTTATCGCAATTTCATCATGTATCTTTTCGCAAGAGATTTCCAAATCTTCAAATTATATGGTGATGTACGATGGTTTTTTTCAACCAGGAAAAGCCAAAGTGGTACATAAGGTGAACTACATTTTGCTCTTGGGAGATGATTTTTCTTTCTCTGCTCCAGAATCTTTGTTAGAAGATTTTGCGACCAATTATACAGTAGATCGTTCTAAAATAGAATCGAATACATCGTATATAGAAGAATTAATTTTTAATAACCATCAAGAAATTTTTGCTTTTGGGACTTTTATGGACGACAAATTAGGATATAAAGAAAAGGTGGATTTGAAATGGAAAATTGAAAACGAAACCAAAGAAATTGATGGGATTGTTTGTAGTAAAGCAACCACTGAAAAATACGGAAGAAAGTGGGTGGCATATTTTTCTACACGATATCCTTTTCCAATAGGGCCTTATAAATTCAATGGACTTCCAGGATTGGTGGTAGAAGTCTTTGATGAAAATAGAGAATATGTTTTTATTATGAAATCGGTCGAGAGAAAGAAAGTGGATCTAAAAATAAACTTTTCCGACATCAAATTTGTAACAAAAAACAAATACAAAGAAACAGTTTATAATATCATGTTCACACTTGCTCCTTACCCCGTGTTTGAAGATCCAGAATTAAAAAAAAGAATTATGGTTAATTTAAAAAATACAGAAGAAAGAAGAAACAATCCCATTGAACTTGAAATAAATTAAAAAGATTTTAACTTTAACAAAGAATCTTCATCCTACTTAACAGTGGTTTTTTATAAAACCGTTTGAATTGCAATTCAAATGGTTTTGTTTTTTTAATAATTATTGAATACTTTGTAACATTTTCAGGAAATTTACTACCAATAAAATGTTAAATCACAGTTAACAACAAAAAGTAAACACAAAAAACACCTCCTTTTTTGCAATGAAAAGGTAGATTGAGATAAGAATAGAAAATAGACTAAAATATGAAAAAATCGTTATCACTTTTCTTGCTTTTGGTATTTGCCATAGCATTTTCCCAGAAAAACATTTCTGGAGTAGTAAAAAACTCCGAAGGAGAGACGGTGTCCTCTGCCAGCATCACCATCGAAGAAAAAGGAAAAGACGCCATCGTAGCGTATGCCATTTCCAATGCCAAAGGAGAGTATAAAATTTCTTTTAACTCGGCAGATCCCAATTTGGACATCAAAGTAAAAGCTTTCAATCACAAAACTTTGGTGAAGGAAATCAGCAATAACGATCAGCAACTTAATTTTACCCTGCAAACCGAGGCTACAGAGATTAAAGAAGTAAAACTGAAGGCGAAAATGATCACCGCTAAAGGCGATACCATTTCCTACGACCTGAAAGCTTTTGAAAACAAATCGGACAGAACCCTTGCGGATGTTCTAAAAAAAATGCCGGGAATAGAAGTGGGGAAAGACGGTGGTATTTTGTACCAAGGAAAACCACTTATCAAATTTTATGTCAATGGAAAAGATCTTATGGAAGGCGGCTACGGAACGATCAACAACTCTTTGCCCAAAGATGCTGTGGCAAAGGTAGAGATCATGGAAAACCACCAACCAATAAAAATTCTTCAAGATAAAGTCCCTTCCGATCAAGCAGCAATGAACATAAAACTGAAATCCAAAGTCACCATGACCGGTCGTGGCGAGGTAGGCACAGGTTTTATCGATCCTTGGTTGTGGAATGTAAAACTTACCCCCATGTTTTTTGGTCAGAAAAACCAATGGATTGTTAATTACAAAACCAACAATGTTGGAGAAGATGTGGAGAGAGAAGGCATGATGCTTTCTTTTGGATCCCATTGGGAAGGAGTGAGAAGAAATGCTTCCCAAAACGATTGGCTGAATGTAGAAAACGCATCCGTACCCAACCTGCCTCAAAAAAGATATTTGATGAACAATGTTCATTTCCTTTCTGCAAATTTATTGACCAATCCATTCAAAAATAAAGAATGGGAGCTGAAGGCCAATGCCAACTACACCAACAATGTGGTGAGCCGTGAGTCGTACAGCCAGATCAACTATTTTGCTCCCATCAACTCTACGGTAGTAACCAATCTTCAGAATAAATTTTACACCAACAAAGCCAAAGGAGAATTGATCTTTACAAAAAATGCCAAGAAAGGCTTTTTTAAAAACACAACAACCTTTAACCAATTTTGGAATGCCGATAGAGCCGATGTACAAAGAGGTGCAGCAACCGGTGCAGAGTCCATCGAGTCGCCTACTTCTTCTTTCCAAAACTCGTTGAGCGCGATATTGCCGTGGAAGGAAAAAATGATCAACCTGAAATCGTACATCAACTACCAAAACGACAGACAAACTTTGGATATTGCACCGGCTTCTTATGTCAACCTGAACTTGCCGTTCCCGAGTACTTCGGAAATGCTAAGACAAGATTTCAAAATGAAAACCATAGAGGCCAATCATTCTGCCAATCTTAGTTTGAGCTACAAATATTGGACTTTCACCCCAGAAATTGGTTTGAATTTTTCCAACAATACGATCAACTCGGATTTGATGTTCAGAAACGGTGGCACGCTTCAGACCATGGGACAAGCCTTCCAAAACGATTTGGAGTTTACCGATCTGAAACCGTATGCGTCTTTGGGCATTAATTACAAATCCGATAACTGGATGATGTTTGCGGGATTGCCGTTTAATTTTAAAAACATAAAAGCAGTTGATCCGCTCAGAGGTTTGGATCGTTCGGCACACAAAATAACCTTCGAGCCCAATGCTTTTGTTCAGTACAAATTTCTATCGTTCTGGACGGCGAATGTTTTTGCCAATATGAACCATAGTTTTGCAGATATTTCGGATGTTTATGCCGGTTTACTTCTTGGTTCGCCGTCGTCACTTTCCGCCATGAACCCGAACAATCCGTTCAGAGAAAATCAATCGAAATCTACAGGAATCCGAATTCAATACAGAAATCCTTTGAACAATTTGTTCTTTAATGTAGGCACGAACATAAGCGGTAACAAAAGCAACTTGACATCGTCACCATTTGTGAACTCTTTGGGATATGTGGTAACCAATTATATCGAAAGAGACAACAGTTCTAACTCTTTTGCTGCCAATGCTGAGGTGGGAAAATACTTCCCGGCCATCAAGTCGAATGCATCGGTAACTTTCAGCTACAACGAGTCCAAATCTGAAATGATCCAAAACAATATTTTGTTCGACAACAAATCCGAAAGCCAAAGTTTAGGTTTCAAGTTCAACAATTCTTATTTTTCTTGGATGAGTGTCGATTATAACATGAACTACAATTGGAGCAAACAGATCAGTACACTTACCAACAGATCCTTAGGGTATCAGCATAATTTGAGCACCTACTTCTATCCGATAGAAAACCATACCGTAGGATTTGCTTGGGATCAGCTGAACTCCGGTACTCCGGACAATATGTACCACAATGCATTTTACGATTTGACCTATCAGTACACTTGGTCCAAAAAGAAAATTGATTTTGAATTGAAGTGGAATAACATCGCGAACAAAAAAGTATTCGAAAGGTATTCCGTAGGTGCAACATCGGAAAGCTATACCAAAATCCAACTTAGACCGAGTCAGGTCATGTTTGCTGTTAAGTTTAACTTTTAACAAAATAGAATTGATTAAAAGCCCTTTCAAATCCAACTGAAAGGGCTTTTTTGTTAAAAAAATATTAAATTTTATTGAGATTTATCAATAAGTCATATCTTTAAACGATTAATTAAAAAAATACATGAAAAAATTATTTGCAGCATTGGTCCTCTGTTCAACCATGGCTACGGCACAGGTACATCGTTTTGTTTACGAATACAAGTACATCCCGAACATCAACGAGAAAGAAAAAGTCATGGACGATCTTATGGTGTTGGACATCGATGAAAAAGGATCCAGCTACGAAAGTCTAAGTAAATTGGAAAGAGATTCCGCATTTAGAGCACGATTGTTCAGTGCACAAAAAAGCATGGGAAGTGGTGGATCTCTCAGCTTTTCTGGATTATCTCGTAAGCAAGGTACGGTAGAACAGAAGGTTGTAAAAGAATATCCGGAGTACAAAACCTATCTTTTTGAAAAAGTAGATTCTGATTTGTACAAAATAGCAGAAGAAGGAAAACAAGACTGGAAAATCCTTTCCGAAACTCAAAAAATAGGAAATTATACCGCTCAGAAAGCAACGACATCCTTTGGTGGAAGAGATTGGGTGGCGTGGTTCACCACAGATTTGCCATTTCCAGACGGCCCGTATAAATTCCACGGTTTACCCGGTTTAATTGTAAAATTAGAAGATACAACGGGATCTCACATCATGACCATGGTGGCCAATAAAAAAATGCCCAACAAAGAAGAAATTGTAAACACCAAAAAAGTTGGAGAAGCAACCATTACATTTGGGACTAAAGAAATTCCGGTAACCGTAGATCAGTTTAAAAAAGCATGGAAAAATTATATAAAAGATCCCGCAAAAAACCTTAGAGAAATGTCATCAAGAAGTGTATCTGGTGGTGGCGGTTACTATACGACCAATACATACATCATGAAAGACCAAAATGGAAAAGAATTGGACATGAAAGAAATGATGAAGCGAAAAGAAGAAAGTGCCAAAACGATGCTTAAAAACAACAACAACCGAATAGAGCCTAATCTATTTAAACTTTAATACAAACATGAAAAAATTATTCGCACTATTGGTGCTGTGCACCACCATGGCAACCGCTCAGGTACATCGTTTTGTGTACGAGTACAAATACCAACCCAACTCCAAACTTAAAGACACCATCTATCAAGACCTAATGGCGCTGGATATAGATGCCAAAGGCTCGGTGTACAAATCCTTACACAAAATACAAACCGACTCGATAAAAGCAGAAATCTGGAAAAATTTTAAACCAGGTGTTACTACCAATATTGATCTTTCCGGAACCGGATCTAAAAAAGGAACCGTCAGCACTTCTGTAATAAAGGATTATGCAAAAAATGAGGTCTTTTTATTGAAAGATTTGGACGGGCAGAATTATAAAATTAAAGAAGAAGAAAAACAGCTGTGGAAAATTTCACCTGAAAAAAAGAAAATAGGAAACTACACTGCCCAAAAAGCAACAACTTCTTGGGGTGGAAGGGATTGGACGGCATGGTTTGTAGAAGAACTTCCTTTCCCTGATGGACCCTACAAATTCCAAGGATTACCGGGGCTTATTGTAAGCATTGAAGACGCAACAGGCGGTTTTAAAATGAACATGATCGCCAACAAAAAACTACAACCAAAAGTTGAAGTAAAAGAAAAATCACAACCCAATGGGTTGGTTTTCGATGGCGACAAAGCGATAGAAATATCCGAAGAGAAGTATAAAAAAGTAGTGAAAAACTACATTGCCGATCCTGCAAAAAGTATAAGAGAAATGGCATCCCCGAGCAGTGAAAACAGGGTGGTCGTTACTTCTTCGGTTGGCGGGAAACCATTGGACTTCAAGGAAATGATAAAAAATAAAGAAGAAAGGGTCAGAAAATCCTTAGAGTTTTTCGACAACAGCATAGAGCCTACACTTATCAAATAAATAGAAAAGCCCGAAATATTCGGGCTTTTTTGTTAAAAATTATTTTCATCTGCAGACGGACCGTATGCACCGGGTACCGGGATGTTGTTCAGTCTGTAATAGACCCCCAATTGTGCTCGGTGGTGGGTTATTTGATTGAGAGAATGCCTTAGAGCTTCGTACTTGGACCAATCTTGTAGAATTTGTCCGTTCATTTTCATGGCCCATCTTCCGTCCAACTTTTCTTCGGAAATCGCATTCAAAGCCTTTATTCCGGTTTCATAATCTTGTGCAAGTTTGTCTGTCAATTCTTGTTTGGTGTTGAGGTGGGTAGGTTGGTAATCGCCTTTTCCAAAATCCAATTCGGTGGTGTTGATGATGGTTTCCGGCCAAGCAAATATCTCGACAATGTGCGTGGCAAGCGGCATCAGCTTCATGGATTTTTCGTGTGGACTGTATTCGTTTTGTCCTTCTGGGAATTGCTCAATGAATTTTTTTGTGGTTTCGAATTCGTGCTGAAATTCTTGTTTTAACAAATTTAAAGTATTCATAATATTTTGAAATTTAGAAGATTAAAATTAAAATAAATCTTTCATAAGTTTTGGATAAATAATGATAAACTTTTATTAAAATTTGTAACATTCCATAAATTTTGAACACTAATTGTGTACCATGAGGAAAAGAAGTTTTGTTGAAAACGCTATTCTTCATTCATCAAAAATCAAAAATAACATGAAAAAATTAGTATTCTTAGCCCTGATGTCTGTTGGCTTTAGCTCTTATGCACAAAGCAATACAGAGACAAAAATCCCTGCCAATCGTTTTTTTTATCAATTGACCATCAAGCCTAAAAAAGATTCTGCAAAATTGGAAAAAGTGATGACCGTATTGGATATTACGGATAAAAAATCGCTTTATCAGGATTATACAATGCTAGCACAAGATTCAATCATCAAAGTGAAAGTCGAAGAAATGCAGAAAACCAATGTTTTCAAGGATATGTCCAAAGATATTGTGATGCCTAAATTCGCCTATAAAGTAGCCAAAAGCTATCCAGAAATGAACATTCAATATTCCGAAGGGATGATGAACGGGATGTCTCCGGTACAATTGGCATACAAAGAAAATCCGCAATTCAATTGGAAAATTACAGGCGAAAAACAGAAAATAGGCGAGTACAATACCCAAAAAGCTACCGCAACATTTGGAGGTAGAAATTGGACGGCGTGGTTCTCCAATGATATCACTTTGCAAGACGGACCTTACAAATTCCACGGATTACCGGGATTGATTGTAAAAGTAGAAGATACCGACAAAAATTATTCTTGGGAACTAAAAGGAAACAAAAAAATAGACGATTTCCAGGAAGAATCCTATGCTGAAAAAGTAAGACCTGGTGGTGCCGGAAGAGTGGTTGAGGTAAGCCGTGACAAATTTGAGAAAACATTTTCCGACTATAGAAAAGACCCTTTTGCTTCGGTAAGGCAACACATCCCAGCGAACATGATGTCGCAAAAAATGCCAGGCATGGACAAGACCATCGGAGAAATGGTAAAAGATCAAGAGAAAATGATGAAGGATTTTTACAATTCCAACGACAATCCTATAGAATTTTGGACTCCTGAGAAAAAGAAATAAACATCAAAACCATTTTGTTATGAAAAGAATTCTTGGATTTTTTACCATTTTAGTGAGCTGTTTGACTTTAGCTCAAAGCCATCGTTTTTATTATGAATTGACCTTCAAGCCGCATAAAGATTCTGCCAAAGTACAGAAAGAAGTTATGAGTTTGGACATCGATAAAAACAAATCCATCTACCAAGCCTATCAAATGGTGCAGATGGACTCTCTGTTAGAAGTTTCTATAGAAAACATGAAAAAAACAGGAGTCATGATGGATACCAAACAATTTGAAAATCAAAAAAAGGGATCTTTTGCCCATCGTATTTCGAAAAACAATCCGATCAAAGAAATCCTGTATTCCGATTTTTTAGGAACCGATTCGTATTCGTACAAAGAACAGCCCAATTTCAATTGGAAAATTACTTCTGACAAATCAAAAATAGGTGAATACAACGCCCAAAAAGCAAGCACCGAATACGGCGGTAGAAAGTGGACGGCTTGGTTCTCTACCGATCTTCCATTTCAGGATGGACCTTACAAATTTTACGGTTTGCCTGGCCTCATTGTGAAAATAGAAGACGAGGGTAAAAATTATTCCTGGGAGCTAAAAGGAAACAAGCAAATCAAAAAAATAGCTGATGAATTGTACTTCCAAAGCATGATGAAACAGTCCCCAATTGGGAATAAAACCATGGAGGTGAGCAAGGAGAAGTTTAACGAAAAATACGAAGCCTATAAAAAAGATCCGTTAGCAAGTGTGAGACAAATGCTTACCCAACTCCCTCCGGAAGCTCAGGTACAGATCTCCGGAGCAGGTGGACAATCGGTTTCGCAAATGATGAGAGATGCCGAAAAACAGATGAAAGAAGAGCTGGCTCGTGTGAACAACAGCATCGAAATTCCTGTTGTTAAGACCAAATAATAGACCTTCATTTTAACTATTTATATTGTAGAGAAGCCCGAGAACAGTATTGTTTTCGGGCTTCTTAATGAGTTTTGTCAAGCTTTTGGTTTTTCTTATTTAGATTAAGTTTAAATAGCGTATCTTTGCGTAGAAATTTTTCAGCCGTGAAGAGAGATCATTCCAATAAGTTAAGTTGTTTTCCACAGAATATCGATGGAAGAATTTGTGGGTACGATAACGACAATCTTAAAATGCCCAACAAAATTATCGAAATGGGATTGTTGCCGGACACCCTTTTCAAAATCCTGTATCAAGCCCCTTTTAATGGACCTTTGTATATAGAATTTGGTGAAGAGAAAAGTCGAATTGCCTTGCGTGTAGAAGAGGCTCAATTCATTATTGTAGAATCGACCACAGCCTAAGCTTCTTGGCTTTTGAAGTTTTGTCTTTCGTATTAATTTTTAACACGACCCATGCAGACCGATCAAAAAAAACAAATACTTTTAGTAGGAAATCCCAATGTTGGCAAATCTACCGTTTTCAACCAATTGTGTAACCGAAAACAAAAAACCGGAAACTATGCCGGAGTTACTGTTGCTGCCCACTCTGGAGACTATATCTATCAAGACCAAAAGGTAGAAATTGTTGACCTTCCTGGTTCGTACAGCATCTATCCAAGCTCTGAAGACGAAGCCATTTTTTCTAAATATCTGATAGACGAAGCCCATAAGTACAGCGGCGTCATCTATGTTTTGGAAGCACTAAGCATCAAAAGAGGACTTCTTTTGTTCCGACAAATTCAGGATTTGGGAATTCCGGTTCTTATATTATTGAACCAAATAGATCAAGCTGAAAAAAGAGGCATACACATCGATATTCCTCTTTTAGAAGAAGAATTAGGAACTAAAGTTATCCCGACCAATGCCAAAGAAGGGATCGGCATTGATGAGCTTAGAAATTCCATTTACAACAACAAGTTCAGGACTTCCAACCACATATCGTTCCAAATTCCTACCGAACACAGAGGCTTGGTTTTCAAAATATTATCCGATTCTAAAGAAGAAAATCAATATAAAATCTGGACGCTTTTGGCATCCGAAACCTATATTGCAAAATTGGAAACCGTAAGCGAACAATTGAGGGATAACGAAGAGCTAAAGTGCTTGGTTCCCAAAAGATTGCAAACGCAAGAAACCATAAGGAGGTACTTGTCCATCGACAAAACCATCGCCAAAGTCATCAATAAAAAACCTCAGTTCAAGGAATTGCTCACGGAAAAACTGGACAAAGTTTTGGTTCATAAATTTTGGGGCTATTTATTTTTCATCTTCGTCATGCTGATGATTTTCCAAATGGTCTATTATTTGGCAGCCTATCCTATGGATTGGATTTCTAATTTTTTCCTTTGGTTTTCCGAGTTTTCAGCAGAGACACTTCCTGCTGGGCCTATCAATTCTCTAATATCTAACGGAATTATTCCTGGGATTGGTGGGATTGTCGTTTTCGCCCCACAAATTGGGATACTTTTGTATATGCTCTATCTTTTGGAAGATTCCGGCTATATGGCGAGGGTGGTTTTCCTTATGGACCGATTGCTCAGGCCTTTCGGGTTGAGTGGTAAAAGCATTGTTCCGCTTATTTCAGGTACGGCTTGTGCCATTCCGGCCATCATGTCCACCAGAAATATTGAGAATGTTAAAGAACGGTTGATCACCATCTTGGTAACTCCTTTTATGACTTGTTCTGCTCGATTGCCGGTGTACAGCATCATTATAGAATTGGTGATACCGGACAAAACTTTTATCGGTATTTCTTACAAAGCCATCGCTCTTTTGGCGATGTATTTGGTCGGATTTTTCATGGCGTTGCTGTCGTCCTTTGTTTTGAAAAAAATTATTAAAAATGTTGGTAAATCCTTTTTGGTAATGGATTTGCCGACTTATAAAAAGCCTCTTTTTGGTTACGATTTCAAGATTGTATTGCAGAAAGTTTGGGAATTTATCACAGGTGCTGGGAAAATTATTTTCCTTGTTAGCATCATCATTTGGGTTTTAAGCTATTTTGGACCCGCTCAAAAATCCGGTTCGTTTATGGATGCCGATGTCAAGCTGAAACAATCCTATTTGGCAAAAATGGGACATCAGATAGAGCCCGTCATTGCACCGTTGGGATACGATTGGAAAATGGGAGTGGGGATCATCACCAGTTTTGCAGCTCGAGAAGTTTTTGTAGGAACAATGGCAACGCTTTATAGTTTGGACGATGAAGCTCCGGAAGGCACCATCATCGAAAAAATGAGAAACGATGTGAATGAAAATGGCGAGAAGGTCTTTTCTTTTGCAACGGGTATTTCTATATTGATGTATTATGCTTTTGCCATGCAATGCATCTCTACCATTGCCGTGGTGTACAGAGAGACAAAATCTCTGAAGTGGACTTTGATACAGTTGGTGTCCATGTCCGGTTTGGCCTATATCGTTTCGCTGGTGGTTTATCAGCTGTTTAAATAAGTCATTAAAAATCAATAATAATGGATTCTCTAACCGTTCAGTACATCGTATTAGCCGTAGTATTTGTCTTGGCGTGTTATTATTTTTACAGATACATTAGAAAAAGTTTTGTGAAAAAAGATGGTGGAAAAGATAAAGATTGTGGCAGAGGCTGCTGCTCTTGAGTTTATGATATAAATTTAAAAAAAAACTTCCAATGCAAGAGCATTTGGGAGTTTTTTTTTGAATACTAATTGTAAATTTTTTAACATGAATCTGTTCCTTAAAGGACACAACCTCCTGAATGTAAAAAGCATTCAGACCTACGGCATTAACAATATTTCCGAAAGTTTGTATGAGCAAAGGCTGATGACCATGTCCATGTTGATTGGAGCTACAAAGAATTTTTAAATAAAAAGGCCGTCTCACAACTCGTGAAAACGGCCTTTACTTTATGAAATTTCCCGTATCTTTATTTGAGAAAGGTATTCGATTAAACGATGTTCAATCCTCGTTATTTGGCAACGATACGCCTTTCGTTCAGTATTAAAAGCTTAAATCTACTTCTAATTTTTCCGCCAAAAGACTGGAAACTTTATCTTTTAATTGTTCGATGTCTATATTTTGCATGGTATCGTTAGCAAAAGCATACAGCAACAACGCTTGTGCTTCATTTTTAGAGATACCTCTGGCTCTAAGGTAGAACATGGCATCTTCATTCAACTGGCCTACCGTACAACCGTGTGAGCATTTTACATCATCTGCAAAAATTTCCAGCTGAGGTTTGGTGTCTATGGTTGCCCCTTCGTTCAGCAAGATGTTGTTGTTTTGTTGATAAGCATTGGTTTTCTGAGCAATTTTATCCACAAAAACTTTTCCGTTGAATACGCCTTTTGCTTGGTCTTTAAAGATGCCTTTATAGTTTTGGTACGACTCGCAGTTAGGTTGTTTGTGGTGCACGGCAGTATGATGGTCCACCAATTGATTGTCACCAATAATGGTAATTCCGTTCATAAAAGAGTTGATGTTCTCTCCTGCATGGATGAAGTCCAAATTATTTCTCACCAATTTACCACCAAAACTGAAGGTGTTCACAGTAGCCAAGCTGTCTCGGTCTTGTTTGGCAAATGTATGATCGATAAGGTAAGTGGTTTGGCTGTCGTTTTGCAATTTGTGCCAATCGGCTTTGGCATTTTTTCCGACAAAAATTTCGGTAACCGAATTGGTCAATACAAAAGAATTGTCGTAGTTGTGATGGCTTTCAATAATCTCTACGGCTGCACCGTCTTCTACCACCAATAAGTTGTGTGGGTTGTAGAAGGTGTTTTCTTCTTGGTTTTGTGACAGGTAGAATACATGAATTGGTCTTTCTATTCTTGTATTTTTTGGTACATGAAGTACGAAACCGTTCTTGGTTAGGGCCTCATTCAGTTGGCAAAAAGCATTTTCCGAAGAGGTTAAGGTATGAAGATACCCTTTTAAAAAATCAGAATATTCTTTATTTTCCAAAGCATTCTTCAAGGTTAGGACTTTAGCACTTTCAATAGAAATTTTGGAAAGTTCTGGGTGCATTATTCCGTTTACAAATACCAAGAAATCAAAATGCTCCTCGCCCAAATGCAAATCATCCAATTGTCTTTTGGTAATGTTGTGCGCTTGGTTTGGGGCGAAATTATAGTCTTTCTCCGTAATTTCTTTTAGGTGGGTATATTTGTATTCTTCGTCTTTTTTGGTAGGAAATCCTAAAGCTAAAAAATTCTCTAAAGCCTTAAGTTTTTCTCCTGAAAGTGAAGGTTTTATTCGTTCAATTTGTTCGTATAGACTCATAATAGCTAGATTGTGTGAGTTTTATTGTTGAATTTGGAATGGGAGTATGAAAGAATCTAAGATTAGTTTACCAACCAATCGTATCCTTTTTCTTCTAGTTCCAAAGCCAAGTTTTTGTCACCGGTTTTGATGATTTTACCATCGGCCAAAACATGCACAAAATCCGGTTGTATATAGTCCAACAATCTTTGGTAGTGAGTGATAAGCAACACCGCATTTCCTTCGTTTTTAAAAGAATTGACACCGTCTGCGACAATTCTTAGGGCATCGATATCCAATCCAGAATCGGTTTCGTCCAAGATGGCCAACTTAGGATCCAACATCAACATTTGGAAAATTTCGTTTCTTTTCTTTTCACCTCCAGAGAAGCCTTCGTTCAGAGATCTACCTAAAAATTCTTTTTTTATGCCTAATTTCTCAGAATTTTTACGCACCAATGCCAACATGTCTTTAGCAGACATTTCAGGCTCTCCTTTTGATTTTCTGGTTTCGTTGATGGCCGCTTTGATAAAGTTGGTTACCGTAACTCCCGGTATTTCTACAGGATATTGGAAGGATAGGAAAATCCCTTTGTGAGCTCTTTCTTCCGGAGCATCTTCTACGATGTTTTCGCCTTCAAAAAGGATTTCGCCACCGGTAACTTCATAATCTTCTTTTCCTGCAATAACAGAAGAGAGTGTGGATTTTCCAGCACCATTTGGTCCCATAATCGCGTGTACCTCTCCCGGTTTTATTTCTAAATTAATTCCTTTTAATATTTGTTTGCCCTCTTCAATCTGAGCTTGTAGATTATTTATTTTTAACATTTTATTTTTTCTTTTGAATTGTGTTGAATTGATTATCCTGCATGGTGATGCAATACAATAGCAACGGTTATATACTACTTTATTTGAAAGGTAAATTTGTTATCCTACACTTCCTTCCAACGAAATTTCTAATAATTTTTGTGCTTCGATGGCAAATTCCATTGGGAGCTTGTTCAGGACTTCTTTTCCAAATCCGTTTACGATTAGGGCAATGGCCTTCTCCGTGTTGATACCTCTTTGGTTGCAGTAGAAAATTTGATCTTCTCCAATTTTAGAAGTCGTAGCTTCGTGTTCCAATTGTGCCGTAGGATCTTTAATTTCGATATACGGGAAAGTATGTGCACCACAATCATTCCCCATTAATAAGGAGTCGCATTGCGAGAAGTTTCTAGCCCCTTTTGCTGTTGGCATTACTTTTACCAAACCTCTGTACGAGTTGTTGGATTTACCAGCAGATATTCCTTTGGAAATAATTGTAGATCTCGTGTTTTTCCCAATATGGATCATCTTGGTACCGGTATCGGCATATTGATGGTTGTTGGTTACAGCAATCGAATAAAATTCTCCAATGGAATTGTCTCCTTTTAGGATGCACGATGGATATTTCCAAGTAACGGCAGAACCTGTCTCTACCTGTGTCCAAGATATTTTTGCATTGCGTTCTGCCAAACCTCTTTTGGTTACAAAGTTGAACACCCCACCTTTACCATCGGCATCACCGGGATACCAGTTTTGTACGGTAGAATATTTTATTTCGGCTCCGTCCATGGCGATAAGTTCGACCACAGCGGCGTGCAATTGGTTTTCGTCTCTCGAAGGTGCTGTACAACCTTCCAAATAAGAAACATACGACCCTTCATCGGCCACCAAAAGTGTTCTTTCAAACTGACCGGTACCTTCTTTATTGATACGGAAATAGGTCGAAAGTTCCATAGGACATTTGATGCCTTTTGGAATGTAGCAGAAGCTGCCGTCAGAAAATACAGCCGAGTTGAGTGCTGCATAAAAATTATCTCCTCTTGGTACAACTTTGCCAATGTATTTTTTCACCAAATCCGGATATTCTTTGATCGCTTCGGACATGGAGCAGAAAATAATACCTTTTTCTTTTAGCGTTTCCTGAAAAGTTGTTTTTACGGAAACCGAGTCAATGACAAGATCTACCGCCACATTGGTCAGTCTTTTTTGCTCTTCGATATTGATGCCCAATTTCTCAAAGGTTTTCAACAATTCCGGATCCACCTCGTCCAAGCTGTTCAGTTGAGGTTTCTTTTTCGGAGCTGCATAGTATTTTATAGCCTGAAAATCAGGTTTTTCGTATTTGACATTGGCCCAGTTGGGTTCTTCCATTTTTTGCCAAATTCTAAAGGATTCCAAGCGCCACTCGGTCATCCATTCCGGTTCTTCTTTTTTCTCAGAAATCATTCTAACGATATCTTCAGAAAGTCCTGTTGGGAAATCCTCGTATTCGATATCGGTATAAAATCCGGCTTCGTATTGTTTATTTTCCAGATCAATCCTTAGATCGTCTTCTGTGTATTTTGCCATAAATGAATTATGAAATTAATAAGTAAGGTTTTTGTAAAAATGAAATACTGTATTATGATTTCACGATGTATGTAAAAGGAAAGATTTTGTCTATCCTTAATTTTTTTTTCTAAAGCGAAAAGCTCTCGCCACAGCCACAAGTTCTGGACGCATTCGGATTTTGGAAGACAAAACCTTTCCCGTTTAGTCCTCCGGAGAACTCCAAAACCGTACCTGCGAGGTACAAAATGGATTTTTTATCAATGATGATTTTTATTCCGTTGTCTTCAAAAACTTGGTCGGCATCGCTTTTTTGATTGTCGAATTTTAAGACATATTCCAAACCGCTGCAACCGCCACTTTTTACACCAACCCTGATAAAATCTAGGCTGGGATCGAATCCGTCTTCTGTCATCAATTGTACTGCTTTAAGTTTTGCAGTATCAGATACTTTGATCATCTCAATTTTTATTTAGAATGATTTTAGATTGCAAAAGTACAAACAATATAACAGATTAAAAAATTTGAAGTTTTGTTTTAACTATTTTTATCATTGATGAGATTTAACTTATTCCTACTTTTGTTATCCAACGATTAAATAATTATTTATGAAAAATGTTTTTCTAACCCTCGCTATGGGATTTTTTTCTTTGAACTTTGCACAAAACTCCCGATTTGTGTACGAAGTGCATATGAAAACCGATTCCATCAATAGAAACAACACCAAAACCGAGTTGGCTTATTTGGACAATGATGGAAAAAAATCGTTGTTCTATGCAGAGAAAAGAATAAAAAGAGATTCTATTATGCGGGTGGCTTTCCAATCCCAAGGAACCATAAGACCGGACAGAAATGCCATGGAAAACCTAAGATCGGAGATTAATTATACCATAGAAAAGGATCTTGCAAACCAAAAAGTGGACTACAAAGACCGTATTGCCAGAGACATTTATACCTACACGGAAGACCGACCAATGAACTGGAAAATACAATCTGAAACGGCTGTTATTGGTGATTATAAAGCCCAAAAAGCCGAGTTGGATTTTGGCGGAAGGCATTGGACGGCTTGGTTTACACAAGACATACCTTTTATGGACGGACCGTATAAATTTCATGGACTTCCGGGTTTAATTATTAAAATGGAAGACAGCAAAGGCGATTATGCTTTTCTTTTGAAGGAAACCAAGAAAATTGGAGAACTTCCGAATCTGAGCAATATGGGTAACATCATAAAGGTTAACAGAAAAGAGTATCTGAAACAGCAAGAAAAATTTAAAAAAGATCCTGCGTCATTCTTTACCCAATCCGGAGGTAGAGGTCCTGGTATGCACACAGGCCCAATGAGAGGTGGTAACTCTGGAGATATGAGAAAAAGAATGGAAGAAAGAGCTAAAGAAGAACAGAAAAACAACAATAACCCGTTGGAATTGCAGTAATTGCAAATGCGCTAACTCTTTATAAAATTGTATTTTTTTTCGACATTAAACCGCATTTCTTCTTTACCATTTGGATGAAGTTGTTGAAAGTAAATTATATTAATGAACGACCCAAACCAAACATTATGAGTCTTTTAGAGCATCAGTATTTTACTTTTAACAACTTCATAAATTTTATACGGCCTCTTAAAAAATCTTTATTTTTTATGGATCATTCTTGGTTCGGCCTGAGCTTTAGGATAGATGCAGATCTCGGCAATAGACACACGATCCGGAGCATTAACACAATAAGAGATGGCATCGGCAATATCTTCGGCTTTTAAGGCTTCATATCCTGCATAGACCGAAGCTGCTCGGCTTTCGTTGCCCTTGAAACGAACTTTAGAAAAGTCGGTTTCTACGGCTCCGGGTTGTATGTTGCTTACTTTTATTCCAAATTCTGTCAATTCTATACGCATTCCTTCAGAAATAACATCTACGGCTTTTTTAGATGCACAATAGACCACGCCACCAGCATAAGTTTGTCTCGCTGCGACCGAAGAAATATTGATGATATGTCCTGACTTTTGGGTTTTCATCAAATTGATAATCGGTTTAGAAACATAGAGCAATCCTTTTACATTTCCGTCCATCATGGCATCCCAGTCGGAGATATCCCCGTCAGAAATAGCTTCGAGTCCGTGAGCATTTCCTGCATTGTTGACCAAAACATCAATATTTTTCCAGCTTTCATCCAATTCATCCATCGCTTTTCGAATTTCGTCTTGGTTTCTAACATCAAAAACTAAGGTTTTTACTTCGGTTATTTTACCCAATTCATTGGCCAAATTGTCTAAAATGGATTTTCTTCGTCCACAAATAATCAGGCGATTTCCTTGTTTTGCGAACAATTTTGCGGTTGCTTTTCCTATACCAGAAGTTGCTCCTGTAATGAAGATGGTTTTCATAATTTTATAAAATTGATGGTTTTTTGGGGTTACTGTCAAAGATTGTTTTTAATTTCAATCAAAAGTATTATTTTTTATCCGAAACCATCTTTTTATCAGTCATACTTTTGATATTCTTTTATTTTTTTTCATTTTGCTTAAAAGCAAGGAGTATCGTTTTGTATTTTTATGTTTTAAAAAAGCTACTTTCAAAATTTTCCTTTTTTTAGTTGTATTTTAAGAAAAAATAAATATATTTGCACCACAATTTTTCACCCAAAAAAAATATTTATATTTTTATTCGGGAGGTAAATAAAAAATATTGATCCGGTAGTTCAGTTGGTTAGAATGCCGCCCTGTCACGGCGGAGGTCGCGGGTTCGAGTCCCGTCCGGATCGCAAGTAAAAAGGTAATTTTTACAAAAAAAACGGAAGCTGTACTTTAAAGTCAGCTTCTTTTTTTATTCTTGTATTTCAAAATAAAACCTCAATTTGCATCAAAAGGCTCAAAAGCATTTTCGATGTGGGTCAAATCCAAATGACCTCTATCCGTTTTTAGTACAGAAATAATATCAAAACGGACTTCTTCCGTTCTATTTCCTGCATTCATAAAAGCATCGGTAGCCATAACGACCAATTTTATTTTCTTTTTATTTACCGCTTCATACGGCTCTTGAAATAGGTTCCTTGTTCTGGCTTTTACCTCTACTACTACCAAAAAATCTTTATACAACGCTACAATATCCAGCTCGCCTTTTTGGTAATAAAAATTTCTAGCTATTACTGTATAGCCTTTGTTTTCTAAGTAAGAAACAGCAAATTCTTCGGCTTCTTTACCAAAATCATTGTGTTCTGCCATGGATACTTTTTTTTAAAATAAAATACTCGACAAGTTTTTATCGACCTCCAAATGGACTTTGCCTCCAATTATCAGAGGGCGGTTGTCAAAAATATGGCCGTTAGGAAATCCAAATAGGGTAGGGAAGTGATATTTTTTTATTCGGTGTTGGATAATTTCGTAGGCTTTTTCATCAAAACTATTTTCATAATTCGGATTGTCGGTCTCGCTACCCATGTTGATCATTCCACCAACTATTAGACCTTTAATCTTCCTGAAAACGCCAGCCAAATCCATGCTCATCAGCATTCTGTCCAAAGCATAAAAATTTTCACCAATGTCTTCAATAAACAAAATATTGTCCTTAAAATTGAACGAATACGGAGTTCCTAAAAGTGCATAGACCAATGCCAAATTGCCACCCACCAACTGTCCTTCTGCATTCCCAGGCTTATTGAAGCCATGAGATTCTAACACATATTTTGGATTTTTTCCTTTGAGAATATCAAAAATACCTTGATAGGCTTCTTCAGAAACACCAAAGCTGGATGTTTTTATGGTTTGTCCGTGTATGGAAGCAAAGCCTTTTTTCAACAAAAAACTTTGTACCACCGTGTTATCAGAATATCCGATGTACCATTTTGGATTTTCTTTGAAATTAGAGAGTCTTATATGTCTAAGAAGGTGCTGGCATCCGTAGCCACCTCTACTGGCCCAAATCGCCTTTATTTCGGTGTTGTTCAACGCCCAATTCAGATCCTGTATCCTTTGTTTTTCCGTTCCTGAATAAGAGTATCCGTCCTCATACTTACCTAAAGCATTTGGACCAAAAACGACCTCATAACCTTGGCTTTGGATCAGGTTAATGGTCTTTTCCAATTGAGATACCTCAACCGCTCCTGCTGGAGAAATTAGGGCAATTTTTTCATTCTTTTTTAGTGCTTTTGGAAAAATCATGGTAAAGATTAAAATTAATCGTTGTTTTTCAAGATGACTTCTTTTTTTTCGGCTTCCTCTAATTTTTTATCAAACTGATTGAATTTTTTAAAACTTTGTAGAAATATGAAAAGGGAAAAAATCATTAAAATTATACCTACCGTTTTACGGATTTTATGGGCTAATTTTGGAGTCAGTTTGTAATGAAATTGCTTTGCCAAAAATATTTTGAGTAGATCGATGCTAAGATAGGTAGCGATAACCAAAGCAATGTACAAGAAAAAATTCTGAAAATCCGGATACTGATTTCTCACAGAAATCACCGTAACCAACCAAAAAAGAATTACTCCCACATTGAGAAGGTTGAATAAAAATCCGTTTAAAAAAGTTTTAATGTAATTTTGATTGATGAATTGCTCTTCGTTGGGCAAATGCATTTTGGTTTTGGTTACCATCATCACAATTCCATAGATGAAGATGATGAAAGCAGTAATCCTATAAAACTCAGGATGTTTATCAATGAGGGTTACCAAATCTCCACTGGCATAATATGCAACAACAATGCATAAAATATCAGCAAAGACCACACCCAAATCCAAAGCCAATGCGTGTTTTGGACCTCGGGTAAAGCTGGTTTCTATCAACAAGAAAAAAATAGGTCCTATAAAAACCAAACTGAGCATAAGCCCCAAAACTATTGCAGAAAATATAAGTCCAAGCATTAGACAAAGATAATGATTTTTTAAAATTAAGATAAAGGACTTCTATTCAGTAAAACTATTTTAAATCCGGCAGTATTCTTTCATAAAAATTAAAAGTGATGCTGAGAGAAACATCATCAACATCACTTTGAACTATTATTTTATAAAAATTTGATTATCAGAAATTTATTCAACCACTTTAAAATCCAATTGTTTTTGGATCAGGTTGGCTTTCATGACTTTTATTTTTATTTTGTCACCCAGTTGGTATTGTTTTCCGTGTCGTATCCCGTATACAGCATGGGTCTTGGCATCGTACATATAACTATCGTCTATCAAATCACGGAGTTTTATAAGTCCTTCGGCTCCATTTTCTGGAATTTCAACCCAAAAACCAAAGTCTGCAACACCAGAAATCATACCTTCGAATGTTTCACCCAGGTGTTTTTCCATAAATTTAACTTGCATAAATTTAATGGAATCCCTTTCGGCATCGGAAGCCAATCTTTCCATGGCCGAACAATGTTTGGCTTGTTCTTCGTAATCGTGTTTGTTGGGCGATTTTCCACCATCCAAATAATGCTGTAACAATCGATGGGCAATAAGATCCGGATACCTTCTGATGGGCGATGTAAAGTGCGAATAGTATCTAAATCCTAAACCGTAATGCCCAATAGGATCTGTAGAATAGATGGCTTTACTCATGGATCGCATTGCCAAAGTTTCTATCATATTTTCTTCTCCTTTGCCTTTTACATCTTGCAAAAGTTTGTTAAGAGATTCTGTAGTTTGCTTGGCGTTAGTGATGTTCATTTTATACCCAAAAGTAGATACAAATTCCTTTAGGGAAAGAATTTTTGCAGGATCTGGATCTTCATGAACCCTATAGATGAAGGTATTGTTGGTCACTTCATTTTTACGGCTGAGAGAGATGAATTCTGATACTTTTTTATTGGCCAAAAGCATGAATTCTTCAATCAAATGATTGGCATCTTTTGACATTTTAAAATAGACACCAATGGGTTCGTTATTTTCATCTAAATTAAATCGAACTTCGCTTCTGTCAAAAGTTATGGCACCATTTTTTATCCTATCTTTTCTAAGGATTTTTGCCAAACGATCTAAAGTATTGATTTCTTCGGTATAATCGCCTTCGTTATTTTCAATTCTTTCCTGAGCTTCTTCGTAAGAAAATCGTCTGTCAGAATGTATAATGGTTCGACCAAACCATTGGTTTTTAACTTCTGCTGCATCATTTAACTCAAAAACGGCTGAAAAAGTATATTTATCTTCATGGGGGCGAAGTGAGCAAACATCGTTACTCAATACTTCAGGAAGCATTGGAACCACACGATCTACGAGATAGACAGAAGTGGCTCTTTGGTAGGCTTCATCATCCAAAATAGTACCTGGAACTACGAAATGCGAGACATCGGCAATGTGTACACCAATTTCCCAATTTCCATTCTCCAATTTTTGTATGGATAGGGCATCGTCAAAATCTTTTGCATCCTTAGGATCGATAGTAAAAGTGGTAATATTACGCATATCTCGGCGTTTTTTTACTTCCATTTCACTGATCGATCGATCGATTTTATCCGCTTCTTGTTCCACTTCTTCAGGAAATGCATAGGGAAGATTGTATTCTGCTAAAATGGCGTGAATTTCGGTTTCATGTTCACCCGGCATACCCAAAATACTCACAATTTCACCTTCTGGATTTTTAGAATTCGGTTTCCATTCCAAAATCTTTACAATAACTTTTTCCCCGTCTTTAGCGCCATTGATGTTGGCTTTGGTAACAAAAATATCGGTGTTAATTTGCTTTTTATCGGCCACAACAAAGCCAAAATCTTTATGCGGAATGTACTGAAAAGTCCCAACAAAATTGGTTCTGTTTCTTTCTAAAACTTCGATTACAGATCCCTCTAACTTTTTCCCTTTGTAGTGGTAAGTTATGATGTGGACTTTGTCCCCTTGTATGGCGTCCTTACAATTTTTGGCATGGATAAATACATCGTCTTCCATACCTTCCACTTTAACATAGGCATTTCCACTTTGATTAAAGTCGATTATTCCGGCTAAAGTTCCTTCAATTTTAAGATTCAGAATGTATTTTCCTTTTTCGACCTCTTTAATTCTTTGGTCTGCCAAAAGCTTGTGTAGAGCCTGTATAACTTGCTCTCTTTGTCTGGGATTTTTATAATCTATACCCTCTGCAATCTGTTTGTAATTGTAGATTTTGGAAGTTTTAGCATGCATAAACTTCAGAATTTTTTTCCCAATTTCCTGAAGTTTGTGATTGTTTTTATGACTTATAAATTTTGATTTTCTTGCCATTCAAAATGGGTTGTATTGTTTTAATTTAATGGTTTGCATTAAATCAAATGATGAATTATGAGCACGCAATTTTTGCCACTCTATTTTGATGTCTACCACCTTCAAAATCGGTATTTAAAAAGGTTTGAACAATTTCTAATGCCAATTCTTTAGCAATAAATCGTGCTGGAAGAGCTATCATATTGCAATTGTTATGTTGTCTGGAAAGTGTTGCCAAATCGGGCATCCAGCAAAGTGCACATCTGATTTTTTCGTGTTTATTGGCCGTAAGTTGTACGCCTTGTCCGCTTCCACAAATAAGAATTCCGAACTCGTTATCACCATTTTCTACTGAGCTTGCAGCAGGATGTACAAAGTCTGGATAATCTACAGAATCCAATGATTTTGTTCCAAAATCTTGAATTTCATAATGATTTTTTAATTGGCTTATTAAATATTCTTTGTATTCAAAACCTGCATGATCACAAGCGATGGCTATTTTTTTCATTTTTACTTTATTTATGTACAAATTTAGTCTAAAATTTACAAATCATAATTTATGCGGATATGAAACTTATGTTAAATTCAATATCCAAGCATCCTATATTATATTAATCATGCTAATTTCTAAGTGTCCATCGTGCTAAATACTCACATTTTAATACTAAATAACTGATTATCAACTTAATCAAATTTTATCCACAAAATATTAATTTATCATTAAAAATTAAAGCATTGAATATTAAATCATTAAACATAATACTAAAATTACAAGTAATTGATAAATAGTAAATTAACAAAATACTCATAATCGTATGGAAAACGCGGGAAATATTTGTGGAAAAGAATTAAAAAAATGTTCTTTTAAATCTAAATTAAAAAGTGTAATGAAAAAATTTTATCGAATATTAATTCACATTTTCTAAATTTTTACTTTCAACAAATCACCATCTTTTCCATGAAAACTTAATTAAGAAAAGTAAAAAATAAAATTTATTAACAATTGTTAAAAAGTACTATATTTCATTGTTATTCAATATTTTACAATGTGAATAAGAAAGTGAATAAGACTCTAAAAGATGGGTATAATAAAATAAAAAAACTTATCCTCATAATTCACAATACTCAACATATAACAACAGTATATATTTTTATAAAAGAAAAAAAATGATGATAATATGAGTAAATGAATCTTGTGGAAATTTATGCTCAGCAATTTCTTTTTTCAATTTTTGAAATTGTAAATTTGTAGAACAAAAAATACGAAAAACTTTCTAATTAATATAAATGAAAACAATTAACGATTTCAATTTCAAAGACAAAAAAACTCTTGTCAGAGTTGATTTTAATGTACCTCAAGATTCTAATCTTAATGTTACGGACAATACCCGAATTGTAGCTGCTAAGCCAACCATCGAGAAAATTTTAAATGATGGTGGTTCTGTCATATTATTGTCGCACCTGGGACGCCCAAAAGGAAAAGAAAGTAATGAATTGTCTTTGGTGCATATTGTTCCTGAAATTGAGAAAGTTTTAGGAAGGAAAATAATCTTTTCTAACGACTGTATTCAAGAAGATGCTCATGAAAAAGCATCAAAATTGAATCCTGGAGAAGTATTGCTTCTGGAAAATTTAAGATTTCATAATGAAGAAGAACAAGGCGATTCCAAATTTGCCGAGTCCCTTTCAAAACTTGGAGATGCGTATGTAAATGATGCGTTTGGTACGGCACATAGAGCTCATGCCTCTACCTCGGTTATTGCAAATTATTTTCCTCAAACTAAATTTTTCGGTTTATTAATGGCTAAAGAATTACAAGCCATAGATAAAGTCTTAAATACGGGTGAGAAACCTGTAACTGCAATAATTGGTGGATCTAAAGTTTCTTCAAAAATTACCATCATAGAGAATATCTTACCTGCTGTTGACAATCTGATTATCGGAGGTGGTATGGCTTTTACATTCGTTAAAGCTCTTGGTGGACATATTGGAAATTCTCTTGTTGAAGAAGATAAAATGCAATTGGCAATAGATATTCTAGAGAAAGCAAAACAACATCATGTACAGGTATGTTTACCTGTGGATGCTGTAATTGCTGATGCATTCTCTAACGATGCCAACATCAAAGTATGTGATATATACGAAATTCCTGAAGGGTGGATGGGATTGGATGTCGGTCCAAAATCCAATGTTATTTTCCATGATGTATTGTTAAATTCTAAAACCATACTTTGGAATGGACCTGCTGGAGTTTTTGAATTATCTAATTTTGCTGCTGGAACTGTTGCATTAGGAGATGGTATTGCAGAAGCAACTAAGTTGGGAGCATTTTCTTTAGTTGGTGGAGGAGACAGTGTTGCTTTTGTAAAACAACATGGGTATGAAAATAAAGTTTCTTATGTTTCGACCGGTGGAGGTGCAATGTTGGAAAGTTTAGAAGGTTTAGAACTTCCAGGTGTTGCAGCGATCAACAAATAATTCTTAATAACTTAATATAAATATAAAGTGGAATCCATTATTTGGGTTCCACTTTTAATTTTTAGAGAATTTCTGGTAAAATTGACCTTTGTAAATAGGTTAAAAATCGATTTTCTATTTTTTTTTGATAATATATATCAAACTAGAAAATTCTCCAGTTTTTGATGCTTTAAAATTAGAAATTGCTCCTCTAATTCCTCCAAGAATCCAAAATAATGGATTTTTCTTATATTTTTCGCTTAAAATTGAAATATAATACGAATCGAGTAGTAGAGGTTTTATTTTATCCAATTTCCAATTTTCATTGTTCATTAATTTTTCCATACCCGATTTTGTAAAATGAAAAAGGTGTCTTGGTACATCATAAGCAGCCCAAAATTCTTTATAATAAATTGCATCGTGAGACGAACAATTGGGTACGGCAATAATTAAAGTTCCATTGCTTTTTAATTTTTGATGAAAAAGATCTAAGATTTCTTTTTGATTTTCGATGTGTTCAAAAACATGCCAAAGCGATATAACATCTAAACTTTCATTTTCTATTTCGTTAAAATTTGAAATAAATTTAGTTTTGCTAGTTTTTTGTTTAGCAAAATTTCGTGCACTTTCATTGGGTTCATAGCCAAAAGTTTGTACATCATTTTCTATAAATTTTAAAAATTCACCGGCACCACAACCGTAATCCAAAACTTTGGCATTATGAAAAGTTTCTTTAGCCAGTAAATTTCTTTTATAATTCAGATTAAAAGATTGTGCGAATTTATAGATTTTCTCTTTCAAAGAATTGGAATCTTGATGGTGAGAAATGTATTCTTTACTTTCGTAATATTTATCTAAATTGGATGGAGTGGGGTAGGTCTTGAAGATTCCTTTAATATCGGTTTCTTTAATTTCAAATGTTTCTCCACTAAGAAAATGATCTTTTATTTTCATTATTATATTTCTAAAAATATTAGTTTTAGTTTTTTTGATCTTGATAATTGATTGGGGTTGGTTCCTGGTTTACCTTGTGGCACTTCCATATCATATTTTTGATAGTAGTTGATCCAGTATTCATCAATTTTGTTTGTTTTTAGGTTCATGAAATTCATAGGTATCAGTTCAAAAATACCGCAATCACGATAGGATTTTTCAATAAAATCAGAGCAGTAATAGGAATTATCATCTTGGACATATCTAAAATTGTATGGTTTTCCAAGCATTGAATTTGCTTTTAAAACTGCATTGTTTGTACAAGTACTGTCTTTTACTCTGTACAATCCTAACCTTTTATTCAGACGATGTTGTTTTCTAATGAACTTTGAGAGTTTAATTTTTTCACTTCCTCTTTTTGAAGAAGCGTGTAGAATGTATTTTCTATTTTTATTAACTTCTATCAATGCAACATGGTCGAACGATATACGGTTGCTGTCATTTTTTGTGACTCTGTCAATTGCTCCAGAAAGATTTTTATTCTCCGCTTCTATGAATAACAAATCTCCGTTTTTGGAATTTCTTGTAAAGATATTCGAATGACATGAGGTTAAACTTAAGATAAAAATTAAGTAAAGGAATAATTTCATAATAGTATGTTTCACGTGAAACATTTTATTTTATCGTCCAAGATAGATTAATAATACATTGATATCAGCCGGTGAAACTCCAGATATTCTGGAAGCCTGTGCTATTGTTGAAGGTTTTATCTTGATGAATTTTTGTTGAGCTTCTGCAGATAAAGATTGAACCTTTTTGAAATCAAAATTTTCTGGAATTCTAATGGTTTCCATTCTATGAAGTTTAGCAACATTTTCTTTTTCCTTTTCGATATATCCTTTGTATTTTATGTTGATTTCGGCTTGCTCAATCTGTTCTTCATTGTATTTTTCCAATTCATTTTTAATGCTTTCTAATGCGGAAAGTTTATCCAGATTGATATTCGGTCTGGTTAAAAATTGTGCAGCTCTATATGCTTGATCAACAGGATTACTTTCGTTTTCTTCTAAGATAGGGTTGATCACAGAAGGTTTTAAAGAAAGTTCTCTTAGATAAGTTTCAAGTTCAGAACTTTTTTGGATTTTCTCTTCAACTTTTCTTAATCTAAGATCGTTTGCAAGACCTAAATTATGCGATTTTTCAGTTAAACGGATATCTGCATTGTCTTGACGAAGAAGTAGTCTGTATTCGGCTCTAGAAGTGAACATTCTGTACGGTTCTTCTGTACCTTTAGTGATTAAATCATCGATAAGTACACCAATGTAAGCTTCGTCCCTGCTTAAAATAAATTCGTCTTTAGAATGCACTTTTTGATGCGCGTTGATCCCTGCTATCAATCCTTGTCCTGCTGCTTCTTCATAACCTGTAGTTCCGTTGATTTGTCCCGCAAAATACAGGTTTTCTATCAATTTTGTTTCCAGTGTATGCTTCAGTTGAGTAGGTGGGAAATAATCGTATTCTATGGCGTAACCCGGTCGGAAAACTTTTACATTTTCAAATCCAGGAATGTGTTTCATGGCTTTTACTTGTATGTCTTCTGGTAGAGATGAACTGAATCCGTTTACATAGATTTCTATGGTATTCCAACCTTCTGGTTCAACAAAAAGTTGATGTCTATTTCTTTCTGCAAAACGATTGATTTTATCCTCAATACTTGGGCAATATCTTGGACCAATACTTTGGATGGTACCATTAAACATAGGGCTTTTTTCAAAACCTTCTCTTAGAATATCGTGTACAGTTTCGTTGGTATAGGTTATGTAACAACTTTTTTGTTTGGTAAGCTTTGGGGTATCTAGATAGGAGAATTTTTGTGGGTTTTCATCGCCTTTTTGTTCTTCCATTTTTGAATAGTCCAAACTTCTTCCGTCAATTCTTGCAGGAGTTCCTGTCTTCATTCTACCGGCATCGAAACCCAAACTAGTTAATTGTTCTGTGATACCAAAAGCTCTGGGTTCTCCCATTCTACCACCACCCAGTTGTTTGTCTCCAACATGGATCAGTCCGTTAAGAAAAGTACCGTTTGTAAGTATGACAGACTTTCCTTTTATTTTAATACCAAGTGAAGTGATAACCCCTGTTACTTTGTTATTTTCAACGATTATGTTTTTAACCATGTCTTGAAAAAAGTCGAGATTCATGGTTTTTTCTAATGTTAATCTCCATTTTTCAGCAAAAAGCATTCTGTCGTTTTGTGTTCTTGGAGACCACATGGCTGGACCTTTGGATAGATTGAGCATTTTGAATTGAATGGCAGATTCGTCTGAAACAATTCCAGAATATCCGCCTAATGCATCAATTTCTCTTACTATTTGTCCTTTTGCAATTCCGCCCATAGCAGGGTTGCAACTCATCTGACCGATGGTTTGCATGTTCATGGTAATTAATAAAGTTTTTGATCCTAAGTTAGCTGCTGCAGCTGCTGCTTCGCAACCTGCATGACCACCACCTACGACAATAACATCATATATATCACTTATCATTTTTTTTGATTTTTATATTTTTAAAAGAAGAATTTTATAAAATGTTTCACGTGAAACATTTTGTTTTATTTTAATAATTTCAAATAATAATCTTCTTTATATCGCATTAGCTTTTCCTCTTCTTCCGTTTTGTCTTTGTAACCGCACAAGTGCAATAAGCCATGCGCAAGCACCCGATGTAGTTCGTTTTCGAAGCTTTTGTTGTGTTGATTGGCATTGTCAATAATGCGCTGCAAAGATACGAAAATATCACCCGATATGGTTTTTCCTTTTACATAATCAAAGGTAATGATGTCCGTATAATAATCGTGATTCAAATAATCTTGATTGACTTTTAACAAATAGTTGTCATCGCAAAAAATGTAATTAAGAGTACCTATTTTTTTAGATTCATGAAGAATTAGATCTTCTAACCAAGAGGTTGTTTTTGATGCGAAATCTATAGTTTCAATATTTTCAAAATGGTAGTGTATCATAATTTTAAAACCAATGTCCCAATATGACATTGAATATTTTTTTATTAAATTTTGAGTCTGTACTGTAGTTCAATTTAATTTGTCCAAAAGGGGATTTGTAACCTGCGGTTATTCCTAATCCATATTTTTTAACGGTAAAAAGTTCTTTAATATTGATTGTAAAAAATGGATTTGCAAAATCAAAATTCGTACTCAGATAGAATTTTTTATTGTAATTTCCTTCTAAAATTACGGATGTAGAAAGTAAATTTTGTGAACTTTCTTCACCAAAATTGTTGCCACTAAATGCTATAAAATTTCCTAAATTTTGCTCGAACAAGCCACCAAATCTATAGGTGTAAAAATAGGGTATTTGGTTGCCAATACTGAAACCACCAAACATGTTCATTCTGTAGGTCAAATATTTTTTTAAAGGAATATTGATGGTGGCGTTAATTTTTGCCTGAAGTGAATTTTTTTCTAATGTAGAATTCAAGACATCTAAAACTTTTCCTTCTGCATTAAGATAAAAACCACGAGTAGGAAACTCTTTATCGTCCTGTGTGTCCGTTTTTATGAATAGATAAGGATTAAGATAGGTTTTGTCCAATTGTAATGTTTTTGCAATGTTTTTGGACTGGAAATAGTCTAAACTTATACCACCACCAATAGCAAATTTATCTCTCCAAATGGATTGCAAATACGCTTCATTTCTAAACCAATTCCAGGTCTCGACAGGATCTCCATAGGTATTGTTTAGGTTGAATGACATTCCTGAAGAATAAATTCCGAATCCTGGAATGTATCCGTTATCAATAAAATAATTGTAATAGTATCTCGGTTTGTCGCCAATTACCACATCCAAAGTAATGGTAGAATTTCTGAAAATAAGTCTTTTTATGGTCGCATTCATCAACAATCCGGTATGAAAAATTTCATCATAATGAAGCCCAAATTTCAGATAAAATCGTGTATCGTTTTCTGTAACATTTAATTTTAAAACTTTTTTATCCTCAACATCATTGATTTCATAGGATATCAAATCATAATTATTGGTAGCATACAACTTTTCTATCATCCGGTTGATGCTGCCATAGGTCTGCATGGATGGTGTTTTTAGACCCAATTTACCTCGGACATAGGATGTGTTAAAAATATTGTTGTTTTCCAATGCCAAGCTGTCTATTTTATACACCGATGAGTAAATGTTGCTATAACTTGCTTTGGTATCTTTATTAATTTTTTTAGGAAGTTTTTCTAGAATATTGATGTAATCCAAAGCTGCTTCTGATCCCAGTTCAATAATTTTTTTCTTGTCATTATAGCTTGTAGCTGTTAGTCCTTCCAAATTGGGTTTGATGTTGATATCGGTATATTGATACTGGTTTTTGGTTTCTTTTTGAATGTTAAAGTCGATAACTTGATTGAGAATATCTACAGCAGAATTTAGATTTTTAGAATCGGCCAAACCTTGATTTAGATCTACGCCAATTACAACATCCATACCTTTATCTTTTAATGGTTTTGACGGATAATTTACAGTAATGGCACCGTCTATGTACAAAGAATCTCCAACTTTAACAGGATCTATTAAACCGGGAAAGGCAGTGCTTGCCATAATGGAATTGACCAAATCTCCATTTTCAAATATTTTCTTTTTACCATTTTCTAGATTGGTTGCAATGCATAAAAAAGGAATTTGAAGTTTGGAAAAATCGTTGACATTGGACACATTTTTAAACAATTCTTTTAGGAAATATATATTTTTTTGTCCCTTAGAATAGGCTTTAGGTAGAAAATTAATTTTACCATTTTTTATAGGAATATTCAGTATGTATTTGTCTGTGGCTTTATTAAAAAAAGTAGATTCTTTTCTGTTTTTTTTATTGGCTAAAATGGAGTAGAAGTCGATTTCTTTTACCATTTTTTCTATTTCTTTACCCGAATATCCGGAGGCATACAAACCACCAATTATGGCTCCCATACTGGTGCCAGAGATGTAATCTACCTTTACACCCAAAGAGTCCAAAACTTTCAGTACCCCAACATGGGCAAAGCCTTTAGCACCACCACCCGAGAGGGAAAGTCCTATTTTGGCATTTTCAGGAACGACGAAGTCCTTTTTTACCTGAGATTGTAAAAAAGTATAGAGAAAAAATAAGATGAATAAAACCGCTTTTTTTGTCATTAATTCTTAATATAAACTCTTTTTACCCTTCTCGAAATGGAAGTTAATACTTCATAAGGAATGGTTTTACAATATTCCGAAAATTTTTCAAGATTAGGATTTCCATTAAAAATACACACTTCATCGCCTTCTTTGGCGTTGGACTGGCTTACATCTACCATCAACATATCCATACATACATTACCAACAATGGGGTATATTTTTCCGTTTATCCCTACAGATCCCACTTTATTTCCTATGGATCTCGGTATTCCGTCGGCATAACCCACAGGGATGGTGGCTATTTTTGTAAGATTTTCCGTTTTATAATTTCTGTTGTATCCTACAGATTCTAAAGCCTCAACTTCGGAAATTTGAGAAATAACCGTTTTAAAACTTACAGTTCTTTGAAGCTTTTTACTCATTTCTTCATCTCCTGATATCCCGAGCATCCCAATTCCTATCCTTACCATGTCGAATTGATATTTGTGGTAATTATTGATTCCAGCAGAATTAAGAATGTGTCGAATGGGTTGATAGTTCAATCCTTTTATTAGAGCCGATGAAACACGATCAAAAGTTGAAATTTGTTTCAGGGTAAAATCTTTTTCTGATGGAATGTCCGATGATGAAAGATGGCTGAATATGCTTTTAACTTTCAGATTCATGCTACCAAGTTTCCCCACAAGCTCTTCAATTTCACGCTCCTTGAAACCCAATCGGTGCATACCGGTTTCCAGCTTGATGTGTATCGGATATTTGCCTTCCAAACCTTTATTTTTAAGCTGCTCGTAAAATAAATCCAAAACTCGGAAGCTATAAATTTCGGGTTCCAAATTATAGTCAATAACCGATTGATAACTGTGTTGCTCGGGATTCATCACGATTATAGGTGTGGTAATTCCATTTTTCCTCAAATCAACTCCTTCATCGGCAAAAGCCACACCAAGATAGTCGATGTGGTGATGTTGCAAAAACTCAGCAATCTCATATCCACCTAATCCATACGAGTAGGCTTTTACCATTGCCATCATTTTGGTTTCTGGTTTTAGAAGCGCTTTGTGAACATTGATGTTGTGAAGGATAGCGTTCAGATTAACTTCCAATACCGTATCGTGTTTTTGCAATTCCAGGTGGAATTTTATTTTTTCTATTTCAAATTTTCTAGCTCCTTTTAGTAAGATTAATGAATTTGAAATTTGGTTGATTTCTTGGCTAACAAGTAGTTTTTCTGTACTATCAAAAGAATAAGTTTCGGTATTGAATTCATTTTCAAGCTTCCTTATTTCTTTTCCTATCAAAAATAATTGGTCAAAATTTTGTTCGTTGGTCAGTTTTACCACCTCAGAATAAAGATTTTCTGTATTTTTACCTTCCACGAAATCCGTAAGAACCAATACTTTACGATCTTTTTTATATTCTTTTATAAATTGATAAGCAATAATTAACGAGTCCAAATCCAGATTGAATGAATCGTTGATCAAGGTATTGTTTCGTACGCCTTCTACACTTTCCAATCGCATTTCTACGGATTTCAGAACATTTATCTTATCAACAACCGTGTGGTAATCGTAGTTTAAATGACAAAGAACGGCAATAACTGCCAAGGCATTGGTTAAGGTTGCGGAGTCTCTTTTGCTAACCGGAAGGATAAAAGAGTCGTTAAAACATTGTATGATTAAATCTTCATTTTTATTGTTCCAATCGTTTTGTATGCGAATGTTGTTGTTGGAATTTAATCCAAAAGAAATTAGATTTTTATGGGAATAGTGTTGCTGTATTAATTCGTTTACCAAAGCGTGATCTCCGTTGTAGATGATGGTTTCTGAATTCTTAAACAATAGAAGTTTTTCCAAGATCAGTTCTTTTTCATCATCAAAATGAGCGGCATGGGCAGAACCGATGTGGGTAAGAACTCCAATTTTTGGAGAAAAAACATGTTCCAATTTTTCCATTTCTCCTTTTTTTGAAATTCCGGCTTCAAAAATTCCAATTTCATGGTCTTTGGAAATGTCCAACAACGATAGAGGCAATCCCAACTGAGAGTTGAAACTCTTGGGACTTTTTACGGCTTTGTAGTCGTTCATCAGACTTTGATACAGCCATTCCTTAACAATGGTTTTTCCGTTGCTCCCGGTAACACCAATCGATATCAATTCTGTAAATTGTTTGAAATGGAATTCTGCTAATTTTTGTAAAAAAGAGATTCCATCTTTTACAATAATCCAAGTTATGCCTTCGGAATTTTGTGTAATTCTCTCGGCTATAATAATTTTTACTCCTTTATCAATAACCGATGAAATGTATTTTTCACCAGAATTTTTCTTGGTATTGATGGCAATAAATGCCGTATTTTGGGTGGAGTAGATGTTTCTACTGTCAAAAGCGATTTTACGGATATGCAAGTTTTCATCACCAATCAACTCGGATTGTGTGATGTATGCAATATCTCTGGTCGTGTAATTCATTTAGTATTTATTTAGAACTTCATCCACAAAAACCCTTCTACTGACCGCCTCGTAACTATCGGTTTCTCCCAATTCGACAAGGTTTTCTCCAGAAGTTGTTCTCATAGAATAGTTGGCTAAGTTTCCTGTTTTTCTGCAAATGGCGTGCACTTTGGTTACATACTCAGCGGTTGCCATAAGATAAGGCATTGGTCCAAAAGGCCTGCCCAAAAAGTCCATATCCAGTCCTGCAATAACAACTCGTATGCCATTATTGGCCAGTTGATTGGCGACATCAGTAATGTTTTCATCAAAAAACTGAGCTTCGTCTATCCCAATGACATCGCATGTGGATCCCAAAAGCAAAATTTCGTGTGAACTTTCAACAGGAGTACTCAATATTTTGTTGTGATTGTGCGACACCACTTCTACATCATCGTATCGGGTATCAATTTTTGGTTTAAAGATTTCCACTTTTTGCCCCGCCATTTCTGCACGCCTCAACCTTCGGATCAGCTCTTCGGTCTTCCCGGAAAACATTGATCCACAGATTACTTCCATCCATCCACTTTGTTTTGCGTGGTTTATTGTATTTTCTAAAAACATTTATTAAATTAGCCGTAAGAATTAAATTTCAAAATTAAGGAAATTTTAATCAAGTCTATTATGCAAAACTTAGTTGATATCGAGGAAAAAGTTTTTTTTGAATGCCAAAACATCCTCGAAAGCCTTTCGAAAATTACCAATAGAGACGAGCTATTGCTCAAACAAGATTTGTTGAACGAACTTACAGAAAGAGTGGCTTTCCTAAAGGTTCTGGATAAAAACAAAGACAGTCTACTATCAAAAACTCAACAAGAAACTCAGCTCATCAACGAGACCGAGTTGTACGAAAACGAAATGTTTATCGACGAAAGCGAAGCATTGGATACCGATAACCAAGAGTTGGAAGAGGTTATTTTTAATAATGAATTGAATGAAATAAATTCTGAAGAATCCGAAGAAATTGCAGTTGAAACATCTGAAATTTCAAATGAAACCCATGAAGTTTTTGAAGAGGCAGTTGTGGACAATCAACCTGAAATACCTGCTGAATCGTTTGAAAATTCAAAGGAAATTTATGAAGAATCGATTAATGATTTGGATGATGAACTTCCTGTTGCCGAACTGATGAAAGAAGATGGAGATGATGAAAATCTTAGTATTTCTGATGAAATAAAGGTTGAAACCGATATAAAATCCGAAGATTTGCCCAATAGAGGTAAAATTGTAGATTACGAAAAAAACGATCCTAAACCATCCGAGAAAACGGTATATCTGGAAAGCGAACCCAAAGCTCCTGAGGATAAAAAAATCAGCCTGACCCAAATAAAAGGAATGAAAATGATCGAAAGCCTCTTTGACGACGATCCTTTGGAAAGGGTAAACCCACACCATCCAATCCTTGAAAAACCTCTTGTTGAAGCAAAAACAACAGTTGAAGAGGTAAAAACCATCGCGACTAAAAAGAAAATAGAATTTCGATTGGACATGAACGATAAGATTGCATTTTCTAAATTTTTATTCGACGGAAGTCAATCGGAAATGAACGAAACCATCTCCATCCTGAATGGTTTTGATACCCTAGAACAAGCCAAAGAGTATCTTAGCGATTTGTATTACGATAAAAAATGGGACAAAGTAGATGACTATGCACAGCGACTTTGGACCTTGGTCGAAAACAAATTTTTATAAACTAAAATCCCTGAAAAGGGATTTTTTTTGTTACTTAGCATCGGATAAATTTCAAATAATTTTTTTGAAAGTACTTTTTATGATTAAAACAATTTCGGATTTCAAAAATCCATTTTTTATAGGTGTAGCAGGGGTAGGCATGTCTGCTATTGCCCAATATTTGCAAGGTATAGGGAAAAATGTTTCGGGAAGTGATCGTTATTTTCACCCGGACGAATACAACAAAACCAAAACTCAACTAGAAACCGAAGGTATTTCCTGCTTTCTACAAGACGGTAGCGGTATTACCGAAAAAACCGATCTTGTAGTGGTTTCTACAGCAATAGAAGACACGGTTTATGAAGTACAAAAAGCCAAAGAATTGGGGATAACAATCATCAAAAGAAGCGAGCTGCTGTCCATTATTGCCAAAAGCAAAAGAACCATTGCTGTTGCCGGAACTTCTGGTAAATCGACCACATCGGCTATGTTATTCCAAATTTTATTGGATGCAGGATGGGATCCCAGCGTAATTTCAGGAGCCGGACTTACCAGCATCATCAAAAAAGGAAAAATAGGAAATGCCTATGTTGGGAAAGGCGATTGGCTGATTATTGAAGCCGATGAAAGCGACGGATCTGTAGTGCAATACCACCCAGAAATTGGTTTGTTACTGAATGTGGACAAAGACCATCAAGAAATCGACGAATTGATGGACTTGTTCGGTCAGTTCAAAAAAAATACAACAGGACTGTTTGTTGTTAATCAGAACAATAAATATTCAAAACAATTATCAACAGATGCAAATCAAGATTTTGGATTTGAAAATAACAAATCGGGTTACAATGCCACAAATTTTGTTCAAGATGGTTTTCAGCTGAGTTTCCAACTGCGAAATCAAGTTTTTAAAATGAATGCCATTGGTCAATATTCTGTTGAAAATGCTACTGCTGCAGTAGCTGTACTTCACCAAATAGGAATAGATCTGGAAACTTGTGCCAAAAGCCTAGAAAATTACGAGGGAATCTACAGAAGGCAACAAATCTTAGGAAATAAAAACGGAGTTTGGGTCATTGACGATTATGCCCACAATCCTGCAAAATGTGCTGCGAGCATTAGAGCATGTCAACCGCTTTCCAACAAGGTTATTGCATGGTTTCAACCGCACGGTTACGGCCCTACACGATTTCTCAGAAAAGATTTTGTTGATGAAATTTCACAAGCACTTCGCCCTAATGATGAAATCTGGATGTCCGAAATTTTCTATGCCGGAGGTACTGCTGTCAAAGATATTTCGGCCAACGATTTGGTTAATGATATCAAAATAAAAGGTTCAAAATCCCATTTTGTTGAAGACAGAAACAACCTATCTAAAGAACTAAAAAAAGTTTTAAAATCCGGCGATGTCCTTTTATTGATGGGCGCGAGAGATCCTGGACTGGAAGATTTTTGTAAAGATTTGTACGAAAATTTATCATTAGATTAGACCACTGGTCAAAACCTCAGACTGTCCATCGATGCTTACTTTTCTACTTATAAAATAGAGAGTTCCGTAGAAACGGCCAATATACAGGATTGGATATTTTCCATCCTAAAGATGCATAAAAAGCGATTTATCAAAATTGGAATAAATTCCAACAAAAAAAATAAAAAATGAGCGGGATCCTATATTTTGTACCAACACCCGTAGGTAATTTAGAAGACATGACCTTTAGAGCCATCAAAGTTCTAAAAGAAGTCGATTATATTTTGTGCGAAGATACCCGAACTTCTGGGGTTTTGCTCAAACATTTCGAAATATCCAAGCCTTTGCGTTCCTATCACCTTCATAACGAGCATCAGGCAACTGAAAAAGTAATACAAGATTTGAAGGACGGACAAAACATTGCCATCATCACAGATGCCGGAACACCAGGCATTTCGGATCCAGGATATCTCCTGGCAAAAGCAGGTGCCGATAACAATGTCGAAATGATTTGCCTTCCGGGAGCAACGGCTTTTGTACCGGCATTGGTGGTCTCTGGACTTCCCAATCACGACTTTTATTTTGCAGGTTTTTTACCTCAAAAAAAAGGAAGACAAACCAAATTAAAACAATTGGCAGAAGAAAAGAAAACCATTATTTTGTACGAAAGCCCACACAAGATCAATACGACTTTGGAACAAATAAAAGAGTATTTTGGCGAAGAAACTCGGGTGAGCCTGAGTCGTGAGATTTCCAAAAAATTTGAAGAAACCAAAAGAGGAACCATCAACGACTTGATTGATTTTTCCAAAAGTAAAACTTTAAAAGGAGAAATTGTATTAATTGTGAATAATGCTTAATCGTTTTTAATTGATTTCAAGCCCAATAAGAAATTAACAAAGTCGTGCATAATTTTTCTAAATTTGCATCATACATAAGAAAATAATAAAATCATGAAATTACTCGAAGGAAAAGTAGCCTTAATCACAGGCGGAACAAGAGGAATTGGAAAAGGAATTGTAGAAATATTCGCTGCGCAAGGTGCCAAAATAGCCTTTACCTACGCAGGTTCTGTAGAAAAAGCTCAAGAATTGGAAACTTTATTGGGTGCTGTAACTCAGATCAAAGCCTATCAATCGGATGCCTCAGATTATGAAGCCGCTCAAAAATTGGTCGATGATGTAATGACTGATTTTGGAAAAATCGATATTCTCATCAACAATGCCGGAATTACGCGCGATAACCTGATGCTTAGGATGTCCAAAGAAGATTGGGACACCATCATCAAAGTCAATTTGGATTCGGTATTTAATCTAACCAAAGCGGTTATCAAACCGATGATGAAAGCAAAAGCAGGATCCATCATCAACATGACTTCTGTAGTTGGGGTCAAAGGCAATGCCGGACAAGCCAATTATGCAGCATCTAAAGCCGGTGTTATTGGTTTTTCTAAATCCATTGCTTTGGAGTTGGGCTCTAGAAACATCCGTTGCAATGCCATTGCTCCAGGTTTTATAGAAACCGAAATGACTGCTGCTTTGGATGAAAAAACCGTACAAGGTTGGAGAGAAGCAATCCCTTTGAAAAGAGGAGGTCAACCGGAAGATGTTGCCAATGCTTGCGTGTTTTTGGGCAGCGACATGTCGGCGTACATTACCGGTCAAGTAATGAATGTGGATGGCGGAATGCTTACCTAAAATTTGTTGATATAATAATAAATACAACTTTGGGAAAGCTCGACTTTTCCAAAGTTTTTTTTGAATAAATATGAAAAAAATAACCCTACAAAAATCCATTTTTCAAAGACCTATTTTCGTCTTTGCAATGAAAGAAGAAGCCGTAAATTTGTTTGATGATTATCAATTGATTTTTACAGGATTAGGCAAGATCAATGCAAGTTATGAATTAACAAAAGCTATTGCCAAATATGCTCCTGATATCATCATTAACTTGGGTACAGCCGGCAGTACTTTGTTCAACCGTGGCGAAGTGGTTTGTTGCAATCAATTTGTACAAAGGGACATGGATGTTTCCGCCTTAGGATTTGAAAAATTCAAAACACCATTTGCAAAAGAAGAATCCATTTTAAAATACGGATTGGAATTGGACGAGCTGAATCTAGGAACCTGTGGCACTGGAGACTCTTTCGAAACCGAACATCGCAATACCGAATACAATGTGGTGGACATGGAAGCCTATGCATTGGCTGCGATTGCCCAAAGAGAACAGATCCCTTTTCTTTGCTTAAAGTACATTTCGGACGGTGCAGATGACAACGCTGTGGACGATTGGAATGAAGGGGTAAAAAAAGCTGCAAAAGCTTTGAAATCTTCTCTGGGATTGGACTAATCCATCTTTGTGGATAAAGTTTAGGATAGATTTAACACCGTGTTAAGCGGTTTACTTTTACTTTTCCGTAAATTTGCAAAAATTTAAAAATAACCATTTCAAATTCAAACTATTAAAATTTTATGTCATTAATTAAATCAATATCCGGAATCCGTGGTACCATAGGTGGAAAAGTAAACGACAACCTTACCCCTTTGGATGTAGTAAAATTTGCTTCGGCCTTCGGAACTTGGCTTCAACAAAATAAAAATTCTAAAAATTTAACCATCGTTATCGGTCGTGATGCCCGAATTTCTGGACAAATGGTATCTTCCTTGGTGGCATCGACCTTACAAGGTTTAGGGATCAATGTGATCGATTTGGGACTTTCTACCACACCAACAGTAGAAGTGATGGTGCCCGAACTGAATGCAGACGGTGGGATTATCCTAACCGCTTCTCACAACCCAAAACAATGGAACGCCCTGAAATTGTTGAACGATAAAGGCGAATTCATCAATGCTGAAGAAGGAGCTAAAGTCTTGGAATTGGCTGAAAATGAAGATTTCGACTATGCTCAAGTGGACGATTTGGGATCTTACGAAACCAGAAACGACGCTTTCGATATCCATATTCAGAAAATTTTAGACTTGCCAATGGTGGATGCAGAAGCCATAAAAGCTAAAAAATACAAAGTAGTTTTGGATGCTGTTAACTCAACAGGGGGAATTTCCTTGCCACCATTGTTGGAAAAACTGGGTTGCGAAGTGGTAAAATTATACTGCGAACCAAACGGTCAATTTCCACACAATCCAGAACCGTTAAAAGAGCATCTTACCGATATTTGCGAATTGATGAAAACCGAAAAAGCCGATTTGGGCATCGTGGTCGATCCGGATGTAGATCGTTTGGCTCTTATCGATGAAAACGGCGAAATGTTCGGTGAAGAATATACTTTGGTTGCTGTAGCCGATTATCTTTTGAAAAATAAAAACGGAGTGGCCATTTCTAACCTTTCATCCAGCAGAGCCCTGAGAGATGTTGCCCACAGACACAATTCAGAATATTTTGCATCGGCAGTGGGTGAGGTCAATGTGGTGAATTTGATGAAAGAAAAAAATGCCGTAATCGGTGGCGAAGGCAACGGCGGCATCATCTACCCGGATTTGCATTACGGAAGAGATTCCTTGGTAGGCGCAGCTTTGTTCTTGACGCATTTGGCCAAAGAAAATAAAAAGGTTTCAGAACTTAGAGCTTCTTATCCGCCTTATTTTATGGGGAAAAAGAAAATCGATTTGCTCCCAACCATCGATGTAGATGCCTTGTTGGAAAAAATGAAAGTTGAATTTAAAGATCAAGAAATTTCAACAGTGGACGGAGTGAAAATTGATTTCCCAGGAAATTGGGTACACCTAAGAAAATCCAATACCGAACCGATTATCCGAATCTATACCGAAGCTCCAACGCAAGAAGAAGCCGATAATTTGGGCGATAAAATGATCGCTAAAATGAAATCGTTAATTTAGAAAAAACTTAGAGCCTGTTTAAATTTTATATCTAGAATTTTTGTAAAGATATTTAGATGGATTTTGGGTTTTAAAATTGAAGTTTTAGCAGGCTAAAACAAAAATTTAAAATGCAAAATACGCTAAATAGAATACAAAAAGGCAGATAAGAAAGATTAGAAATAGCCGAATTATTATATCGGTAAAATTTTAAATAGGCTCTAAGATTAGCATCATTTTTGATGGTGTTTAATTTAAAAATAAACCATTTTGGAGGAATTTTTTGAAAACGAACTGATTGTAAAGTTCGAAAATATGATTGAGAATAATGAAGAAACCTACTTTGATACCGACGAGTTGGAAGAAATCATCATTCATTATCTCGAAATTGGAGATGTAGAATTGGCAGAAACCGCAGTGAATTTTGCAACCAAATTGCACCCGGATTCTATTGAAGTGAAAACCAAAAAATTAGAAGTCCTTTTGGAATTGGAACACTATTCAGAAGCCAAAATCATCATTGAAGAACTGAAAGACACATCCGGAGACAGCACCGATTTTTTGGTGTGCTGTGCCAAATACTACTCCAACCTTGGACATACCAAAAAAGCCATTGAATATTGCGAAATGGCTCTGCAATTGGGCGATGAAGAAAATTTCTTGCACAATTTTATTGCCGACGAATTGGTCAATATCGGCGATCCTTTCAATGCCCTAAAGCATTATCAATTGGCACTGAAAGCCGATGCACAAGACGATTATGCCTTGGAAAACGCCATGTTCTGCTTCAACCGACTCAACAAATCCGATGAAGCCATCGACTTCCTAAACCATTATTTGGACCAGTTTCCCTATTCCGAAACCGCTTGGATGGAGTACGGACAGTATTATTTCAACAAAAAAAATTACGAAGAAGCCATAAAAGGTTTCGATTTCCTTTTGGCCATCAACAGTACTTCCGTTGGGGTATATGCCAATATTGCAGCATGTTACGAAGCAATGAAACTTTGGAAAAATGCCATCTCCACCTATGAAGAATCCATGGAATACGAATTTACCAAAGCCTATACATTCTACAAAATTGGACTTTGCTACAAAGAAATGAAGCAACTGACAGCGGCGCTCAATGCATTTCAAAAATCACTTCGAGAAGACCCTCAGTTTTATCTCGCGATGATGGAACAAAGCGAATTGTACGAAGAAATGGGCAGCATGAAAGAGGCCTTGCATTTCGCAAGAGAAGCAACCTTTCTCAACACCAACAATTTGGACTATCAAAAAAAATTAGCATATCTGTACATAGAAGCCGGCCGTTACGAAGAAAGTTTGGAATGTTTGGTCAGATTGATCGATGCCGAACCCGACCGCTTCTACAATTGGTATGCCTACACCGAAGTTTTGATGCTCATTGGCGAATACGAAGAAGCCGTAACCGCCCTGAAATTGGCCATAGAAAAGAACGAAAGAGCAGAATTGTATTACCAATTGAGCAACTCCTATTTCCACCTAAAAATGAACAAGGAAGCCAACAATGCATTGGCACAAGCCATTTTCTTAGACGCTTCGTTGTTAGAAGATATGAAAATGAAATATCCAACCCTAAAATCCGAAGTCAAGAAAGTCAAGTCCGGAAAAAAAGGATTATAATTTTTTTTCTTTGGGCAGCTTTTCCGCCTTCCGCTCCCAATCTTTTTTTGCCCACGCTTTTCAAAAAAACCTACAAAAGCCAGCCGTAAAAAAAAGATTTCCGCTCAAGTCGGGCTGCAACCACTCAGGAGAGATACAGATCTTAACATGAACAAGCAATAACCGTTTGAAAATTTTTTTCAAACGGTTTTTAATTTTATTCTAATTTTGTGAAATCAAAAAAAATATGAATAAAAACCATGAATAAAATTATTTTCTTTTGTGTAACGGTATTGTTTTTTCAATTTTCATTTTCACAAATTACCATTTCCGGAACGGTAACTTACAGAAACAAACCGGTTAAGGATGTCAGCGTAACCCTAAAAGACACCTATGACGGAGCAACTACAGACGGCAACGGTCATTATTCCTTCACAACCGAAGAAAAAGGAAAAAAAATCTTGGAATTTACCCATCACAAATATGTAGAAACCTCGGTGGAAACAAACATAACATCAGAAAATATCCTTCAAAACGCAACTTTAAAAGAAAAGATTAATGAAATAGATGCTGTGGTCATCACCGCAGGAAACATAGAGGCAAGCGACAAAAATCGAGCAACAGCACTGCTTTCTCCCATAGATATATATACAACAGCCGGAGCCGACGGACAGATATCTTCAGCACTCAATTATCTACCGGGAGTACAAAAAGTAGGCGATACCGAAGGCTTGTTCATCCGCGGAGGTAGCGGTACAGAAGCTAAAATTTTTATGGACGGCTCTTTGGTCAACAATTATTTTTCGACCTCCATCCCAGGAATGGCAGGGAGAGACCGGTTCAATACTTCGCTTTTCAAGGGTAATGTTTTTTCCAGCGGTGGATATTCTGCACTCTATGGACAAGCTTTGTCAGGAGCACTGATGTTGGAAAGTGTCGATTTGCCAGAGACTTCTTCGTACGATGTAGGGATATCTCCCATTTTTATCAACGGAAGTTTTCAACATTTGTCCAAGGATAAAAATCATTCTTTTGGAGCCAGTTTGGGCTATTCCAATCTTAGATTGATGCAAAAACTTCTTAATTTTAATACCCATTTTACAAAAGCTCCGGAAGATTGGTCTGCAGATGCCAATTTTAGAATCAAAACAAAATCCGGAGGGATGTGGAAATACTATGGCAATTTCGACCAAGGAACAATGAAGGTTCAAAATGAAAGTTTAGAAGCCAATTCAGACCAAACGGAAACCGGCCTTAATTCATTAAATACCTACCACAACCTTTCATTCAAACAAAAATTCGGAAGTTATTTGTTAAAAATAGGAACTTCTGTGGCCTATAACCATTCCGATTTGTACTTTTATAGCTACAATTTGGGACAACAAATATCGTATTTTCCATTGCAAAACAAAGGAAATTACTGGAATGGAAAAGCAGTGGTCGAAAGAAAACTGAATGCAGTTTCGGCCATTAGAGCCGGTTTTGAACTGAATCAAAGTAAAGAGAGCAACAATTACGGAAAGGATTTTCACGATTTTATTTCATCGGGTTTTGCAGAAATGGATTGGGCTTTTAGCAACCGATTTTCAACCAAACTTGGAGCTAGAGCAGAGCATTCCGATTATTTGAATAAAATGAATTTTTCCCCAAGAATGGCTTTGGCCTATAAGCTGTCCTCCGACTGGATTAGCTCTTTGGCATACGGAGTTTTTTATCAAAATCCGGATAGCAAATACCTGAACTACCCACTTTCTTTGGGCTATCAAAAGGCCGAGCATTATATTTTTCAATTGCAAAGAAATGCAGACGGAAGAAGTTTAAGGATGGAAGCGTTTTACAAAAACTATTCTAATCTGGATAAAACCCTAAGCAATGGATTTTTTCAAAATACAATCAACAATGATGGCTCTGGAAAAGCAAAAGGCATCGAACTTTTTTGGAGGGATAAAAAATCTTTGAAGACCATAGATTATTGGGTTTCTTATTCTTACCTCGATACCGAAAGGGAGTTTCTTAATTATCCGTCGTTTTTAGTACCCACATTTGCTGCCAAACATACCTTATCCGTTGTTGCTAAAAAATTTGTAACCAATTGGAAAACAGGATTCAATCTGTCATATACTTACAATTCCGGAAGACCTTTTTACGACATTGCCAACAACGGTGGACAGAATTATTTAAGAAATTCGGGATGGGTGAAAGACTATAATTCTTTGAATTTTTCCGTGAACTATTTGCCCAATCTCGGCAAACAGGATTCTAAATATTTTACCGTTTTGGTGCTGAGTATTTCCAATATTCTGGGATCTAAAAATGTGTACGGATATCAGTTTTCACAAGACGGAAGCCGAAATGCAGCAACAGTTCCTCCCATTGGTTCTTTCGTTTTTATTGGGGCGTTCATTTCTTTTGGTGTGGACAAGACCAACGATGCCATTAACAACAATTTGTAAGCTAAATTTTGTTTAGAATGATTTGTATATTGCTGAAAAATAGATAATTTTGCAATCTGATTTTTAATGACCTCATTGGAAATCATAAAATGAAGAAAATTATTTAAACTAAAACATGAAGAAATTTTTGTTTTTTGCATCCTTATTCGTTTCATCCATCTTTTTCGCTCAAGACCTTGAGGATCGATTGGAAATGAATACAGAGAACAGCAGAAATATCAACCAACTTGAAATTAAAAAACCATTTTTCCAATTAGCAATTAAAGATTGTGATATTTTGTCACCGGCGCAATTTGAAGGCGGAACTTATGCCTTTAGTTCACTGCTCTCAAAGTATATGATGACCTATCTAAATTCGGATATGTATCGACTAAATGGAGATTTTTCCTTTGTCATTACCATCAACAAAGAGGGCGATGTAACAGATGTAGAAGGACATCCTGAAGTGCCCAACAGCAAATATTTTTTTGAAGATATGAAATACATTTTCAGAAGAATTAATAAAAAATGGAAACCAGCAACTTGTGTGGGAGTACCAACAACTTCCAAAGTCAAGATCAACATGACTTTTTCTTCCATGGGAATTGAAGTCTGATTTTTGAAAAAATAATACTTAAATCCTCTAAGAACAACTTTTTAGAGGATTTTTTATTTGAAAATACTACCTTTGCAAATTATCAGAAAACTGAATGAAAAATATCCGTAATTTTTGCATCATCGCCCACATCGACCACGGTAAAAGCACCTTGGCAGATAGGCTTTTAGAATATACCAATACCGTAACCCAAAGAGAGCTTCAGTCTCAGACTTTGGACGATATGGATTTGGAGAAAGAAAGAGGAATCACCATAAAGTCTCATGCCATACAAATGGATTATGAGTACAAAGGAGAGAAATTTGTTCTTAACTTGATTGATACTCCCGGACATGTGGATTTTTCTTACGAGGTTTCCCGATCTATTGCCGCATGCGAAGGGGCTCTTCTTATTGTAGATGCTGCACAAAGTATTCAGGCGCAGACCATTTCCAATTTGTATTTGGCGCTGGAAAATGATCTGACCATCATCCCAATTCTTAATAAAATCGATCTTCCATCCGCCAATCCAGAAGAGGTAACGGATGAAATCATGAACCTTATTGGTTGCGAATACGAAGATGTATTAAGAGTTTCTGGAAAAACCGGTGAAGGGGTACATCAGTTATTGGAGCAAATTGTTGAAAGAATTCCTGCTCCAGTTGGTGATCCAGAAGCACCACTTCAAGCTCTAATTTTTGACTCGGTTTACAATCCTTTCCGAGGGATTGAAGCCTATTTTAAAATTGTGAACGGGAGCATAAAGAAGGGACAGAAAGTAAAATTCATGGCAACAAGCAAAACTTACGATGCCGATGAAGTGGGAACCTTGAAACTGAAACAAGCTCCAAAAAAATCCATAGAATGTGGAGATGTTGGATACATCATCTCAGGGATTAAAGACGCTAGAGAGGTTAAGGTGGGAGATACCATTACCTCTGCCGAAAATCCTGCTCTTGCAGCGATTGAAGGTTTTGAAGAGGTTAAACCCATGGTTTTTGCCGGAATCTACCCGATTGAGTCCGAGGATTTTGAAGAGCTGAGAGCTTCTTTGGAAAAATTAAGACTGAACGATGCTTCTTTGGTGTTTGAAGCCGAAAGTTCTGCAGCCTTAGGCTTTGGTTTCCGATGCGGATTCCTAGGGATGTTGCACATGGAAATCGTACAGGAACGATTGGACAGAGAGTTCAACATGAATGTGATTACTACCGTTCCCAATGTATCGTACCACGGTTATACCAAAAAAGATCCTGAAGAAGCCATTTTAATTAACAACCCTTCCGAAATGATGGATCCAACCACCATGGACAGGGTAGAAGAGCCGTACATTAAAGCATCCATCATCACAAAATCGGATTTTGTAGGATCGGTTATGACTTTGTGTATCGAGAAAAGAGGCGAGTTGGTTAACCAAAGTTACCTAACCACCGATAGGGTCGAGTTGGTATTCAATATGCCATTGTCCGAAGTGGTTTTCGATTTTTATGATCGCTTGAAATCCATTTCCAAAGGATATGCATCTTTCGACTATCACCCAATTGGTTTCAGACCGTCAAAATTGGTAAAAATGGACATCCTGATCAACGGAGATATGGTGGATGCTCTATCTTCACTGATCCACGATAGCAACGCATATTATATCGGTAAGAAAATGTGCGAAAAACTGAGAGAACTGATCCCGAGACAACAATTCGATATTGCAGTTCAGGCCGCTTTAGGAACCAAAGTAATCGCCAGAGAAACCATAAAAGCTTTAAGAAAAGATGTTACGGCTAAGTGTTATGGAGGTGATATTTCCAGAAAAAGAAAGCTTCTAGAAAAGCAAAAAGAAGGAAAGAAAAAGATGAAACAAATCGGTAGAGTAGAGGTGCCACAATCTGCATTTATGGCAGTACTAAAACTGAACGATTAATTTTAAAAGTATAGAAATAAAAAGGGATGCAAGTTGGTTTGCATCCCTTATTTTATGTAAAAGAAAATGTTATTTTGGCAAATGGGATTTTAAAGCTTTTTCTGCACGGATAATGGCCAACTTTTCTTTCCAATCCATGTAATTTTTTTTAAACTTGGATTTCATGATATTGTCAAACTTTCTCTGGACGGTCAAATTCCAGAGGGAATGTGCTTTTACAGCCCACGACTTGTCCCAAGCTCTTAATGAAATGGAAAAACTTCCATCCAAATATTTCATCCAATGCCACCAACCTGTAGGCATAAAAAGCGTATCACCATGTTCTAGGAAACACTCAATACCTTCGACTCCTTTCAGTGCTGGAAATTTTTCGAAATCCGGATTGGCAATGTTATAATCCTCCAAAGCATAAGTGGCATACGGGATTTGGTACAATCGCTCTTTCCATTTATAATCAAAAAGCAAAATGTGCTTTCTGCCGTTAAAATGCGTGTGGAAGATGTGCGCCATATCGATATCAAAATGCAGGAAAGTTTCAGAACCCTGACCACCAAAAAACATGGTAGGATATTTGTCTAAAAAGCCTCCCATCAAATCTTTTGGAAAAATATAATCGTTTAGCAATCCCGGAGCTCTTTTTATAGGGTCGAATAAGAAAATCCTAAGATCGGTTGGTTGGCTTTGTATCAAGTCGATGTAGTCTGCAAACTTCATTTCTGCCGCGGAGGCGTTGATAGGAGCAGAAGGATCGGCCTTGGAGCTGTCGTAGAGCGGTACCGTAACATCACCCACCACTTCTTTCATGTAATCCATGGTCCATTTTTGAAAAGCAGGCCATTTTTTAGCCATGTTTTTAATAACCACCGGCGTCCTTGTTTTTAGGTATTTTTCTTCAAATTCTTCTTTGCTAATGTCTTCAACAACATCTATTGGTTTCAGGATCAGTCCCATAATACTTGTGCTTAGAATAGCAAAAATATTAATTTTTTTAAAATTTAAAAAGCGTATTATTTTTTTAGGTGAATAAAATAAATGTAAAATTTATGATTATCCATTGAATGTGTAATCTTCCCATTCTTAGTAACACTCAAAAGTAGAGATTTTATTTAATATTTCTGTTGTTGGTGTTGAATAATTTTGTTGAAATGTGGGAAAATCTGCTGGATTAGTGTGGCTGATTTTTCCATATTTCAATAAAAAATCCCTCGGTGTGAGATATTGCAATGCACTGTGTGGTCTTTCGTTGTTGTATTTCCACATCCATATTTCTGCGTAATTTCTCATTTGTTTCACGC
>NZ_REFA01000012.1 GCF_003852705.1 Amniculibacterium aquaticum
GAACGCTTGGATAGATAGCTTTAAAGCGCTATTAATACGATATGAAACTAAAGAAAAACATTGGAGGGATTTTCATCTGCTCGCATTCTGTTGTATTTTGATTAGGAAACATTAAACAAGTTCATTGTTTAAATTAAATATCTAAAATTAATTCCGATGAAAAAATTAGCATTATTTTTAGCCGCTTTTGCATTTGCCACTCCTGCTTTTGCACAAAAAAAAGTTACAAAAGACATACAATCTGAAATTAAAATGTTTCCTAAAGCCAAACCGGGATACAAGCAAGTGTACATCAAAGTTCCTGCGATGAAAAATGAAAACGACTATAAAGTAGAAGTTTTTGCAGGAAAAACCATGTTGGTCGATTGCAACAACCATAGAATGATGGGCGACATTGATGACAAAAACCTTGATGGTTGGGGTTATACCTATTATGAGGTAGAAAGCAACGGACAATCTACAAGCACCATGATGGGATGTCCGGATCAGACAAAAACAAAAAAATTCATCTATATGCAACCGGAATTGTTGAGATACAACAGCAAATTGCCCATCGTAATCTACGCTCCGAAGGATATGGAAGTAAAATATAGAATTTGGAAAGCCGATTCAAAATTCCAAAATTCGAAATCGCTTTAATTCATATTAACTATTTTTCAAAATAAAACCGTTGCACTCCATGTACAACGGTTTTTATTTAACTATATTCACTCAGATTTCAGAGATCATTTTTTCTATTTCTTGAATGAGTTCTTGAGCTTGTTCTGGATCAAAATCTTCGTGTTGAGATTTTTTCACACCTAATTTTGACAAGTCGATATGAATATCCGGTTGGATGTCGTGGTTATTGAGACAAGCTTTGGAGCAGGTTAAAGGACAACCGTCAATCACGATCATTTTTCTTTGAGATTTGGCTGTTTTCACCAACTTTTTCACATTGCCGCCAACTCCTGCAATGCACGACATTTCTGCCACTTGCATTCTATCCAATTTTATAGCAATGTAATTGGCCATTTGTGCCGCACTTGAACACCCTGAACAAGAATACACCAAGGGAAGATCTTGATATTTCGTCTTCATTATACCTTATTTTTCTAACAGGACAAATTTATCCTTTTATATTGAGATAAACGAAATAATACCAAAAAATCCGCCAAATAAGTTTGACGGATTCTATATTAAAATTAACCTTGTTCTCTTCGTTGTGCGTCCAACACGGCAATGGTTGCGAGATTTACAATTTCATCAACGCTTGCACGCATCTGTATTACATGCACCGGTTGTTTCAGTCCCATCAAGATTGGACCAACGACCTGTGCGACCTTCATCCCTCGAATAATTTTATACGAAAGATTGGCGCTTTCTAGGTTTGGAAAGATGAAAGTATTGGCGGGTGTATTTCCTAATTTAGAGAAGGAATAATCCTGAAGTTGATCCGGATTCATGGCAAAGTCCGGTTGAATTTCGCCATCTACAATCATTTTAGGGAATTTTTCGTGTAAAACTTTTACCGCTTTAGCCATTTTTTTGGAAGTCTCGGAATTGTTGGAGAAGTTTTCATACGACAACATTGCAATTCTCGGTTCTACACCAAAGGTTTTAACGGTTAGCTCAGCCATTTTTGCAATACTCACCAACTCGTCCACATTGGGATTGGGTTGTATGGCGGCATCGGCAAAGAAATATTGTTTTTTATCGCTCAGGATCATCATCATGGCGGCAATTTTATCGACACTGTTGTCTTTTTCTATCACTTCCATAACCGGTTTCAGTACGGTTCTGTAGTTTTTAGAATATCCCACAACCAATGCATCGGTATCGCCATGCTTCAGCATAAGAGGTCCAAAATAATCCCTTTGTCTTACCAATCTTTTTGCGATATACTCGTTCACACCTTTTCGGCTACGAAGCTCCCAAAGGGTTTTACGATACTTTGCTCTACATTCTTTAGACTCGTCGCTGTTGGGGTCAATAATGGGTACATTGATATCGATCCCAAATTCTTCCATTTTTTGTTTGATGAATTTTTCCTCACCTAACAAAATGGGCTTAGCAATTCCTTCTTCCAATAAAATTTGAGCCGCTTTCAGCACATTATATTCTTCGGCATTTCCTAGAGTTACTCTTTTAGGATTGGCTTTTGCACGGTTTTGCATCATTCGGATCAGTTTTTCATCACGACCCATTCTATCCAATAAAGCATTTTCATACGCTGCGAAATCTTCAATGGGTTTACCAGCTACTCCACTGTCCATAGCTGCTTTTGCCACTGCGATAGATACTCTTGTCAGCAATCTGTTGTCAAAAGGTTTTGGAATAAAATACTCTCGACCGAAGGACAACTGCTTAAGATTATAGGCCAGGATTACCATTTCCGGTACCGGTTCTTTGGCCAAATTGGCAATTGCACGAACGGCAGCCAACTTCATCTCTTCATTGATGGTGGACGATTGCACATCCAAAGCACCACGGAAAATATAAGGAAAACCAAGTACATTGTTCACCTGGTTAGGAAAATCGCTTCGCCCTGTTGCCATGATCACATCTTTTCTGGTACTGATGGCCAGGTCATAATCAATTTCTGGAGTCGGATTGGCAAGTCCAAAAACAATAGGATTTTCGGACATGGAAAGCAACATTTCAGGACTCATAACATCTCCTTTAGAAAGCCCAACAAAAACATCGGCGCCCTTCACGGCATCTTCTAAAGTGTCGATATCGGTATCTACTGCGAAGTCTATTTTTTCAGGAGTAAGGTTGCTTCTTTTTTTATTGATCACCCCTTTGGAGTCGCACATTAAAATATTCTGAGCTTGCAAACCAAGCGCCATATACAGTTTGGTACAAGCAATGGCTGCCGCTCCGGCGCCATTAACCACGACTTTTACTTCTTCAATTTTTTTCCCGGCAAGCTCTAAAGCATTGAGCAATGCAGCAGCAGAAATAATTGCGGTACCGTGTTGATCATCGTGCATCAAAGGAATGTCCAACTCTTCCTTCAGGCGGTTTTCTATGTAAAAAGCTTCAGGAGCTTTGATATCTTCCAAATTAATTCCGCCAAAAGTAGGTGCAATTCCTTTTACGATATCTATAAATTTGTCCGGATCCTTTTCGTTGATTTCGATGTCAAATACATTGATATCTGCAAAAATTTTGAACAACAAACCTTTTCCTTCCATCACAGGTTTTGAAGCTTCGGCACCGATATCGCCCAAACCAAGAACGGCTGTACCGTTAGAAATTACGGCAACCAAATTTCCTTTTCCGGTATATTCGTAGGCCGTTTTAGGATCCTTTTCTATTTCTAAACAAGGGATGGCTACACCAGGCGAATACGCCAATGACAAATCTCTTGCGGTAGAATGGGGTTTGGAAGGTATTACCTCTATTTTCCCTTTGGGTTCCATTTGGTGGTATTCCAAAGCGGCTTTATTAAAATTTTTCTCGTCTCTATTGTTATTATATTCAGGCATAATGATTATTATGGGTTAATGAATTTAGTTAACTGAAATGTTTTTGCTTCAAACAAAAGCGGACAAAGTTAGCTAATCTAAAATATCCGACAAAAGATAATTGACATGATAATTCACCAAACTTTCTATGGGCTTTTTGACAACTGTACCCACTTTTAGGTTGAGATCGGCGGCGGCAGCTCGAATTATATCTTCATAAATGTAGGACACAAAACCTATGAAATTAATTTCGACAATGGAAGCTTCTGGATAGGGAAGTACTTGGTATTCAAAAAAATGTTTCATTTCTTCGAAAACTAAATTTTGAAAATAGGGATGTTCTTTTCTTTCTGAAATAAATTGATTGAACTCTCCTAAATATGCATTGGCTCTAGGATTGTGATACATATTTTTCAGGGCATCTTCTATGGTCAAATGATAGGTGGCAACAAATTCTTGTTCCAGATCGTGAGGAAGTTTTTTCATGAAGAACTTCTTCAGTAAAAGTTTTCCGAAAGCCGATCCGCTTCCTTCATCGCCTATTAAAAATCCAAGTGAAGGCAAATCTCTACGAATGGAGATGCCATCAAAATAACAAGAATTGGATCCTGTGCCCAAAATACAAACAATTGCCGGATGTCCGGTGTAGGCAGCATAAGCCGCAGCCGTCATATCTTCTTTGACCGTAACTTTAGCATTGCTGAAGAATTTCTGAAATTCTTGGTACACCATCGCTGCATTTCTATCGATACCGCAACCCGAACCGTAAAAAAACAAATGCGATATTTTGAATTTTATGTGTTCGATTTCAGGATTTTTTGCCAATTCAACCGAAATAAGTTCCGCTTGAATGATGTTGGGATTGAATCCTGTAGTTGTTGTCCTTTGTACGATTTCTCCTTTACGATCCAAGATTACCCAATCGCACTTTGTAGAGCCACCATCGACTATTGCAATCATATTTTACGAGTTTTGATGTGCTAAAATAGGGAAATATTCAGTAAATGTCTTCAAAGAAAGAACCGTTTGTCAAAATTGGTTCAAGAATTAACTGAAAAATTCTGATCACGCACTATAAAACTACTGCTCTTCACCTTGCAACCAATGCTCTATTTGCTCTTCAAGATAATTGGTTTGCAACCGGAAAGAGTCTAAAAAATCATCGGTTACCGAAGTTTTTTCTTCGTTTTCTAGATCCCACAATTCTTCGGACATACATTCGTATTCGGTGTACATCCTTTTAAATTGGTTGTTGTTTTGCTCCAACTCTTGGATTTTTTTTTGCTGAAACTGAAACTTTCTATAGGGTCTGGAGTTTTTCATGTCAAATAAGTCGTTAAAATTATTTATTAATAGTAAATTTTTCACACAATTCTTTACTTAATTGCATTGTTTTCATACAATTTAGTCTTAATATCAATACATTTCATTTGGATAGTTAAAATTATTAATTATTTCCACATGCCAACTTTTTTTATAAAACTTTAATCAAACTTTAACATTTAATTATAAATTTGCAGTCCTATTCGTTTTATGAAAAAACTATTACTCAGACAGAAACAGGTATTGCTTTTTATCCTTGCTGGAGGGCTAAGCGCTATCATAGAAATAGGAACTTTCAAACTATTCAGCAGCATTATCCCTCAATATTTCCCACAAGAAACCAACCTTTGGGGCATACACTTTCCTTTCAGCAACATACTCTCTACCACATGCGGCATTGTATCGAATTATTTTTTCAGCATTTGGTTTGTGTTTGAAAGGGGCAAGCATTCAAAAAGAAGAGAATTTGTTTATTTCATGGGATTGTCGGCAGCATCTACCCTTTTTAGTTTAGCATTTTTTCAGTTGTTTTTCAGATACATCTTCCACACTTATTTGGATTTGGTATTTTTCACTTTTAGCCAAGAAATGTTGAGTAAAATTGCTGCCATAGTTGTGGTCTCTGTTTTAAACTATTCCTTAAAAAAAAGAATCATTTTCAACGGGTAAATATCAATAAATTTGATATTTTTGAGTTTTTCTTAAAAGATGATTGCAAAAACACTTAACTACCTTTGGAGGATTTGGTTTATTTTATTGGCCTTTGTATTACTCCTCATCTGTTTTGTACCTGTATTTTTACTTTCGTTTAAAAAAAAACATTACCAATACGCCTATTGGTGGATGCGATTGTTCTGCCTGATCCTATTCTACGGGATGGGTTTTCGTTATACTTTTCAATCGTTGACGGAGAAGAAAATAGATCCGAAATTGCAGTATGTGATTATCGCCAATCATACCTCCATCATGGACATCATGCTTACCGTAGTACTTTTCCCACACCATCCCTTGTGTTTTGTTGGTAAAAAAGAATTGGAAAAAATACCTCTGTTTGGGATGATTTACAAAAGAATTTGTGTTTTGGTTGACAGAAGCTCTCCCAGAAGCCGAGCCAGAGTGTACCAACTTTGTTCTGACCGCATGGACGAGGGCGACAGCATTGTGATTTTCCCAGAAGGCGGTGTCCCGGACGATACGACTGTCATCTTGGACAATTTCAAAGACGGGCCGTTTATTTTGGCCCACAAACATAAACATCCTTTGGTCGTTTTGACCTATGTTGGTCTAAAAGAACGATTTCCGTTTGACAACGGTAAGGGAAAACCTGGAAAAATAAAAGTATTTCTAAATGACATCCTTGAGCCCACACCAACAGCTTCTGAACTAAAAAAGGATTCTTTTGATAAAATATTAACAATTTTAAATAAATATTATCAATAAAATAATATTTTTGCATAACATTAAATTAAACAATAAACATGTCAGATTATTCTAAGCAAACCAATTGGGGGCAATTCATACCTCTTGTTACGGTTTTTTTCTTTTGGGGATTTGTTGCAGCCAGTAACGATATTTTAATTCCGGTTTTCAAAAAAGAGTTCAATCTCAGCCAAGGGCAGAGCCAATTGGTATCTTTGGCCTTCTACATTGCTTATACGGTAGGTTCACTCATCTATATGTTTATTTCAAAAGGCATCAAACAAGATTTGATCAACAAAATCGGTTACAAAAACGGGTTAATCTACGGTTTGCTGATCTCCGCATCCGGGACTTTGTTGTTTTATCCTGCAGCCAATATGGGATCGTTCGTCTTAATGATTACCGGACTTTTTATAGTTGGCCTAGGATTTTCATTACAACAAATTGTCGCCAACCCTCTTTCCATAGAGGTTGGTCCAAAAGAAACCGGCTCACAGCGATTGACCATGGCCGGAGGAATTAACAATCTTGGAACGACAATTGGACCGTTAATTGTGTCTTTTGCAATCTTTGGATCTGCAACTGCCAGCAACACAGAAGCCAGTATAGAATCGGTAAAAATCCCGTATCTAATTCTTGGAGTTGCCTTTATTTTGGTTGCAATTTTATTAAAATTCTCCTCACTTCCTGCCGTAAGGCCAACCAATTTGGAAAATACAGACGACAAAGAAGAAGGACATCACAAAACCTCGGCACTTCAGTATCCGCAATTAATTTTAGGGATGATTGCCATATTCCTTTATGTTGGTGTTGAAGTATCAACAGCCAGTAACCTACCGGCATATATGGAGAACAGTTTGGGATTCGAAACCAAAGAGATTGCTCCTTTCGTATCTTTATATTGGGCTTCTTTGATGATTGGCCGATGGACAGGAGCCGTTGAAGCTTTCGATTTCAGTTTAAATCTAAAAAAAGTTTTAAGATTTCTAGCTCCGTACTTGGCTTTTTCAGTGTTTTTATTGGTTAATGCCATTGCAAAGCACGATTTGTCTCATTTTTATGTGTACGGATGGATTATTTTAGCCATTATTATTTGCGACATCTTAAGCAAGGGCAACCCAGCAAGAATGTTGCTTATATTTTCGATTGCCGGCATTACAGCACTGATTATTGGGATGATGAGCAGCGGAATGACTTCCGTATATGCATTTACCAGCGTTGGGCTTTTCTGTTCTACACTTTGGCCATGTATTTTTGCTTTGGCCATAAACGGATTAGGAAAACACACCAACCAAGGATCCGGATTGTTGATTATGATGATTATGGGAGGTGGGTTTATCTCTTGGCTACAAGGAACGATAGCCGATGCAACCAGCATACATTTTTCTTATATTGTTGGGGTTATTTGTTTTGCTTACCTCGCGTTTTACGCCATACAGGTTACAAAAATCTTAAAAAAACAAGGAATAGAATTAGAAAATGCCAGCGTAAAAAATGGACATTAAAAACACATATTTTAAATACAATACATTAATTTGGGCAGGTCTTTTACTTGCCCAAATTTGTTTCTTTTACTTCATATCGAAAAGTCAAAAATTATTAAGTTTTCACATTTATTTTTTTGAATGGCAAAAGGCCGTCCATCAGAAGATATTTTCATGGATCCCTTTCTCCATCGGAGATGTATTTTACATCATTTTAGGAGTATACATTCTGGGCATCTTCATAAAGTCATTTAAAAATAGAAAGAAATCCTTCAAACAGATTTGTATTTTATTGAACATCTGCTACCTCATCTATCAACTCATTTGGGGCTTGTTGTATTTTCAACCACCGATTATTGAAAAACTGCCTGAAGGTAAAAGCAACTTGAATGACATAAAAAGATTAACTGAAATATATTTTAATAAATGCATTGCCGATCGAGCCTTGATCCACGAGAATCATGCTGGAGTTTTTAAAATTAAAAATATAGACTCTATAAAAAAAGAGATATTAAACTCACAAAAATCAATTCCAAAAAAATTAATCAACCTATCAACTACGGAAGTAAAAAGTATAAAACCCAGTCTATTTGCAGAGTTCATGAGCTATACCGGTATTTTGGGTTATTACAATCCTTTTACCGCCGAGGCGCAGTTCAATAACAATATCCCAGACACACAAATCCCTTTTACCCTGTCCCATGAAAGCGCACATCAGCTTGGTATTGCAAGAGAAGAAGAAGCCAATTTTGCAGCATTTTTAATGGGAAAAAACAGCCAAAACAATGAACTGAGGTACAGCACCCATTATTTTGTTCTGAAAAACCTATTAATTCATCTACAAAATTACGACCCGGAGTATGTAAAGAAAATGGTATCTGAATTTCCTGTTGGGCTAGAGAAAGATTTTATGGAAGAAAAAGCGTTCTATAAAAAGCATGAAGGCTTATTAAACACTGTATTTTACACCACCAATGACTGGTTTCTAAAAAGCAATCAACAAGATGGAAGCATTAGTTATTCGTACTTCATAGAACTCTTCATCAGGTACGAAACAAAAGAACTGCGTTTCACAACGCAGTTCCAAAAACACAAATGATGAAAAAAAAATTTATTGCTTTAAGAACAATAGCTTTAAAGCACTCCAAAATTACAACATATATTCATATCTTCCAAATAAAAAATATGAATGAAAATTATAGCATTTCCTTAATTAAGACTTTTTCATCCTTATGACAGAACTATTCAAACTAATTATCTTTTTTCATTTGAAATAATTCATTAAAACCTCAATTAAGAGGTATTATATTTTTTTGATAAAATTAAATAAAAAAAGAATCACGTTTCACAACGCAATTCCAAAACACAAATGATGAAAAAAAATTTATAGTCTGGAAATATTTAACTATCCCCATTTGACTACAGCAAATATAAAAGAAATAATGAACAAAACAAATAGTTTTATCAAAAATATTCAAAGAAAAAATAAATAATTAGGAACATATGATTCAGAACACAAAAGCTCAGACCGTACTATTTTCATCAAAACACGAATAATTTAGAATAGACTCATTATTTAACCTCCCTCAACGAGTATAAAATAAGCATAAGAATATCACAAGTAAGAAAAATAGTATTTTATAAACATGATCTGCAAATTTCATTTCGTTTTTACACAAAGAATTAAATTTTCACATTACCAAAAAATAGGAAGTACTGTAGAACGACTATTCGAATACCTGGTACTGAAACTTGGCCGATATTCATCAAAATAAGAAACAAAAAAAGACTTCCTAAATATAGAAAGTCCTTTGTAGCGAAGACGGGAATTGAACCCGTGACCTCAGGGTTATGAATCCTGCGCTCTAACCAACTGAGCTACCTCGCCTCGGTTTTGAGTGGTGCAAATGTAGAAACTTTTTTTTAATCTACAAAGCTTTTTTTAAATTAAAATACTTCAAAACATCCTGAACATGGTCAGGTTTATCAACAATCTTATTATTTTCATCCAGAATGAAGAATGTTGGCGTTGCATGCACATTATAGGTTTGTACAAATTCGCTATTCCAACCTTTTAGTTCTGAAGTATTTACCCATGGAAACACAGAAGCTTTTTGCAAATACACCGCTTTATCAGCATCTAATGAAAAAGCGATAACTTCGATATTCATTTTTTTCAAATTATTATACTCTGCATATAAAACTGGCAATTCCGTCTCACAATGCGAGCAAGTCGATGACCAAAAAACGATTACTTTATGCTTTGCTTTAACTTGATGCAAAGATTTCTCATTAGAATTTAGTGTATTTTGAAAAACATAATCTGGAAACACAGCACCCATCTCTGTATTTTTATTGAGTTTTAAAGTCGTCGCCAACCGGTCGGTTATGGTACACTTAAGATTTGCAGCTTGTGTGAGGTACTTTTCCTTTAGAGCCGACATCCCGTACACATCAAACAGATCGATCAATTCTGATAACACCACCTGACCTCTAGTTGTTTCTACATTTAATTTTAAAAGCAGTTTGTCTATAGCTGAGTCCACATTGGTTTTAGAACCGGAATTAAGAAACAACAGTAAAATTGGCCTTAGTAACGATGAACTTTCGAGATAATCACTTGAGTTTATTATAAAATGCGCCAGATCATCTTGAGAATTTATTTTACCCGCTGGATCTTTAAGTACATATTTATGATAATTAGTATTATAATACGCTACAAAAGGGTGGGAAGCAGCATCTATATCCATTTTACCATTAAGACGGTTTATTTCCTTGTCTATTGCCGTTTTAAAATCTGATTTTTGGGTATAATACTCTCCCATTTGATATAAAGCCGGAAGTATAATTTCTCTTTTCTGTTCAACTTCTTGTACTTGATCCATCAGTTTGTTAGACGCATCATTATAAAATACCTGTTTTATTTTTTGCTGATCCGAATCAAAATTTAAATCAACATTCTTGTTTTCAGAGATCATGTTTAAAGAGGCATTTACTTCAGGGAAATATACTTTGAGCATTCCTGTATATGCTTGTGGCACAGAAAAAGACCATTGGTTATTCTTTTTTATGGTTTTACCAACAATAACATCCTTAGACCCACTAAGCGTGTACAATATAGCTTCTTTAGCAGAAAACTTCTCTGGTGCTTTGACATCCACTTTAAACTGAGAAAATAGTGTCAAACTCATTAATCCAAATAATCCCGTAAATATTTTTCTTTTCATTTTTAATACTTAATTTTCTAATTTGTAAATATAAAAAAACCCACAGTAAACTATGGGTTTTATAATAGAATTAACAAACTTTATGCTTTATTAATTTTCATTCGTTTGGTAAAAACTAAGATTAGAACAAAAGCAACAAATCCTAGAATTAACAAATACATATCAATCGGCGATGCTGGTGCACCTGGTGTTGTCGGACCGCCCCCCCCTGATGGTGGTGGTGGTGGTGCTTTATAAAAGTCAACACAAAATACTATAGCCAGTAAACTAAGAAATAGTTTATTAAATATTTTTTTCATCATAATGGTATTTTATCTTATTATTTTCGCATTTACTTTTACTCCACTCTCAGATATTACGGAAACAACATATGCTTTATTTCCTCTTGCCAATTCAATAACAAAATCTTTATTTGCATTAACTTTATTAGAAGTAATTACCAATTTACCACTCATATCATACACTTTAACATCCGCAGTTTTCCAACTTGGGTCAAATCTCACAATAAAGTTATCAATTTCAGGGTTATAAATTACTTTAGTTCTTGAGTGCTTAACATCAGCATCATTTACTGCTAGCGAACTTGTCGGTGCTCCGTAGTACAAACTAACATCGCTTCCTATGGTAGGGTTAACCGTTACAGGTATTGTTTGACCTTGTGTAATTTGCTGTGCCGTACCATTTTCTAATTTATAATAAAACGCTAAACCGGTAGACAATAAAGATGAACCCATTGGAATGTATTGACCTTCTTCTTTTACCCAAAACCTAAGTGATTTCACTAATGAACCGTACAAGGCCATTGGAATTGCTTTCCCCGTAAAATTAAGTTCATTTGCTTCGTTGATATACAACCAATAAGCACTGTTATAATTCAAGTCGTAACCTCCATTTACAGGATCTTCTTCAAAAGTTCCAATTACATTAGTATTTGCTGCGGCAACCTGCATTGTCGTATTACTCGAGTGTCCGGTAACCGCATTGGGAGTCACCACATAGTAAGTTCTTCCGATTTCTTTCCCAAATTCATCAAGGGCAGCAACCGCCAACTCTTTAGTTGTTCCAGGATTATTTGTTCTGGATGCAGTAACATCATAAGTTGATGCCGTTCTAGGTAGATATCCGAATCTTCTTAAATTATCAAAATTAATAGAAGAACCCGCATTGTTATTTTTTAATTTAATAGAAAAAACACTCATCGGTCTAATAACTGCCCAATCGGAGTCTCCAACCAATGAAGATCCACTCCAAGTTACAAATTTAAACAAACCAGAACCACCACCTACACTTGGAGAATAGGAAACTGTTCCTTCTGATTGTTCTAAACGAATTCCGTAAATATTGGGTATGTAATTAGGATCTCCACTTACAAAAAGTCCTTTCAAATCCAAATTGGTCATATAAGGATTACCAAATTGGTACAAGTTTCTACCGTAATTACCTTGCCAAGCAGTTCCTCCAATTGCAGCTTGCAATTCAAAACCATCTTGAACATAAGTATTGTACTTTTCGTTATAGGCATTAATATTATTACCTCCTGCTCCCCAAACTATTCCATTACCCGCGTTTTGCAATGTAACAGAGGTTGAGTTATTCGCATAAGGTCTACCAACAATGGTTTTTACATTATTAAAATTAATTGAAGTGTTTTTATTCCCTAAAATATAGTAAGCTGAAGGATCCGATGTCAATGTTGCAATAGGAGCTCCATCAAAAACCACATTGGCATTATTGTACTTCAATATTTCATTCATCGACCATCTTTGATCGGCAAAAGTCTTATTCAATTCAGTACCAGAGGATAAAGATTTCAATTCTTTACCGAAAAATGGCATTGCTACCTGTTGATAAGTACCGTGATTCACATTGGCGTGTTCTTGGTTGACAACCCCTTGTACATTCGCTTGAGTTAATCCTTGAACATACAATTGTCCGTAGGTGTATTGATCAGGAAGCAATGAGTTATTAGGCAAAGCATAATTGGCAGGCGTATTCAGTTTATTCTCAAAAACACCTCCTGCATTATAACCACTTCCTGTAGTATATACTCGATTGTTTCCAGAAGCGTCCAATGTTTTGAAAACATCAGTACTTGTCCCCACCAACATCACATCTCCATGGTTTTCCCAATTACCTGTATCTTTCAATTGAAGACCTCCACCGTTGTAAAACAAGGCTCCTTTACCAACATATACCTTCCCCGCTTTGTCCACATGGGTGAGTACTTGCGCTTGTGCTAAAGCTGACAGTCCTATTGTCAGAAGACCGATAGCAAATAAAATTCTTTTCATTTCAATATGTATTTGTGTTAATAACTACACTATATTCCACTGACAAATTTACTCATATTTTTGAAAATCACAAAAATATTTTCATATTTTCACATTATCCTTTGTTAAAATGATTTCATCTACTTCATCAATATTGAACATATACTCTTCCAATACTTTTTCAGTAGTACCTCTTAATCCTCTTGCTCCAAGTCCTTTTTCAATGGTTTCTTCTACAATTTTTTCAATGGCTTCATCAGAAAATTCGAGTTTTACCCCATCCATTTTGAACAATTCTACAAATTGATTAACGATAGAGTTTTTGGGCTCTTTCATAATTCTCACCATCGTTTCTTTGGTTAGTTTATCCAAATAAGTAATGATAGGGAAACGCCCTAAAAGCTCCGGTATCAATCCAAAAGAGCGAAGATCTATCGCATTAATCTGACTTAAAATATACTCTTCTTCGTCGGTTTTATTGATTTTTTCAGAAGAAAATCCAATCGCTTGCTTGTTCAGTCTTCTTTCGATGATTTCTTTGATCCCGTCAAAAGCACCTCCAGCAATAAACAGAATATTCTGCGTATTTACCTGAATGTATTTTTGATCCGGATGCTTCCTTCCTCCTTGTGGTGGCACATTAACAATGCTTCCTTCCAAAAGCTTCAACAACCCTTGCTGAACGCCCTCCCCAGAAACATCTCTTGTTATACTTGGATTGTCCGATTTTCTAGCAATTTTATCAATTTCATCAATGAAAACAATACCTTTTTCTGCTTTTTCCACATCGTAGTCGGCTACCATCAAAAGTCTGGACAAAATACTTTCCACATCCTCACCCACATAACCCGCTTCTGTAAGTATGGTCGCATCTACGATACAAAACGGAACATTCAATTCTTTGGCTATGGTTTTGGCTAAAAGTGTTTTACCTGTACCGGTCTCACCAATCATGATGATGTTGGACTTTTCAATTTCTACCTCTCTATTTTCATCTGCAGCATGCAACAATCTTTTGTAATGGTTATACACTGCGATAGACAATTGTTTTTTCGCCTGATCTTGCCCAATAACATAATGATCTAAAAAAGTTTTGATCTCTTTGGGTTTCTTTAGATCTGCCAAACTTTTTGCAGGAGCAAATCCGGACTTAGAATTGTTTTCTAAAACGATGGAATGCGCTTGCTCTATACAGTTTTCACAAATAAAGCCATTTTGTCCCGAAACCAGCATTTGTACATCTTTTCTTTTTCGTCCACAAAATGAACATTGATTTGAATTCATATAATTATTAATGATATTATTATTTACCCACCACAATCCGTGGAATCTGGATTCAATTATTCTACAAAATTATTAAAAAAATATCTTTCCGTTAGGCCATTAACAATAAAAACCAGAGGTTAGTCTGGTTTTTATTTTAGTAATTTAGTATCTTATTTTGAATTTCAACATATTCTGAATCACTAAATTTCAATCTTGAATTAGCAAAATTAAGATCTGCCATTTTTTCTATAGGCACCAGATGGATATGAGCATGCGGCACTTCTAAACCGACCACTGCGACAGCAATTCTTTTGTCGGGATAGGTCTTTTGCAATTTTTTCGCTACTTGTTGCGCATAACCCCACAAATTTTTAAAATCTTCATTTTCCAAATCAAAAATCAGATCCACCTCTTGTTTTGGGATTACTAAAGTGTGCCCTTCAACCAAAGGCATTGCATCCAAAAAAGCCAAGTGCTTTTCGTCTTCGGCAATTTTATAAGAAGGAATATCGCCTTTTATAATTTTTGTGAAAATGCTGCTCATATCAATTTGTGAATTTACAATAAAATTTCTAAAACTTCGAAAGAAAGTTTATTTCCATTGGGCAAGGAAATCTCAGCCGTCTCACCGACCGCTTTTCCCAACAATCCCTTTGCAATTGGTGTATTAATAGATATTTTACCCGATTTCAAATCACTCTCATTATCCGGAACCAAGGTGAATTTTTGCTCGGCTTTGGTAGCGTTATTCATCAATCGAACCGTGGTCAATATGGAAACCTTTGATGTGTCCAATTGTGTTTCATCAATTACTTTAGAATTGGCGATCATATCCTTCAGTTTAGAAATTTTCATTTCCAACATGCCTTGTGCTTCTTTTGCTGCATCGTATTCAGCATTTTCCGACAAGTCGCCTTTATCTCTAGCCTCTGCAATTTGCTGGGTAACTTTTGGTCTTTCTACACGCTCCAATTGTTCTAGTTCTACTTTCATTTTTTCCAGACCTTCATTAGTAACATAAGTTGCCATAATAATAAAATATTTTCAGTGTGTATAAAAAAATAATCCGACATTTGCCGGACAATGTATCTGTTGTTTCAATTTGTTTCACAAAGATATAAATTATTTTCAAATGAAAAAATTAAGCACCTCATTATTCTTTTTATTTTTTTTGATTTTCAGCACCTTAAACCACAGTTCTTGCAGCAGAACCCAAGAAACGGTAAGCTGTTTCCCGGAGGTTAACATACAGGTTATGCTCAACCTAAATCTTCCGGCCTACTATCCTTTGCAAAATGTTGGTGGATGGATCTATGTGAATGAACAAAGCGCCGGAACCCGAGGGCTAATTGTGGTTAGGACTTCAACAGGATTCAAAATTTACGATAGAAATGCGCCACACATTTGTCCGGACAGCAGCACCACATTGGAAGTGAAAGACAACATCAAAATCCTTTGTCCAAAAGACGGTGCCGAATGGATTTTATTGACCGGTCAACCGACGAACATTTCTTCTGTCCCCCCAAAAACCTACCATTATAACTACGACAGCAGTTCGAACATTTTAAATATTTTTAACTAAAACATGAAGGCCGTTATACAACGCGTAAGCGAAGCGCAAGTTAGGGTTGATGGAAAAATTGTTGGCGAGATCCGTCACGGATTGGCTCTACTTATAGGCATTGAAGAGAAAGACACAAAAACCGATGCCGATTGGCTCATACAGAAAATTATTAATCTAAGAGTTTTTGGTGATGAAAAAGGAAAACTAAATCTTTCCGCACTCGATTGCAACGGTGAGATCCTGTGCATCAGCCAATTCACCCTTATTGCCGACTACAAAAAAGGAAACCGTCCTTCCTTTATCCGAGCTGCCAAACTCGATATTGCCATTCCCCTATTTGATTATTTTAAACAAGAAATTTCAAAATCAGGATTAAAAATAGAAAGCGGAATCTTTGGTGCCGATATGAAAGTCTCATTGATTAATGACGGACCGGTCACCATTGTAATGGACAGCCAAACAAAATCGTAATATTTTTTATACCATCTAAAAAAAATCAATATTTTTGTTCACTTTAATAATTCAAATTAACCAATATTATATATGAAAAAGACCGTTCTAGTTTTATCGATTATGGTTAGTGCAATTTCTTGCGCACAAAACTCTAAGACCCCTGAAAAAACAAACATTGCAGCTCTTGATCCAGCAACGATGACCGATGACCAAAAAGTATCGTATTATCTAGGTATGAATGTTGCCGAAAGCTTCAAAAACCAAGGATTAAATGTTGACCCTGAAATTTTTGCACAAGCTTTTAAAGACCAACAAACGGGTGCTAAAAAACTTTTAGACCCTGCTGGCATGAACAGTTTCATGATGGAGTTCTCCAAAAAAATGAACGATAAAAAAATTGCTGAACAAAAAGTAAAAGCCGAAGAAAACCAAAAGAAAGCTGTAGAAATTCTTGAGAAAAACAAGAAAAATCCAGCCATAAAAACGACGGCTTCTGGCTTGCAATACGAAGTTATCAAAAAAGGAACCGGTAAAGAAACTCCAAAAGCATCCGACTTGGTAAAAGTACTTTACACCGGAAAATTACCTGACGGAACGGTTTTCGACTCCACAGACAACAGAGGAAAACAACCTTCTGAATTTGCTTTGGGAGGCGTTATAAAAGGATGGACAGAAGGAATACAATTGATGAACAAAGGTTCTCAGTATCGTTTTTACATCCCTGCTAATTTGGCCTATGGCGACAACGGTGCAGGCGGCGTTATCCCTCCTGGTGCTCTTTTGATTTTTGATGTCGAGTTATTGGACTTCAACTCAGGAAACCCTCCAACTACTCCACCACCACCAGCAACTCCAGCTAAAAAATAAAAAATAAGCCCTATTCTATTTGTCTGAATAGGGCTTTTAAATTTTATTTCGCTCTCAACCTTTCCTTGATGGCGGTGATGTTTTTCTTGGCCGAATCTTCCAAAATCAAACTCGCTGACATGTGTATTCTTGCCGGCATCAGTTCATCAAAATGATCCGTTCCTTCCCAAGATACTTTTTTGATTAACGCCAAAGCATCTTCACTTCTGCTGGATAATCGCGTCATGAATTTTTCCAATTCGGCATCCATTTCTGCAATATCTTTACCTACAAAATGATAAATATTGTGCTGTTCTGCCCAATTTGCAGATCTAAATCCTGCATCGATTGCCATGGCTGAAAACTGAGATTTCCCAATTTTTCTCTCCACATACGGACCGATCACAAAAGGGCCAATTCCTAAATTGATCTCGGTTAAAGCCAAAGCCGAACTTTCGGTGGCAAAGCAATAATCGGCACCGCAAGCAATACCAACGCCACCTCCTGTGGTTTTTCCTTGAACTCTTACCACCACAATTTTCCCACAATTTCTCATGGCGTTCAAAACTTTGGCAAAACCTCCGAAGAATTTTTTAGAAGTTTCAAGGTCTTCAATTTCCAAAAGTTCGTCAAAACTAGCTCCAGCACAAAAAGCTTTCTCACCAGCCGATTTCAACAAAATGGCTTTCACTTCTTTTTTTGCACCTTCTTCCAAAATGGTGGTAGCTAATTTTTCTAAAATTGCTCCCGGCAAAGCGTTACTTTTCGCAGTCCCAAAGGTAATTTCGGCAATGTTATTCTTAAATTCTGATTGTACAAAATCTTCCATATTTTTCTTTTAGTTCTTATAATTTTTTAAATCTGTCCTGTTAGTGTCAATAGATATCGGTCGATATACATTTCTTTTTCCTTGGATTTGTATTGTTGTATGTATCGTGGATGATCCAAAACCTTCAGCGCTCCAAAGAGTTTTTCTTCTTGATTAATTTTTTTTAGAAATTCGGCATTCTTTTTTCCCAAACAATAAACCGTGTCCGTCTCCAACCCCAAAGCGATGTGCTTTTTAATGCTTTCTATCATGAAGGGTTTTACAGCGGCAAAAAGCTCTTTGTCATCGTAATAATTGGCATTTACCCAATCGGTTTTGGATTTTCTGACAATGGCCAACGGAAAAGGAGAATTGATGTAAAAATCTGCATAAAATTTTTCGGGACCTCCAAAGGCTTCTATCATATCGTATAGAAAAACCGATGAAACCTCATGCGTCCTTGCCGATTTCATCGTTATCCCACAAACCGTCTCCAATCTTTTGGTATCGGTAAACGGAACGCCCGTCACACCGGCACCGTGCCTGCTGGGATTGATCCCAATGATGAATTTTCGATGTTGATGATCGTTGTAAAATTTTTTGTAGAACGCTTCCATCACCATCAAAGTTTCGGGATTGTCCAAATACGGATTGAGCACCCCAAAACCCTCAGGTAGTTCATCATGAAATTCTAAATTCTTGTTGAATGCTACAACTTTTTCCCCAAATGTTTTCATTGAATAACACCAAAACCTTGTCGAAAGAACCTCCAACAAGGTTTTTAGCATTTATTTTTAGATTAGACCAAATTGTTCGAAATGATGGGTGAAATGTTTTCTGTGGAACAATTCCATCATTTCTTTATTCAATTTACCAAAGACAAAATGCAGATGTTCAGCCTGTGGATGTTCTCTGTAATACACCAAAAACTCTTGCACTGCGGTCATGAAAGCTGTTTTTGAAGCATCCAAGTTTTTGTATTTCAAAGCGGGTAAAGAGCCATCCTCTGGCAAGAAAGGAGCAGGATAGTCTTTTGGCATCTTCCTGAAAGTGTACAAAGAATCTTGGAATTTTTCCAATTGTTCTTCAGGGGTATAGCAAGTTTGCACTTCTGGTTTTCCCATACTGTACAACAAAGTTTCTTCCAAATGTTCCAGCATTTGCTGAGCCGTCATTTTTCCCCAAAGCGGTTGGGTGTTATCCGTCAATCCATTAATAATTTTTTGGATCTTGTCTTTTTTGAAATCAACAAAAGGAGATTTTTTAGCCACCAAAGTTAGAATTGTTGCAACGCAAACCACCTCATCTCTTTGGTTCACCACTTCTACCAACCATTTTACCACACCACTTGGGATGTTTCTGCCTTTTACACCGCGGTTAATTTTTTCTTTTGCCGTAAGATATACCGTGATGGTATCACCGGCATAAACAGGCTTGAAGAACGAACAATTTTCTAGACCATAATTGGCAATTACCGGTCCTTTTTTTCCGGAGACAAACAAACCGGCAGCAGCAGAAAGGATAAAATATCCGTGAGCAACGGTTTTGTCGAAAATGGTATTGTTGAGTGAAGTTGCATCCGTGTGTGCATAGAAATGATCCCAAGACACATTGGAAAAATTCACAATATCGGCATCGGTAACCGTTCTACCGGCAGTTTCCAAAGAATCTCCAACTTCAACTTCTTCAAAGTATTTTTGGAAAGGATGCTTGTCTGCATATTTTTTCTCGGCACCTTGAGTGTAAATTTTTGTAATGGCGGTAAGCACATCCGGAGAACCTTGAACGGCTGTTTTTTGTAGGAAAAAATGCAGACCGTTCAGTCCGCCCATTTCCTCGCCACCACCGGCTCTTCCCGGTCCACCGTGCATCAAAGTCGGTAATGGAGAACCGTGACCTGTACTTTCTTTGGCATTGTCTCTGTTCAGCACGAAAATTCTACCGTGCGAAGAAGCCATTTTCCAAGAAGTTTCGGCGATAAATTGGTCATCGTGAGAAATGATGGATCCCACCAAACTTCCCTTTCCTCTTTTGGCAAGAGCAGCCGCTTCTTCTGCATCTTTGTACGGCATGATGGTAGAAACCGGCCCGAATGCTTCCACATCGTGGGAAATATTTTTAGAAAAAGGACTGTCGTTCAGGAATAATTTTGGAGTCATGAAGGAGCCATTTTCATAATCGGCATCTATCAAATCGTGCTTTCCATCGTAGATCAGTTCGGTTTCGGATTTTAGGAGGTTAATTTTTTCCAGCACCTCGTTGTATTGGTCTTTCCCCGCCAAAGCACCCATTCGGGTTTCTCGGTTGAGTGGATTTCCTATTTTTACTTTGTCCAATTCTTTAGAAAGTGCAGATTGCACATCGCCCACTAAGTTTTCCGGAACAATAATTCTACGGATGGCGGTACATTTTTGTCCAGATTTTGTGGTCATTTCGTTTTTCACCTCACGGATGAATAAGTCGAATTCTGGTGTGCCGGGTTTGGCATCTTTACCCAAAATAGAACAATTGAGGGAGTCGGCTTCCATGTTGAATCTAACGGCATTTCCTGAAATGGATGGCATGGCTTTCAGTTTTTTTCCGGTGGATGCCGAACCTGTAAACAATACCGAATCTCCGTCTTGCATAAAATCGAGCATATTGCCGGCGCTACCGCAGATAAGTTGAATGGCTCCTTCCGGTAAAATGCCACTCTCAATCATATCTTGGAAAACCGCATGGGTAAGATACGATGTTGGTGTTGCGGGTTTTACAATACTCGGAACACCGGCCAAGAGCGAGGTTGAAAGTTTCTCCAACATGCCCCAAACCGGGAAGTTGTATGCGTTAATCTGTACCGAAACCCCTTCGGAAGGAGTTAAAATATGAGTGCCCAAATGCGTACCGTTGGCTGAAATTTTCTGCACATCGCCGTCCACCCAGAAAGGAGTGTTGGGCAACATTCTTTTTGCCAAACCCGAATAGGTAAAAAAAGTTCCCAATCCGCCTTCGATATCCACCCAAGAGTCGGTGTGTGTTGCTCCGGTTTTGTAGGAAATTTCGTAGTATTTTTTCTTTCTTTCCAGAAGATAGAGGGCAACTTTTTTCAGCATTTCGCCACGATCGTAAAAGGTCATGGAAGCCAAATTTTTGTAGCCAACGGTTCGGCCATACTCCAGAACTTGGCTGAAGTTGATGCCGCTGGTATCTGCGATGGCTACTTGCTCTCCGGTTACGGAATTGAAGAGCGTTGTGCCTTCTTTATTTCCTTCGGTCCATTGTCCGTAGGTATAGTTATTAAGTTTCATATTGTTTTTTGATTTTATATTCTTGTTATTTTGTGAAGCTTGTTGCACCCCGACCTGAGTGGAGCTCTTTTATTTTTTTTTGTTTGGAACTTGCATGGGCAAAAAAAATAAAAAGCGGGAACGGAGGGCGGAATAGGTGCCCAAAAAAAATTATAACTCGGTTACTTTTTTGTTAATTTTATAAACGGTCCCTCGGAAGGATGCCATTAGATCTTTGTTTTGGTTGGTGATTTTGATGTCATAAATTCCTGTTTTTCGGGTATCGGATATCAAAATGCTTTCGGCAAAAAGGACATCGCCTTCGCGAACGGCTTTTGTAAAATTGATGTTGCAATTGAGCGCCACCGAAGCGTCGTTGGTGTTGTTGGAAGAAAATGCCAATGCTGTGTCTGCGAAGGAGAATGTGACACCGCCGTGTACCGTACGGAGTCCGTTGAGCATTTCTGTACGAATGGGCATTTGCAGAAGGCAGTATTTTTCGCGTGCTTCAAGGATTTCTACCCCCATCCATTGGGAGAAATGATCTTGGGCGAGCATGTATTTTGCTATTTCTAAGGGATTCATTTTGTTTATTTTATAATTTACGAAGAAGTGGACTTTGCCTGTATCGTTCTTCTTGGTATTCTTGGTACAAGTTTTCTAAAGTTTGTGAGATTTTTTCGTATCCTATTTCTTTGGCCCAAGCCAAAAGCCCTTTTGGATAATTGACTCCTTTTTGCATGGCAAGCTCTATGTCTTGGTCGGAGGCGATTTTCAGTCTTTTGGCTTCCACAGCTTCGTTGATGAGCATGGAAATGATCCTCATAAAAATCTGTTGGTACAAGTCATCGTCTTTTTCAGCTGTTGGATTTACGGCATTATCCGAATAATCGTAAAATCCTTTTCCGGTTTTTCTGCCGTGCAATTTGGCTTCGGACATTCTTTGTTGCAGGAGGCTGGGTTTGTATTTTGGGTCGTAAAAATAATCCTTGTACACCGTGGTGGTTACGGAAAAATTGACATCGACACCGATGAGATCCATCAGTTCGAAAGGTCCCATACGAAAGCCGCCCAAAGATTTCATAGCCTGATCTACTTGCTGGGGAGTAGCGATGTTTTCTTCGACCAATCGTAGGGCTTCGCCGTAATAAGGTCGGGCAATTCGGTTGACGATAAAGCCTGGAATGTCTTTGGCAATGACGGGAACTTTGCCCCAAGATTTCATTAAATTATACATTTCATCGGCCAAAGTATTATGGGTTAACAATCCTGGTATAACCTCTACCAAAGGCATGATGGGAGCCGGATTGAAGAAGTGTATCCCGATAAAACGGCTTGGTTGCTTCAGTATTGAAGAAATGGATGTTATGGATATGGATGAAGTGTTGGATGCCAAAACACAATTTTCTGAAACGATATTTTCTAAATCTGAAAATACTTTTTGCTTGATTTCTTTGTTTTCGACAATGGCTTCGATGACCAAATCGCAATTTTTAAAATCGGAGAGCTCGGTACAGAATTTTATTCTGTTAAAAATATCTTCGGCTTCTTGGAAGGATATTTTTTCTTTTTGAGCGAGTTTTTGTAATGTATTTTCAAGGTTATGCAAAGACTTTTGGGTTAGTTCTTCATTAACATCGAAAAGGCAAACCTGACAACCGTTGCTGGCTGCTACCTGCACGATGCCAATGCCCATGGTGCCAGAGCCGATGACCCCTACGGTTTTTATTTTATTTTCCACTATTGATAAAGTTTCTTTTGATTTTTGAGTTTCTAAAGATACAAAAAAAGATAGTTTTGAAAAATCAAAACCATCTTTAACTTATTCATTGAAATTGTTGAATTATTTCCCTTTGAAAACGGGTTTTCTCTTTTCCAAAAATGCATCGATTCCTTCTTTGAAATCTTCAGATCTTGCGGCTTCGGCTTGGTAAACGCTTTCCAAGTCCAATTGTTCTTTCAGGCTATAACGATACGATTTTCTTAGTGCTTTTTTGGTTAACCCAAGAGCTTTGGTCGGCATATTTACCAAACCTTCTAACATTTCCATGGATTTTGCAGAAAAATCTTCATCGGAAAACACATCAGCAACAATTCCTAAATCTTTTGCTTCGTCGGCAGAAAGTTTCTTACCGGTATAAGTTAGGTAGTGCGCCATTTGTCTGTTCATAATTTTTGGAAGAAAGTAAGTACCTCCGGTATCGGGGATGAGTCCAATATTGGAGAATCCAAAAGAAAAGTACGCGGATTTGGCCACCAATGAGAAGTCGCAAATCAGTGCCAAAACAGCGCCGGCGCCCACAGCCAAACCGTTCACCAAAGAAACAATTGGTTTGCTGGAATAATTGATGGCATTGACCAAAGGATTATAGAATTCGGTAACTATTTTTTGCACTTCTCTTCCTATATTAACATTGGGATCCAACAATTGCTCGTCCAACATTTGTCCAGAACAAAACGCTTTGCCTTTGCCTGCGATTACAATACAACGGGTGTCTTGGTCTTTCTCATAAAATTCTATAAACTCTCTCAATTCCAAGAGTAATGCTTTATTGAGTGCATTGAGGGTTTCCGGTTGGTTAAGATAGGCTATTTTCAGTTTTCCTTGAAAATGAGATTCTACATCAAATTGTGAATATACATACATAGTGAAATGGTTTTAATCTTGGTATAAAGATAGTTAATTTTAATGACATTTGAAATAGTCAAAAGGCTCTAAACAGTCGTTGCATTGGTATGAAGCTTTGCAAAGTGTGGATCCGAACCTGCTGATCATCTTGGTATTGGTAGAATTGCACCTTGGACAACGAATGGGGATGTTCAAATGATTTTCGTCATGTCCTTTTTCGGGAGGTACAATTCCGTAGTTTTTCAATTTTTCTCGAGCTTCATCCGTGAGCCAATCCGTGGTCCAAACAGGAAACAATTGTGTAGTTACTTTGACTTTTATGTTATTTTCTTGAAATAATTTTACAATATCTTCTTCGATATTGAACATGGCAGGACAAGCGGAATAAGTTGGGGTAATGACCACCTCTACGGTGTTATCTTCCAACTCATTTATCATTCTTACAATACCGAGTTCAACAATATCAATGACTGGGATTTCGGGATCGGGTATGCTTTTCAGAAGCTGAATGTATTTCGACATCTTCTTTTTAATAATTTAAAAAAATAAAACCCCTCCTTTTTGAAGAACGAAGAGGTTAAATTAAGACAATTTGATTTTAATATTACCAAACACAATCCGGATAAGTCCTCTGCATGTATTGCAATTCGCAAAGAATGTACCCAAAGTATTCGGTATGAATGCCTATTCTACTGCCTTTTTGCATAAAAGGATCTGTTGGAATTTCGATTTCTATGGTTGTGAAGAAGTTTTTAATTTGAGCATTCCATTCGGCATAAATTTCTTTTGAAGAAGGTATTAATCCTAAGGCAACCCATTCGGACTCGCCATCCACCTCATCAAACAATCCACCTGTGTATTCCCAAACGGCTTCTACTGCGGCAAGCAATCTGCTTTTACTTTCATCGGTTCCTTGTGCGAATACTTTCATCCAAGTTTCGGTATGAGTCACATGGTATTTTACTTCTTTCAAAGATTTTATGGCGATGGCTTTCAGATCTTCATCTGCAGACTGGCTAAGTTGCGAGTAAAGAATTTTTTGATACACCGCAAAAAAATAGGCTTTAAGAATGGTCTGCGCATAGTCTCCATTCGGTATTTCTACCAATTGAGCGTTAAGATATTCTTTTTCTGCTCTTAGCATAGCAAAGTCATCAACGGAGCAGCCGTCGTTAAAAAACTTAACCGCAAGATTGTATAAATTATTGGCTTGTCCCAACTGGTCTAGAGCAATGTTGATCAGGGCGATATCCTCTTCCAGATAGGGTCCTTTTCCGCACCATTCTGCCAATCTTTGTCCCATAATTAGGGAGTCATCGGCCAATTTTAAGATATAGTTTTTCATTTTTATTATGGATTTGAAACCGAATACTTCAGAAATAAAATTTCTAAAATCATCAATTCCGAGTCTATTTTACATATTTTTCACATCGTTCGGAATCTGATAAAATGTAGGATGTCTGTACAATTTATCGTCTGCAGGGTCAAAGAAAGCCTCTTTATCCACGCCTTCGCTGGTTACGATATACTTGCTAGGCACCACCCAAATAGAGGTTCCTTCCATTCTTCTGGTATAGACATCTCTGGCATTTTGCAAAGCCATTTCTGCAGTTGCAGCCTGTACAGTCCCTGCATGCTTGTGGGACAATCCCGGTTTTGTTTGTATAAATACTTCCCAAACTTCTAAATTACTCATTATATTTTGTTGAATTAGAGTTAAATAATTACGATACTTTTTCGTTTTGTTTTTTGGCAAAAGCTACGGCAGCTTCTTTTACCCAAGCATTTTCTTGTTGTGCTTTTCTTTTGGTTTCCAATCTTTTTTTATTGCAAGGGCCGTTTCCTTTTAGCACTTCCATAAATTCGTCCCAAGGAAGTTCAGAAAATTCATAATGACCGGTTTCTTCATTGAATTTCAAATTTTTGTCCGGTACTTTTAGTCCTAAAAATTCAGCCTGAGGTACGGTAACATCTATAAATCTCTGGCGAAGGGAGTCGTTACTTTCCCTTTTCACACGATAGTTCATGGATTTTTGAGAGTTAGGAGAAGCCTCATCGTTTGGACCAAACATCATGAGTGCTGCCCACCAAAATCTATCCAATGCATCTTGCGCCAGTTGTTTTTGCTCTTTTGTTCCACGACAAAGCGTCATAAGGATTTCGTAGCCTTGCCTTTGATGAAAGGATTCTTCTTTACAAATCCTTACCATTGCTCTGGAATAAGGCCCATAAGAATTCCCCATTAACATCACTTGGTTCATAATAGCTGCGCCATCTACCAGCCAACCGATTGCCCCAATATCTGCCCAAGAGAGGGCAGGATAGTTAAATATTGAAGAATATTTGGCTTTTCCCGAAAGCATATCTTGGTACACAGAATCTCTATCTGCATTCAAACTCCCATCGTTAAGGGTTTCTGTTGCAGCATAAAGATACAATCCATGACCGGCTTCGTCTTGTATTTTAGCCAACAAAGCCATTTTTCTTCTTAAAGACGGGGCACGAGTAATCCAATTGGCTTCCGGCAACATTCCCACAACTTCGGAATGGGCGTGTTGGGAGATTTGTCGTACGAGGAGCTTTCTGTAATCCTCCGGCATCACATCCTTTGGTTCTACTTTATTTTCGGCCTGTACATATTCTAAAAACTTGTTTGTATCCATAGTTTGAATCTCAAAACCATTAAAATGGTTTTACTAATATTAAATTATTTTGTCGGTTTCTTCTTTAAGATAAATTCCCATTTTTCCGTTGCTAAACTCTCCGGCTACGAAATATACGGTTTGATCATTATGTGCAATAGAATACTCTTTGAAAATATAAATTTCTCTTTCAGAAGGTTCTATTACCTCGATGTTACGATCTGAGCAGTGCCAATCGTGATTCCAAATATTAATCCCTTTTACTTTGTACTCTTTATCGGTTTCGATAATAGATGCGAATTTCCAATGTGCCATAATGAAATCGTTTTTAATTGTTAGAAATTGTTAATTATACATCATAAGTCAGCATCACCACATTGGTTGTAGGGTGACATTGACAGGTCAGTACCATTCCTCTTTCTACTTCTTCTTCAGTAAGAGCAAAATTTTTCTCCATAAACACTTCTCCTTCTAGGACTTGAGCTTTACAAGTACAGCAAACGCCTCCTTTGCAGGCAAAAGGTAAAGGCAAATTTTCTTTTAACCCTTTGTCCAAGATGCTTTCTTTCTTGGAGTTGAGGTGGATAGAATACTCATCGTCATCAATAATCAAAGTTACAAAACTTTCGATGTTTGGTATTTTCTTAAACTCTTCACTTCTTTCGGAATTTTCCTCATCATCAGGAGCTGCATAATACTCATACATCACCTGCAACGATGGGACTTTTTTATCATTTTTCAGATAATTAGAAACCTCTTTAATCATCTCGGTTGGTCCGCAGATGAAAAATGTAGTTTCCGATGCAGGAATTTCTGGAAAATGCTGCAACAAAGCTTCTAGTTTTTGAGGACCAATCCTTCCTTCGAACAATGGATTATCGGTATGTTTTTCTCTGGACAGGAGGTAGACAACTTTCAATCGACCGTTGAAATGTTGTTCCAAATCATCAATTTGTTGTTTGAAAATAATATCCTGGCAGCTCTTGTTACTGAAAAACAAATACGCCTTGCTATTTGGCTCTTGATAAAGAGCTTCTTTTATGTTGGACAAGATGGGCGAAATGCCACTACCAGCAGCTAATCCCACATATACTTTCTCATTAGACGAATGAAAATTGGTGAAAAAATGCCCTTGAGGGGCTAAAACCTCGATCGTATCTCCTTCCTTTAGTTGTTGATTAAGATAAGTAGAAACCTTTCCATCCTCCAGGTGTTTCACTAAAATTTCCAGTTGATGATTTCCTTCTGATGGTGCATTTACAATAGAATAAGACCTTCTTAGGTCTTCATCGTTCATGATAAACCGAACATTAAGATATTGCCCTTGTTTAAATTGGAATTCATGTTGAAGATGTTGTGGAATTTCCAAAGTAATGTGCACAGAATCATTGGTTTCTTTTTTTACTTTTATTGCTTTTAATGAGTGAAAATGATGCATTGTTATTCTTAAACTGTTTTCAACAAATATAAACAAATTCTAAAGAATTGAAAACCATACTTGAAAACTATTCTATTTTCGTCATTCCTCTCACTTTATCATCGACCTCCGCAAGACATATCAATCCTGCCAATATTCTCTGAGTAGTACCTGTTTTTCTCCACTATACTTTTAGCTGTATTAGAAGCATAAACCCTTTCTATAGCTCTAAGTTCGGATTCCATAACACCTAATTTACTTACCGCTTCCAATAAACATTGTTTTTTCATCAATGCCTTTTCTTTATTTCGATTATCACCTGGCCGGTTCAAGCTGTTGTTAATATGACAAATTTTAAGTTTCAATTTTAATTTTTTCAACATCACTTGATCAATGACATCAGCACCTTCGGCTAAAATATTCATCAAGGCTTGGTTATTGGTTCTAATGGAATTGGATCTGGCCAATCGATTGGCTTTTTCTTCTTTTTCTAAAATACTTTTTTCCAATTCTACAATTAATCGACTTTCCACACAAAGGGATTGAGTTGCATTTGCTGCTTGATTTTCCAATTTTTTCTTTTTCTCTTCGGCCAAATCATTTTCAATTCGAGCCGACTCCTCTACCTGATCAATAAATGAAGAACCATCAAAACATTCAGCAACATCAACAATCTTATCAATTCGAATATAATTTTGTGGATCTGAGTCCAGCAACATCGATATTACGGTATTTCCATTTTCATCTTCATAATACCCCGTTCCGAATACTCCTAAGTAGTTATGCACTTTTAGTTCTGGCTTAATTTCGGATGTGAAAAGATAGTACACGGCTCTTTGCGAAGATCCATTGATATGATATTGAAGAGTGGGCACATTTTGATCACCAATTTTCTCAAACGCCAAATGTGTAATACTTGCCATAGAGGTAATCACAAATTTTACTTCATAATCCAATAAAGTTTCCATTGCTGGAATTTTATAAAATAGTTTATTCCCTTTTTTATCCATAACATAATTATAGGAATCGCCTTGCATGGAATAAATTTCTAATTCGAATCCAGGTTGAAAATCACCTATCGATCCGCAACTTTTATTAAAGTCTGAAACCTTGGCAATAAGTCCATTATGGGTGTCTACAAAATAACATCCTGAAGCAGGCTTGTTGTTAATAAGTCCTGAAAAATAGAATTTCTTATTAAAACAATTGGTTTCTTTAGGATACAACTTTTTCTCTTCCAGATTTCTAAATACAGAACCCCTACCAACAAGATCCCGATACTCTGAACATAAAGAAGCATTTTTCCTACAAAGAGAATCCAAGCGCAAACTGTCTTTTTTCCTTTGTTCCCTACTTTGAGCTTGCGATAAATGAAATGCTCCAAAAAGGAGCATTATATAAATTAAAGCTTTCATAATTTAATTAATTTTCACAAATTCAACCCTTCTATTTTGTGCTTTTCCAAAAGCGGAATTATTCTCAGCAACCGGGTCAGACTCTCCTTTTCCATCGGTTTCCATTCGGTTGGATGAAATACCCATAGTCGACAATTTCATTTTTACTGCATTGGCTCTTTTTTTACTGAGTGCAAGATTAGAAGCATCATCACCTTCATTGTCTGTATGCCCAATAATTTTAATTCTCATATCGGGAGCTTGGCTCAATGCGTCTTTAATTTGGTTGAGCACTGTTGTACTTTCACTTTGGATTTTATCGGAACCGGTTGCAAACAATATGGCAGTGGTCGAGAAGCTTCCTTTTTCCATCAAATCTTTCAATACGCTACTTCTTTCATCTTTTCCTGTCTCAGCAATTGTCAAATTTCCGATATAGAAATAAGCATCTGCTGTTTCTGCCCAACCACTGGTTATTGAAGTAAAAAAAAGCGACTTTCTATATTCAGGTTTGAACTGAGTGGGTAAATCCACTTTTTTATTACCATCGACAAACATTCTGATTCTTTTACCATTGACTTCAAATGCGATTTTGATGATTTTATCCAAAGGGGCTACATAATCAACCTCTTCCTTTCCATAGCCTAAAGATTTCTCGGAATAATAAATCAAATTATAATTTTGACTTCCTTTTGATGCTGACATAATATCAAATGTCACAGCAGTTTTTGAACCCAATAAATAATCCAACTTTTCAGGCTTATTTCCAAATCCCACCCCCATCCTTCGATACGGATGTGCTGAGGGATACACCAAATCAAACTCTACTGTAAAATTATCAGGCAATGGCTTAGTCAGCTCCGGATAAACCAGATTATCAGCTGAAATTTTTAAAAATTTACCCATATTTTTAAGGCTTTTCACCTCACCTCCTTTGTTGGTGCTCCATTTTGCAGGAAAATCACCAATTGCATCTTTAGAAAAATCATCTTGAAAAATCACCCTTGTTCCTCTTTTAAAACCAACAGCATTGTCTCCTTCTTCAGACAAAGAACCCCCTCCATCTTCTAAACCATTTGTTTTTTTTGACGATTTATTTTTGGACGAAGCCCCTTCAGAACTCGAATTCTTACTCTTATTTCCTAAAACTTTATCCATGGCATCGTCTGTAGTTCGTCTGGATTTTTCCTCTACTTTTCTCTCAACCGTTCTTTCAGCCTCTCGCTTTGCAGACTTCATTAACTTATCTAAAAACTGTGCTTGTAAAGCATTGAATATTAGCATAAAAAAAGCCAAAATCATTATCTTAGTTTTCATAACACTTATTTTTATTGCTATCAAAATTACTATTAAATATTGTTTAAAATCCAAGGAAAATCACTGAACAACACCTGTGCGAATCGGAAAAAATGTCAGATAAACAGTAAAACCAATTGCATTTAAACGGAAATTTTGTCTTTAATACAATTGAAAAAATAGGCATTATTTCTTGAAAATTGAATTTTAATAACGAATGCATGATTTTTGAAAAGAACAATTCAAATCACCATAAAAAACCAACATCTAATATGAACCTAAATCAATTTACACTAAAATCTCAGGAAGCGATACAGAAAGCTCAACAAATCGCAATGGAGTTCAGTAACCAAAGCATTGAACCTCAACATATTTTGGAGGGCATCTTCCAAACCGACGAAGTCATTTCTTCCTTTTTAATAAAAAAATCCGAAGCCGATGCTTCCCTTATCCGTGAAAGAAACAGAACCCTGATCGAAACCCTACCAAAAGTAGAAGGCGGCGATATGTACCTGTCCCAGAATTCGAACAAAATTCTCCTAGAAGCCCTGAACATAGCTAAAAAAATGGGAGACGAATTTGTTACCATCGAACACCTGTGGTTGGGATTAATAGAAATCCAGTCCAATGTCTCCAAACTCTTGAAAGACATGGGCATAACAAAAAACCTCCTAGAAGCCGGCATTAATGAAATAAGAAAAGGAGCCAAAGCCACCTCATCCAGTTCAGAAGAAAGCTACCAAAGCTTGAGCAAATATGCAAAAAACCTCAACGAATTGGCAGCTGAAGGCAAGCTAGATCCTGTCATTGGAAGAGACGAAGAAATCCGTAGAGTTTTGCAAATTCTATCCAGAAGAACCAAAAATAACCCCATCCTCATCGGAGAACCCGGCGTTGGTAAAACCGCCATTGCCGAGGGAATTGCCCACAGAATCATTTCACAAGATGTTCCCGAAAATCTAATGGACAAAACTTTGTTTTCTCTAGACATGGGAGCTTTGATTGCCGGAGCCAAATACAAGGGCGAGTTTGAAGAGCGATTGAAATCTGTAGTCAACGAAGTGATACAATCTGAAGGACAAATTATTCTTTTCATTGACGAAATTCACACTTTGGTTGGCGCAGGAGGTGGTGAAGGTGCCATGGATGCAGCAAATATTTTAAAACCTGCCCTTGCAAGAGGCGAGCTGAGAGCCATTGGTGCAACCACCCTGAACGAGTATCAAAAATATTTCGAAAAAGACAAAGCCCTTGAAAGACGATTCCAAAAAGTGATGGTGGAAGAACCGGATACAGAATCTGCCATTTCCATCCTGAGAGGAATTAAAGACAAATACGAAGCCCACCATAAAGTGAGAATTAAAGACGAAGCCATTATTGCAGCGGTAGAAATGTCTCAACGATACATTTCAGACCGTTTTTTACCGGACAAGGCCATTGATCTTATTGATGAAGCATCTGCAAAATTGAGAATGGAAATCAACTCCAAACCCGAAGAATTGGATGTTTTGGACAGAAAAATCATGCAGATGGAAATAGAATTAGCAGCAATTTCCAGAGAAAATGACGAAATGAAAATTAGCCACCTCAAAGAAGACATTTCTAAACTCAACGAACAAAGAAACGAAATCAATGCTAAATGGTTACAGGAAAAGCAAAAATCCGAAGACCTAACCCAAATTAAAAAAGAAATAGAAACGCTGAAATTGGAGTACGACAAGGCAACCCGATCAGGAGACTATGCCAAAGCATCCGAGATCCAATATGGAAGGTTAAAAGAAAAAGAAGCCGACCTGGAAAAACTGGAATTGGAAATGCAAAACCATCAAAACGAATTGATTAAAGAAGAAGTCACTGCTGAAAATATTTCCGAAATTATCTCCAAATGGACCGGTATCCCAGTAACCAAGCTATTGCAAAGCGAAAGAGAAAAACTCCTTCATTTGGAAAACGAACTCCACAAACGAGTGGTAGGACAAGAAGAAGCCATAGAAGCCGTTTCCGACGCCATCCGCAGAAATAGAGCTGGACTGAATGACGATAAAAAACCCATCGGAAGTTTCTTATTTTTAGGAACAACAGGGGTCGGAAAAACAGAACTTGCAAAAGCCTTGGCCGAATTGCTTTTCGATGACGAAAACAACATGACCCGAATAGACATGAGCGAATACCAAGAAAGACATTCCGTTTCGAGATTGGTAGGAGCGCCTCCAGGATATGTGGGTTATGACGAAGGCGGACAACTGACCGAAGCGGTTAGAAGAAGACCCTATTCGGTTGTCCTTTTGGATGAAATCGAAAAAGCACATCCTGATGTTTTCAATACCTTATTGCAGGTTTTGGATGATGGCCGCCTTACGGACAACAAAGGAAGAGTGGTGAATTTTAAAAACACCATCATCATCATGACTTCCAATTTGGGCTCGCCAATTATTCAGGAAAATTTTGAAAATATTACGGAAGAAAATTCAGTTTCAATTGTAGAAAAAACCAAAGTAGAAGTTTTCGAATTGTTGAAACAAACTTTAAGACCTGAATTCATCAATAGAATAGATGAAATTGTGCTGTTCCAACCGTTGAACAAAAAAGAAATTGGAAAAATTGTGAAATACCAACTGTCTGGATTCAACAAAATGTTGGAGAAAAAAGGGATTGTATTAACCGCTACGGAAGATGCTATCGAATACCTAATGAATAAAGGCTACCAACCTGCATTTGGAGCAAGACCTTTGAAAAGAGTTTTGCAACAAGAAGTATTAAACCAACTTTCCAAGGAAATCCTTGCTGGAAAAGTACACGACAACGATAGAATTACTTTGGATTATTTTGAAGAAACCGGATTAATTTTTAGACCTACAGAATAAAAAAAGAAAAACTTTTCAATTTATTTTGCATTTAACATAACATTGATTAAATTTGCGCGTTGTTTTAGTACAATAATTTTTTTTCATCATTTGTGTTTTTGCCTTGGCTTAGATTTATTCTAGGCCAAGGTTTTTTTATAACGCCCATCAATAGAGGCTTCACCTCAATGATGATCTCCTCTGAAATTATTTTTTTCCAATTCTATAATTTTAAAAATGGAAATCTCAGACTTGATTTCCTGCTCCGATTGAAATTGAACAATATTCAAAGCCGGATAAAACTTGATCATTTTCAAATTTAGCTTTTCCAAAAATTTTTCAGCTTCTTTTTGACTCACTCCTTCTTTCAAAATTCCAAAATAAACTTTCATCATACTAATCCTTTATTTGCACCAATCCATTTCCCACATCTCTATATTTTAACCCTTCGAGAAGGCGAGCATTTTTCTCCAATACTTTCCAAATTTCCAACGCAGTTAGATGGGGATATTTCTCCATATAAAGCGCCACTATCCCAGCGACATGAGGCGTTGCCATACTGGTTCCGTTTTTTAGCATGTACCCTTCAACTACGAGACTTTTCGGAAACGAACTCAGCACATCGACCCCTGGAGCACAAACATTTATAACACCACCCGTTGCAGCATTCAGTCCACCGTTTGAGAAGGTTGCAACGCGCATTTGTCCATCGATTGCACCTACAGCCATAATGGACTCTGAATTGGCAGGTATTGAAACCGGTTGTGGCAAAGCCGGTCTTTGACTGTCGTTACCCGCTGCTGCAATGAGGAGACAATTGTTGTCCAATGCTTTTTTCCCTACCATTTCAAAAATTGGAGAGGGAGCCTCGTTGAGCTGTACCGGTGCCGAAAGCGACATGGATATCACACGGACTTTTTTAGAGATAGCCCAATCTATGGCATCTACAATACTGCTTGTTGTGCCGCTTCCATCATTTGCCAAAGCTTTTGCTATTTTCAAATTGGCATTTTTTGCAATACCGTATCTTTTTCCGGTGTCTAATCGGACATTTCCAGCGGCTGTCCCTGCACAATGCGTTCCGTGACCTTTCAAGTCGATATCCCATGCTTCTCCAGAAATAAAAGACTTACCCTCAATGGTTCTTCCTAAAAAATCGGGATGGGTAACATCAAACCCTGTATCTAGAATACACAGATCCACTCCTTTACCGGTCAACTGTGTGGTATCGAGCCCTACAGCCTTCAGTCCCCATTCGAAATCGGTGGTCACTTTTGAAGGTTTCTTTACTTTTTTCTTGAGCTCAGTTTCCAATTCTAATAATTTTTGCTCCATTTCCGAAACCGAAACCTGCAAGGATTTCACAATTTCTAAAGCGCCATCGATGTAAAAAGTTCTTTCTTTTTCAAAATGAATAATGGGATTGCTACCATCGTTGACCGCTGACATCAATTGATCTTCATCCATTTTATCAACCACCATTACATTTAGATTTTTGTATAGCACACCATTTTTATCATCAATCAAATCAAAAGAACGATTATCCTTGGAAAGAAACTCAGACGATGTTAACTTAAGTTGAAATTCTTTTTCAACAGATTTCAAGGTTTTAGAGTCTTGATTTTCCAGTAGCACAATGTATTTTTCAGATTTCATAATGTTTTGAATTTAACTCATGTTTCCAATAATTTTTTCAATCAACAGGTACATATCTTCCCTGGTCACCTGAAGTTTCATTTTTTTGTCCAGTAAAGCTATGGAGGCATTCTGTTTTACGATTTCCGTCCACAACAATTCTATTTTTGCTACGGAATCCAACTTTTTCAACTCTTGATTGTTGAGAATTCCATTTTGAATTAAACTTAAAAAAGTATTGGACAACAAGTCTTCCGCTTCATCCAATTTTTGCCTTTCTTTTGTTAAGATATCCTCTATCATTTTTTTCACCTCTTCAACAACATGAAAAGCAATCCCCCAATAAAATTCTCTTCTACTGACCGGCAACCTTTCCAATTTAATCGGATCAAAACCTTTCTTTACTACTTGTAACAGCCCTTGCAATCGTAAAACGTCTGATTCTTTTGAACCGTCTTTAATACTTTTAAAATAGGTTTGCAAGTCCGTCAAAAGATCATTAAATTCAGTTTCGAATCGAAAAGAACGCTCTATAAAGAGCGATTGAACCTTAATAAGTTTTGAAAGAAAACCTTCAGCGACTTTTATTTTATGATGTACAAATTCAACCATTATTCAAAAGTTATTTCTTCTATAGAATTGCCTTTATCGTCCTGAATTCTCACCAATCGGATTCCTTCTTCTTCCATTTCAACATGAAGGTTAAGGAACAATTTATCTTTGTCATCATTTTTCGAAGTATCCGGATCGATATAAATGGTGTTTAATTTGGATGAAACCAATTTATAACGCGACTCCAAAGATTCTGATACCAAATTCCGAAGTTCCACACTTTCATTGTCTGTCGTCGTTGGCAAAGGTTTAAAATATTTGATGTCTAATGACTTCACGATCCCGGTAACATTGATGGGTTTCACCATCTTAAAATTCGAAGGATTAGTAACCTCTGAAATATTCAGTACACTCGGGTTAACAGGAACTCGAATCGGCACATTAAAAACGGGCATTGTTGGCTTCTTAATCGTAGGATTCTCCATGGATTTGAAAAAGCCAAGCATTCCTGGCGAATTGAAAAACTGATCCGTCAACGGTGGAATGTTCATTTTTTTTTCAATGTTCAACCTTAGAATTTTATCGTTCACCTCGGTTAGAAGTTGTTTTCTATCGACTTCAAATTCGTATTTATCCTCCGTATCGATATCCGAAATTTTTATGGGCACATCCATTTTGATGCTTGGCATGGAATATCGAGGTACTCGAAAATACTTTAGTTGTGGATGATCCGCATACATTTTTGCAACTCGTATGGCATTTTCATCAGCCATTTTACGAGCTTGGATTATCTCGTTATTAAGATAATCCAAGTAGTCCGATAATTTTATCATACTCGTAAAATTTTTAGATATTATTCAGAAAGCAATCCCAAAACTTTTTCTAAACCTGCTGGCATTTCGTCATTGGTTGCTCTAACTTTGATACCTAATGAGTATTCCTTTTCAACTTTTACACCGGTTGTTGTGGATCGTTTAGCAGAAATGGATACGCTGAAACTGGCTTTAGCAAAAAGATTGGAAAGTCCGCTTGTTCCACCGCTTGCATTGGAGGCAAAGCTGAAATCCGTTTTGGTTGTTTCTGTAAATGTAGAGTTCAATTTTACATTGAAGTCGATATCACAACTTTCAATTCTGATGCTTGGTATATTGAGTAAAGCTACAAAAGGAACAATGATTTCCACATCTTGTATTTTCATTTTTGGATTGGCTGCACTTTCTGGTTTTGAACTGTCAAAATCCGGATTAGGTCCGTTCTTTTTGTATTTAAACTCGGCCATCCTTAGGGTTTTCTTACCGTCGGCAGCTACTTCGAAACCTACATTGTTGATAAAATTGAGCGTACTCATGGAAGCCGAAGCCTGAGCTCTCACACAAGCCAACAAAGGCGCACCAATAATTTTTGCGAAATCTATCGATCCCAATTCGGCTGCAAAATTAGCTGAAGCCGCATCTGCCGCAGTAAATCGCAATGGATCTACGGCTTGTATTCCCATGAGTAAATTAAGTGCTGTTGTTGTGGCTTTCGCCATGGCATTTTCCCAAGAAGCATCGAATTTGGTTTTAAATAAAGATAAAATATCCGCCACCTCTTTTTTTGATAAATCTTGCATCTCATTGGGATCCACTCCGGTTATTTTCCCGTATTCACCCGAACCAATGGTTTCTTTGATACCGGAGATGATGTCAATTAATTCTGATTTGGTTTTTTTAGAATAATCTTTTTCTAAAATGGATTTTAAAGTTGCCATAATAATGTGTTTTTAGGTTAGTTAAATTTTTCCTATACAATATTACAATCCTAATTGTCATAGTTTTAAAGGCTTTTTCCTATTTATCAACCAAAAACAATAAAAAAAAGCCAATTCTATCCGAATTGACTTTTACATTTTTAAATCTAATAAAAATTATTGTGCTTTTTTTGCTTTGATCATCGCCTCTAGCATGTCCCACATTTCTTGAGGAATTTGCTCCAACATATTGAACTCACCAGCACCTTGCAACCACTCTCCACCATCGATGGTTACGACTTCTCCATTGATGTACGCGGAAAAATCCGACACCAAATAGGCTGCAAGATTGGCCAATTCCTGATGCTCTCCTACCCTTTTGAGTGGTACTTTTTTTCTCATATCAAATTTTTCTGCCAAATCTCCAGGTAGTAATCTTTCCCAAGCTCCTTTTGTAGGGAAAGGTCCTGGTGCAATGGCATTGAACCTTATCTTGTATTTGGCCCATTCTACAGCTAAAGATCGGGTCATGGCAAGTACTCCAGCCTTGGCACAAGCCGATGGAACGACATAGGCAGAGCCCGTCCAAGAATAGGTGGTCACGATATTAAGAACTGTACCCGGGACTTTGTTGTCTATCCAATATTTTCCGATGGAAAGTGTACAATTTTTTGTCCCTTTCAGTACGATATCCAACACCGAATCGAAGGCGGAATGGGTCAATCTTTCGGTTGGTGAGATAAAATTGCCGGCAGCATTGTTCAATAAAATATCGATTTTTCCGAATTCTTTCAGGGTTGCTTCCTTCATTGCTTCTACCTCGTCCCAATTTCTCACATCACATGCGACACAGAGGACTTTGCCTCCTGTTTCTTCTTCCAATTCCTTGGCGGTATTTTGCAATTTTTCTAAATTTCTGGAGGTGATGACCACTTTGGCTCCCAATTCTAAGAAATATTTGGTCATGGCTTTTCCCAAACCACTTCCACCACCGGTTACTACGATTACTTTATCGTTCAGCGCTCCTTCTCGAAGCATGGGTTTTGTATAATTCATGGGTGATTTTTTATATTTTTTAAAAGTACAAAATATTTGAAGGCGAGGGATTAAAAAATAGTATTCAGCACTTAGCAAATGATGAAGTAAATGTCTCGAGAAAACAAATGATCCCTGCGTTGCACCCCGACTTGAGTGGAGCTCTTTTTATTTTTTTGATTCCCGAGCGAAAGCGAAGGGAGAAAAAATAAAAAAGCGGGAACGGAAGGCGGAAAAGGTGCCCAAAAAAAAACTGCCCAACAAAAAAGTTGGACAGTTAAATGTATAATAACCGGGCGAAATTAGTATCCGAAAATTTCTTCTAAAGAAAGGACTTTCAGTTCTCCTAATTTTTGCATGTCTTCGGTTTTCACTTTCTTATCCGATGCTACAATGGCGTAGGTATAAGGCTTGTTTGCTAAATTGTCGTGGTGTAATTTTTGCAAATCGGCAAATGATATGGTATCGACATTGGCATAGACCGACTTTCGAATGTCGTCTTTCAGTCCCAATTGTTTTGCTGCAAGGTAGTTGAAAATAATTCCGTCTTGGGTAATTCTTTCGGTTTCGATGTCTTTTTTGGCACCGCCTTTTGCCAATTCTAAATTTTTTGGAAGATAAGGCAGGTTGTTCAGCAATTCATTCATGCCAACGGTTGCCTCGTTAAATTTATCCGACTGGCTGCCCACATAGGCGATAACTCCGTATTTTTCATTGGCTTTTGCCGGACTCACATACCTTGCAAAAGTACTGTATGCCAAGGCTTTACTCTCCCTAATGGTTTGGAAAACAATGGCACCCATACCACCTCCGAAATAATTATTGAACACATCGATAAGCCCTGTTTGTGCTGGATTGTACGGTGTGGTATTTCTTACCCAACGAGTTTCTGCCTGCACCATATCGTAGTTGGCAAATAAAACTTGGTTTTTCTTTTGCTCGATTTGGGTAAAGACTTTCGCCGGAGTTGGTGTGGCAAACTTCGCAGGAACCGTATGCAAAGCTTTCAAATCAGAGACCAGGGTTTTCAATTTTTCTGGGCCGTAATAGATGACGGTTTGCTCGTATTGGTTCAGTCCTTTTATTCTATCCACCAATTCTTGCGCAGTGATGGCATTGATTTCTTGATCGGTTAGGGTATTGTTGAATTTATTTTTGGCTCCGTATTGTGCGTAGCTGGTCAATCCTTGTAAGATAGCGCCTTTGTTGGCTTTAGCATCTTTTCTGGATTTGAACAATCTGGCTTTTAGGTTGGCCAATGCTTTGTCGTCGGCTTTTACATTCTGGATCAGGTTTTCGTACAATGCCACGGCTTTTTTGAAGTTTTCTTGCAGACCTTCTATGGTTACTGTGGTATATTCTTCGCCCGTACCCACAGAGAAAGAACTGGCAATTTTATAAAATTCTTTAGAAATATCTTCGGAAGATTTTTTGTCCGTTCCTAAAAACTGCAGATACATGGACGCATACGATTGCTTGAGATCGTTGGTCGAGCCAATTTTATATCGGTATCTGAGACGGAAAAGCTGATTGTCCGTATTGGGTACATACAAAATTTCGGCATTTCCTAATTTGGATTTTTGAATGTCCTTATTGTAATCCAAAAACACGGGTTTCGATGGGATGTTGGGCATATCATCCACCATTTTCACGAAAGGAGATTGCTTGTCGGCATTGGTCTCTACCGGTGTGATTTCCGGTTTTTCAATTTTGGCTGTTTTTTCGGCTTCTCCTTTTTTCTTCAGGATTGCGACATAGTTATTTCCCAAATACTTGTTGGCAAAATCGACCACTTGTTGTTTGGTGATTTTTGAGAGGTTATCGACATAGGCCACCTGATCTTTCCAATCTTGCTCGGAGGTGAAAGTGTCCATCAAATCGTTGGCTCTGTTGCTGTACTTTTCAGATCCTTGGATCTTGTATTTTTTAATGTTATTGATGATGGAGGTGATCAAATCATCATCGAAATTGCCTTTTTTCAGGTTTTCAATTTCACCAAGAACCAAGGCTTTTACATCGTCTAAAGACTGTCCATTGGTTGGTTTTGCAGAAATATACAAAACACCATGATCGATCAGGGTAAAAGCAGAAGCACTTGCCGACAATAATTTTTGTTTTTTCACCAAGTTAAGATCCAACAATCCGGCCTTTCCGTTGGTCAATATAGAACCTACCAAATCGGCCAACAAAACATCTTTGTCTTTGTTCCCCGGCAAACGATAGCCCATGGTTAGACTTTCGGAATCCGGACCTACAACCTCTTTGACAACGGGTGCTGTCAAAGGTGCTTCCGGTTGGAATGTATATTTAGGTACAGGATGAGGCTTCATGCTTCCGAACTGGGCATCAATTTTCTTGATGACTTCATCCGGATTAAAATCTCCTGACATAACTATCCCCATATTGTTGGGCACATAATAGGTGTTGAAATACTTTCTAATCTCCACCAAAGAAGGATTTTTCAAATGCTCAACCGTACCAATGGTGGTTTGTTTTCCGTAATTGTGATTTTTAAAAAGCGTACCGAACAGCTCTTCGAATACTTTGGATCCGTCGGAATCTAAACTTCTGTTTTTTTCTTCATAAACCGCTTCTAGTTCGGTGTGGAAAATCCTAAGAACCGGATTTCTGAATCGTTCGGATTGTACTGCCAAATATTTATCCAAAGCCGAGCTGGGCACATCGTCGGTATAGACCGTTTGTTCAAATGAAGTGAAGGCATTGGTCCCTTGAGCTCCCATGGCAGACATCATTTTGTCGTACTCATTGGCAATGGCAAATTTGGAAGCCACCCCAGAAATAGAGTCTATTTTATGATAAATTGCCTTTCTTTTGGCCTCGTCTTTTGTTTTGTTGTACTCTTCGTACAAGGCATCAATCTTATCCAATTGTACTTTTTCTTTAGCAAAATCCAAAGAGCCGTATTTATCCGTTCCTTTGAACATCATGTGCTCTAGATAATGCGCCAAACCGGTATTGGTTGAAGGATCGGTTTTACTACCTGCTTTTACCGCAATGTACGCTTGTACCCTAGGATCTTTGTTGGTTGGACTCAAAATTACGGTGAGTCCATTTTTCAGGGTGTAAAATCTTGCTTTTGTAGGATCGTTGGTCACAAATTTGTAGGTGTACCCTCCACTTTCTGCTGTTTTCCATTCTGCTTTTTGGGCAAAAGACGACAAGGATATTGACAATGCCGAAACCAGAAAAATTCTTTTAATCATGTTTGTTTTATTTTTTTAATTCTTGTTGCTTTCTTTGAGCCTGTTTAAATTTCAATTAATTTATCGATCGAATCTCAATCGTTCACCAAATTTATTTTCATTGACCACTCCGTTTTCATATGCCAAATGTCCATTAACAAAAGTATGGGTCACCTTTGTGCTAAATTCTGTCCCTTCTAGTGGACTCCAACCGCATTTGTATAAAATATTTTCTTTGGCCACAGTCCATTTTTTTTCAGGATCAATCAATACCAAATCGGCTTTGTAGCCTTCTTTTATGAAACCTCTTTTCTCTATTTGAAATAGAATTGCCGGGTTGTGACACATTTTTTCTACCACCTTTTCAATAGAAATTTTTCCATTTTTATAATTTTCCAACATCACGGTTAAAGAATGCTGCACCAAAGGCGCTCCTGATGGACAAGAGGTATAGGGATTTTGTTTTTCTTCCCAAGTGTGTGGTGCGTGATCGGTTGCAATGACATCTATCCTATCGTCCAGAAGTGCTTTCCAAAGTTCGTCTTTGTCGGCTTGGGTTTTTACGGCAGGATTCCATTTAATGAGTGCCCCTTTTTTAGCATAATCGTCATTGGTAAACGAAAGGTGATGGACACAAACCTCAGCAGTTATTTTTTTATCTTTTAACGGAATATCATTCGAGAAAAGCGACATTTCTTTGGCTGTGGAAAGGTGGTAAATATGCAATCTTGCTCCGGTTTTTTTTGCCAGTTCAATCGCTTTGGAGCTTGACAGATAACACGCTTCTTCACTTCTTATCAAATGATGAAAATCCATCGGGATGTTATCGCCATATTTTGCTTTGTAGTCTTCAGTATTTTTTTGGATGGTGGCTTCGTCTTCGCAATGCACACAGATAATCATCTTGGTTTTGCTGAAGATATTTTCCAAAGTTTCGGGGTTGTCCACCAGCATATTTCCTGTTGAAGAGCCTAAAAACAATTTGATGGCTGCCACTTCTTTGGGGTTGGTTTTCAGGACTTCGTCCAAATTATCGTTGGTTCCGCCCATAGAAAAGGAATAATTGGCAAAGGATTTTTCCGCTCCAAGTTGGTATTTTTCTTCTAACAATTCTTGAGTTACCGCATTGGGTACGGTGTTGGGTTGGTCGATAAAACTGGTTGTACCACCGGCAATGGCTGCTTTGGACTCGGACTCTAAATCGCCTTTGTGTGTAAGTCCAGGATCTCTGAAATGCACCTGATCGTCAATAACTCCAGGGATAAGAAATTTTCCGGTACCGTCAATTATTAAATCTGCTGCTTCCGAGTTAAGGTCTTTTCCTATTTTACAAATAAGGTCATTTTCTATCAAAACATCCCATTGAGAAATGGAATTTTCATTAACCACTTTGGCATTTTTTATTAATGTTCTCATTGTTTACTTTAAGTAAAAATTAATTTCAAACAAATGTAAAGTTTTAATCACAATTTAATACCAAGAATTGACAATTACCCATCGAAATAATTACTTTTGCAATTAAAATAAAATAAAAATTGTATAAAAAATTATTAGGCCAAACAGCCGTGTACGGACTAAGTTCGGTATTGGTGAGGATATTTCCATTTCTTATTGCTCCCATTGTTACCAAAGCTTTCGGCCCAACAGCCTCTTCACCTTTTGTAGATTGGTATTCCATTGCAGGAGTGATCACCGTTTTGCTGACCCACGGTATGGAAACATCATTTTTCCGATTTGCTCAGGAAAAAGACATCGATAAGAAAACATTGGTTTCTACAACTTCATTGAGCATCATCAGCATTGGTCTCATCTATCTTATCCTTGGATATGTTTTCAGACAATCCCTTGCCAATGCTTTCGAAACACCGGATCAGGTAAACTTTTTGGTTTTATTTTTATTCATCCTTTCTTTTGATGCTTTTGCTACCATTCCTTCGGCCATATTGCGATTGGAAGGCAAACCGATACTGTACATGCTTTCAAAAGTGTTGGGGTCTTTGGTTTATTTTTTCCTGGTGGTCTTCTTCATCAAATGGCTCCCACAAATGCCCGATGGTATTTTGGGATTAAAGTACAATCCGGAAATTGGTGTAGGTTATGTTTTTATTGCCAATTTGGTGCAAAGCATTGTTACCCTTGCCATTGTTGGAAAAGAATTCGTGAACTTCAGCATAAAAAAATTCGATTTTTTGCTTTGGAAAAGGATCATGAATTACTCTTGGCCGGTCATGGTTGCGGGACTTGCAGGAGTGGTCAATCAGACTTTGGATCGACAGTTTCTGAAATACCTTTTACCGGAAGGCGAAGCCAAACATCAGATTGGAGTTTACGGAGCTGTTTATAAAATAGCCACTTTCATCACCGTTTTCAGACAAGCCTATCAACTGGGTATTGAGCCTTATTTTTTCAGCAGTTTCAAAGACAAAAACAATCATAAAACCTATGCTGTACTCATGGACATTTTTGTCATTTGCAATTGCCTAATCTACATGGGACTGATGGCTAATTTGCAATGGATTTCCGAAAAATACTTAAGAAACCCCTTGTACTACGAAGGTATTGAAATTATCCCCATGGTGATGTTGGGTGCTTTGTTTTTAGGCATCTACCTCAACCTTTCCATTTGGTACAAATTATCGGACAGGACACGAGTTGGACTGTACATTTCGCTCATCGGAGCAGCCATCACCATCGGCATCAACTTTATCTTCATACCAGAATTTGGTTATTGGGCCAGTGCAAGTGCCGCACTGATCACCTTCACCAGCATGATGGTCATTTCCTATATTTGGGGACAACGCGTGTATCCCATCCATTACCATGTCGGAAAACTCTCCATGTACCTTTTCCTTTCCATTTCGCTCTCCTTACTTTCATTTTACTTTTTTAGAACCAATTATTTCATTGGAAATTTATTTTTATTGTTATTTTTGGGCTTCGTATTGTATCAAGAAAAAAACATTGTTAAAAAGATTTTAAAAAAATAAAAAATTAATAAACTATATGAAAATTATTGTTCCTATGGCCGGTAGAGGCTCCAGACTAAGACCTCACACACTGACTGTACCTAAGCCACTAATCCCAATCGGTGGGAAACCAATTGTACAAAGATTGGTTGAAGACATCGCAAAAGTGGCCAATGAAAAAATAGATGAAATTGCTTTCATAATCGGAGATTTCGGTGATGAAGTGAAAGAATCCTTAATAAAAATAGCAGAAAAACTAGGTGCAAAAGGAAGTATATACACTCAAGACGAACCTTTAGGAACGGCACATGCCATAAAATGCGCCGAGCAATCCATGACCGGAGATGTTGTGGTTGCTTTTGCGGACACCCTTTTCCGTGCCGATTTCGTTTTGGATAAAAACTCTGACGGTGTGATTTGGGTGAAAAAAGTTGCCGACCCTTCGGCTTTTGGAGTTGTAAAATTGGACGACTACGGTTTCATCACTGATTTTGTTGAAAAACCTAAAGAATTTGTTTCCGATCTTGCGATTATTGGCATCTACTATTTTCAGTCGGCGGAGAAATTAATGGCCGAAATCAACCACATCATGGACAACAACATCATGGTAAGTGGCGAGTACCAACTAACAACAGCTCTTGACAACCTAAGAGACAAAGGTGCAAAATTCTCCCTCGGAAAAGTGGACGATTGGATGGATTGTGGAAATAAAAATGCCACTGTGGAAACCAACGGTAAAATATTGGAATACGAAAAAGAAGAATTTGCTGTTTTCCCGGCATCTTCAAAAATCGAAAATTCCTTGATTATCCCACCGTGTTTTATTGGTGAAGGAGTAGAAATCCACAACTCTAAAATTGGACCTTTCGTATCCTTAGGAAACGGAACCAAGATTTGCAATTCCAACATCGACAACTCGTTGATACAAGAAAAAACCATCATCAACCACGGAAATTTGAGCAATTCCATGATCGGTAATTTCGCACAATACAGAGGAGTTTCCAGAGAAATTTCATTGGGAGATTATTCGGTTTTGGACTTCTTATCCGATAACAAATAAGCATTAATCAAGCCTTCACAACCAACCACACACTTTTGTTGTGTGGTTTGGCTTTATTATTGCAACATTGCCATAAAAAACAAACAATGACAAAGGAAATTTTCAAAAGCAATATCATCTTTCAGAAAAAGAAAATTATAAACTTGACCTGCATTTTATTTGTGGGTTTATTTCTTTTGTCTTGTAAAACCAAAACGGCTGTAGAAAGCTCTAACAACAAAGACAGCTTGGTTGTTGATAGCCTTTTGATGGACTCCATCAAGTTGGACAAAAGTTCTTCTCTGCCTAAAGATGCCAATGCCAACCTATCCATAAATGAGCGAGTTGACTTTTACGAACATGCTTTGATTCATCCAAAATTTGAGCATCTGAAAATGAAGAGTACCATAAAAATAGAAACTGGAAATTCCATACCGACTCTGGATGCTCTTATTTACATAGAAAACAATCAGAAAATATGGATGAACCTATCGTTCATCGTCAATGCTGCGAGGGGAATTGCAACTCCCGAAGGGATAAAGGCCTATGAAAAATACAACAGAACCTATATTGATTCTGATTTTGATTATCTGAACAATTTGTTAAACATCGACTTCATCAACTATCCTACTCTGCAAAAATTATTGATGGGGCGAACCTTCATCCCAATAAGAGATTCGCAATACATACTTTCCAAAAACATGGAAGGGTATTACATGGTTTCCAGAAAAACCCAAACCATAGGAAGCCCGACAGCTGACCGACCAAGCCGAGAGTATAGAGTTTTTTTAAAATATTCCGATTCTTTTGACTTAATGGAAGTTGAACTTCTGGATCCTGTCTCTGGAGATGAGTTGCAAATAAATTATGAAAACTGGCAAAACTTCAGCAATTACAGAATGCCGGAATATGTTAAAATAATTATAAAAGGAAGCAAAACAGGGCAAATTTTAATCGAAAATACGAAATTTGAAGATTTGAAAATTCAGACACCGTATTCGGTACCCAAAAACTACACGAAAATTGAAATTCAATGAGTAAAAACACCCATATCATATTGGCATTAATAACTTTTGGCTTTTCCTTTGGACAACAAAAGAAAGAACAACTCCAAAAGCAAAATTCCGAGCTCAAAAAAGAAATTGCCTCCATCAACAAAGCCATTTCTCAATCTCAAAAAGAGTCCAAACTTTCCATTGCCTATCTGGACAATGTGAATAAAAAGATTGTCTTGAGGGAAAAAGTGTACAACAATACTCAGAAAGAAAAAAGATTTATAGAAGACGACATCTATCTACGCCAATTGGAAATCAACCGACAAAATCGCGAATTGGCTGTGCTTAGGAAAAACTACGCCAAAGTTCTCGTCAATGCCTACAAAAACAAAGGGATACAAAACAAAGTCACCTTCATCCTTTCATCTAAAAGTTTTGGTGAAGCCATTCGTAGGGTGCAATATCTGAAGCTATACTCTGAATTTCAAGAAAAAAAAGCAGCTGAGATCACCGATGCAGCAAGGTTGTTAAAAGAATCCATTCAACAAAAAGAAAAATCCGTAAAAGAAAAAGAAACATTACTCAACAATCAAAAAATTGAGTTGGCAACCATCAATGCTGATAGACAACAAAAAGAAGATTTGGTAAAAGAGTTCAAAGCCAACGAAGGAAAGCTTACTGCCGAATTAAGACAAAAACAAGCAAAATCCAAAGCTTTAGAAGGACAAATCCGATCCATCATCGCAGAGGAAATTAGAATAGCCAAAGCAGAAGCAGCAGCAAAAAAAGCAGCAGAAGCCGAAAAAATACGATTGGCAAAAATAGCTGCCGACAAAGAAAAAGCTAGAATTGATGCCGAAAACAGAGCTCGTGCTGAAGCCCTTGAGCGAGAAAGAAAAGAAGCGGAAGAAGCGGTAAGAAAAGCCAATGAATTGGCAGCAAAAAAAGCAGCAGAAGAAAAGAAAAGAGCTGATGATGCATCAAAAGCCGATGCCGATGCCAGAGCTTTGGCCCGTAAAGAAGCAGCTGCAAAAGAAGCTATCGATGCGGCTAACAGAGCCAAAGAAGCCGCCAATAAACTCGCAGAAGCTAAGGCTGCAGAAGCTGCTTTGGAGAAGAAAAACAACGAAGCCAAAAAAGCAGCTGAAAATAAAGCACTTACCAACTTTGGCGTAACCACCGATGCTGGAGCCGGTTTTGCTAACAACAAAGGCAAACTTTCCATGCCGGTTTACGGAACCATCACCCATAGATTTGGGAGACAATCGCATCCTATTTTCAAAAATATTGTTGAAGAAAACAACGGAATAAAAATTGCGGTAACCAAAGGAACCGTTGCCAAATGCGTTTTCCCAGGTCAAGTCACCAAGATCCTTCAAGCCAACGATGGGACCAAAACGGTCATGGTAAAACACGGAGACTACTTCACCGTATATACCAACCTGGCGAATACCATGGTCAACACCAATCAAAATGTATCTGCAGGAACAGCTATTGGTGCTGTAGGTCTCGATTTCGACGGCACTTACACCCTTGATTTCCAAATATATAACAGCAATGGAACTGCTGTTGACCCAATGGGTTGGGTAAATTAAAAATTTAGATTAATTTTGCAAAAAATAAATATTATGTTAACCACATTTTTAGCACTTTCAGCATCGCATATTATTATTGCTGCTATTGTCATTTTATTATTATTTGGTGGTAAAAAAATCCCTGAATTGATGAAAGGCTTGGGTAGCGGTATCAAAGAATTTAAAGACGCTGTAAAGGAAGAAGACAAAAAAACTCCTGAAAACAACGATTCTCCAAACAATATCAATCAATAAAAATATTGACCATGAGTTTTAGTCAGGAGGCTTGGACAATTTTCAATCAATCCATTGAAGATTACCATGTTCATGATCATGTCGATCAACCCATCAACAATCCCTATCCAAAAGAGAGTTTGGAACATCTTTTGTATACTAAAAATTGGATTGACACCGTTCAGTGGCATTTTGAAGACATTATTCGTGATGAAAACATCGATCCCACAGAGGCATTGAAACTTAAACGAAGAATAGACGCCTCCAACCAACAGAGAACCGACTTGGTAGAATATGTGGACTCTTGGTTTTTGAATAAATATCAAAGTACAGCACCAAAAGCAGATGCGAAAATAAATAGTGAAACTCCAGCTTGGGCAATCGACAGATTATCCATTTTGGCATTAAAAGTATATCACATGGCTTTGGAAGCCAATAGAGATAGCGCTGGTGATGATCATAGAGCCAAATGCCAGGAAAAATTAAATGTTTTACTGGAGCAACACAAAGACCTCAGCACTGCCATCGATCAACTTCTTTTGGATATTGAAAACGGTGTGGTTAAGATGAAGGTGTACAAACAGATGAAAATGTACAACGACGAAAGCCTTAACCCAATCCTTTATCAAAAAGGAAATAAATAATGACGAAGACTCTTTTTTTAATTTTTACATTAACCCTATTTGTTTCATGCGCAACGGAAAAGGCCAACATGTCGCCCATTGCAAATGCCTATTCCGAAAGCAGCATAAGTACCGAAAAGATCTCGACCAGTTTTAACAGATCGGTGGTGGCCAATGCTTATGCTTCTGAGCTCACGAATACTTGTTCGCTTTTCCCAAAGTTTAAAAACAAGGCTCTAAATTCTGAAATTGTTAGCTTAAAAACCAATATTCAGAATTATGTGTATGCTTTGGAGGCCAACAACAAAATGGGCAAAACGAGAGAATTAAAAAAAGTAGAAAAATCGTACATTAATATACAAAAATTGAGAAAGGATCTTCCAAAATTGGAAGATGAAAAACTCAATTCCATTTTGGTTAGAATAAAAAGAAACATCACCTTCTTAGAAGCCAATTATTCTAATCCTAAAAAATAAAAAGAGAACCAATTATGATAAAACTTCAGGCGGAAGCCAATGTTCCTACTCAATATGGATCTTTCCGAATGATTGCTTTTTCTGACGATGTCGAAGATTGGATGCCGCACATGGTACTCATTGCAGAAAATACGGATTTCTCCAAACCCATCAATGTTCGTTTTCACTCAGAGTGCATTACCGGAGAGGTTTTTCATTCTTTAAAATGCGAATGCGGACAACAATTGGATGCGGCTATGGAATACATCCAAAAACACGGTGGTTTGATTATTTACCTTAGACAAGAAGGTAGAAATATAGGCATCATCAACAAACTAAAAGCCTATGCCCTACAAGAAAAAGGACTGGATACGGTACAAGCAAATTTAGAATTGGGATTACCGGCAGACGATAGAGATTTTCAAGTTGCAATTGAAATTCTTAAAAAATTGAATGTACACGAAATTCGACTGCTTACTAATAATCCGGACAAAATAAAATTTGTAGAAAACAGCGACATTAAGCTGGTCGAAAGAATTCCTCTACAAATAAAAGCCAATAAAAATTCTAAGGAATATTTAAAAACCAAAAAAAATTATTTTGGTCACCTACTCGAAGACAATATCGATACCGAATAAAAAAACACCAAAAGGTGTTTTTTTATGTTTTTGAGATTGATAATTTACGCCACAATTTCCTGCCGTAAACCAATACCGTCAGTACCAAAACAACGGAAACGACAACCGCAATTATAGGTAAAGCCAAAGCCAGCGCAGACATAAGTCCAGCACCTGCAGTTTCGCTTGTGGCAACAACAGAATTTCCCAAACCTCCTGTTGTAGCAGTAGAAACCGCCCTAACTCCGGCAAAGCCAGAACTTATCGTTGCGGCAGTACCTCCGCCAGCGATTAAAGCCAAGGCCCAAAGTGGGAAAGCATCCAACCCTGTAAATTGACTGGCAAATAAAACCGCACCCGCAACAGTAGCCATGGGAACGGATAACGAATCCAAAAGATGATCGACATAAGGTATGTAATACGCAAAAATTTCAACAACTGTTGCAATTCCTGTTGCAATTACCGTGGGCAAACCGGTTAACCAAGAGAAATTTTCACCGATCGGTATCCATCCTAAATACGAAGCCAAACTAACGACAAACATCGGCAGAAAAACCCTAAAACCGGATGCTGCAGCCAAGCCAACACCTACGAACGCTCCTAATAAATAATGCAAATAAGGCCAATTTTCTAACATCATTTCGTTTTTTCTGTTTTTATAAATTAAAAGTACATATTTTTCTTTTAATACTTCAAAAAAAATGAAGCTCAAAAACTTGGTTTTCAGCTTCATTAAGAATTATAAAAAAACAACAAATTAAGAAATAGCTGTTTCTAATGCAAGAGTTATCATTTTCTTGAGAGCCGTTTCTCGTTGATCGGCAGAGATTTTCTCACCCGTTGGGATCACATCAGAAACCGTCAGGATGGTGGCTGCATTTTTCTTCAGGTATTGAGCATTGGCGAATAGAGCAAAAGCTTCCATCTCAACTGCTGGACAATTGTTTTCTTTAGCAATTGCAGGTACATCCAAATCTTTTCTGTAAAAAATATCGCTGGTATGGATGTTCACCGATTTCACAGGCAAATCCAATGCTACGGCCGTTTCATTAATTTTAGAAAAGACATTTCCTTGGTGACCAATTCCTTCTCCTTCTATTCCCCAAGCAAATTTTGCATAAGTCGATTCGCTGTAGGATTTTTCCACATTCAAGATGTCATAGACTTGTAGATCGGTCGTATAGGCACCACAAGTACCAATTCTGATAATGGTTTCCACCTCGTATTCTGTAAAAAGTTCAAAAGAATAAATCCCAATACTTGGCGCACCCATTCCGCTGGCACCAACAGAAATCCTTCTCCCTTTGTAAGTTCCTGTGTAGAAAAAAATATTTCTTGTTTGGCTGACTAATTTCACCTCATCTAAAAAATGATCGGCAATAAATTTGGCTCTTAGCGGATCTCCCGGCATAAGAACGATAGGAGCTATCTCTCCTTTTTGGGCTGCAATATGAACGCTCATAATTTCTATTTTATGATGCAAAAGTAATCATTTAGAAGTCAAATAAAAGTGTACGGCAATTAGAAATCTCTTTATGTTGAATTTAACTTCAGACAAGAAAAGCAATCCTATCAATAAATCAATTAATAATTTACCGATATGAAAAAAGCAATCGTATGTGCAGTCCTAGGAATTGGATCTTTGATGATGGCACAACAAACTCCCAACAGACAAGAAGCTCGAGAGCAAAAAAGAATTGAAAATCAAAAAGCCAACTTGGACAAAATGAAACAAGAATTGGGTCTGAATGATGCTCAGGTAGCGAAAATAAAAGACATTAGAGATCGTGAATTTCAGTTGAGGAAAACCAAAATGGAGCAAGAAAAAGCAGAACGAAAAGCACGAATGGAAAAGCACGATTCTGAAATGAAAAACATCCTTAGCACCGATCAATACAACAAATGGAAAGCCAACAGAATGGAGAAAATGGAGAGAATGAAAAATGAAAAAATGAAAAGACACAGAAAAATGCGTCCAGAAAAAACAATTTAAAAATGAAGTCCACTTTTGCGGTGGACTTTTATTTTCTTAAGATTTTAAAAAAGATTTGGAATAAAACCAAGCCGAAACAAAAACACCAGCCGTTTCCGTTCTCAACCGTTGGTGTCCCAAGGAAATGGCTTTCACTCCTAAATCCGAGAGTTGTTGAATTTCTTTTGCGCTAAAATCCCCTTCTGGGCCGATCAAAATGGTAAGCGATTCTTTAACATCCAAGATGTCCAATGACGATCTTTCAAAAGCATCATCGCAATGGGCAACAAAAGTTTTTTGTGGAACGCTGTTTTTAATAAAATCCGAAAACTTTTGCACATCATTAATTTTTGGAAAACGAAAACGATGACTTTGCTTGGAAGCAGAAATGCTTTGTTTGATGATCTTATCGACATTCAAATGTTTTCTTTCTGTTTTTTCAGTTTGCAAAAAAGAAATTTCTGCAATTCCCATTTCAGTCGCTTTTTCAACAAAAAAATCGATCCTGTCCATATTTTTTGTCGGAGCTATCGCGATATGAAGCTGAAGGTTGGGGTTGGGCAATTCTTTTTGAATTTCAACAACTTTCAACACGGCTTTTTTACCTTCAAAATAAAGAGATCCTTTGGCTAGATTACCTTTACCATCGGTTACAAAAAGCTCCTCGCCCTCCTTCATCCTTAGAACTTTTGCAATATGCTGTTGTTCTTCAGGATCAATGAGCACTTCATTTTCTAAAATTTCTCCGTAAAATAATTTCATGCTTACTTTTTAAAATCTTCTTCGATATCGTATCTTGCAGTTGCTGAAATCGACAAATCTGCAAACTCACCCCTCTCGTATTTCAGTTGGGCGACCATCGCAATCATCGCAGCGTTATCTGTTGTATATTCAAATTTTGGTATAAACACTTCCCAACCTTTTCTTTCTACATTGGCCAACATTGCGTTTCTAAGCGCTGAATTGGCTGAAACTCCACCTGCAATCGCTATTTGATTGATGTTAAAATCTGCTGCTGCTTTTTCCAATTTTTTCATCAACACCGAAATGATGGTTGCTTGTACAGAAGCACAAAGATCATTCAGATTTTCTTTGACAAAGTCTGGATTCTTCTTTAATTCTTTTTGAACAAAATAAAGCACGGAAGTTTTTACCCCACTGAAAGAATAATTGTAGGCTTCCAATTTGGGCTTGCCAAACTCAAACGCTTTTGGATTTCCTTCTTTAGCCAATCGGTCAATAATAGGACCGGCAGGATAGTCAAGGTTAAAGATTTTCCCAATTTTATCAAACGCTTCGCCGGCAGCATCGTCTATGGTTTTACCGACAATTTCCATGTCAAAATAATCTTTGACCAAAACAATCATGGTATGTCCTCCAGAAACGGTAAGACAGAGAAACGGAAATTTTGGTGGATTGGGATTGGCATCGTCAATAAAATGCGCTAAAATATGAGCCTGAAGATGGTTGACCTCTATCAGCGGAACTTGCAAACTCATGGACAATGACTTGGCAAAAGATGTCCCCACAAGCAACGAGCCTAAAAGTCCAGGTCCTCTTGTAAAACCTATGGCAGCAATTTGATTTTGTTGTATATTTGCTTGGCTGAATGCTTTTTGCACTACGGGAATAATGTTTTGCTGATGTGCTCTGGAAGCCAATTCCGGAACAACACCACCGTATTCTATATGGATTTTTTGGTTGGCAGCAATATTAGAAAGGATTTTGTTTCCACAGATAATGGCTGCAGAAGTATCATCACATGAGGACTCGATTCCTAAAATAATTTTTTCGCTCATAATAATGGCAAATTTAGAGAATAATAACGACAACCAAAATAATAAATCCAATCCAAAGAAATCCGCTGTGTCTTTGGGGAAAGAAAAAATATCCGAAGGGCTAAAAGAAGCTGAGGACTTTACGAATGATGCCATCCACCATCCTTTAGAAACCGCAGAAGCCGTGGCAAAACAAGCCGGAAAAGATGTTGTTAGTGTAAAATGGTGGGCACGATTACTGCAAATTCTTTTTTGGACCGTACTGTCTATTTTCGTCCTAATTTTTGTGATCATCAGTTTGCCGGCAACCAAAAATTACGCAGCTCAAAAGGTAATTGCGATGTTGAATAAAGATTTGAAATCTCAAATTTCTTTTCAGGATGTCGAAATCAACTATTTTGGAGATGTTACCATCCATCGTGTACAAGCCAAAGACAATAGAAATTTTCCTTTTATAAAAATTGAAAAAGTATATGCCGACTCCAACTGGTTTTCATTGATTTTCAACTCCAGAAACATTCGTTTTCAATCGATTGCATTGGATCATTTGGACATGAAGGTCATCACCTACAAAGGCGACAGCATATCCAATTTCGTACGGTTTGTAGAATTGTTTGATGACGGCAAACCCAGGGATCCGAAAAGACCACCGTTTGAATTGAAGTCCAGAATTATGGTCACCAATTCTACAGTTTCCATCGTAAACCAAAACAGTCCTGGAGATGCCGGAAAATGGTTGGATGCCAAAAATCTTAGTTTAACAATTCCTGAACTAAAAGTAAAAGGAGCCGATGTCCATGCACAGATCAACAATCTGAGATTCACGACCAATCGTTGGAATAAAAACCATTATGTAGAAACATTTTCTGGCGATTTTTTCTATTCGAAAAAGGCTTTAGAGATTAAAGACCTTACCTTCAACACTCCGCATTCTTTGTTGCAGGGCGGTATCAAATTCAACATAAACAACGGTTCTTGGGCAGACTTTAACAACAAAGTAAAAATGGAGCTCGACTTCGTACAAGGAAGTCAACTGAGCGGTTACGATCTGAGCTATTTTGTCACCAATTGGGACAACCATAAGCCGGTAAAAATTTCGGGACAACTTGCAGGACCTCTGAACAGCATGGTGCTGAAAAATTTTGTTTTGGGCAATTCATTATTTAGCTTCAATACAAAAAAATTGAGCCTAAACAAGATCACAAATCCTGAAAAATTCACCATCCAAAGTGAAGGCATCTCGACCGACTTCACTTATCAAGATTTGAAATCGGCCATGCCTACCTTTATTTCCAAAAAACTTAAAAACTTTGCGGATAATTTTGGTAGAATGAAATACAACGGCTCGATCAAAGTGCAGCCTCATGAAATTTTTGTAGAAAAAGGACAAGCAATTACCGGAATTGGACAAGCCACAATCTCTCAGTTCTACCTTAGCGATTACAGCACCAACATGCCTAAATATCGCGGTTATGCCGAAGTAAAAGACCTGAACACTTCAGTAATTACAAAAAGCAAACAAGTCGGATTGCTTTCTGGAAAATTTAAAGTGGACGGTAGAAGTTTTGATGTGAACACCATGGTCCTGAACACCCAATCTCAGGTAGAAAAAATTGAAATTGCCGGTAAAACCATCCACAATATCAATCTTGATGGTCGTTTGGATCACAAAAAATATTTCGGGAAAATAGACATTAACGATCAAGCTGCAAAGCTTACCGTAGAGGGTTTAATCGACTTTAGCACGCCGAAATTGAAAGCAGATATTGAGAGCAACATCCAACATTTGCAACTTAATTATTTCACCAATACCAGCACTCCACAAATAGTAAGCGGCAAGTTAAAAGGAAAGATCCTATTTACCAACATGAACGATATGCATTTGGAAACGGATATCGATCATTTGTCGGTATTTAACGGAAAAGAAAAAATCCTGATTCCAGCTTCGCAAATAAAAATTTATAACGAAACCAGCAATAAAATAATCGCTGTTAACGCACCATCCGTTTTGCAAGGAGAACTACGAGGTCAGTACAACCTTTCCGACCTTGGTGGCATGCTACAAAATGGACTGAATAAAATTTTGGTGGGACCGCATCCAAAAAAATTATACAGAAACCAATATTTTGATGCCAATTTCACAATTCAACAAAACATCATCAACTATTTTGCACCTGAATTAAAACTAAAAAAAGGAGCACACATCGTTGCGAAGTACGATGGAAATAGCAATAACCTTAAGCTGAATGCGCAAGCCGAATCTTTAAAATACATGATGACCAAAACCGAGGACATCACCGATGCTGAGCTGGAACTTGCCAAACAAAACCCCAATTATCACCCAAAACCCAAAGTGGTAAAAGACAGTATTGTGGCAGATCAGCTTGCGATTACCATAGATACTTCAAAACTAGAAAATCAAATCGTTGCTAAACTTGAACATTTGGAGTACGGTGAAAATAAATTTAAAAACATAGAAATACACGGAGAAAACGAGGACGATAGAAACCTGCATGTGACCACCAACTTTAAAGTTGACAACAACGATGTGGAAGGCAAGGAATATCAAATTGCTTTCGACCAAACCATCAACTCCAACGGTGATTTTGTTTTTCGTTTTGAACCCACACAGATTGATTATAAAAATGTTAAATGGAACATCGACACCAATCACGATTTGGAGCATACCATCACCTATAAAAAAGCAACCGGGGAAATTGACATTAGAAACCTAAAAATATTTTCTGACGATAGCGAGATTGTGCTGAATCGATTTAACTTTAAATCCGGAAAAGAATATGAAGCCGATGCGGTGGTACAAAATTTAGAAATTTCCAAAATACTTCAAATGATTGGTGGCGAAAAGCCCATTGATGCAGAAGGGTTAGCAAACGGTAATCTCCATATAAAAATGGACAAAAACACCATAAAACCACTGATCGATATCGACTTCAGTAACCTAAAAATGAACGGTAAAGAAATGGGTAATGCCGAAGTTATTATAGAAAATTCCGAACACCCAAACATCTATAAAGTATCTACCGTAATAAAAAGAGCTCAACTCTTGGGCGAAAACCCTTTGGATATCAGCGGTACTATTGACAATACCGGAAAAAAAGCAATACTAAACCTTTCGGCTCAGCTCAAAGACTTTGAATTGGGATTTGCCAATGAATTTGTGAAAGGAATTTTTAGCAATCTGAGAGGTAAAGCCAACGGAGAATTGAAAATCACAGGGCCTCTGAACGACATTGACTACAGTGGAGACATTGCCTTGAAAAAGTTCGGACTGAAATTGGACTTTACAGGGGTAGATTACAATATGGACGACTGTGTCATAAACCTTTCCAAAGGATTGGCCATTCTGAATGACATTGGCATAAAGGACGGCAGAAAAAACTCAAGTGGAACCATTTCAGGAGCCATACAATTCCAAACACTTTCTTCAATGGGCGTCAACTTGGTAATGAGAGCCGACAATCTACTCATGTTAAACACGACCCAAAAAGATTTCGATTTATTCTGGGGAATGGTTTATGGACAAGGCACGCTCTTTGTCGATGGTCCCGTTTCTGCGTTAAACATTTCTACACCCGACATGAAAGCCCTGAACAACAGTACCTTCACCTTCAACTCCTCCTCTGCGGGATCCGTAGAAGAATTCAAATTATTGAGGTTCTTAAAAACCGATCAAACCGGAATTATTTCTGAAGAAATGAAGAAAAAATCAGGTGCCAATATGGACATCGATTTCAATCTAAGTGTTGACAAAGGTACCACAGTAAATGTTTTGGTTGGCGACGGCATGGGAGATATTTCCGTACACGGTCACTCCAACAGTTTACGATTCCAGATGAGCAGACAAGGCGTTGTAGAAATGAACGGTACCTATGTGGTAGACAACGGAACTTTTATTTCCAAAGAAATCCTGAACCGTACTTTCCAAATTGTAAAAGGAAGTAACATCCGTTGGGACGGAGAAGCCATGACCCCCGAATTGGACATAAAAGCCAATTATCCAAGAATGGTCACCAACGCCGGTGCCTACCTTGGGATGACTTCTATACCTCCAATCAATATGTTGTTGGAAACCAAAATTACCGGTACCCTTAACAAACCCGAATTGGGATTTGGTATTTCCGCATTGGATGTCTCCACTCAAGTTAAAGAAGCATTAGCGGCGAAAATAAACCAACAAGACGAAAAGGTAATTCAGTTCGGATCCATATTGGTACTCAGCAATTTTAATGTCCAAAACACGGCATTTGACATTGGCAATATGGGAAGTTTTGCCGAAAGTTCGGGATACAACCTATTATTCAAACAATTGGGATCGGTACTAAACACCATCAGCAACCAAGTACAAATTGACTTGAATTATGTAAAAGGAGATCAAGCCTCGCAAATGGGAGACCGAGCCAATGCCGGTGTCAACTTCAGCGTATCTCCAAGAATAACCATTAAGACCGGGATGGGTATCCCGCTCACCAAAGGTACAGCAAGTGCAGCTGTAAATTATTTGTCCGCCGAGGGAACCTTAGAATACGATGCCTCTAAAATGAACGACGGCAGCTTCATCATCCGTGGATACTCTAAACCATCCAATATTGGTATGATCGGTACACAAGGGGTAACCAACGGAATGGCCAACCAAACTTATGGAGTGGGTGCGGTTTGGACCAAAAGTTTTCAAACATTGTTTAAACGAAAAAGTAAAGCAAAAAAATCAGAGAAAAACAATGACAAAACTCATACTATCGTAAATGATTCCATCAAAAAAGACAGTATTAAATAATTATAATCGACTAAGTATGTTAAAAATTATAAATTTTTGTTAATATTTATGTATTTTTTTCAATTTTAAGATATTGTTGTAAATTTGCAGAATAATTAAAATGTTATTAACAAATTTATAATATAGCAAAATGAATTACCAACTAGATGAAATTGATAAGAAAATTCTTGATTTTTTAGTAGAAAACACAAGAATGCCTTTCACAGAAATTGCAAAGCAAATGGATGTATCTGCCGGTACGATCCATGTGAGAGTAAAGAAAATGGAGGATGCAGGAATTATTTTGGGGTCTTCACTCATTATAGATTACAGTAAACTGGACTACCATTTTACTGCTTTCATCGGGATTTTACTAACAAAATCCAACAGAACACAAGATGTATTGAAAGAACTAGCAGAGATACCAAATGTTATCGAAGCTTCCGTAATCTCTGGTAAATACAACATTTTCTGTAAGGTAAAAGCAAAAAACACAGACGATGCTAAGAGAATCATCTACCAAATCGACGACATCCAAGATGTTATGCGCACGGAAAGTATGATCTCTATGGAAGAGTTCTTGTCAGACAAAAACAGATTAATCAAGGCCATTCCTGTTTAATCTTCGTTAATCGATATTTTCAATGAAACTTTTGGATTTCTATCCAAAAGTTTTTTTCTATTTTTGAAGCATGGAAAACCAATATTTTGGAGAAGTAAAAAAAAGAAGTCTTTCTTTTTATTTGGCACTTGCAATAACATTTATATTTTACATCCTTATGCTGAATACGGACATGGCTCAGTATTCTCAGCACCATGAGACCGGAGTTCCGTCCTGGTTTATTTCCGTATTATTTGGCGTAGATGCTATCATTTTGGTTTCATTAATTTTGGTTTATTTTTTCAAAAAAATTGGAGTATATTTACTTCCGTTATTTGTCATGGTACACCATTTGTTATACGAGTTTTATCTATCAACAACCCTTTTAGCGGGGCTACATCTCCTATTTGTTTTCCTAACTGCAGGATTATTGGTGATTATCCCTCGTTGGAAATTATTTAAATAAGATTTATGTTTTCAAAAGCTTGTGAATACGCAATAAAATCTTCCATATACATTGCCCAAAGCAGCATAGCCGGCAAAAGAGTCAATGTAAAAGAAGTATCCAAAGCTGTGGATGCTCCAGAGGCATTTACTGCAAAAATCCTGCAACAACTTTGCCGTGAAGGCATCATGGAATCCATCCGAGGCAAACAAGGTGGTTTTATTTTTTCTGAAGAAAAACTCTCAGAAATCAAAATTTACGACATCGTAAAAGTGATTGATGGAGATGCCATACTGTACCAATGCGGCTTGGGTCTGAAGGAATGTTCGGATACCAATCCATGTCCTGTACACGACACTTATAAAATCATCAAAGAAAATCTGATGGTTATGGTGAAAAAATATTCTCTGAAAGATTTAGCCGAACGATCAGAACAAGGACTTTTCCGATTGAAAGTATAATTTTTTGTTAATAAATAAGATAAATTTGTCCGCATAACTTTTATTCTATAAATTTGCGGCATCAATTTATCCTATATTATGACAACGATAAATAAAACCATCGGAGAAATGGTTGCTGAAGATTTTAGAACAGCAGCTGTATTCAAAAAATTTGGCATTGATTTTTGCTGTAAAGGTAACAGAAGCATTGAAGAAGCTTGTGAGCCACAAAATATTAACACAGAAGAACTGTACGCAGCTCTAGAAAATTTGAATACCGAAAACAGTGCTGGAGGCGATTTCAATACTTGGCCATTGGATTTATTGGCCGATTATGTAGAAAAAGTACACCACTCTTATGTTGCTGAAAAAACTCCTGTATTACTACAATTCCTCAACAAAGTTAGCCGTGTACACGGAGAAAGACATCCCGAATTGGTCGAAATATACCAACTGTTCGAAGACTCTGCCCAAGACTTAGCGGCACACATGAAAAAGGAGGAATTAATCCTTTTCCCTTTCATCAAAAAAATGATGCACGCCGAGAAAAACAATATTGAATTGGACAATCCTCATTTTGGTTCTGTAGAAAATCCAGTTGCCATGATGAAACACGACCACGAAATGGAAGGCGAAAGATTCAGAAAAATTGCAGAACTGAGCGACAATTACCAATTTCCGGAAGATGCTTGCAATACTTACAGAGTGACCTACCAAATGTTGGAAGATTTCGAAAACGATTTGCACAAACACATCCACCTAGAAAACAACATCCTTTTTCCAAAAGCTGTAGCTTTGGAACTTAAACTTAGGAATAATTAATATATCCATATTGTTATCACTTTTGATTTTTGCCCCTGTTTTTCAGGGGCTTTTTCATGGAATATAGATTACTTTCTGAGCTTTTATATTTTTTCCTAATTTCGTCAAAATATTGCAATAGGTATCAATCTGTACTTGGTGCTCCGGTTTTTCAACTCCGGTTTTAAAATCAACCACCATCCACTCATCCGATGGCGTTTTCATCAAGCGATCCGGCCTAAAAATAGGACTGTCACCGTCCGAAGAAATCATAAGTTCCCTTTCATTCAAAACTTCCAAATCATCAGAGAAAAAGTCCTCGTTCTGACTAATAATTTCTATAATTTCTTTTTCTAAAAGTTTCGCTTCGGAAATTGTAAGCAATCCGTTGAGTAAATAATCATTTAGCACCACTTCCACATCTTTTTGTGTTTCTATTTTCGAAAGTACATCGTGGATGAAAATCCCCCTTCTCACCTTTTCATTTCTATGCTGATAATTTTTAGAAGGAGTTGCTATTTTCAACTCAGAGATGGATTGATGTTTAGGAAAAACCGTATCGATTTTTTGGGTATTAAATCCGCCTTTGGTTTCAATAATTTTCTTTGAAAAATCTCCGGGATACAGATCAAAATCGTCCAAGTTATTTGTATTAAATTGCTTAACAAAATCGATAATTCCCAAGTTTTTTTTAGGCGAATCGTCCTTAGACTCTTTGTGTTTTTCAAGATACAAAAACAACTGCTCTACCGGTCGGGTTGTGGCAACATATTGCACACAAAGATCATCAACAATCGCTTCATAACCGTTTTCTTCATTAAATTGTTCGGCTTGTTGATCGTATCGAGCAATTTCTGAACTGAATTTTTTAACATACACCGAAGACAGGACGGGATCATCAAAATCCAACCAATTGTTAAAACTTTTTTCGGCTTTATTTTTTAAAGGATAAAACACCACAGGAAACTCCAGTCCTTTCGCCTTATGAACCGTCATCAATTGTACGGCATCAATATTATCCGAAGCTTGAATGGAAGAATCTGCACCTTCGTCATTCCAGAATTGAATAAAATCTTTGAGGATAAGACCAGAACTTTGCGAAAAGGCATGAAGAATTTCGAGGAAATTCAAGATAAAGTCCGTTTCTTTTTCTTCCACAGAAAATTCTTTCAGATAAAACTCAACAAAATTGTAGAGGTTAAGTTGTGGAATGTCCTTGTGGTCCAAATTAAGTTGATATTTCCCTTCAATAGCATCCACCAAAAGCGAATCTTTTTTAATGGTAAACAATTGAGATAATTCTTCGGAAAAATCGGAAAAATTAATCCGACCCAACTGTCCCAGCCAGTACAACGCTTCAGCAAGATACCTTCTATTTTGGGTATTCACTTTCCATTCCAGAAAACAGACAACCGCTTTTAGAGTCAACGACAGATTTAGGGTCAAGCCTTTTTCCGAAAGGGTTTTTATAAACACTTCTTGTCCTGAATAATTTACTTTTTTTTGTCCCAAAAGTTTGGAAAAATCTAAAATTTCATCATTTCCACGACACAAAATACAGATATCAGAAAAAGAAAAACCATTGTCCAAACACTGCTGTATGTCCTGATGCATTTTATCCGCCACCTCTTCAAAAAAAACAGAACGATTTGCATTTTCGAGCAAATGAACACGAACCCGTCCGTCAACATTCGTTTTTCTGGGATTTTGCGAGGCATCTTTACCAAAAACTTTCTGATGTTCTACCTTCAAATCGCGGGAGAGAAAGTCGTACAAAGCATTGTTAAATTCAACAATATTTTTGGCACTTCGCCAGTTGTCTTCCAAAACGAAGACATCGGCAAAAACTGGTGTTTGTTCGGTTTTATTGATGATGTCCAACATCAATTGGCTGTCGCCACCACGAAAGCGGTAGATGCTTTGCTTGGGATCGCCCACAACGGTAAAAGCGGTATCGTCCATAGAAACCGCATGATCACGAAGCGGCACAAAGTTTTGCCACTGCATTTTGGAAGTATCTTGAAACTCATCGAAGAAAAAATACTGGAATTTGGTTCCTATTTTTTCGTAAATGAAAGCCGAGGGCTCGTTTTGTAAATTTTCTTTGATTAGGGTATTAAATTTCGACAGAAAAACCAAGTCGTTTTCATCTTCAATTTTCTGCAGTTCGTCCTGTATGTCCTTATTTACCTTGAGTGGGAGCAGTGCAGAAAGTATGCTTTTATTTTTGAGTTGTGCAATTTCATTGTTGATAATCGTCCGTCTGGATTCCAGTAAATATTCCAAAATCTCACGAACATCCGCTTCTCGAGATTTGGATTTTGTCGAACATAATTTTTCAAAATTCAAAACAGCAGATTCTTCATCTTTCGGAAAAGGAAACTTATCGTTAATACCTCGATAAAATTTGGAAACTTTATCAAAGAAAAGTGCGATACCGTTTCGTGCTCCGCCATAAAAATCTTCAATGGAAAGGTCTTTGGTTTTCAACAAATCCAACACAGAGTTTGCTCTTTCTAAAGAATCTTTTTTCAAGCGTTTTATTTCGGCTCTCAACAATTTGGTTTTGTCTATGTATTGATGTATGTCGAAATTTTTATTTTTTTGAAGGTTTTCATAATGTTTGTCCCCTAAAAAATCTTTGCTTTTCAGAAACAATTCATCGTTCAGCTTGGTACTTCCGGTATTTTCAAACTGATAATTCATATAATCCAAAAAGAGATCCGTATAAAATTCGTCATCACCAATATGATCCAAAAGTTGATCGATGGCTTCTTTTAGATACGGATCTGAATTGATTTCCAGATTAAAATTTTTTGCCAGCCCCAATTCATTAGAAAAACTCCTTACCAAACGGGTATTAAACTTATCAATGGTACTGATATTTAGGATGGAATAATGATGAAGGATGTAGTCCAACAATTTTTTGGATCGTTGTTGCAAGTCGTCCAAAGTCAGTCTAATTCCTTCTTTGGCGAGTACTTCTTGAATATTTTTGAGTTCAGGATTTGCAGTACAATCCGTACGAACAAAACTCATGAGCCAAGAAAGAATTCTTTCCTTCATCTCATTGGCAGCTTTGTTGGTAAAAGTTAGCGCTAGGATCTGTCCAATTTTTTTTTCGGAATTGGGATGTCGCAAGCAGATCAGCAAAACCTGTTGTACGAGATAGTAAGTCTTTCCTGAGCCTGCTGAGGCATTGACAACGGTGTATTTATTTTTCATCAAAAGACATTTAGAATGGTGCACTGTAAATTTATTCATTAAAAAACAATGAATAAAGAAAACGCATATACGAGGAGCAATTTAGTGAATTTTAACAAAAATAAAATTGAAAAATCATAAAAGATTCTTAAAATAAAATGTAAAAGTTAAACTTGGTTAAAGAGAAAAAATCTGTTCCTAAATAAAATATATTTGGGTAAAATAATAAACATGAAATACCTATTGACGGGTTGCCTCTGCGTATCTTCTCATTTTTTCTTTGCCCAACAAAATATACAAGGACAGGTGATTTCCGAAAATGGGACTGCAATATCAGGAGCCACCGTTTACAACCTAAGCTCATATCAAATTACAAACACAGATCGTTCTGGAAAATTTATAATCGCCGCAAAAAAAGGTGAAAAAATCAGAGTTTCCAAAGAAGGTTTTGACAGAACAACCGTATCATTGACCACAGAAAACAATAGCGACTTGGTGATCCGCCTCATAAAAACGGCAACAGAGATTGAGGAGGTTAAACTAAAATATAAACCCACTGGAGATCTTTCAAAAGACAGCAAACATTTTGATAAAAATAAAAAAAACAAGAAATTGGATGAGAATATGGGCCAATACATTGCTAAAAAATCATCGCCCTCCGTAACCGCTCCACGACATGGAGAGTTTGTACAACCTGTAGGACCGGGAACATCCGTCACACTTTGGATAGAAAACAAATGGACAGATGTTGACCTTTACGAATTTTTGGTTAAAAATATTGATAACGATTTTTTTACTGTAGAAATGAAATTGAAAAATCAGGAAATAATGCCTTTTATTTTTTATATTTTTAAGAGTTATGAAAGAAAAACAATCTTAAAATACGGAGTTTTAACGGAAACCGATAGGGCGAGATTTCTGCAGGAAGCCTACAAAATACAGCCCTATTATAAAAACGGAAAAGAGAATCCTTTTTCCACAAAAAAAATGAAAAAATAAAAATAACAAAATGATAATACATCGGCATATCTTTTGTTGATTTCCAAAAACACTAAAACACTAAAACACTGAAAAAAATGAACAAAACAACCCTTCTAACGGCCGGCATTGCAGCGATAGGATTTTCGTTAGGTCTTGGATTATTAGGATATGCAATTAAAAACAGAAATACTGGCGAAAACACCATTTCTGTAACCGGTTTGGGAAGCAAAAAATTCACTTCTGACTTGATAACTTGGAACGGAAATTTTTCCAGAAACAGTTTTGAACTGAAGGAAGCTTATGCCCAATTGGCCAACGACAAAAAAATCATTGAAAACTATTTAATTTCCAAGGGAATCGCAAAACAAGATTTGGTATTTTCTGCGGTGGATATCCAGAAACAGTACACCTACTCCAACGACAGCAGTGGAAACAGTCATCAAAATTTTGCAGGATATTTGCTATCACAAAAAGTTTCTATTGAAAGTAAAGAGGTTACTAAAATAGAAAACCTGTCCAGAAACATCACTGAAATCATCAATTTAGGAATTGAATTTACCTCATCACCACCCAGTTATTTTTACACCAAACTGGCCGATGTAAAACTTGCGATGATTGCCGATGCCACAAAAGATGCCAAAGAAAGAGCCGAAAAAATTGCCAACAACGCAGGAAGCGATTTAGGCAATCTAAAAAAAGCAACCATGGGTGTGATACAGATTACGGCTCCCAACTCCAACGAAGATTATTCTTACGGCGGCACCTTCAATACCAACTCTAAAGAGAAAGAAGCCAGCATCACCATAAAATTGGAATATCAAGTGGACTAAAAAAATCAAAAAAAATCCCATTTTCAATCGAAATGGGATTTTTTGTATCAATAAAAACGATTAGTGCATCGGTATTTTGAATTTTGCCAAAGGAGCCATTCTGCCTTTAAAAAGCTGAAGCTCGTCACCAACCACTTGAAAGGAATCGGCTCTTTTTAAGACATCTTTAAACTGAATTTCCAAATCGTTATTCTGACAGGCCATCATGGTCGAAATCCCATCTTTCAGTTGCAAACGATTGAAGGAACCCAATTCAAAACCTGCAGAAATGGTGTTGCAACCCACGGAGGCCGAGTAGCGATTTTCTTTGTCATCCAACATCAAAAAAGCCTCCTTCCCCATGGTTTCGTTAGAAGTTATTTTTTTTCCCATCAGCTCAGTCAATCTCCATTTTTTATTAAGAATGGAATAATTTCCTTTGGTCAAAATATAATTTCTAGCCAAATCACCCGTAATGGCATTTCCCTTTTGATCCAGCATGGTTAGGGTATTTTCGCCTACTTTATACTGATTTTTTTGATCGCCATCGTTCAAAGAAATAATCGTACCGGTTTTGTCCCAAGAAAATCTTCCTTTGGATTCAAAAGATCCTGACTTTTCACCTTGATATTCAGACACCAATTTATAGGTATTGTCCCTCATGAGATAGATTGTGGTTTTTATCCCCTCACAACTTGCACACGGCAAATATCCACGGTAGATTCCGTCCCAAGAAAGCGCATTCTGAGAAGTGTGCATATCCGGTTTTGCACTGTCCGAAACCTTTACGGTTGAGCATGAAGTTAGCAATACGGCAGAAAGTGCCACACCCAGTCCTAATTTTGAAATTAATTTTTTCATTTGTTATTTGTTTAGGTTATTTTACTCTTATTTGCAAACACCTTGCCAAACATTTGTTTAAACTTGATATACTTTTGTGTGAATCTCTTGCACCAAAGCCTGAACTTCATCAACGGTAAAATTGGACATCAAATACAGTTGAAGATTGTTTTTTTCTGGATCATACGCCGGTTGAATGTACTTGTCATCGATGACATGAAATCCATTTCTTTCATAAAACCCAATTCTTCTTGCAGCCATTTCATTAAGAGTAGAAGGCTCCGACTCCAACACCAAATGAGGATGCATTTTTGAAAATTCACTTAAAATTTTAGCCCCGTATTTTTTATTTCTAAACACTTCGAAAACCTCAAAATGTTCGATAAAAACGACCTTTCCCAAGAACCAAGTTATAAGATAGCCTATCATTTCATCTTCTACATCAATTGCAAAAATAGTTGCATCATGATTTTTTATAAGCGCCTGAAATTGCACTTCACTTCTTCTTTCGTCTGCCGGAAAAGACAACTCGTAGGAGTCAAATATCTTTTCTAATGAAACGGTATCCAGATGGGTTAATTGCTGAAAATGCATACAAAAATTTTAAAATTTAAAGGTCGAAAACATTAGGCCTTCTGGTGATAAAAATATCTTTGATCCACAAAGAAAATGCTAAAAATAAATATAAAAGAAAAAAAATACCCGCTGTTGCAAAGGTGGAATAAATAAAAAACACCCGCAGTTTGGTCACCGGCATTCCGATTTTTGTTCCCAAACGAGTAAGCACACCAAACCACTCTCTTTCGGCTCTGTGCCGTATGTTATTAATAAATTTTGGTTCTGTCATTGAATTAGGATTTCAAAAGCTGAAAAGCAATACTGCAATTTAAACATTTTTTTTCTAAACAATAATTTTTATAATGAAAGAGATATGCCTGACTGTCCAAAGCAGAGTGCATATTCAGTCCCAACTCTTTCCACCTTCGGATCAAATGATTGTCTTCTGCAGGTATTTCTGCATACATTTTCATCAAATCATCGACCACATCTTCATTTTGATTTTTTTTGTAGGCATAAATCATGGGTAAAACGGCATTAACAATAAGCAGATGGATAAAATCTCGTGACAGTGATTTTTCTGATACTTGAGTCGAAATTTTCCCAAAATTAAAATGATTGTCCCAATATTCTGAAGCTTTAATATTGGAAAAAACAGCATATAAATCGTCTAACTTTTTGGCATTCATAATTTTTGAAAACAAATGCACTTCTTGATGATACAGACCCGCCAATTGAGACAAACGAAGGGTTGGAAAATTAGGAGGCCGCAGTCGTAAAAATCGCGGTTGAAACAGGTTGTTATTCAAATTGAACTTGGATTTCAGAAACTGAAATTCTTGTATCCATCTCTTGCTTTGATGGTCCTTGGGATCGTCCAACCAACCGGCAGTTCCGTAAAATAAAGCTTCGAGTTGTTCTCTATTTTGTCTAATTTTCTGAACCACCGTAAAATCTAAACTTTCCGCCAATTGCTGAAAAATTTCTGCATTGATCTTCAATCCAAAAGCATAAGCCAAGCTGTGGAAAAGTACGGCTTCAAAATTATTTTTGAACCGCGACAATCGCTGTTCTATCGCTATGGATTTTTCATCTAATTTTTGTAGAACTCCTTCTTCTGAAAACTGAAATGGCACCTTCTCCGGTTCAAAAATCGATTGACACGGGATAAAATCATGGACTTCAGAAAGCGTTTCGTACTTCATCAAAATCGCACGGTCGATGTAGCTTTTAAGTTCCAGAGTTGGAACATTTTTTTTCACCAAATCATCAATTTCAACATCGTGAAAATAGACAACATGCAGTATGGTATTGTCGTAGGCTTTGTCCTGAGAATGCTGATGCGCCAACCAATCCGAAGATTTTAAATGCAATTCGATACTACCGGCGATATCTATATTTTCAATCTTGATTTTGCCCAATAAAAAATCGGGACCGGCATTGGTATTCCATGTCCCGAATTGGATTATTTCTAAGTCACGACCAAGAGTATCTTTAAAATCGATGCGATTAAAAATTTTGTAATTCCACAGATATTGCAATAATTTCTCGGTCATGGAATGCAGTTTTTAGGATTATTCTTTCTTAAATTGCTCTAAGGTCTCACGATACATTTCTTCGTATAAAGGTAGAATATTTTTTATTTCAAACCTATACGCTTGATTCAAAGCGTTAATTTTCATTTTTTTCATCAATTCATCATCGCTCAACAAACGGATGGTATAATTGCTCATGGCTTCAACATTTCCCACTTCGGCCAGATATCCGGTTTCCCCTTGAATGTTCACTTCAGGGATACCACCGGCATTGGAGCTCACCACAGGAGTCCCAGCCGCCATGGCTTCCAGAGCTGCCAAACCAAAACTTTCTTGTTCTGAAGGCAAAAGAAACACATCCGAAGCTTGTAGGATTTTATACAAATCATTGACCTTTCCTAACAATCGGATTTTATCTATCAAATTGGGGTTTTCTTCCAAAAACTGGTTTACTTTTTCCATTTCTGGCCCTTCTCCAATGATGATGAGTTTTGATTTTATTTTGGCATTTACATTTTTAAAAATCTGCAATACATCTTCAATCCTTTTTACCGGTCTGAGGTTGGAGACATGTATTAAAATTTTCTCATCGGGATTTGCCAATTGGCTTCTTTGGCAAACATCGGAATCCTTAAACTCAGAAAAATCAATAAAATTGGTAATGACCTTGATCTCTTTTTTGATGTTGAAAAATTGCAAAGTATCTTTTTTCAAACTTTCGGATACCGAGGTAATCGTATTCGATTGATTGATGGAGAATTCTACCGCGTGTTTATAACTTCTGTGCTGTCCTACCAAAGTAATATCGGTACCGTGCAAAGTGGTTACCAAAGGGACATCTTGCCCTTCCTCCTTCAACATTTGTTTCGCCATAAAAGCCGCATAGGCATACGGAATGGCGTAATGGGCATGCAAAAGATCCAGTTTATACAAATTGACCACACGATAAATCATGGAAGACAAGGCAATATCAAAAGGTTGATATTGAAAAAGTGGATAAGGCTGAACATTGACTTTGTGAAAAAATATATTGGGATTGGTAATGTCCAATCTTGCCGGCAAATTACTGGAAATAAAATGAACCTCGTAGCCTTTGTTGGCCAAGGACATCCCCAATTCTGTCGCAACAATGCCACTTCCGCCGTAGGTTGGATAACAAAGTATTCCTATTTTCATTTTTTAAAATTTAGGTTTTGAATTAAAAAATTAATGCATTTTATCTTTTCTGAATATCCATTCCCATACCGTACAACAACTGTGCGTTGACAACGACGGGCAATCTTCCCGAAATTGTTGTTTCGCCCATCAAAGCTTGAGCTGTGGAAACCATAGAGTCTTCATTGTTTTCGTAGGAAACCACAACGGTCGAAACTCCGTCTATGGAAACATCCTTCAAGGCATAAGGACTTCCAAAAACATTGAGAAGCACTTGGTTTTCTTTGCTTAATTTTTGGATGATGGATTTTGAATTTTCTGAAATTTTATACGGCTTGTATGCCGTAGAATTGTCTTTGTGTAAACCAATGATGACTTTAGATCCCGTAGGAATGCTCGATATTTCAGTAGGTTTTTTAATAAATATTTTTGATGATAGGATCATTTGATTGTAAAACGCATCGTAGGGAGCTTCTTCTAACGGAACAAAGTAATAGGTTTCTTTACAGGTGAGAGGTAACATTTTCTTGCTGTCTTTCAGCACCGTAATGGCGTGGGAATAGACATTTCTCACATTTTTTTTATGACTATCGTTGTTCAGATCTTCATTTACATTGTTGGGATCTACAGGTTTATACGCATCTAAACCCAGATAATATTTGGTCAATAGTATTTTCTTCACGCTCTCTTCCACTCTTTTTTGGGAAATACGACCCTGGTCTATTGCTTGTTGAATCAGTTTTTTCCCCACGGCAACATCTTGTGAAAAAAGCATGATGTCGTTACCCGCCTCAAAAGCCAAGGCATCCAATTCGCCTGCTTTATATTTATTGGCAACAGCACCCATGTTCAGAGCATCGGTAATGATTAAGCCTTTATAACCTAACTTTTCTTTCAACAAACCGGTTACAATATTTTTAGAAACCGACGCCGGTATTCCTTTTCTTTTTTCCAGAGCCGGAACAAAAAGATGGGCGACCATAACCCCACCAATTCCTTTATCCATCAAGGCTTTGAAGGGTGCAATTTCGACTGAGTTTAATCGTTCCAAATTATGAGATACCACAGGCAAATCCAAATGCGAATCCTTATCGGTATCGCCATGTCCAGGAAAATGTTTGATGGCTGCCAATATTTTAGAGTCCTGCAATCCGTAGGAATAGGCCAAACCACTTTCCACCACATTATTGACATCCGAGCCAAAACTTCTGTTCCCGATGATCGGATTGTTGGGATTGGTATTGACATCGACCACGGGAGCAAAATCCCAATTGATGCCCATTCTTTTGCAATCTTCAGCAATTTTTTGAGCCATTTCGTAGATTACTTTTTTATCTTGTACAGCACCCAATGTGATGGCCCATGGAAATTTATGAGCCTTGGCTATTCTTTGAAAAACACCCCATTCGGCATCCATTCCGATCATCAGTGGCACTTTGGATTTGGCCTGGAACTCATTGACCAAATTAATTTCTCTAGCAGCATCATCTTGCATCAAAATTAGACCTCCAATTTTATCATTTTCTACAATTTTTCTAACATTATTGATAAAATCTTCGCCTTTATTGGTGTAGAGAGCAACTATAAAAAGTTGCCCTAATTTTTCATCTTGAGAAAGCGAATTGTATGTTTTGTTGACCCAGGCATGTGCTTTTTCCACATCAGATTTACCCATATTTCTAGGGATAAATTGAGACTTTAAACTTTGTGTTGCTATGAAGATTGAAAAAAATAAAACGATTTTGTTTTTCATATTTTTAGTAGGAAATTGTAATGATTTACAAAAATAGTATTAATTTTTCAGTCTAAAATTTTCGCATGCATAAACTTTTGGTATGTGATTTGAAATAAGTAAAATATTAAATTTAAAAAATCAATTATTATGAAAAAATATCTTTTCCTTTCCGCCTTTACAGCTCTTTCCCTAACCACATTGGTAAGTTGCGAAAGAACTACAGATTACATCCAACAGCAAGACAACGATACCTATTCGGTAATGAAAGATGTCACCGGAACGCTAAATGCTGGGAACAATTACACCATCAATCAAAACATTTCCATTCTGAATACCGATGTGGTTTTGGTGTATAGAAACATCAACTCCAACACTGCAGGAGGGAAAGTTTGGCAACTCATTCCTAAAACTTCGTACTTATCCGGAGGTAGAGAGTTAGATTATAACTTCTTGTTTAACACACAAAATGTAGAAATTTTCACCGAAGCCAACTTTGACCAAAGTACGATGACGACTACCGAAAGCAATGCATATCTTAACAATCAAACTTTCAGAATTGTTTTGGTACCGGCATCGGGAAAAAATGCCAATGTTGATTTTAACGATTATCAAGCTGTCGTAAAGTATTTCAATTTGAAAGAACCTAAATAACTTCAATAAGTTAAGAGCCTATTTAAAAAAATCCAACCTTTTGCAATGCATGGGTTGGATTTTTGTTTTCAATTGTGATGTGCTTTTAAGTATTCATTTCCATTCTCATCGTATCATAAGAGATCACCAAACTTTCAGTAGCCAGCTGACAGTTATTGGCGATCAATACCGGTCCGATGTATTGAGACGGAAAAGCATTGTACAACATCCAAAATAAAATTGGAACAAACTCATGATTCAACAAAGAAATTTTAATATCTCGGCGTTCAACCTCTCCAAATTGGTTGGTGTTGATCCATTCAAAAAACTCATTATTCCCTTGTGTGATGTATCTTGTGAGCGTGACATCCGAGTATTTTGTCAGTCCCGGCATTTTGATTTCGTTATTCAGTTTAGAATCTGAATTTCTCACCAACTCTACACAAACGGAAAGATTTAACCCATTAACTTCAAAGATTTCCGATGCTTCACCACCCCATTCTACAGAGAAATGATAGCGATTAATATTTCTTATTCTGGACATGGCATTTTGGTTTTACAAATTACTTTGTAAAAGTACTCATAAAAACACCACAACAACTAACAACCAGACATTTACAGGAAAAACACGGTGCTTTTTGATTTCAAAAAAATGGCCGTCCAACACTTGTTGAACGACCATGGAAAAAATGAAAAGTTTGAAAGTATTATTTTCTACGAATTATCTAAATCCGCCTCTTTTTCCAGATTCTGAAGCAGAACCTTGAGATTGGTTTCTGCTTTCACTACGGAAACTTCCACCACTGTTACTTCCTCTAAAACCGGAGTCACGATTTCCATTACCAAAATTAGTATTGGTCTGTTCTATTCGTTGCGGTTTTTCAATTCTACCTTCGTTTCTAAAACCACTGTTGCTTCTTTCCATTTTGGGTACTGAAGAATTGTCTCTATCGCCACCTCTAAAACCGGAATTTCCAGATTCCCTCACCGGTTTGTTTTGATTTTGAGAAGAAAAACCTTCGTTTCTAAATCCTCCAGATGGATTTTTGGATGAGTTGGATTGATCTCTAAATCCTCTATCCGAATTGCCCGCGTTATTTTGGAAACCTGTATTTTCTCTAAATCCTGATTTGTTATCGTTAGAAATTGCCCAAATGTTATTTCTCAAACTTGAATTTTGAGATTTAAAACTTCCACTATTGTTATTTCCATTTCCATTTCTAAAACCCGAGTATTTAGGATTATCGACAAAGAAACGATCTCTACCCACATAATAGTTGCTTACTTTTACATGCTTATACTTCGGTACGCAATGGTAGTGTCTGCTATAATATGTTCGGTTATAATTTTGGAAATACACAATTGGGTTCATTCTTCTGTAATAACGATCTTGGAATATAACATAAATTCTAGGCCCTAAAATTCGCTCCAACATATAGAATCGGTCGTAGTACCAACGATTAGGATTGGCTCCATAATAAGAATACCAAGAGTTGTAATTTCCAAACCTGTTGTTAACGATCATTATTTGTTGGATCTGAACCGGATTTAAGTTAAATTCAATAAAGAAATTATTCCAATTGATGCTAACAATACTCCTTCTATAATCGTTGTAAAAACCTTGATAATAACCTGAAGGATAGTAATCCGTAGGATAATTGTAATAATAATCTTTAGGAAAATTACCGTAGGCATAGTCATAAAAATTATCATCATAATAATCGTAATCACCGTATTGATCGCCATACTGACCACCGTATTGGTTGCCGTAATATCCACCTCCCGAATTGTATTCTGGATATTGGTTTGGTGGAGGCATATTGTTGTTACTTGGGTAATACTGAGCCACCGAAGAGGTTGCCAAGCCCAATGCTGCTGCTAATAATATTGCTTTCATTGTATTTCAATTTAAGTTTGTTGACAACGATAATAAAAAAAGTATGCCACAATCTTAAAACAAATTGCAAATGATTGAAAAAAGTAAAATTTTAACATTTCCATGAAAAACAAAACACACACGCATACTGATTAACAAAGAGTTACAAATAACAAACTAAATGAGATAAGATTTTATAAAGCCGTATAAAAAACTTAAATTTGCAAAAAATAAATCTTAATAAAATGAGTAAAAGTATTGTTGAATTAAAATCTCTTGCTACACAAGTAAGAAGAGATATTTTAAGAATGGTAGCGGCTGTTAATTCGGGGCATCCGGGCGGAAGCCTTGGTTGTGCAGAATATTTTGTTGCCTTGTATGGTAATATTATGGACTACAAACTTCCTTTTACCATGGAAGGTAAAAATGAAGACCTTTTCTTCTTGTCCAACGGTCATATTTCACCAGTTTTTTATTCGACATTAGCAAGAAATAATTTCTTCCCGGTAGAAGAATTAAACACTTTCAGAAAATTAGATTCCAGACTTCAAGGTCACCCAACCACTCACGAGGGACTACCGGGTATCCGTGTAGCTTCTGGCTCTCTTGGACAAGGAATGTCTGTAGCCATAGGTGCTGCTCTAGCAAAAAAAATGGATGGAGACAAGAATCTCGTTTTCACCCTTCATGGTGATGGAGAGTTACAAGAAGGGCAGATTTGGGAAGCCCTAATGTTTGCTGCTCACAACAAAGTGGACAATTTAATTTCTACCATTGACTACAACAACCGTCAGATCGATGGTGATGTAGATGATGTCCTTTCATTGGGAGATCTAAGAGCCAAACTAGAAGCCTTTGGATGGTTGGTATTGGAAGAGAAAAACGGCAACGATATGGAAGCGGTAATTTCTGTTTTGAATAGCGCAAAAGAAAAATCAGGAAACGAAAAACCCATCGCCATCATCCTTCATACAGAAATGGGTAACGGTGTCGATTTCATGATGGGGACCCATGCTTGGCACGGAAAAGCTCCAAATGCTGAACAACTAGAAAATGCTCTTGGTCAATTGCAATTGGACGAAGTAGCCGATTATTAATTCATCAAAAAAAAGAAAAGATAAAAATGAAATATACATACACAGAAAAAAAAGATACACGAAGCGGTTTCGGAGCTGGATTGGCTGAATTGGCTGATAAAAACCCGAATGTTGTAGCCCTTTGTGCCGACCTAATTGGATCGCTAAAAATGGAGAAATTCATTGAAAAAGCACCAGAACGCTTCATACAAACCGGTATTGCTGAAGCCAACATGATTGGTATGGCAGCCGGATTGGCAACAGCCGGGAAAATACCATTCACTGGGACTTTTGCTAATTTTTCTACCTGTAGAGTTTACGACCAAATCCGTCAATCGGTAGCGTATTCCGGAAAAAATGTGAAAATATGTGCTTCCCATGCTGGGTTAACCCTTGGTGAAGACGGTGCAACTCACCAAACATTGGAAGATATTGGATTGATGAAAATGTTACCTGGAATGGTCGTTATCAACCCGTGTGATTACAACCAAACCAAAGCGGCAACCATTGCCATTGCTGATTATGAAGGACCGGTATATTTAAGATTCGGAAGACCGACGGTACCCGTTTTCATTCCGGAAGATATGCCTTTCGAAATTGGTAAAGGAATTCTTTTGCAAGAAGGGAGCGATGTTACCATTGTTGCAACAGGACATTTGGTTTGGGAATCCCTATTGGCAGCTGAAGAGTTGGAAAAAGAGGGCATTTCTTGTGAAGTAATCAACATCCACACCATCAAGCCTTTGGACGAAGAGATCATCCTGAAATCGGTTGAAAAAACAGGAAAAATTGTAACCGCTGAAGAGCACAACTATCTTGGTGGACTTGGAGAATCTGTTGCAGGAATGTTGGCAAGAAAAAGACCAACCAGACAAGAGTTTGTTGCCGTAAACGACACTTTTGGAGAAAGTGCAACACCTGCTGAATTGATGAAAAAATACAAAATCGATTCTACAGCGGTTATTGAAGCAGTGAAAAAAGTTTTGGCATAATTCCAACTTTTTAAACGATAAATAAAATCCTTCAAAATTTATTTTTGAAGGATTTTTGTTTTATGAAAACCAACACTTGGACCGGCTTGAATAGAGCTTTCCTGTTTGAATTTCATTACTTTTTTTTCAGAAAATCTTGATAGATTTCATGTCCGCTTCGAATGGAGTTGACAGCCCAACGAATTTTAAGTTGCATGCGTTTTTCCTCGCTCAATCGGTGTTCGACACCGGATTTTATAAGTTTCTGTTTTAGATCGTACATGCAAATTGCTGCAGCTACAGAAACATTATAACTTTGTGTAAATCCGTACATGGGAATGGCCAAAGTCTCGTCGCAGAACTCTAAAAAATCGTCCGTAACACCGTGCCATTCGGTGCCAAATACCAAAGCTACAGGTTCATGAATTTGGAAGTCCGGAAGTGAAGTCGCATTATTTTCTGGAGAAACGGCAACTATTTTATAGCCTTGATTTTTAATTTCTTGGAGGGATTCCAGTTGATGAGGTCGTTTTTCGACTTCTACCCAAGTATCTGCTCCTTTGGTTACCGCCAAGTTGGGATCGAAGACATTCTTGCTTTCTAAGGCTATAATTTTATGAAAGGCAGATGCTTCTGCACTTCTAACGATGGCAGCCGCATTACGAAATTGATAGACATCTTCCATGATGGGGAGAACAAAATCTGAACTTTCGTATGATTTTCGTTCAATTTTTTCCAATCTTTCCGGGGTTAAAAAGCCTTTTAGGTATTCGAAATGTTCGTTAAAATCTGTCATGTTGCAAAGTTAAAATTTTATTTTTTAGAAATAAATCCTTGAAGAACTAAAGATAACTTTGTGTATTGTACCCAAAAAAAATCTATGCTCTCTACCCTGCACCCCGACTTGAGTGGAGCTCTTTTTATTTTTTTGATTGAAGCGGAATGTAGATCAATCAAAAAAATAAAAAAGCGGGAACGGAAGGCGGAAAAGGTGCCCAAAAAATTATAATTAATTGTAAATTTAGGCCATGAAAAGAAAAGTTTTGATGATCTATACCGGTGGGACGATTGGTATGGAAAAAGATCATAATAGTGGCAGTTTGAGAGCGTTTGATTTCAATCATATATTCGATAAAATCTCTGAGATGAATCTTTTGGAATGCGAGGTTTCTGTGCATGCTTTTGAGCATCCTTTGGACTCGTCGGATATGGGTCCTGAGGAATGGAAGATCATTGCAGGTGTTATAGAAAGTAACTATCACGATTTTGACGGCTTCCTGATCTTACACGGAACGGATACGATGTCTTACACCGCTTCGGCATTGAGTTTTATGCTGAAAGGGCTAAAGAAACCTGTGGTATTGACGGGCTCCCAACTTCCGATTGGAGATTTGAGAACCGATGCCAAAGAAAATTTATTGACCAGTCTTTATTATGCGAGTTTGTATGAAAATAACGAAGCTCTGATACAAGAGGTGGTGGTGTATTTTGAATATAAATTGTTGCGTGGAAACAGAACATTGAAATATTCTGCGGAGTATTTTGACGCGTACAGAAGTCCGAACTATCCCATTTTGGGTGAATCCGGTGTGCATCTGAACATACGAAAAGAGGTACTTTTAAGGAATGAAGTAACCGAGTTCAGCATCGATTTGCATTTGTGCAAGGACATTGTATTTTGGAGGATATTTCCAGGGATGAGCTTTGAATCCTTGCTCCATCTACCCAAGACCAAAGTGATTATCTTACAGGTTTTTGGATCGGGAACCATTTTTAACAGTCCTGAAACGGAGAGAATTTTGTTGGAAATAAGAGAGCGAGATACAGAAATCATTGTGTTGAGCCAATGCATTTCTGGTGGTATTAGCATTGGTAAATACGAGAACAGTAATGTTTTCCAAAAAATTGGGGCAATCAGTGGTAAAGATCTTACGGCCGAAAGTGCGATTACCAAAGCGATGCACCTGATGGGGAACAAAAACTACAGCAGTAGCTTTGCTGAAAATTTTTCGAAAAATTTACAAGGAGAACTGAATGAAAACTTTGGTGATTAAATAATTATTTGTACTTTTGCATCACCAAAAAAAAGAAAGGTGTCCGAGTGGTTGAAGGAGCTACCCTGGAAAGGTAGTATACGGGTAACTGTATCGAGGGTTCGAATCCCTTCCTTTCTGCAATATACAGAGCGTAATTAACTATTAATCAGTTATTTACGCTTTTTTGTTTTGTAGAATTGTACAAGAATTGTACAAATAGAAAAAGGATAGCCAATAATGACTACCCTCGTGTGTGTTAATCAAACCAAAGAATATATCTCTTTTAGTTCAGACCAAAGATACTATTTTTACACTATTGTACAATACCTTAATAAATATTTCTTCCATTCTTATTTCTTGATAATGTAGGGTTGTGTTGTCAGCTTACAAAACAAAACAAGCATTGTTGGAAATCGAGTTTAGATTTTTGGTTTAGTGTTTCTGTATTTTTGAGGGGGGCGGTAAAAAAATAAACGCTTAAAGGTTCAGATTTTATTTTCGCCCTGCATATATATCTACCCTTACAGTAATCCATAAACACTTCATCAGGGATATATATCTTGTTTTGTTTTTTGGTAACTAAAAAACCACCTTATTAGGGTGGCTTTGTTTTAATTTTGATTATTGTAGGCTTCACATTTCAGCTTATCAATTTGAAATAGTCTTTCGGCTTCTTCTATGGTTAAAATTTGAAGTCTGTCAATCTCTCTTTTTAACCTGCCTTTTCTCCATCTTATAGCGTAGCCGTGTTCATCTACAAAATTGTAATTCCATTCGTACTTTGGCGTTCTTGCCATTACATCACTATTCCATTTATGGATAATGTTATGCCTTTCTTTTGAGGTTAAAGCTTCAATCTCTGCCCTTGTTGGCTTGTGTATTGCAAGGTCTATGCTTTTAAAATACTTTAATTGTTTCATTGTATCCTTTGTTTTAGGTGGTTAAAGTAATATCGTTGTAGGTGTTGGGTTTATACTGTATTTGTTTCTTGATAAATAGACAAGTGATGAGGTCTTTTATTTCTAAAATGTGGGGTTTATTATCTTTCAGGAATGATGTCATTCTTTCAATTAATGTAGGTTCTTTTATAACCTCATCTTTACCAATAAGACTTTCTGCCAAATACTTAAAGTCATCATTACTTATATGATTGAGTGCAGTTAGTAGCCTTTCTTCTTCTGTATAGCTGTCATAAGGTTTTGTTTTCTTTGTGATAAACTCCGACCTATCCAGCTTTATTAAAAAGTCTGCAATATCCGAACCTTTGTCTTTTTCTTCCTGCGTGGCTATTCTTTCTAACAAGTCAATCATTTTAAACTTTGCACCGTGCAATTGCTTTTGATGTTCTTTGACTTTAGTTTCCCATTCTTTAAAAGTACCACCATCTTTGGATAGGTCGGGCAATACATATATGAACCGTCCTTGTAGTGCTTTTATCTTATCAAATGAAAGACTACTTTTATTGTACACGGCTAACCAAATAATATCTTTTAATGGCTCAAAGTGTTTAAAGAATAGTGTGCATATAATTGCTGTCTTTGGAGCTTCTACCAGTCCTATTTTAGCGTTTGGATATTGCTTTAATAGATGGCTTCCAAATAGGCAATTTATTTTTTTATCTTGACTTTTATACTTCAATAACCATTCGGGGGTTGGCTTTACATTCCTTTCAATTATTGAGTGTAGAAAAGTTGTTGAGGTTGTGTGATTATCTTCGTCAAAGCCTTTAACCTGTATAGCATTTACCCTGTTCAATTCGTCAATAAAAGGAAATGTAACCGCACCAGTAATTAAGTCTGTTCCTAAATAATACCTCTCTATTACTTCCGTAACCTCATCAAGTGGATAGTATTTGAGTAGGTTATTTACAAAAGTATTCTCATCATAACCTTGTAGGGTCTTTTTAAAGGTTTCAAAGTCAAAATAAAATACTTCTCTTTGTTGAGGTTTGAAAGGTTTAGGCTGTTTAAACCGTCTTTGATAAGGTGTAAACTCTTTCTTTCCGTAACCTGCTTTGAATGGGTTTAGATGATAATTACATTCATCTAATCGGTCGCATTTGCCAAACTCATCGGGTAGTAGTTCTTTACTCTCATTGTCAATGTAACGAACAAATCTCTTTTTATGGCATTGCGGACAAATGTGTTTTTTTGATGATGGGTCGAGTGAATATTGATAGGAATTAGTCATTTTTTATCAATTTATAAGTTGTTGAAATTCAGCATTTTAGAAGATCGAATAAGGTTTAAGGAAATCAACAAGGTTTAAACCTTATTTTTAGCACTTTTTCATTACATAGTTTAAACCTTGCTAAACCTTATTTATTCCTTTGTTTATCGGTGTTTTAGCTCTTATGGTTTAAAGGTTTAAACCTTGCTTCTAAACCGTCAAAAGTAACATGGTTTAAAGGTTTAGCCGTATATATAATACGGCAAACCTAAACCTTGTGAAAGAAATTAGTATTTAGAGTGTATGGTTTCCGTGGTTGGGATTGTATTATTCTTCCCTCTAATTTTAATTTTGATACCAGCTCTTTCGCATCGTTATTGCCAATGCTTATCTTATATTTCTCTTTGAGTGCTACTTTAATATCAGTCCACAAATTAGAATATCCAATTTCTTTATTTTTTGAGAATAGAGTATTTAGAATATCTGTTATTTTGAGGTCGTCAATAGTTGGACTACTACTTCTTTCTCTTGATGATGTTGATGGTGTGTAGTCTGTAATATAGGGTAGTCCATCGCTGTCAATCTCAAACGCTAAACCATCAAAGTCTTTATCTCTGCTTTCTGTTACCTCAATAAGTGATATATCTTTATTATCTTTCGCTCTTGATATAGAAAGTACGGTTTGAGCTTTATTTACTAATTCAGTGCCTAAATGTCCTCTTGCATTGGTATCGCCTTTGTTTTGATGTAGGACTGTTGTAATATGTATATTGTATTCCTCAGTCCATTGCAGTAAGTATGTAGATAGTAAGGTAGCTTGTTGTTCATCATTGATTGAGTAGGTTAAATCTCGAATACCATCAATAAAAACATAACCTAAATTTTCAGTTGTTTTAATTGCGTAGTCAATGAGTTCAAGTCGCTTCGTTGGTTCAAATCCTCTAAAACGATAAACCTTTAAATTATCAAAGTTTTCCCCCGCAATAGCTCCTATTCTTTTATGCAATTTCTGTACATGATATTCTCCTTGCTCGGTATCGAAATAAAGCACTTTCTTTTTATCGTTTGGCAAATGTCCTGTTATTGTAGCGTTGGTGTCGCAGGATAGTAATGCACCTGCTATCATTGATAAGAAAAATGATTTACGGCTCTTTGCCTTGCCTGTAATTAAGCTAAAATTCCCCAATGAACCAAATATCTCTCCGCTTATTTTCAAGGCTGTTTTTTCAGCTTGTAGCGATTTGTTCATATCTGATTCTACACTATCTAATTGTAATTGTAATTGACTTTTTTCATTTACTTCATCAAAAGCATTAGCCATATCTCCAGTAGTTATAACGCTAAATTTAGGATTAATTTTTGTATCTTTGCCTTGTACTATTTCTTCCACAAGGCTTTGGTTATTAATATTTTCCATCGCCTTTTTTATTTAATGGGTTGAAACAAGTTTTCGATGTCTTCTCTTTTGTAGTAACGCTTACCGCCAATACCGTGCAATTGTAGTTTACCTGCTTTCTCCCAATGCCAAAGAGTGCTACTACTTGCTAACTTACCTCTAACTTCACTTTTAGGGATAAATTCAGACAATAGACCTTTTTGGGGTTCTTCTTGCTTTTCGATAAGTAAACGAGTTAGTTCATTTACTTTCTCCGTTAAATCTGCCACCGCTTGTGGTAACATCTCGAATGAAAAATTGCTCATAATAATATTTTTTAGAACATTATAAAGCCAATATAAACGCTAATCTCATTTTCCCATTTTTGCTTAATTTCGATTTTGTTTTTTCGTTGGTTAGCTTGTTCGGGTTGGATAAGTGTAAAATAAAAAACTCCATAACATTGTTATTATGGAGCAAAGTTGAACGGTACAGAACGGCACAAAAACGGTACACTGTACTATGCTGTACTATTTTATATTTTTATTTATATACGCTTCTAATTCATTCGGATATTCTGAAAGCTCTAATAC
>NZ_REFA01000013.1 GCF_003852705.1 Amniculibacterium aquaticum
GGTATTCTTTTGCATAGAGAAATTTGTAGTTATTTTTCCTCTAATATACTGAATACCAGTCTTTTAAACAAATAATTAACGCCTTTTTTTAAAGGTGTTTATCGATTTTTTTACTTTAAACAAGTTCTATATTTAATATTCATTGGCACTCAAAAAAAAATTAAACCAATTGAGCTTAATTTTCTACCAACGACATTCTTTTATTGACCATCAACAATACGGCTTAAAGTTTTAATGGATAATTAACAATAATTTCAGCCTAATTTTAAACATTTGTTTATGCAAAAAAGATGGTCAAAAGTAAAATCCTGTAATTTCAATCACAAAATCACAGCAAAAATGCACAATCACAAAATATTTGTTATATAATAATAGATTTTAACAGTTTAATACCAATATTTTCAATAAACAACCTAATAATCATCATTATTAATAAAAATTCAAAAAACAAAACACTTCATTATCATTAAATTAACCCAACTTAAAAATATTTTTTGCAGGGCTATTGATAAATTTTTCTATTTTTAGAGCCTTTAAACATACCATAATTAAGAAAAACCACAGTAGATGGAGAGTAACATGACCAATAAATTGATCCATTTTGAGATTAAAATATTACACCATTTCTTATTTTGGTTCGTATATTTTTTCCTAAATTTTTTACGCTGGGGATCCTACTTCAATGATTATTGGTACTCGTTAAAATCCAACCTGATCGAGTTTTCGCTCATCATACCATTGGTTTATTTCAATTTATTTGTATTGGTACCTAAGCTAATACTAAGGTCCAAATACATCCTATACATTTTTGCATTACTTTGTAGTTTACTGCTCTTGTATCTGATGAAAACAGGGCTTACCTATTTCTTGATTTCTAAAAATATTTGGCCAGAAGCCAATAGAGAGTATCATTCTTTTGACATCAACCATATTGTTGCAGTGGTAATTGGCGAATTGTATGTTGTGGGTATGGCAACTTCGGTCTATTTTACATTGTATTGGCTGAAGGAAAGAGAAAGAAACCGAGCTTTGAGCGAAGAACAATTAAAAATAAAAGTTCGTAGTTTGGAATTGCAAATACAACCGCATTTCTTTTTCAATACATTGAACAATCTTTACGCTCTATCACTGTCCAAATCCGAATTGGTAGCACCCACCATCATCAAGCTATCCAAACTCATGAAACACCTTATTTATGACATCAAAGAAAGTAATACTGTACTGATGACAAAGGAGTTGGACTATATTCAAAATTATATTGATATTGAAAAGCTAAGGTTTAAAAATATAGAAGTTCGTACCAACATCAACACGGATCTTAGTGGAATTGTTGTGCCACCCATGATTTTTATAAATTTTGTAGAAAATGCGTTCAAACATGGTGGATTCAATGATATTTTTCGAATAAAAATAAATTGTTCTCTAAAAAACAAAAAATATCTTACATTTGAAGTCATCAACAATTTTGACCCGTCCAAAAAGAAGAAAATAGAAAGCGGAATTGGGAATGAAAATGTTTTGGAACGATTGCACCTTTTATTTGGTAAAGAATTTCAGTTTCAACACAGTACCAAGTTGAATTATTATATTGCTAAACTAGAAATCCCGATTAATTATGAAGAAAATTAGTTGTGTTATTATCGATGACGAACCTTTGGCTCAGGAAGTCATCCAAAATTACCTGAAAACCTTTCCTGATTTTGAGGTATTAGCTGCATTTCATAACGCAGTAGAAGCTTTGGATTTCCTGAACAAAAACCAAGTCGATGTTTTATTTGTCGATATCAATATGCCCATTATTTCAGGTTTCGAACTGATAAAACTCTACGATAACAAGCACAAAACAAAAATTATTATTACCACAGCGTACAGAGAATTTGCTGCCGAAAGCTACGACTTGGATGTCTTGGATTATTTGGTGAAACCCATCCCAATCTCTCGTTTTATCAAGTGCATTAACAAAATTGAAAGCACCTTTAAAAAGCCGGAAACCGCTGCTCCTAAGAACGATTTCATCATCCTGAAAGTCGATAAAAAAATGGTAAAATTATACCATGACGACATTATTTTTGTTGAAGGCATGAAGGAGTATGTGAAAGTAATAACCCCTGAAAAGTCCTATATCACGCACAGGACGCTAACTTCGGTTTCTGAAGAATTACCCAATCAGCAATTTTATAGAGTTCATAAATCGTTTACCGTTTCTTTGGATAAAATAAACTCAATTGAGGGAAATCTTCTGCACATTTCCGGATACAAAATCCCGATTGGCAGGACCTATACCAAAGAGGTGAAATCAAAAATATTGGAAGGGTAACCAATGCTTGTTGCCCTTCCATTATTTTAATCTTTATAAATCAACTTTGTTGCTACTGCAATTCTGTTCCAAGCATTTATGGTTACAACGAGCATGAGAATTTGAGCGGTCATTTTTTCTCCAAAAAACTGAAGCATTTTACGATGTGTTTCGTCCTGAACTCCTTCCTGTGCGATATTTGTAACTTCTTCGGTGTATTGCAAAAGGGTTCTTTCTTCTTCAGAAAAAAGATGCGATTCATGCCAAACCGAAACGGCAAATATCCTTCGACTGCTTTCGCCCAAATCCAAAGCATCTTCGGTATGCATGTCCAAACAATAGGCACAACCGTTAATTTGCGAGGCTCTGATCTTTATTAATTCTTTTAGTTTGGGATCCAGATCACAACTTTTCCCCCAATTTTCTAAAGCTAACATCGCTTTAAAAGCAGATGGATCCATTTCATTAATGGATTTTCTATACTGATTCATTTCTTTATTGTTTATTGGTTAAGTACTTGACAAAAATTGAAAAACAACATAGAAACATAGTATTTATAACAATAAGGGTGCATTATGAGACTATGCTGTTTCAATTAAATTATTTTGTTAGATACATGAATTAAAGTTTATTGGCTAAAAAATAATCGTAGGCCGCTTTGGAAATTTCGGCAATTATCTTTTCGTTTTCTGCATCATTTTCTTTAGACTGCGTTACAAAAACCGTAATTACAAAATAATTGCCATTGGGCAACATCACAATGCCCATATCGTTGCACGCTGCGAGTACACCATCTTTCCTGCCAGAGGTACCGGTTTTGTGCGCTACGATTGTTCCGTTGGGCAAGTTTCCTTTCAAACGATTTTCTCCTGTGTTGGTTTCATGCATAATTTTCCAAAGGAAATCGTGGCTTTTTTGTGATAATAATTTTTTGTCTGTGTAAAACTTATATGCAATTTCAGATGCTGCATGGGGTGTTGTCCAGTTTTCATACATGGCATCCCAAGTAGCTTGCATTTCTTTTTCGGTAAGCTTTATAGAAACATTTTTGATGCCTTGACTTTTGATGTAGGCATCTACATTTTTTGGAGAACCCAGTAATTTTAACAACTCGTCGCAAGCGATATTATCGCTTTTAGACACGGCATATTCCAACAGTTGAGCTACGGTAAAAGATCCACCTTCGGGGTTATCATCTCGCATGGGACTCCAAGTATTCGGATACCAATCGGATTTTTTTATGTCAACTTTTTGATCCAAAGAAAATCGACCACGATCCACCTCTGAAAGCACGGCCAAAGCAATGTGAAATTTATACACGCTTTGCATGGGAAGTTTTTCTTGTCCGTTAATGGAGGCCACTTCCCTACCGTCTAAGTTTAAAATTGAAACTCCGATTAGCGCTTTTTTATCGGATGTTATTTGGTTGATCTTATTCTGAAGATCACCTCCTTTCTTGTCTGCCGTTTTACAATTTAAAAGTATAAGCAGTAGGCTAAGTATAAAAATGCTTTTTTTCATAATGAATTTTATCAATGCAATTTATGATTTTATTTGAAATCTATAAATCCCTATTCAGGACAAATTATCCTATTTAATCCACATTTTTGTTTTAAAAAGAACCTAAAAAAAGGATAAAAACATCTTTATTTTATTAAGATTTTATTCTTTTTTAGAATTATTAAAAATAAATAAGCGTTTAAGATTGTCATAAAACACTTAATACCAATATATTAACATTATAAATTATGAGTTCTTTAACAAAATGACATTCATCATGTTGTTATTTAGAATAATTAAAAATAAATTTGCACTCGTAAAATAAAAGTTATGAATAAATATATTGCAACCTCAGTACTTATCTTATCTGGAGTACTTGCCAATGCCCAAAATCAAACAAAAGATTCCATCAAACAAAAAGAAATTGAAAAAGTTGAATTGTTTGGTGTTGCTAAACAAAAAACCCAAGGTCTAGAAGCCATTACCAGACTTCCTCTAAAAACCAGAGATCAAATCCAAAGTATTTCTGTAATTTCTTATAAAGCCATTGAAGAATTGGGAGCAATGACCCTAACTGAAGTAGCACAAAATGTACCTGGCGTTACTCGTTTTTCCAGCTATGGAGGTTCTAACGAAAGTATGACCATCCGTGGATACCGTGGGGTTCCTGTATTGAAAAATGGGGTTTCTATGGACTCCGATTTCCGTACTGCAGGGATGCTTACCGATATGCAAGGGATAGAAAATGTGCAGGTTATCAAGGGATCAGCTGCCGTTACCCAAGGTATTGGTGATGGTTTGGGATCTGCAGGTGGGGTGATCAATGTGGTGACTAAAACTCCAAGATTCATCAATTCTGGAAATGTAGGTTTCCGTTACGGAAGTTGGGATTTTTACAGACCAACACTAGATGTACAAAGAGTTTTGGATAAGCAAGGTAAGGTTGCGGTTCGTTTCAACGGTGCATATCAAAATAACAATTCATTCCGTCCTTTTGTTCAAGGTGAGAGGGTTTATGTTAATCCGTCCGTAGCTTTCCGTCCGGATGATAAAACCAACATTGTATTGGAAATGGATTATTTGTACAACAACCAAACTCCGGACAGAGGTACCATCAACACAGCAAATGGAGATACAGAAGCTTTGTATCACATGCCTAAAGATAAATTTTTGGGTTATGCCAGCGATTATAACAAAACTGAGGCTTATAATTTTGCCATTTCTGCCGATAGAAAAATCTCCAATAAATTTAAAGTTAGAGCCACATACATCCAAGCCAACAGAAATTCCGATAGCGAAGCTTCATCCATTGCACCGGTAAAAAATGCAGGCTACACAGTAAGACAAAGAACGATTGGTAAATCGGCAAGCGAAGATATTAACAAAGTATTCCAATTCGATTTTATCGGTCAAGATATTCAGACAGGACCTATCAAGCATTTGTTCCAATTAGGATTTGACTGGAAAGAGTCTAAAACATCTTATGAGACCTTTAATGCTTACAAAAATTCGGTTTCCAATGCCAATTTAATCGGTTCAACCAATCCTTTGGATGTTATTGATGTGGTGAACGGATCAATTCCTAACCACCTACCTGTACATGTAGTTTACGCAAGCCAAGGATGGTCCAATGCTGTGCTTACCCCAACTTATGGGTTGATGGCACAAGATGTTATGCAGTTTGGGAAATATGTGAAAGCACATCTGGGAATCCGTTATTCTAACCTAAACGGATCTACAAGAAGAGTGACCGATTCTTGGAATCCTTCCTTCGGATTAATCATTTCTCCTATTGAAAATGTGAATGTTTTCGGGTCGTACACAACAACAACCTCTCTAAGATCGGTAAACAATGTACTACAAACGGGTGGTTTCGTAGGTCCATCTCATACCAAACAATGGGAAGCAGGAATTAAATCGGATTGGTTTGGCGAAAGATTGAGATTTAATGTAACCCTATTTGATATCAACACCGACAACCTATCGTACAGCATCTTGGATGCAAACTACAATCCGGTAAAAGATTCAGAAGGAAATACACTTTATGGATTGGCAGGTAATCTAAGAAGAAAAGGTGTAGAAGTAGAATTAATCGGTAGAATCTTACCTAACTTGCAAGTGATGTCCGGATACTCTTATTTGGATGCACAATACCAAGACAGCCCGGCTTATGTAAACGGATCTGCACCAATGAACTCTGCAAAACATACTGCAAACGGTTGGTTGAATTATAAATTTGATCACGATTTACTAAAAGGCCTCGATATAGGTGCAGGGATCTATTTCGTAGGAGCCAGACCGGTAGACGAATGGACACAAAAGACATTCACCAACAGCCATGTAAACTCTGTAAAACCAGGTCTGAAGCCGTTCGACATGCCGTCTTACACTACGGTTAATGCACAAGTTGGATACAGCTTCCAAAATTATTCTGTGAGAGCATATCTTAATAATATCTTTGATGCGGTGGGTTATACTTCTTATTTTAGAGGAGGTTACATCGACCAAATCCAACCAAGAAACTTTGCAGTTCAATTAAACTACAAATTTTAATTTTTTCAAACCTATTAATTATTTTAAAGGCAGTCGTGAAAATGACTGCCTTTTTTACTTTTCAATGTATAATTTTCTTTAGATTCGCATTTTTCATTTTTCAAAATCACTTACTACTTACCACGAATAACCCACGGATTTCATTGACTTTATAACCCGTTGCCAAATCGTTCGGATAGAGTTTTTTCAACTTCTCAGCCGTCTTTAGTTCTATCGTTTCACCCGCAACTCCATGGCACTTCAAACATTGGGAATTGGTCACAATGGGTACATAAAGTTGGTGGTCTTTCATCACCGCTCCCACTTCCTTACCTTCCAATAACTGAGCTTTATAACGATTGATGAGTGCGATCTCCTGAGCATTGGCCTTATTTTGTGGATTTCTATTTTTATCCGATACCCTTTTTATTTGAGTTTGATGCTTTACAGCAACCGACTTGGTCAATGGCAATGCATTGATGTTACAAAATTCCAATGCATTTTCGGTTCCGTTTTCTTTAATTTTTTTCATTAAAGTACCCATCAAAAGTTCTTTAGTTTCTTGTACATAAGCCAAAGCTTTTTCTTGATCCAAAGGCGTTGTAGCCGTTTTATTGGCCGTACAAGAAACCATCAAAAATGATAGAGCAACAATTGCAGTAGCGGTGATGTATCTTTTCATAGTTCTCCAAATTTTAGTTCATTCAAAGTTATTCAATCAAAACAAACTCCAATGTGACCGTGGTTACAGAATAGATATCAGGAAATGAATTACTTTACCCAAATATTTTGAACACAAAATTATTATTGACTATTTTTGAAAGATGAACATGATGGAACAATTTAAAACCGAACTAAAAGACGAGATAAAAAACTCGGGCGAACTGAAAACTTTTCGAACCGGAACGGTAATTTTGGATGTGGATTCTTATGTCAATTACATTCCTATCGTCGTTTCTGGAAGTATAAAAGTGATACGAACTGAAGAAGATGGCAGAGAAATCCTCCTCTATTACATACAACCTGGAGAAAGTTGCATTGTCTCTATCCTTTCTGGAATGAAACAGGACAAATCCAAGATACGCGCCGTAATCGAAGAAGAAGCCGAAATATTAATGGTCTCCATCCCAAAAGCCAAAGAATGGATTAAAAAATATCCGGAATGGACCGATTTTATTTTCACTTTGTATCAAAAAAGATTCGAAGAACTTTTAGAAGTGGTCAATTCTGTAGCCTTCCAAAAAGTAGATGCCCGAATTTTGCATTTGCTAAAACAGAAAAGTCAGCTCTACGAAAGCAATGAAGTCACAGCTACCCATCAGCAATTGGCCGACGAGTTGGGCATATCCCGAGAGGCGACCAGCAGAACGCTAAAGCAAATGGAGAAAAATAAACTCATCGTATTGTCCAGAAATAAAATTACGCTTTTGTAATCTTCATCACCAAAAAAAATAGGAAGATTGCATAAGTTTGCAAAAAAATAAAGAGATTGTTATGTTTGGATTTTTTAAAAAACTTTTAGGATTGCAGTCGGTCGATTTTGTCGAGCTGAAAAGAAACGGAGCAATCATTATAGATGTAAGAAGCAAAGTCGAATTTGCTGGTGGACACATCAAAGGATCGTTGAACATCCCTCTGAATACCCTTTCTCAAAACCTAAACATTTTGAAAGATAAAAACAAAACCATCATTACTTGCTGTGCATCCGGGATGCGTTCTGCAACTGCCAAAGGAATTTTAAAAAGCAACGGATATACCCAAGTGTTCAATGGAGGTGGATGGCACAGCCTGAACAATAAAATATAAAAACACCTATTCATATATCAAAACTCCTCTGCAAACCGTATTGCAGAGGAGTTTTTAATTTTTACTGAAGCCAAAAAGGATTTGTGGTTAAATTTAAAGTGAAAATTTTGTTCTAAAACTGAACTTAATTCTGTACTTTTATTCTCATAATTGGTTTTTGTGTGGCTTGCTAAATGCATAAAGAACATTTATTAATTTACAAAAAATCAATTTTTTATGAAAACTTTCAGCAATTTATTTCACTTATTTTCAATAAGTTGTGATTTTTGTTTTGTATTTAGAAATTATATATACTATGCTAACCTACCAAATAGAAAAAAATCTTAGTGTTGAAGAATTTACCGAAGTATTAATAAACTCAACATTGAGCGAAAGACGACCAGTAAACGATCCCGGCAGAATTGCTAAAATGCTGGAATACGGAAATTTAATTGTTACGGCTCGTTTTGATGGGAAAATAATTGGTGTAGCAAGGTCTTTGACAGACTTTTTTTATTGTACTTATTTGTCAGACTTAGCCGTTGATAGCAAATTTCAAAAACAAGGTATTGGAAAAGAACTTGTACGACTAACAAAATTAGAAACTCCAAAAGCTAAACTTATTTTACTTGCTGCACCAAAAGCAGTAAATTATTATTCAAAAATCGGTATGACAAGACACGAAAATTGTTATTTTTTAGAAAACATAACCGATTTGAAATAGTTTATTAACCGTTTTTTATAAACCAAAAAATAGTCTATAAAAATTAAATCTCCTCTGCAATACGATTTGCAGAGGAGATTTGATTTTTATTGAAGCCAAAAAAATGGGCTTAATCCCTAAAGAACACCTATTTTATTCACAATTTCCATTGATATCGCAGCGGGCTCCATCATCGATTATTTCTAATTTTGAAGGCGTCGTTTTCTTCCAATCTTCATAGGATTGTTCCAAAGTTTTTAGAAATACATCAACAGGTTGGGCTCCAGAAACTCCGTATTTTCTGTTAAAAACAAAAAACGGAACTCCGGAAATTCTCAAATTTCCAGCTTCTTGCATGTCCTGTTGCACTCGGTAGGCAAAAGTTTCATTGGTCAATGCATCATCCACTTCCTCAGGACTCAAACCGTTTTCTACGGCAACTTGCTTTAAGATTTCTGGTTTTGCCAAATTCAATCCCTTTTCAAGATATGCCGAGAAAAAAGCTTCAGACATTTTTGTACCAATGCCTTTATCGTGGGCTTTGTGCAACAATCTGTGTGCATTTTCAGTATTGAATCGATACGAATTTTCAAAATCAAAATTCAACCCTACAGCATGTGCACTTTGTTTTATATGCACTTGCATTTGTTCAATTTCTGCTAGCGATTTATTGTATTTTTCGGCCAAACCTTTATTCAGATCATAACGATCATCGGGGTTATGGCTGAACTGTGGGTCGAGTTGAAAACTTTTGAACTCCAACTCTATTTCAGAGGAGTGTTCAAATTTTTCTAAAGCCAATTCATAATTCTTTTTCCCGATATAACAGAATGGACAGACAATATCGCTCCAAACTTCTACTTTAAATTTTTCCATGTTGAATGTATTTCTTGACGGTTATCACCATCGTATGAGGACAAATATACAGGGCTTTTACCAATCATCAAAACGAAAAAAACAATCGTTGTCATTGGTTCATCCAATCCTTCCAATCGTTGATTTGCTGTTTGCTGACAAATACATCGGACTCCGTATCCGGTGAGGGTTGCAGTTTCAGCTCAATTTTTTGACTGGAATGTTTTATGACATCGGAAATGGCACCGATGTTCACAATAAATTTTCTATTGATTTTGAAGAACAAATTGGGATTTATTTTCCCAATAATATCTTTAATGGTGTCTTCATAAATGTACGATTTTTTGTCTTTTGTCGTGATGAACAAGTATTTTCCTGAAGCAAAAAAATAAGCAATATCTTCTTCCTGAAGCGATTTTAGCTGATGCCCATCGGCAACCAAAAAGCGGCTCATCAACTTGGGCTGATCGATCAAGTCCAATTTGGCTAATTTTTGTATCGAATCGCTGGGATTAAAATTTTCTAAAATGGACAAAAATTTTTCCAAAGCGGATAACAATTGCTCCTCTTCATAAGGTTTTAACAAATAATCAATGGTAAAATGTTTAAACACTTTTAGGGCATATTCATCATAAGCTGTGGTAAAAATGATGGGTGTTTTCAGTTCAACTTCTTCAAAAATTTCCAAACTTTTACCATCGCCCAAATGGATGTCCATAAAAATGAGATCGACGGTGTTTTCAGAAAAAAAATCAACAGCTTGTTTCTTGGATCTCAAGCCGGTTATGGATGAAATGGACACCAAGTTTTGTCTTTCTAAAATTTCTTTCAGATAGTTCTGTGCGAGGATTTCGTCTTCAACAATGGCAATTTTCATGATGGTACAAAAATACAAAAAACCGCCTAAACTATAAAAGTCTAAACGGTTCCTCAATAAAAATTGATATGAAGAATTTATTATAAGTTCGGGTTATTTTTCTTTGCCGAAGGTGGTATTGCAATGGTGTAACGAACATCGTTGGCTTGTAGGGTAAATACCGTACCGTTGATGTTGTGAACAATTTGTTTTTGGTTGGCTCTTCTCAGGTCGTACCATCTTTGTCCTTCCAAGGCAAACTCACGATTTCTTTCGTCCAAAATAAAATTCATAAATGCTGCATTGTCCATGGTAGAAATGGATGCTTGTACCGTTGCAAGACCGGTTGCATTGTACCTTTTCTCTAAAACAGGCATCAAAACATCTTTTGAATTTTGTAACTGATTCAGTTTCAACAAGGCTTCAGCTTTTATAAAATACAGCTCAGCCGTACGGAAAGAAACTCTAAAGTCCGTACTGCCTCCTTTTTTCACTTTGTATTTACTGCCTGTTTTTTCGTAATAGATTCCGAATCTTTTGTCGTTGTTGGCATCGTAGCTTGCAATAAGCTCTGGTGATGCGTAAGCCACATTTTGAACTCCATTATTAAGAGCAAAATCCAAAGCTAAAATGGACTCTTTAGAATCGAAACGGTTGGGAGCAGCCGTGCTGGTATTGAGATCTACCAAGTCATTCTGAATGGCCAATGCTTGGTTGGCAAAATCCATGGCAGATTGATGGTTATTTTGGTACAAAGAAACTCTGGCTTGCAAAGCTTTCAAAGCAACTTTTGAGAAACGGTATTTGGTAGCTTGCTCCTGTTTTTCTGCATTCATCAACGATTCGGCCTTGTCTAAATCCGAATGAATTTGATCATAAACTTGCTGAACAGAAGATGCTGGCAACACCTGTTCCAGATCAATCTCTAAACTGATTGGGACTCCTTTGTCAGACGAAGCCGTTGCTGCATTGTACGGTTTTCCGTATAAATTTACCAAATCAAAATAGGTGTATGCTCTTAGAGCATAGGCTTCCGCCAAAATTTGGTTTTTCTCGGCCCCTTCCGTCATGGTTTTTGTCCCTTCGTTGATGGTTTGGTTGGCATAAAAAATCACGGAATAAAAACTTACCCAAGGAAATTCTACAGTTACTGCATCCAGGTTAGAATCTTTCCACATGGCGATTTCTCGGTAATTTGGGAAATCCATGCTGTTGTCATTAATCATCAATTCATCTGTTCGAAGTGCTGTTAATGATTTGTGCGTTGGGTATTTGGCATAAGCCGAAGTCAACACTTTTCTGTAATCTTCTGTAGTCGTAGGGATTACTTTACCTTCCGGTTGTATATCTAAAAAGCGGTCGCAACTTACTGAACTTAAACTAAGTGCTACCAAACCTATGATTGCGAATATTTTTTTCATAATTTTCTAAATCTTAAAATGAAACATTAAATCCTACCGTTACCGATTTTTGGATGGGTTGAGCATAGATATTTCCATAAGTTTCTGGGTCGAAATATCCATTGTAACCGTTACTGAATACAAACAAGTTTCTACCCTCTACACTCAAACGAAGTGTGGAAACTCCTATGGCATCCGAGAATTGTTTTGGCAAAGTATACCCCAAACGGATGCTCGAAATTCTTAGATACGAAATTTCTTTTGCCCAAAGATCCAAAAGTGCATAGGTATTGGCTCGGTTATCAGCAAACCATTTGTTACCCATCCATCCTTCTGGATTGGCGTTGATGTCCGGACTGGTAATCCCCGGCAGTGTAGTTCCGGCTTGCCAAATATCGGTGGTATAGTTTCGGCCACGATCCAACTCCATTCCTCTATACGACGGCGATCTCATTACGGTTTGTTTCAAATTGAATGCTGCCGAAATGGATAGATCAAAGTTTTTATATTTGAAATTATTGATAATCCCTCCGGTAAATTTCGGATCCCTATCACCTACATAGGTAAACAATCCACGGATTTGCTCATTGGTTAATTTGGTGTTCACCAATTGTCCCGGGAAGAAATCGGCCCACTCATCATACAATTGGAAAAATTCTGCTGCAGACACCTTTTCATCTCCTTTCCAAAACAACGGATTTCCATATTGATCAATTCCTGCCGTTTTCAGAGCAAATACGGCATTAACCGGCAAACCAACTCGTGAAGGCAAGGTCGAATTGTCTCTCACCTGTTCGTCTAAAACTTCACTTTTGTTGTGTGCAAAGTTGATGGTGGTATTCCATTGGAAATGGTCTGATTTAATATTTTTTGTGGACAAAGCCAATTCAAAACCTTTATTGGTCAGACTTCCCCAGTTCACCATGGTATATTCGAAACCGGTTTCTAGTGGGGTTTCTTTCATGCTGATCATGTCGGTACCTTTTCTATAATACACATCGGCAGTTAGATTGATTCTGTTGTTGAACAAACCTAAATCTACACCTAAATTGGTATTGGCGGTTTTTTCCCAACGCAATTTTCCGTTTGGTGGACTGATGACATTGATGATGTCTTCTTTGTTCCCCGGAAGTATGGTGGTATCGCTGTACTCTCCGATAAAATATGGAGATGTATTTCTGTCGATATTTCCTTGAAGTCCATACGATGCTCGTAATCTTAGATTGGAGATAAAATCTAGATTTTTCATAAAATCTTCTCTGGACACCAACCACGAAGCTGAGGCAGCCCAAATCGGAAGATATCTGTACTTTTTATCGACACCGAAAAGGTTGGTACCATCGTATCTGGCAGAACCAAAGAAGGTGTATTTTTTGTCCAAAGTATAAGATCCCGTTGCATAGAAAGAGGCGTACGCATTTTCTATTGGAGCTACTTCTCTGTATGCTTCAAATCTTTTGTCGGAAGCAAAGTTAGAGCTTGGAAAGACGATAGATGTTGCTCTTTTCGTAACCGGGTTGTACCCAAAAGCTCTGGTAATGGTGGTATGGTCTTCAGTTTTTCTCAATTCGGAACCGGCCATCAAATCAATTTCGTGACGGTTACCAATTTTGGTACTGTACAGGGCTTGCAATTTCCAGTTGTATTGGAAGAAATCGTTGTCCCAATTTTGTTTTATGGCTCCATCGGGTAAGAAATATTTGTAGCCGCCATTTTGATAGTAGCGGGTACTTTCTTTCATTTTTCTAGTGAAATAGGTGTTTTCCCCTGCATATTTTTCGGTATCGTTCACATCGTATTGCACCCCGAATTGGGAAGTCAACTTCAATCCTTTGGACAGTTTATATTCCAAATCCAAAATGGCTTTCAAGGATTTATTTTTCAAGAAATAATGGGTATTCTCTCTTTCTTCCATAAAGTTGAACGGCACATAACGATCATCAAAACCATCAATATCTTTGTCGTAGTTGTACGATCCATCGGCTTTGAACGGCGAAAGATACGGATTGGCATTTCTGGAATAGTTCACCGGGTTGATGGAAGCATCGGCATCGGTTACAAAAGAATCTTTTTGGCTGGAAGTACCGAAAACGGAAATTCCGACATTCAATTTATTGTTTACTTTAAAATTATTTTTCAAAGTAAGGTTCAGTCGGTCAAAACCAGTTCCTATCGTTGTACCTTGTTCGTTAAAATATCCAAAAGAGGCGTAGTAATCCGAAACATCATTTCCTCCTGACAGACTTACACCGTATTGACGGTTAATGGCTGTTCTATACAACAATTTCCCCCAATCGGTAGTATTCGCTCTCAAGGCGTTAATTTGAGATTGAGTTGTTGCATCCAAAGCACCCCAACCTCCATTTCTATAGGCCGTAAGTTGATTGTTGGCATTCAGGATACGCATAACCTCACCTTTATCTTCACGGTAGGTAAGTTCTGGTCTTCCCGCCATCATCAATTCCAAATCTACTTTTTCTGAAGCATTTAGTAAATTTAGTTTAGAAAAGTCCGGTCTAAGGTTTACAAAAGTATCGGCGTTGAAGTTGACCTTCATGGCACCCTTTTTACCTTTTTTGGTTGTGATGGAGATGACACCATTGGCTGCTCTAGCTCCATAAATTGCAGTTGCAGCGGCATCTTTTAGTATGGTGATGTCTTCGATATCGTTGGGGTTAAGTCCGGCGATGGAGAAGTTCTGGAGCTGATCTAAATTTTCTTTGTCGCTAAAATTTGGCACATCGTTTCCTTCCAATGGCAAACCATCAATCACCCAAAGTGGGTCTTGAGGACCGGAAAGAGAAGCAGTACCTCTAATTCTTATTTTGGCTGGACTACCGGGAGCACCCGTTTCTGGAGTAACAACTACTCCGGCAACTTGTCCCATCAACAATTTATCCACACTGGCAACTCCGGATTGTTGTATGTCTGCCATCTTCACCGTATTCACCGCTGAAGTTAGTTTTCTTTTTTCAATTTTTTGATACCCTGTAAGTACAACTTCTTGTATGTTCGTTTCTTTTTTAGAACTTGTTACGGGTTGTAGTTTTATAACATATTCCGTCTGACTTGGGAACAGTTGAAGTATTTCTGCTTCGTAACCTGGAAAACTGATGGTTACCGTTTGGGTATCCTTCGGGATTTCTAATGAAAATTGACCGTTTGCCGTAGAAATTGTTCCAACCGAAACACTTTCGATAATCCCTTTTTGCTGGGTTGTAGATGAAACAGATTGTGCATCGATCTTTATAGATGCACCTACCAATCCTTTGGAGGTAGAGGCATCTTGTACCGATCCAGTGATCACTCTTTTCTCCTGTGCATAAGTGAAACTTGCTGCTAGAAGAGGTAAAAGAATTAATGATTTTTTCATAGGTTGTAAAATCTTTTTTTTAATGACCCTATGCTTTCGCTAATTTACGATTATTCTCATTTTCATGGGTATAGCGATTGCATAATTGGCTATAACTATTTATTCAATGCTTCTTTAATACGGGTGATTAAATCTGCGTAATGCGCTTGCGTATTGGTGTCGCCGTTGTTTTTTTTCTTTTGTACAATATCCAAAACTTTTTGAAGTTCTGCTCTTTTGTATGTGGTGACTTCAGAAACTCTTTTCATGGAAGAATAGTTGATGTTTCTCGCCATTTTATCATCATCCAAATGATTGCATATCGTAGGCATTCTTAAAGTTTGATCTATGGTAATGCCTTTTACTGAAGTCTTCTCAAACAATTTATTGGTTGAAACAATTAAGGCATCCACATAATTTTTCTGAGTCATTCTTTCTAAAATACTCAAGCTTCCTTTTTTGTTGAATGCGACATTGCGAACTTGTTCAAACAAATCAGAAACGGTATATATCTCGTTCTTTGTTCCCAACTCCTCTTGCTTCAGTTCATTTTCCAACATCCTTAACAATCGATCGTCTGCAAAAAGATAATAGATATTCGAATATTGCATTTCTCTTGCCAAAGTATAAGGCGATTGCTCATACGGACCCATTGGGGATTTCTTGACAGCGTAAGTTTTCTCTAATATTGGATTAAAAAACAACCACTTTGGAATTTCTAAAATATTCTTGGTCAGATAATCTACCGCTTTTCTTTGCATTGCTGCCGGTACTGCTTCATAGGCTTTTTTATGATTTCCAAAAACGGCTTGGTTCAGATAGATACCACCAACATTGGCCATAACATGGTGGTTGTAAAGATCCCACTGACCGATGGTTCCGAAATACAATTTTCCGGCTTCCTCGTAATTTTTTCCTTCTTCAGCAGTCCAAGTCAAAAGATTGTCGACTACTCTTTTTAGGTTTTTCATTCCGTATTCACTGGCCAATACGGCATCATCACCCAAGTCTTCGGATTGAGAACGAGGATCAACGGTATCCAAATAACTTTGTTGTTCGCCATAAAAATACAAGGGATCGTTTTGGTGAGTTTCGATCAGCTTTTTTAAAGCTATTTTTTCTACATTCGAATTTTCAAACCAACGATAGCCCCATTCTATGGCATATTTGTCATAAACACCAATTTTGGGCGTAATGGCTGTAACACCATCTTCCGGTTGTGCTACATAGTTATATCGGGCATAATCCATGATGGAAGGAGCTGTACCTCCCATTTTATCGGTAAATTCTTTGGATCTTAGAGATTCGACAGGATAGGCAAAAGAAGATCCCATGTTGTGTTTCAGACCAAAGGTGTGTCCTACTTCATGAGAAGAAACAAATCGAATGGCCTCTCCCATATGTTCGTCAGAAAATTTATTTCCTCTGGCTTTAGAGTCTATGGGGCCGGTTTGTATGCGCATCCACTCGTGTAGGGAAGTCATCACATTGTGCCACCAAACGATATCCGATTCCAAAATTTCGCCACTTCTAGGATCCACGACAGAAGGTCCCATGGCATTGGCTTTTGGAGATGCCACATAGGTAATTACCGAATAACGGACATCATCAATATCAAAATCTTTGTCGTCTGCTGTTGGCATTTTTGCAAGTACTGCATTTTTAAAACCTGCTTTTTCAAAAGCGACTTGCCAATCGTGCACCCCGGCGATAATTTTTTCGCGCCATTGCTTTGGTGTAGCCGGATCAATGTAATATACAATCGGTTTTTTAGGCTCTACCAATTCTCCTCGCAAATATTTTTCTTTGTCTTCATCTTTAGGTTCCAACCTCCAACGGGTGATCAGTTTTTTCTCTTCCATTTTCTGCTGACCGTCGTTGAAGTACCAATGTTTTTCTGTAAAATATCCCAATCTATCGTCTGCAAACCTCGGTTGCATCGGTGTTTTGGAAAGTAAAACAATATTGCTGGTCACCCCCAAAGTTACGGCCATATCTACTCCACCTTCATTCACAGAAGTTGTAAGTTGAGATTTAACCACCACATTTTCAGGGAAAGTTTTTACGGCATCAATGTAGGACAGATCCGACTTTACCGAACCTCCCAAACCGGTGTTGGCCAAGACATCGTTAAAACTTTTTTTATTACCATCAAATATTTTGTTCACTTTGATGGCTACAGAAGTGGAATCTGAATTTTGAGCTTCCACATCAAAAACTTCTATGATGGATTCCGCAAAATTTTCTTTTACCGATTGGGTAATGGCGTCATTTTCAGGTGAAGAAACTTTAGGCGTTGAGGTTTTTACCCAAACTTTTTTGGCCACTTTATCGTGATGAAAGGTGATGACTTTATTTTCATAATTCATCCCTTTGTTCAGTCCGGCTTCGTTCACCGCCATCGGAACTTGAGAAATTTTATTAACCACCAAAAACTGCCTGCCCATCAAAGAATCGGGAATCTCAAAATACACATCGGTTTTCACCTGAATGGTATTAAACATTCCTTTGTTATAGCTTCCTTTTTTGATGAGTTCGTCAATTTTCTTCACTTTTTTGGAAGAATCTGATTTTTCAGTTTTCTCTTTATTTGCTTTGTCGTCCTCTTTTTTCTGGGCATAAACACCTGAAGAATAGAGAGCAACGGCTAAATAAATGGCTAATCTAAATTGTTTCATTCCTTATTATAAAATTATAAAATCCATAATTCTACCTATGAATTTGCAGTAAATATAAAGGTGACTGCAATAAAAATGAAACAAAAGAGAGTGAATGGATAATTTTATGGAGTGAATGGATAATCCGTATCCAAAAACGGAATGAAAACATGAAATTGGTCCTTATCTATCCAAGTTCTGAATTCATCATTTTTATAAAATGTGCATGTTTTTTGCAAATAATTCAAACCAAAATGCTCACCTACCGGTTTTTTCTGTTTGGGTTGATAGGTATTTATCACAAAAATTCCGTTTTCGCTATCGTACAATTTTATAAACAAAGGATGATCTACAGTAGCAATATTGTGTTTGATGGCATTTTCGACTACGATTTGCAAGGACAGATACGGAATCTTTTTATTGAGATTTTCAGGTATTTCTATGTTTTTTTCAAACTGAATCTCATCTTCAAAACGACTTTTTTGTAAGTCCATAAACGGATTTATGAACTTCAACTCATCCTTTACCAAGACCAAGTTTTCTTTGGGTGGAATGATGATGTATCTGTAAATTTTAGACAAATTCATTGTGAATTTTTGCGCTTTTTGCGGATCCAAACCAATTAGCATATAAAGCGAATTTAATGAATTGAATAAAAAGTGTGGATTGATTTGATTTTTAAGTTGTTGCAATTGATTAATGGCATTTTCTTTATGCATTTCTTCATTTATGATCAGGAGTTTATTCTTCTCATTTTGCACCAATTCCTTTTCTTTATACGCATTGTTGGTGGCTTGATGGAACACAATAAAAATAATGGAAATCAGCAAAATCGTTGCTAGAAAGATGTAGATAATATAATTTTTGGTCTTATTGACATTTTCATCAATCAAAAAATTCACATAATTCACAGCGACATAACCGTCAAAATTTCTCGTTTTCAGAGGTTTTATAAATCGTAAAACTTCTAAATTAAGGTACTCCGAATTTACTTTTCTCTCGGTATTCCCCATTTCAGGAGTTATGGTGTCTTTTGGGACGATGTTGGTAAAGCCGAATACATTTTTTCCAATAAATTTTTGTTCGGGATGGGTAATGCATGTACCGTCTTTTGAAAAAACAAAGGCATAATTGTTTTGGCTTTGTGTGACCTCTGAAAAATAATCGTGTAAATTATTTAGATTGATGGTAAATCCGTAATATCCATTAAATTCTGGAGAACGATTTTTTTGGTAATTGACCCAAAACATGGAGTCTTTTACTGTTACAAAACAACTGTTCTGTTTCGTAGTTGTCAAAAACGATTTTGTACTAAAATCTTTTTGATTGTTAATTTTATTTTTAAAAAAATACGGAAACAAATTCTTTTCGTTATCAACATTCGAAACCCAATTGTAGGGTTTGATATTTTGCTGAATTTTAAATTTATTCAACAATTCAAACTCTGTTTTAATTTCGTTTTCAGATCTGTTCTTTGTCATTTCATTCAGAGAAATCTGATAATTTTCAATATTCGAAAACACATTGCTTATGGCGATATATTTATTCTGAAATGCTTTTCTAGCACTTTCTTCATTGATTTTCTTGCTTTCATTGGTGATCAGAAAACTAGAAACAACAAAAGCCAAAAAGGCAATAACACATACGACAATTGCGATGATGAAGATGGGTTTTCGAGAATTTAGATTATAAAAAATAGACTTCACATAAAAGAATTATGCTACAAAATTGATGAAAATTGGTGAGAAAACATATTAATTGTTACAAAATACAAATCCATGAAAAATATCATTAACTTTGGAAGTAAAGTACAACCCCATGATCCTTTGGCAAGACATCTTATTACGACTGGCATTGGCCTCCATTTTTGGAGCATTAATCGGACTTGAAAGAGAAAGAAAAAATTGGGCTGCAGGCCTCAGAACCCACATGATGGTTTGTGTGGGATCTTGTCTGGTCATGATGGTATCTAGTTTTGGTTTTCAAGATATTTTGGGAACACCCAATGTTAACCTAGACCCGTCCAGAGTGGCTGCACAAGTGGTTAGTGGTATAGGATTTTTAGGTGCCGGTACCATTATTTTTTCCAAACAAGGAATTATCCGGGGACTTACGACTGCCTCTGGATTGTGGACCGTTGCCGGTATCGGTCTTGCTACCGGAAGTGGAATGTTTGTCGCAGCGGTCGCCACTACACTCATAGCAATAATAATTCTTTGGGGTCTAAAACCTTTAGAAGAGCGTGTTTTCAGAAAATTCAGACACATGTCTTTAAAAATCATTACACACAACGACATCAACCATGCCGTGTTTTTAAAATCTTTATTGACCAATGACAATCTGAAAGTTCAAAATTTTAATGTGGAGAAATTGGAAAATCAATATATTTTTGAACTGAAATTTGAAAACATTCCCATCAACCAAATAGATGTAATTATCGCAAAAATTGAACAATACAAAGAAGTGAAAGAAATATTTTGGACTCAATAACTTAGTCCATCACCTCACTGCTATTATCGATGTCGATCAATTGTGTTCTTTTCTGATCTTTTTCTATTTTTTTTAGCCGAATATTTTTAATGGCGAGATTCAGTTCATTCCCTAACAGGATCAAAATGATGTTAAGGTTGATCCAGACCATTACCAAAATTATGGAACCAATGGATCCGTATAAGACATTGTATCGGGCAAAATCCTTAACATAAACAGCAAAAAAGTAAGTCAGAAGTATGAACAAAACGGTGGTGAGGATAGCGCCTGGCAACGCTTGTTTCCAAGAATTGATCCTAAAACATCCCAGCCAATAAAATAAACTGAGGACTAAAAAATAGAACAATGGAAAGGAAAAAAAACCAATAATTTTAGACAAATTACTTATTAACCAGGTGGTTTTTATCTCTGGGCTAAACAATTTTAGTACCACTTCGCTATAATAAAGTCCTAATAAGGAAAATATAATGAATGCTGTAAATGAGAGTGTTATGGCAAAGGAAACCAAATATTCTTTTATGGCATTCACCTTTCTGCGGTGGTTCAGGTTGAATCCGTTGATCAGAGAATGTGTTCCGTTGGTGGCAAAAATTAATGCCAAAAAAATGGTGAGAAAACTTAGGTTTTTAATATTGGGGTTGATGACATCCTCGATATAATTGGAGATATCTTCCTGAACTTTGGCCGGAAAAAAATTATGCAACAAGACATGAAAAATATAATACTGCAACTCGTGATAATGCGGCAGATACGGCAATAGGGACAACAAGAACAATAAAAATGGAAACAAAGACAAGAAAAAACTCCAAGATATACTGGCAGCCATCCTCCCGATTTGCATTCTGAAAATTCCTTTTCCATAAATTTCGAACATTCTCCAAAGTGAAATATCCAAAAATGGAATGTGTATCCCATGAAAAAAGTCTCGGATTTTAAAAAGAAATTGAGGGGTTTTCAAAATGCATCATTTATATTTGCAAAACAAAGATAGGAAAACGACCGAATTATCCAAATACTTTAATTTTCTATTGTTATCATAATTCATCAGTACCAATAACCGTACAACAACCTCCGTTAGAAAATGAAAATAAACTTGATGTGTATTGGCAAAACAGACGACAAGGAAATAAAAAATTTGGTTTCCTACTACAAACTTCGTTTGCCAAAATATTGGAATTTTGAAATTATCGAAATTCCGGATGTTAAAAATGCTAAAAACCTAAGTCCCGATTTGCTAAAAAAAGAAGAAGCCAAACTCATCTTTCAAAATCTTGATTCGACCGATGTTTTGGTACTTTTGGACGAAAAAGGTAAGCAATTTACCAGCAGAGAATTTGCCCAAAAAATTGATCATTGGCAAAACAGTTCCATCAAAAGAATTGTGATTTTGATTGGTGGTGCTTACGGGTTTGCAGAAGAAATCTACCAAAGGGCAAATGAAAAAATATCCTTGTCCAAAATGACTTTTACCCATCAAATGATTCGCTTATTCATCGTAGAACAAATCTACAGAGCCGATCAAATCCTACAAGGAAAGCCCTATCACAACGATTAATGTCCGGTGCCAGAAGGCGGTTCCAAATTTTGTTTTTGTAAAACTTTCTTCATCAATTTAGAAAAAAGAATACCCAATAAAATTCCGGCTACCATTCCGGTAATGATATCTCCGGGGAAATGCACTCCCAAATAAATCCTGCTGTAGGAAACCAAAATAGCCCAAGAAAACAATAAAATAGGAAACCACGGTATTTTTTTTCTCAACAAAAAAGATAAAAAAGTGGCCAAGAAAAAGGTATTGGAGGCATGACTGGAATAGAAGCCAAACTGTCCACCACAAGTCACCATTCTCATTTTCGATATCAATTCCGGATCGTGACAAGGCCTCAGCCTCATGAAACCGTTCTTAAAAATACCTGCTAATTGATCGGAGATGGTAATTCCCAATGCAATAAATATAAGTATAAAAATCACGGATTTGGCCTTATAATTTCTAAATAATAAATACAGAAAAATAACATAAAGCGGTATCCAGAACCATTTTCCGGTAATCATTAACCAAAAAGGATCGAAGGCAGAATCTCCAAGCCCATTCAAAAATAACAAAGCTGCTTTGTCTTCTTGTATCAGTTCGTTCATAGAAATTATCGGCTCACCGGACCTTGATAGTTGCTGTCCGAAGGATTGGGTTTATTAGATTGCACCTCGTTGGAATTTTCAATGTATTTTTTAAGATCCATCTCCTCACGAAGTTGTTCTCTAGGGTCAAATTCTTTCACCTGATCCTTTACTTTATCAATTTCTTTTTTAATTTCAGAAATCGGATTGTCTGTATCCTTCATGATTTCTGTTTTTATATCGTCCATTGCACCACGCATCTTTCTCACTCCTTGTCCTAAATCTCTGGCGATTTGAGGGAGTTTATTGGGACCAAACATGATCACAATAACCAAAAAGATAACGAGCATTTCTCCTATACTAAGTTCCATAGCTGCGAAATTACAAAAGTTTGAATGAATAAATTAACCAAATTGAAAAATTAAGTAGATTTTAAGATTTGCAGTCTATTTAAAATTTCTATACACAAACAACAGACTGATAACGATGAGTCCAAAACCCAATAAAAACGGAGCACCGGGAAAGTTAATAGGAGCATCGTCGTGGGTAAAATAATAAAAAGTATTGGTCATCAACGGTGGGCCTACAATGGCTGTGGCACTGGCCAAACTTGCCAAAGCTCCTTGCAATTCTCCCTGTTCATTTTTAGGCACCTGAACGGAAATTACAGATTGTAATGTAGGGCCTGCAATCCCACCCAAACCGTAAATAATAAGGATGGCGTACATCATCCAACTTTGATTGGCAAAAGCAAATAAAAACATTCCTACAGCGTAGAAAAATAGTCCGTACAAGATGCTTCTTTCGTTTCCGATCTTAGGATTTATCACCCGGATTAGTCCTCCTTGCACAATGGCAGCGACCAAACCAGAAACTCCGAGAGAGATACCAACCCATTTTTCGTTCCAATTAAATTTATACATGGTGTAGAAAGCCCAATTGGTTTGTAGTGCGTGAAACGCGATGTACATAAAAACCAAAGCCACTACCAAACCTAAAATTTGTGGATACTTTTTCAACCTTAACAAAGAGCCTATCGGATTGGCTCTTTTCCATTGAAAAGGTCTGCGATGGTCTTTGTCTAAGCTTTCTGGTAATGCAAAATATCCGTAGATAAAGTTGACCAAACACAATGCCGAAGCCGCAAAGAAAGGAACACGGCTACCGTACTGTCCCAAAAGTCCTCCCAATACAGGACCTATGATAAAGCCCAATCCAAAAGCCATCCCAATCATTCCAAAATTTTTGGCACGGTTGTCATCTGTAGAAACATCGGCAATGTAAGCACTGGCCGGCGTGATGCTGGCGCCGGTTATCCCGGAGAATAATCGCCCAACAAAAAGCCAAAAAATACTTGGAGCCAAACCTTGAATAAGAAAATTGATTGAAAACCCCAGCAATGAAGCCAAGATCACGGGTCTTCTGCCAAATTTATCACTCAATCCTCCTAAAACAGAAGCAAAAAGAAATTGTGTGGTTGCATATACAAAACTAAGCCATCCTCCGTATTTGGAGGCCAAACTAATATCCCCGTGGATTAATTCTTTGATCAAAGCCGGAACCACAGGAATGATGATGCCCCAACCTGTGATATCGATCAGTAAAGTAATGAATATGAACCAAATGGCCGTTTTCTTTTTTGTTTCTTGCATAAATTATGGGATTCGACAAAAAAACTTCCAAAATCTTTTGGAAGTTTTTTTCTTCGAATATTATTTTAATTTTTTTCTTCTTTCAATTTCCTTGTTCAGAAGTCCAAGCTCTCTACCGGTTTGTCCAGCGACTGAAGTATTTTCTTGGGCTCTTCTGGTTAGGTACGGTACCACATCTTTTACAGGGCCGTACGGAAGGTACTTGCTGGCGTTGTATTTTTGGTTCCCCAAATAATAAGTGATGTTATCGCTCATACCGTACAATTGTCCGAAATGGATTCGGCTATCGTCGTTCGCCAATTGTTGGGTTTTCATTTTATCCATTGCCAACTCGGTCGATTTTTCGTTGTGTGTACCGAAGAAAGCAGAAACTTTATCCAAATGATTCATTACGAATTGTACAGCAGCATCGTAGTTATCATCTGTTGCTTGTTTGTTTGGTTGGATTGGGTCCGGATATCCCATTGCAGCGGCTCTTTCTCTTTCTTTCTCCATATAGGCACCACGAACGAATTTGTAACCTAAGAAATAATTTTTCTCCTGTGCTCTTTTCAGATCAGCTTCAAGATATTCAATTCTTCCGGTTCTGTACATTTGGATGGTATTCCATACGATGGCTTTTTCTTTGTTGAATCTTTCCATCATGTCGTTTACCAAATCATCCACGGCAGTTTGCATGTGAGTTTCTTCGGCATCAACCATAAGGATTACACCAAGATCGTAAGCCAATTGGCACACTTCGAGGTATCTTTTCTTGATGTTTTCCCATTCTTGTTTTTCGGAAGAAGTCAGCTCTTTACCTTTTTGAATTTCTGCATACAAATCCAAACGACCAAATCCTGTTGGCTTGAATACCACGAACGGAATGGCCGGGTTTCCTTTTGCAAACTGAATATTTTGTTTAATTTCTTCGCAAGTATGGTCGAATGTTTGTTCGTCTTCTTTCCCCTCAATGGCATAATCAAAGATACTTCCGATGTGGTGTGCGTACATTTGTTGTACCACTTTGGAACTTTCTTCTCGGGTTACACCTCCACAAAATTGCTCGAACAAGGTGTTTTTCACAATATTTTCTACAAAGGGAAAGTTATTTTTTATGGTAAAATTCAAAGCGTTGATCCCTACATTGGTAAGGCTTGGATACTGTATCATGGTGAACATCCATTTTGCTTTTTCTAATTGCTTTGTACTTTTATCTACAAAAGCGATCTGAGTATCATTGAAAATTGACATGGGAGATTGTATTTTAAAATCGTACAAAATTAATCATTAATACATTCAAAAAAAAATTACCACTTCATAATTATTCCATCAAAAAGCATGGCCAATATTCCTATAAAAATCCAGAATCGTAAAATATTAAGCGTATAAAATTTTGCATTTTTTTTATTTGAAACCAACAAAAACGCCGAAAAAATAAAAATTAAGATACCCGATAAGTAATAATACGCCATAATTCCTGTTAATCCTTTTTTCATCACAATTAAAATAGAATTCAGGATCAAGAAAACCAAAAGACTAATTATCAAACGATTAACCACTGTTTTTTTGAAAGTATTCGGTAGAGTGTGGTATCCAAAAATTTCATCTGCGTGTTTGGTTAGGCTGTCTTTAATAATATCGATCACCAATAAAAGTCCAAATAAAAATGTAGCCATCAATACTATTTTGATGGAAAAAGTTTGATAATAAATGAGCATTCCAAAAAAAGGATACAACGAAAGACTGACAAATGTCAGGTTATTCAGGATCAGAATTTTTGAAATTTTATGGCTGTAAAACCAAATGAGAAACTGATAAAACAGAAAAAAAATCAGGACTCTGACGGATATAAAACCGGCTACAGCCAAAGAAATGCTGTTGAGAAAAACATAAGCGTATAAAAAATACTTTTGCTTTAGGAAACTTTGCAGTTTTGTACGAAAAGGACGGGTGATTTTGTCTTTTTCTTTATCGTAAAACTGATTGATGATTCCTCCTGCACCAATACTGACTATTGCACAGAAAATAATGGCATGAACACGAAAATCAAATGCAAAAGCCCTCAGACTTTCTTCTTGATTAAATAAAAAAAAGGTGGAAACATAGAGTGCAAATGTAAGTACAACCACCATCAACAGTTTTGTCCCCAAAACAAATGCTAAAAGCTGGGAAAGTCTGTAGAGAAATTTATTTTCCATAATCCATCCACCTTAAAGACAGAAAAAACACTTTTATATTAATGAAGTAAAAGATAAATTATTTATCCTTAGAAACGATAGATAACCTCTTTCTGAAAGCCGGATAACATCTCATCTGCTTTTTCATAATCTTTGGTAAAGCCCAAGATATAGCCACCACCTCCACTGCCACACAATTTCAGATAATAGGCATTGGTGTCCAAGCCTTTTTTCCAAGCTTTGTATAAACTTTCGGGGATCATGGGTTTGAAATGCTCGTATGCCCAAATCGAAAGACTTTTAAGATTTCTAAAAAAAGGATTCATTTCTTTCTTTAAAAAAGCATGTATGCAAGCGTTGTTATAATGGATAAATTCTTCTTTCAATGTTTTTCTGAACCCTTCGGTTTTCATTTTCTCAAAAAAGATCTGCACCATAGGACCGGTCTCTCCCACCATTCCGGAATCGATCAGAAAAATAGCTCCTTTGCCAACTTCTTCGGCCGGAATATTTACCTTATCAACACTTTCTTTATTTTCGATAAGAATTGGAAGGTTCATAAAACAAATTAATGGATCTATCCCCGAGCTTTTCCCATGAAAATAACTTTCTAAGAGTCCAAAAATCTTTTTCAATTCCTTCAGTTCGTCTTTAGAAATGGTTTCCGGTTCGAATTTCTTGATTGCATATTTGCTAAAAACCGCTGCAACCAAAGCTCCAGAACTCCCCACTCCATAACCTTGCGGTATGTTGGAGTCAAAATACAAACCGTTATCAATATCGTTCTTCAGCCGTTCTACATCCAATAAAAATTCCGAAGGTAGCTCTAAAGTTTCTAAATATTCAGTGTATTTTTTCAAAGAACTGTTGGACTTTAAAATAAATTCAGAATCCAAGTCTGAAAATTTCAAAGACCCTTTATAGTAGCTGTATGGCAAAGTTAACCCTTGGGAATCTTCGATAATTCCGTATTCGCCAAAGAGAAGTATTTTTGCATAAAACAAAGGGTTGTTCATCTTGTTAATTTAAAGTCATTAAATACAAAATTACACTTTTTTTAACAATTATCACTAAATTTCAATAATTTAACATTCCAATTTTATTCAGAAAATACTAATTTTGCCTCTATGGATATTCGAGAACAACTAAAGAATTTATTTCCTGATCACGAAGAACAGGATTTTGAAATGCCTGAAGAAAAATTTGTACAAAAAGAACCTCTTGTTTGTAAATTTGAGAAGAAAGGCAGAAACGGAAAACCTGTAACCCTCATTGAAGGCTTTGAGGGAAGTGACGACGAATTGAAAAAAATTTCGAAAAAAATAAAAACAACACTTGGGATTGGCGGTTCTGAAAAAGATGGGATTATTGTGATACAAGGGGATAATCGTGATAAAATCATGATTTTACTAAAAGATATGGGCTACAAAACCAAAAGAGTTGGCGGATAAATCGCAGTACAATTCGATAGAACAAATTCATCCATTGAGAACAAACTCAATGGATTTTTTTTTGAGTAAAAATATTTCTTCATTTCATGAAATTTACAATAAAAATGTGCTTTATTTATATAGTTTTCAATAATTTTGATACGATGAATTTATTTTAACATCATTCACAGAAAAAAAACTTGCCATGAAACGAATACTCTATCTTCTATCTGCGGTTGTATTTTCTACTTTTTCAGCACAAGAGATCAAAACCGTTCAGGACAGCATCAACCCACAAAAACCTTTATTGAATCTTGAAAACCAAAAGTTTCTGAAGGACATTCATGTCTATTTGGATATGCGTTTGGGTTTCTTGAATCATTTTGAAAATGGAAGAACGGATAATTTCACCGAATTCAGAAATTCCTTAGTCGCACTTGGAGTACAAGGAAAAATTCATGATAAGGTGAATTTCAGATTCAGATATCGTTTCAACAAAAATGGTGAAGTTCAATCCTTGGACATGTTGGACAAAGCTGTAGAATTGGCCTTTGTGGATGTTAAAATCCTACCCAAAACCAATCTTCAAGTGGGGAAAATGTACGCCTATTTTGGTGGGTACGAATACGACTATAACCCCATCGACATCTTAGAGTACAACGATGCCATAAACCAATTGCTGAACTATGTGAGTGGCGTCGGAATAACCCAACAGATTTCTGAACAACACAAAATAGGTTTTCAGGCACTCAACTCCAGAACCATGAGGTACGCAGATCTGTACGAAGGAAATGTGTACGACAATGTACAAGAACCCAAATGGCCTCTCGCCTTGGTCTTGAACTGGCAAGGAAAATTTTTTGACAACAAATTGGAAACCATCTACAGCATGAGTAATTTTCGTGTTGCAAAAGGACATGCCTCTACTTATGCATTTTCTCTTGGGCATAAATACCAAGTGGAAAATTTAAAAGTCATGTACGACTTCAACTACAGTCATGAACAACTGGACACGAAGGGGATATTAACTGAAATGATAAAAGGTCCTAAAATTTCCGAAGATGCTACTTACATTGAAAATTGGTTTCGTGCAGAATATCAAATTTCACCAAAAATCCAGACCCTACTCACATTGATGACCAGCAATACTTATGGTAAAAATGTGGTAAGCACTACCAGTGGAAACAACCATTTGAGAACAAGTTATGGGATTGTACCGACGGTTTACTATCAACCTTTCAAAGATATTAAATTGAGGTTTTATTTGGCCTATATTGCTCGTATATACCGGTTTTCAGACTATGCTAGAAACCAATTGGGCATATCCAATTATACTACCGGCGAAGTACAAGTTGGTCTTTCTACACCACTTTGGATATTTTAAAAAATGAATCGCTGTACATTACAGAAGAAAAGGAAAGAGATTGATACAAGCCGTTATTTCCCTTAAAAATTGATACGAAAAAAGAGCCTTGCCAAGTAGCAAAGCTCTTTGTTTTGAAACTTAAAAAATTATTCAATTATCAGTTTTGTACCTTGGGTTCTGCTGTTCATTTGTGGGGCATAGTAGTTTTGCAAAGTTGTAATTCCGTTGCTGAAGACTCCAGAGACATTGGCTACCAAATCGTACTCGAAAACGAATTGGCCTTTTGGCAAATACTCAATAAAAAATTGGGTAGAAGCATCTTTTGTCACCTGATAATACGCCAAATTATTTTTCCATTGGTATGCGGAAAGCACATCTACAGGCTCCAAACCGGCAGCTCTCATGTCTTTAAGCAGAACAAATTCCATTGGTCTATCTGCATTCAGGATCATACGAACTGTTATTTTGTCACCGATTTTTAATGGAGCGTTTTCTGTGATCTTCTGCAATTCTTCACCGTTTACCGTTTTCACTTTTTTGTACAATTCTTTGGTTAGCGAAATGTAGTTTTCTGTAGATTTCACTTGGTTCAAATCTTCATAATATTGCCAAAACAAGCCCCCTTGCACAATTCCCGGACTGTCTTTTTTGATGCTGACAGTTGCCAAACTTTCATCCATCTTCTCCGAGTAAACCGATTGTTTTAGATATCCAGAACCTTTGGTTTGTGGATGCATCTCTTTTCCACCCCAAAGAATTTCTGCTTTGTCCGAAGCATCTGCGGTCCAAGATTTTCCAGAATTCAGAATGGTAAAAATGACTTCTGCTGTACTTCTGCTGGTATCCCAATGCGAAACCTCTTTTTGGGTGATGAGCCAAATCTTCATTTCCTCTACGAATTTTTGATCGTTACCCAATTTCTCAAAAGCTTCCAAAGCACCTGCATGGTTGACCAATTGAGAATTGTACCAACCCCAATTGTCAATATTCGATTTCCAATATGCACCTTGGTTATCGCTTTCAACCGAAGTTTCTTTCAGGTAAGTCATCAGTTTTTTCGATAATTCTTTCAAGCCATAATCGTTGAACAAGAGTGCAGCTCTATGCAATCCGAAGAACGAAAAATCTTCAATTTCAGCTTTTTTAGCTTTTTGAACGACTAAATTTTTCAAAAATTTACCATTTCCAGAAAGAGGATATTGGCTTTCCCAATAATTTCTGGTGTCCAAATAGTCCAGCGCAAAATTGGACCATGCATTTCCTTTGTTTACTTCAAAATAGCGATTCAACTCTTGATCAACAAATCGTATCAACCTGCCCACCATTTCATTTTGTTCCGTAGATTGATACTCATTTGGAGTATTTTTTAGCCAAGAATTTAATTTACCCAACTGTTTCAGAATATACAATGACGACGAATACGAACTTGGATAACCCGCCATCCAAGAGAAACCACCGTCTGTATTTTGGAGTTTTTTCAGCTCGTCCCAATCTTGGTTAATGGAATTTCGCATGGTATTGGCATCAAAGAGTCTGGCTATTTTTTGCATTTGTCCTTCTTCATTCTTAGCGTCCAAAACCCAAGGAGTTTCCTCCAACAGAAGTTGTTTCAGTTCTTGATTTTTGCTCAGATTAGAACCAAGTAAACCTTTGGATTGATAGTCCTCAAAAACGGATTTCAATTTTGGGTTTGTTCTAAAAATTTCCGCAGCCAATACATCTGCAAACCATTTGTTGAAGACGACATCTGCTGAGGTGTTGTTATCGTTTTTCAAACCGGGCAATGCGAAAATAACTTCCCAAATCGGATTGGTCGTTAGCTCCAACGAATTGGAAATGTTGGTTGCTGTGGTGGATTTGTTTTGGGCTAAATTTTCAAGCACAAAAGATTTGGTTTGACCTTCTTTTACGAAAACAGGGACGGCATCGGTTACCATAATTCTATTGGGTAAAATGGGCACTGCTTTTTGTTCGCCATCGGAGAAATTTCCAGTCTTGGCAACGGTCTTGATGACGATAGCTTCGGCACCGTTCGGAACTTTTAGAGTCCAAGAAGCCATCGTACTTTCACCAGCCTTTACCGTGAATGATTTTTGAATGTCATTTAAATTGAATTTAGACGAAATATCTTCATTAGAAAATGCATCCAAAATCTGAAGCTGAACCGTTCCGTTTAAATTTTCTTTAGACAGATTGTTCAGTTTTGATTTAAAGATCAACTCATCGCCTTCCCTTAAAAATCGAGGATAATTGGGAGTTACGGAAAATTCTTTCTGGGTAACTACGGTTTTTTCCAAAGTAGCGGCTTCTGCATTTTTGGTATGTGCCAAAAACATGAGTTTCCAACGGGTAAGTGCTTCCGGTGAAGTAAATTCAAATGATACATTTCCATCTTTGTCAGTCAATAAATTTGGATAGAAAAATGCCGTTTCGCTAAGGTTTTCTCTTAGTTTTACTCCAGATAAATCTGCATTAAGATTTTTAAGTTTCGTTGCGGTTTTAGAATACCCCATTACAACTTCAGTAGCCGCAGTAGAACCAAAATTGGATGTTCCTCTTATCATCATATCTACCGAAGGAGCCGGACTACTTTCTGAATAGACCCTATTTTCCGATTTGTACTTCTTTCTGGCGTATATATAGTCATCCATCCATCTAAATTGGGGTTGGTAAATCTCTACAAACTTTATGTAAGGAATTCTTTTATAATAACTGAATCTATCTATATCCTGTTTGGAGTTTCTAAAATAATTGATGTACCTCTGTATTTTTTCATAGAGTGGGTTCCAAACGAAATCGTTGGAGGCAAACTGATCCAAAGATTGGTCGTACATATTCGCCAAGACTTCGGCATTCACTTTTTCGTTTTTGTCGCCTGTAATTTTTATCGTCCATTTTTCTTTTTGTCCAGGCTCTAACTTGTCTCTAAAAGTGATGGTTTCTATATTCAATCCTTTCTTTTCGGATTTTATTTTAATATTTTTTGTTTGAGTTTGTACATCACCCAATGCGACCAACTGAAACTGAAAATCAAGATCCGAAATACTTTCGTCATTTGGAAGTTTGGTTTCATAAAGATAATACCCGTTGTTCAGTTTTACGGTTTCGTATTTGGTATTTCCATCGCCATTTTGTGTATAAATATGTACCAAAGCATCCTTCACACCAGAATAAATATAAAATTTAGCTTTATCGTTTCTGTTGTATTCGTTTTTTTCTTCGACAACTTTTAGAAATGGAAGTTTGGAACTCAAAGATTTTTTGTCGAAAACCTCAAATTTTTGTGATGTTATTATGGTGTCTTTACCTTCTACATTATAGACTTCCAGTTTGTAATTTCCCACTTCCAGTTTGTCCATGATTTGGTAAATACCGCCCTCTACAGGTTGCATTTTTTGGTCAAAAATCACTTTTTCTACCTTATCTTTTTTCTCTTCATTCGAAAAATAATCGTGTGGAAACTTTAGATTAAAATCGGTTTCAGACATCATCGGATCGTTCTGAATCTCATTTTCAAAATTACTTCTATACAGCTTTTTAGGACTTATGAGTTTAGACAATTTTACGGTGAAAGGTTTTTTAATGATCTGGTTGTTGTAATTTTTCGCTTCAACTTTTACAGAAATATTTTCATCTGAAAAATAATTGAATTTAACATCCGAAAGAGATAGATGGTGCGATACCGAAGAAACCAAAATCGATTTTTCGGTCGATTGACTTTCTCCGTTGATGTCGGCAACCGAAGCTTTTATTTTATAATTATCCACTTGTATCCCATCCAGATTTTCATCTTTTTTCAAGTCTAATGCTACGGTAAACTCTCCTTTTTCATTGGTTTTTGTTGAACCTAAAATGGAATTATCGTTATCTGTATTTTCATGATACCAGTTAAAATACTTCCAACGAATATTTCTTTTTATAATTTCATAATTTACCGTTGCATTGGCAATGGGAATTCCGGAAAAAGAAACGGCTTTTCCTTTCAGCTCAATCGTTTTACCGTATTGATATTCCTCTTTAATATTGGAAAATTCTACTTCGAAATTGGGTCTTTTGAATTCTTCAACTCTAAAATACACCAACGATTCATTGTCGATTCTTAGGGAAAAAATACCGTTCACTTTATTTTTTGGCAATACAAAATTCCCCTGAAAAGACCCAAAACTGTTTGTTGTAAAGTTTTGTGAATCCACTTCTTGTCCATTAGAATCAAGCAATTTCAGCACCACCTTTCGGTTATTTTCTACAGACTCTTTTTTGTTGAGCAATTGAGTTGCAATCCCTTTGAAATAAAGCGTTTGACCGGGTCTGTAGATGGCTCTATCCAAAAACATTTGTATTTTCTTTTGATCGGGGTTATCAAAATTATGATGTACTTTAACCTGTTGTTCAAATTTTACAAGAGAATAATCGTCTGTTAGCTTATTTTTCACAAGGCAAGTAGCATTATACATTACCGAATTTGCAGCCGAAAAACTACCGTCTGTTTTGGTTATTAAATCAGTTTGTTTTAGTTCTTTATCATCCAACTGAAATAAAGAAATCGGTGTATTTGCAAACGGTTTTCCATCGTAATTGTCAACCAATTTCCAAGTATTTTGTACATTTGGCGAATAGCTTATTTGCTGAAAAATAACAGCCGTATTCGTTACTATAAAATAAAAATTGTCTATAGATTTACCTTCCACTTCGTACTCTGCGACATACAATCCGGAGGGCAAAACCCCAACATCCAAAGCCGTAGATTTCTTTTTATAATCTTGAGTTGGCAACAAATTAAAAGTTTGAGTTTTTACAAGAGATTTTTTTAATGTTTTAAAAATATCATTTTGCCAAGCATTCTGAATGTATTTTAGGATAACAGCTTCATTGCCTTTAACCGAATATATTTTCAACTGAAAACGATCCAAATTAGTATAAGTTGCAACCATTTGTATGGGTCTATTCGCCAAGGTCGTTTTTTCATACTTCACAACGAGATTCGGCTGTACAATTTGATTTTTATAAAAGCGAAGTTCAATTAAAAAAGGTGACTTAGGATGGTCTTTTTCGGCTTTTGCAATCCAAGACATGGCATCTGTAAATTGTTCTTTGGACATTAACAAAACAACAATTTCTTTAGCGATATACACTTTGTAATCCCCTTCTGTAGGCGATTGATAAAGAGAAGTAAGTTGTTCTATTTTGTTTTTACATGAACCATTAGCACAATCGTTTTTTATTTTTTGAAGCTGAAAATAGAGTTTGGCATTTCCCGTATTTTCTGCTATCAAATCGTTTTCGATGGTCGTGATTTGGGTCTGATTTTCTTTTCTTTCCAATGGCGTAAAAAGCTCATTGCTCTTCAAAAAATTTATATAATTTTTCCCAAAATATTCCAATAACGACGGGAAATACTCTAAATGTTCCGCCTTATCGAAAATTGAGCGGTAAGGCATCAGTTTGACATTCTTTAACGATGCTTTATTGCGGTACAGTTCTGCATAATTTTTTTGTAAATACAATTTAAAATCCAACTCAGACCAAGTTTCAATCTTTGTGAGATCCTGAGAGTTGATGTTGGTTCTGTTGTTAATTTTCCAAGAATTTTGTTCATAATAATCCGCAATGAATTCATGTTTCAGTATTTCAAAAACCCAACGATCGTTCCCGTTTGTGTTTTTTTCTAAGGATAAAATTTTACCAAAAAAAACGGAAGCTTCGTTATTTTTCTCATCGTTATTCGTATTTTTTAAAATGGAAAATTCGGCTTTTAACGATTTGATGATTTCTAAGGCATTTTCCTCTTTGACGGCTTGTTTTTGAAGCTCTAAAACCTTTGGCAACAACGATTTGTACTGCCCAGAATTGCTAAGTTTATCGATCTCTTTCCATTGTTTTTGATAAAAATCTTGTGATTTCATATATCCAGAATTACAGAATATTAAAGTGAAAATTAAGAGTTGAAGGAATCTATTCATAAGTTGTATTTTTTTTTTTTATAGAAACTCAGTACGAGTTGAGTATCTTTGTGAAAATGGATTTTTTAAAATTACTAAAAAAATATGTTATTGACAGCCAAATATATGTTTCGCTGATGGGGACATTTTTGGCAACATTTTTTATGCTTGAGCAAAACACATTCCGTTTTCCAACATTTTTTCTGATTTTTCTAACTTATTTTGGCGGATACACCTATACCAAATTTCAAAATTCAAAAAAAATGAAACTTTCTTTGGTGATATGTGCAGTTGCCGGCATTTTCTGTTCGCTTCTGATCATCCAGAATCACAACATTGAAAGATTATACAAATGGCTGATTATCTGCTTACTGGGTCTGTTATACAACAGTTTTTTTCTCAATTTTAACATCCGAAAAATTCCACTGCTCAAGATATTTTATGTTGGATTTATTTGGGGCTTAATGAATGCGTGGCTCAGTTTCCCGTATTTTAGTTGGGGCATATTTTTCATCTCTTTCATTTATATTACGGCATTGGTTCTCCCCTTTGATATTCGGGATATGAAAAGAGAAAATGTGATGATCTTCCCCAACCTGATTGGTATAAAGAAAACCAAAATTTTGGCTGCAGCAATGATCATTTCCTCCGTAATAATTTCAAATGCTATACTACAACCTGATTTTAGTTTGGCTTTTCTATTGGCGTCGGTACCTACATTAATACTCATTTATTTTTCAGAAAATTCAAGACCGGACTGGTACTTTTCTTTCTTGGTCGAATCTTGTTCGGCATTGCCGTTTTTGTTTTTAATTTTATTGAAGTATTTTTGAGGCATGATTGTTCAGAATTTATCCCTTATCCAATTCAAAAACCACAGCGAAAAACAATTTTCTTTCTCAGCAAAAATCAATTGTTTTGTAGGAAATAACGGTGTTGGAAAAACCAACATCCTGGATGCCTTGTTTTATACTGCGATGGGCAAGAGTTTTTTGGGAAATTCGGATGTTCTAAACATCAAAAACAATGAAGATTTTTTCAGCATAGAAAGCAACATTCAGAACGATGATAAAATCGACAATCTGAAGGTTTTATATGCAAAAGAAGCTAAAAAAATCATTAAAAAAAACGATAAAACCTACGATAGAATAGCCGATCACATCGGATATTTGCCTTGTGTAACCATTTCTCCTTACGATGCCAACCTGATTTCGGACTCCGGAGAAAGCCGTAGGAAATTTCTGGATGCCATGATCTCCCAAACCGATCACGACTATCTTTACAGCCTGATCCAGTACCAAAAAACCATTATACAACGGAATGCACTTCTCAAATATTTTGCTAAAAACAGAACATTCGATAGAGATTCTTTGGAAATCTACGACGAACCGATCACCAAATACGGAACGGTAATTTTCGAGAAAAGATCCGAGTTTATAGAACAACTCAGTCCTATTGTTCGACTTTTTTACGAAACCATTTCTGGTGCTAAAGAAACGGTTGAGGTGCACTACGAATCGCCACTTCAAAAAGGAGATTTCAGCCTTATTCTTCAAGAAAATTTGGAGAAAGACCGTCAACTTACTTACACCTCCAAAGGCGTACACAAAGACGATTTGCTATTTTTAATGAACGGTGAACTCATCAAAAAAATGGGTTCGCAGGGACAACAAAAATCCTTTCTTATTGCGCTAAAATTGGCACAACTGAATAGGTTAAAACAACTCACCGGTAAAAACCCCATCCTCCTTCTTGACGATATTTTTGATAAACTGGACGACCTTCGTGTTTCTCAACTCATCTCTTTGATTAATCACGAAAAATTTGGTCAGATGTTCATCACCGATACCCATAAAGAACGAACAGAAATCATTGTAAAACAAATCGATAACAACGCCAAAATTTTTGAGATTTAATTTCAATTTCATTCATTAACCATTTCCCCCTCTTTTTCCTTCTGTAACAAACATCACTGTAAAATAGATTTTGTCAATATAATTTTGCCATCAAATTAGACAAAATGAAAAAACTATTGGTTTCTATTTTCAGTATCGTGTTTTCTACTGCTGTTTTTAGTCAGAATATTATTAGCATTTCCAAAGCCGAGTTGGAAAGCAAATCTCTGGACGAAAATCTTCAAGTAAAATTAGCAAAGGCTGAAATTAATCTTGCCCAATCCGAACTTTTAGGTTCCAGAGCTGCCTATTTACCAGACATCAAAGCGTCTTATACCTTTACCCACACCAACAATCCGCTCATGGCTTTCGGATCCAAACTGAACCAGGAACGAATCTCCATGATGGATTTCAATCCCGATGATCTCAATAATCCTAAGGGAATTTCCAACTTCGCCACCAAGGTCGAAGTGCTACAACCCATTATCAACATGGATGCGATGTACCTAAAAAAAGCAGGAGAGGTAAAAGTTGAAGCCCTAAAAATGAAAGCCGAAAGAACCCACGAATATCTTTTGTTCGAACTGAAAAAAGCCTACGGAATGCTTCAACTGGCGTATAAAATGGAGGAAACGCTGCAAAATGCCAAACAAACGACTTTGGAAAATAAAAAAGTGATCGACAATTATTTCAAAAACGGCATCATCCAAAAGTCCGATGTTTTGTACATTGAGGTCCGACTGAGCGAGATCAACAGCCAACTTCAATTGGCAAATTCCAACATCAAAAATGCTTCCGATTATCTTTTTTTCTTACTGAACGAAGACAAATCCGGAAAAATCTTTAAACCCTCAGAAAATTTGGTGTACAACAATTCTTTTTTGTTAAATCCAACTTTGCTTAACGAAAACCGAAAAGACATTCGGGCGTATCAAAAATCCCTTGAAGCCTACGATTGGATGGACAAAGCATCCAAATCCAAATTTTTGCCAAGGCTGAATGCGTTTGGATCTTTCGAAATGCACGATAGAAAAATCGCCAGCTTCGATGCCAACGGATATTTGGCAGGTCTTCAGCTTTCTTGGAATGTTTTTGATGGATTGAAAGCCAAAAGCGAACAAGAAAAAATAAAATCTGAAAGAACAAAAGCAAAGCTGGAAATTGAACAATATACCAAACAAAGCCAACTGGAACTGAGCAAGGCTGAAAGACAAATTGCAGATGCCGACGATAAAGTAACTTTTACCCAACTCGCTTTAGAGCAAAGTGCCGAAGCCTACAGAATCCGCAAAAACCGCTACGACCAAGGTCTTGAAAAATCGTCTGATTTGCTCACCGCAGAAACCCTGATGTCCCAAAAAGAATTGGAAATGCAACAGGCCATTTTCGAATACAACACAGCGGTGGATTATTATCAGTTTTTACAATCGAAGTAGTTGATGGTTGATGGTTGATGGTTGTCGGATGAATAGCAAAGTAAAAGAAATATTATTTCCAAATAACCAAATAGTTACACAAACTAAATTACTTTAAAGTTGAGATAGAAACTAACGATTGAACATAGATAAATTGTTCTATTTAAAACTGAAAAAGCTCCGGAGGAGCGACATCAAAAAAATACAAAATCCAAAATTAAAATCCAAAATTTAAAATTTAACAAATGAATAAATACATCATCACCAGCATTGCACTTGTCGTACTGCTACTGAGCAGCTGCTCCAAAGACGATGCAAAAAAATCGGTCAATAAAGAAGTACCCATCGAGGTATCGGTAAGCAGATCCGTGGAGTCCAACGAAAGTGGAAATACCACTGCCAGTGGAAAATTGGTAGCTAAAAATTCGGTTAATATTTCAACCCGAATGATGGGCTACATCACTTTTCTAAAAGCCGAAGTTGGGCAAAATGTTCGTGCCGGACAAAATTTAGTCAGCATCAATTCAACGGATATTCAAGCCAAAGGCGGACAAGCCAACGCACAAATTGCACAGGCACAAGCGGCGTACAATTCGGCAAAAAAAGATTTTGAAAGATTTCAAAATTTATTCAAAAACCAATCGGCTTCGCAAAAAGAATTGGACGATATGCGTGCGCGATACGAAATGGCTTCGGCAGGTTTACAAGCAGCTCAGCAAATGAAAAATGAGGTCAATGCCCAATACAAATACACCCATATTTCTGCTCCCATTTCCGGAACCATCACTGCAAAATATGCCGAACAAGGTGACATGGCAAGTCCGGGAATGCCTATTTTGACCATAGAATCTCCATCCAATTTGCAGGTTCAGGTATTGGTTTCCGAGCAAAACATCAACCAAGTGAGTCAAGGAATGCCTGTAAAAGTATCTTTAAAATCCATCAACAAAACCGTTTCCGGTACCGTTTCCGAAGTGTCAAAATCGGCTGCCAATACGGGTGGACAATTTATGGTAAAAGTGAATGTGCATCAAACGCAAGATCTTCTCCCGGGGATGTTTGCCCATGTAGAATTTCCATTTAAAAGTCACGGAAAAATAAACCAAGATTTCCAAGAAACCCTTACCATACCAACATCTGCAGTGGTAGAGCAAGGACAACTAACAGGCGTTTATGTCATCAGTTCTCAAAACACAGCCCTATTAAGATGGGTAAAATTAGGAAAAAATTTAGGCGACAAAGTAGAAGTTTTGGCCGGATTAAATTCCAAAGAACAGTACATCACCAATGCCAACGGAAGATTGTATAACGGAGCAAAAATAAGTGTAAAATAGTAATAAGTGATTGAGTTTTTGAGTAATTGGGTTTTTGAATATTTACTTCTATACTTAATCTTAACCTTAATCTTAACCTAAGCCTCAACCTAAGCCTCAACCTAAGCCTCAACCTTAACCTCAATCTTAACCTTAACCTAAAAAAAAAATGGAAAAAGGATTCGCAGGGCGTATTGCCGAGATGTTCATCAACTCCAAGCTGACCATACTTTTGATGGTTTCGTTGATGATCATCGGGGTGTACAGCTCCACATTAATACCCAGAGAAGAAGAACCCCAAATCATCATCCCCATGGCGGATGTCATGGTGGGATATCCCGGTGCTTCTCCCAAAGAAATAGAAAGCCGAGTGGTAAAGCCGTTGGAAAAAGTAATTTCCAACATCAAAGGTGTAGAGCACATCCACTCTATGGCAATGAACGGTCAAGCCATGATTATTGTACAATTTTTGGTGGGCGAAGATACCGAACGCTCCTATGTTAAATTGTACGACGAACTGATGAAAAACCGAAACATCCTCCCAAAAGAGGTGATGGAACCGTTGGTGAAAACCCGTTCCATAGACGATGTTCCCATGTTGGGACTTACCCTTTGGAGCGAGAAACTCTCGGACGATGAACTGAGAAGCATCACGGAAGAAATATCTTCGGAAATAAAAAAAATAAAAGATGTCTCGCTGACCAAAATTCTGGGTGGAAGAAACCGTCAGCTTCAAATTATTTTGGACAAAGATAAAATGGCCGAATTGCAAGTCGATCCTCTTTCGGTAATGCAAATGGTACAGGCCAACAACGGAAGTTCTCAGTCAGGAAAATTTAATGCAAATGATACTGAATATCTGCTGACATCTGGTCAATTTTTACATTCTGCAGAAGATGTAGAGAATTTGGTTATCGGGACTTCTCAAAACATGCCGGTCTATCTAAAACAAGTGGCTCAGATAAAAGACGGCCCCGAAGATCCTATCAATTATGTCAATTTTGGATACGGAAATGCTGTGGAAAAAGGCAATCAGTACAAATCCGAATATCCTGCTGTTACCCTTTCTATTTCTAAAGTGAAAGGCGCCGATGCCATGAAGATTTCAGAACAAATCTTGACCAAAGTAGATGAACTGAAAAAAAATATTATTCCGTCTGATGTGCATGTAGAAGTTACCCGAAATTATGGTGAAACCGCTTCGCATAAGGTTTCCGAATTGTTATTACATCTTGGTGTTGCCATTATTGCCGTTACGGTTTTGGTGATGTTTGCTATGGGTTGGCGCGGCGGATTGGTCGTATTTTTCTCCGTACCTCTAACTTTTGCTTTAACCTTGTTCAGCTATTATATTTTAGGATATACCTTGAATAGAATTACGCTTTTTGCTCTGGTTTTTGTGGTCGGAATTGTGGTGGACGACAGCATCATCATCGCTGAAAATATGCACAGGCATTTCCACATGAAAAAACTTCCCTTCAAACAGGCCGCCATTTATGCCATTAACGAAGTGGGTAACCCAACCATTTTGGCCACTTTCACCGTTATTGCAGCGATATTGCCAATGGCTTTCGTGAGCGGAATGATGGGACCTTACATGAGTCCAATGCCGATTGGTGCATCCATCGCCATGTTGCTGTCCTTGTTTATCGCACTTACCGTTACGCCTTATCTTGGTTTTCACTTGCTTAAAGTAAAAGACAACGAAGCACTTAAGGAAGAAGAAGGTTTGGAAACCAGTAAAATTTATAAAATTTATAAAAAAATAGAACAACCGCTTTTGGATTCTGGTAAAAAAAGAAATACCATGATGCTCATAACGGTGGTACTTTTACTGATATCTGTTGGTGCTTTCTTTACCAAATGGGTAGCGGTTAAGATGCTTCCTTTCGACAATAAAAACGAAATACAAGTGGTGATTGATATGCCAGAAGGAACCACTTTGGAAAGAACCGGAGCTGTGGCACAAGACATCGCACAGTATCTAAAAACCGTACCTGAAGTAGTCAATTATCAATCTTATGTAGGTTCTTCGGCACCAATTACCTTCAACGGATTGGTAAGACATTACGATATGCGAGGCAGTGGAAATACCGCCGACATCCAAGTTAATCTTCTGAATAAAGACGATAGAACCGAACAAAGCCACGATGTTGCAAAGAAAATTAGACCTCAAATTCAGAAGATTGCAGAAAAATACAATGCCAATGTCAAAATTGTAGAAGTTCCACCCGGCCCACCGGTTTTATCGACCATCGTTGCCGAAATATACGGTCCCAACTACGACAAACAGGTTGAAATTGCAGACAAAGTACAAAACATTCTGAAGAAAACCGATGATGTTGTGGATATCGATTGGATGGTAGAAGCACCTCAAACCGAATTCAAAGTCATTCCGGACAAGGAGAAAGCCATGCTGAACGGCGTTGCACCACAACAAATTGTGGGCAACCTCACCTATCTTACCGGGAAACATCCTATTGGAAATCTTTACGATGAAAAATCCAACGACCCTGTAGAAATGGTGATGAAATTGAAAAATGCCGACCAAACCAGCATACAAGAAGTGACCAATCTAAAAATAAAAGGCACAGGCGGGATGGTTTCTGTAAGCGATGTTTCGAAAATTGAGAAAACGGAAATGGAAAAAACCATCTACAGAAAAGACCAAATGCCGGTGGTATATGTACTTGCCGATATGGCAGGTGGATTGGAAAGCCCCGTCTATGCCATCCTTGGTATGGAAGAAAAATTAAAGAAAATAGAACTTCCTAAAGGTTATTCCCTAAACGAAATCTACATGGGACAACCCAAAAATGAGGATAATTATACCGTAAAATGGGACGGAGAGTGGCAAATTACTTTAGAAGTTTTTAAAGATTTAGGGATTGCCTTTGCCGTGGTGATTATCATTATTTATATGCTGATTGTTGGTTGGTTCCAAGATTTTAAAACCCCAATTGTGATGATGGTTGCCATACCTCTTTCGCTCATCGGTATTGTCCTGGGACATTGGTTGTTGGGAGCTTTCTTTACCGCAACATCTTTCATCGGGATGATTGCTTTGGCAGGAATTATGGTAAGAAATTCGGTGCTGTTAATCGACTTTATCGAGATCAGACTGAAGGAAGGAATCCCTATAAAACAAGCGATTATAGAAGCCGGTGCGGTGCGTACAACTCCAATTTTGTTAACAACCGGTGCGGTTGTGATAGGAGCTGTAATCATCTTGTTCGACCCTATTTTCCAGGGCTTGGCGATATCTTTGGTATTCGGAGCGGTGGTTTCTACCCTACTGACTTTGATTGTCGTTCCGTTGATTTACTACATCACCGAAAAGAAAAAATGGGAGAAAATCCAGAGAAAAAATTTGGATTGAGAATAAAAACTTTTCCAAAGTTTTGAACTTTGGAAAAGTTCTTTAAAACATTGACATTTAAAATAAAAGACATGAAAATAATCCTCATCATAGCGGTTGAAGAATATGAAAAAGAGATAAAAAATATTCTAAAACATTCAAAAATTAAGGCTTTTACCATGCAAGAAGTTAAAGGCTATCAAAATCATAATAATTTGCAATCTTGGTTTATTAGCGACGAAATATCGACAGATTCGGTGCAGTTTACCATAATATCAGACAAAGAATGTGCAGATGAGATTTTTTCTGAAGTAGAAAACTTCAACCTAAAACAAGATATTCAAACAAAAATCCATTTGGTTTGTTGGGATATTGAAAAATCTATCTAAACCCTTTATTTATCAAATTTTATTCAATCCTTCAAGGATTTAAAATCCTTGAAGGATTACAAATAATAAATTAGAATTCAAAATCATGTACAACAGAATAGCACACGCATTTGCAGGAATACTCATCTTGTCCAGCATCTCACTCACCTACGCCAGCGACAACAAAAATTGGCTTTGGATAACGGCTTTTGTAGGCGCCAATCTTTTACAAAACTCCATGTCCAATTGGTGTTTACTGCATCAAATTCTAAAAAAAATAGGAATAAAAAACACTGAAAGTAGCTGTAAAATTTAACCAAAAGCAAGAAATAAAAACCAAAATACATTTGGCAACCGTTAATTTAGAACATTCGATATTATAAATAATTTGAATTTATTAAAAACAAATACTATGTACAATAACCAAGTTTTCGTTTTGCCCGAAGGGTTAGAAATGAAATGACCCTTCATCGAATCCATAAAAATAATAAGAATGAGGTAAAACCCTGTTGAAAGGAAGCAGCTACAGTCCGAAGATTAAGTTCAACAGACGGTTTTGTGAAATGCAGAGTTTTGGCTCTTGCGTTGAAATTTTTGAGAAATTACTCGCAAAAAGCCATTTTCTTTTACTAATTTTTATATTTTAGCTAAAGTAAAATGTCTTTCTGCTTAGTATCGGGATTGTATAAGTGCTTAATAATCAAACTCCGCACTTCATAAAGCTGCAAACCAGTTAGCCACAATCATATGAAAACAAACGATTTACAACGAATTTTAACAATTTTGATGATTATTTTTTCAGTAAATATTCCTGCACAGAATATCACAGAAAATAGATTTTTATTTGGAGCCGAAACTGGAATAAACATAAATCAGTCTGACTTTATAAATGACACTAAAAAGATTTCAGTTCAAGGAGGAATTTTAGTTGAATATATTTTGAATAAGAATTTTAGTGTAATGGGAAAATTAAAATATTATGAAAGCCAAATTATTTTTCCATATTCAAAAATAGTAGGCACCGGAATGTTATTTAATCAATATGAATTCTTCACTTGCAAATACGATGGTATAATCATTAGTTTACCAATAACTGCTAATTACAATTTCAAAATATATCGAAGCCTTTCTGGAAGTTTAAGACTTGGAACTTCTATAAATTCTGAAATTTCAAACAAATATGATTATCCCGCTGAAGTGAAAAAAGATTATGGTAATTTTTTTATTAAAATAACTGGCGGAATAAATTTAAATTATAACACTGAAAAAATAATTTATTTTGTAGGTTTTGAGTCGTTGGCTGGTGCAAAAAGAGGTTCAATAACCGGAAAAGACTTTAATAATCACCAACAAACTCAAAACTATGCAATGGAAAATTATTTGTTCAATATTGGAATGAAATTTAATCTAAAATAAAGACTGCGGCTAATAAGCAAGTTTTCGTTTTACCCGAAGGATTAGAAATGAAAAATAATATAACCCTATGAAAACAATAATCAATAAAATCGCTATAGTCTTTATTATACTATGGACTGTTAATTACAACGCCCAACAAGTTTTACCTCTAAACACTTTTTTGGAAAACATACCAGCAAATGCTCATGTTAAAGACTTTAACAACGAGCTTAATCCTTATGTAGGTACTTACAAAGCAAATTTTGAAGGAAATGAAGTTACTCTTTTTATAACAAAAGTTGAAGATAAATTAGAAAAAAGAGTAAATAAAAATTTTTATAGAGATGCATTAGTTATACAATATATTGTGAAAAATTCTAATGGTAACATATTACAGGATAGTCAAAGCACTCCGAATATTGAATTATACAGCTTTGGTTCCAAACCAGCCCAAAATAAGATTGTTTTTTATTATAGTGGTACCAATTGTAATGTTGGTTGGGGCGACATTTATCTAAGTAAAATCAATGCAAATCAAATTTTATGGGATTATCGTCCAGAAAGTATTGTACTTGTAAATTGTCCACAGGGTTCGGATTTAACTGTTTACCTACCCGATACAAAAAACTTAATTTTCACTAAACAATAGAGTCTTCTGCCAATAGCTAGGTCTTCGTTGCGTGCATAGCACGAACAATAAAAACCCTGTTGAACGGAAGCTTTGAAAGCTTTTTCAACTGCTTATGGGATTATCGACAAAAAATTTTAAAACATGGGAAGAGCCTGTAAGAAAGGGCTCTTTTTTTTGTGTCTGAATTTGCGTATTTTTAGGGAAAAGCTACTGATGGTTTAGTTCAAAAGAATAGCACACGCATTTGCAGGAATACTCATCTTGTCCAGCATCTCACTCACCTACGCCACCGACAACAAAAATTGGCTTTGGATAACGGCTTTTGTAGGCGCCAATCTTTTACAAAACTCCATGTCCAATTGGTGTTTACTGCATCAAATTCTTTACAAATTGGGGATAAAAGACACTGAAAGCTCTTGTAAAAGATAGAAACTTATCATGGGGTCAAAATTTTAAATGTCTCACTTATTCAAGTTATTTCCCCAAATAAATGAAATAAATTTTAAAAAACAGCAAAATATATAGGGGATATAATCCGTAAAACTGATAATTTAATTATATTTGGGCAAAATTTTTCACCATGTTTATTGAAAATACAGAAATTGAAATGATCGCCCAAACGGCGAAAGAATTTGCAGAAACTCATATCAGGCCAAACATCATGGATTGGGACGAAAGTCAGACTTTCCCAAAAGAATTATTCCACCAATTAGGGGAAATGGGTTTCATGGGAATTGTTATCCCTGAGCAATACGGAGGATCTGGACTTTCTTATCACGAATATGTAACCATTTTGGACGAAATCTCCCAAGTAGATCCATCCATTGGCTTGTCAGTAGCTGCACACAACTCTTTGTGTACCAACCATATTTACGAATTTGGTAACGAAGAGCAACGCATGAAGTGGTTGCCACAATTGGCCACAGGAAAAGTGATTGGAGCTTGGGGACTTACAGAACACAATACGGGATCCGACTCCGGAGGGATGAGTACAACTGCCGTAAAAGACGGTGATGAGTGGATCATCAACGGAGCCAAAAACTTTATTACGCATGCCATTTCTGGAGACATCGCAGTGGTGATGACCAGAACTGGAGAAATTGGAGCTAAAAACAATTCCACAGCTTTTGTTTTGGAAAAAGGAATGCCAGGTTTTACTTCCGGAAAAAAAGAAAATAAATTAGGAATGCGTGCATCAGAAACTGCAGAACTTATTTTCGATAATGTCAGAGTTCCGGACAGCCACAGATTGGGCGAGGTTGGCGAAGGTTTCAAACAAGCCATGAAAATCTTAGACGGAGGAAGAATTTCCATCGCTGCTCTATCTTTGGGTATCGCAAGAGGCGCTTATAAATCTGCTCTAAAATATGCCAACGAAAGAAAACAATTTGGTAAAGCCATTTCAGAATTCCAAGCCATCAACTTTATGTTGGCCGATATGGCAACAGAAATTGATGCGTCTGAATTGCTGATCCGCAGAGCGGCTACTTTGAAAAACGCCAAACAAAAAATGACCAGAGAAGGAGCAATGGCTAAGTTATACGCTTCCGAGGCTTGTGTGAGAATTTCCAACAATGCCGTTCAAATTTTTGGCGGTTACGGATACACCAAAGATTTCCCTGCAGAGAAATTCTACAGAGATTCTAAACTTTGCACCATTGGTGAGGGAACTTCAGAAATCCAAAGATTGGTTATCGGTAGAGATATCGTAAAGTAAATTTATGTTTTTATCATAAACCATCACCTTTTCAAAATTAAATTAAGATCACTCTTTTTGGGTGGTCTTTTTTTTATTGAATAATCACAACAATACCGAGTTTACACCTACAAATCCACGCATTTCCAAAGTTATCACAGGCTCTAAATTATTTTCAAAAAAAAATTATTAAACTTAAAAATTTGAAATCCCAAATCCTTAAATTTGATCAATGGACTTCTACAATCTTTTCTTACAGCCTTATGAAAGCTATACTCCAATTCAAATTGCATTGGAAATTATCGCAGCTACTTTCGGTATTCTAAGTGTCTATTTTTCCATCAAAAAAAACATTTGGGTCTATCCAACGGGTATCGTTTCAACCGCTTTGTATGTTTACATCTTATTTGTTTTTGGTTTGTTAGGGGATTGCATGATCAACATTTACTATACCATAATGAGCATTTACGGTTGGATTTTATGGTCCAAAAGTGCAGAAGATCATGTCCATGTCCATGTTTCGTGGACTGAAAAAAAAGAATGGTGGCTCGCCTGCTTACTCTTCGTCCTGAGCCTTATTGCCGTAGCATTAGTTTATTATTACAAACCGGTCATCGACAACAATTTTAATTTTAAAAATTCAGAGCTTGGTTTTTATCATCTGGATTGGGCCAATGGGTTGGACATCATAACCACTTCCCTATTCCTGGTCGGTATGTGGTTGATGGCAAAACGAAAAATAGAAAATTGGATTTTTTGGATTATCGGAGATCTTATTTGCATCCCAATGATGATCTACAAAGGCTTGGGAATCACCTCAATTCAATACATTATTTTTACCATTTTGGCCATTCAAGGTTGGCTGAGTTGGAGAAATTCTAAGTAAAACCTTTGTGTATTACAAAAAAACACATAAATAATCTATTGGTCAAGCTACAGCTTGTCCCGATTTTTCAGGATAGACACAAAGGATCTACAACAATAAGACTTCATAACTACGCATAGCATCCGTCAAAGACGGATATCACTTGTGTTATTTCATTGTCTATTCGTAAAAAACGATGAAGGAGTTTTATTACACATTTCTAAATCTCTTGTACAATCTCAAGTGTTTTTCTCGATTTAATAAATAAAGAATTATACACAGTGAACCAAAAGAAAACATTCCTACAAACCACAATATTTTATTATGAATTTGGTTTCTGATTAAATCAATTAACACAACTATCCAAGGAATTAATTGGATTAATAAACCTATTCCTAGAAATAAGTGAGAATAATTTTCTGAAAAATTTTTGTTTATAATTTTTAGGTAAATTGATACTGTAACTAAAACAAAACCAATAATTACAAGAGCTAATAAGATTTTTTTGTTGATTAGTAATTCATGTTCTTTCATATTTTTTCTTTTGCTGTTTTATTATGAAATTAAAGATAACAAATTTTTTGTTGAAAGGATCATGTATTAAAAAAAATAATTAATACCCTAAAACCGGCTCCAATATCATTTCCATTTTTCGTTTTACAGCATCGGTAGAACCCGCATAATTATTCACCAAAAGCGAAAATGCCAAAGTCTTGCCCGAGTTGGTTTTTAGATATCCCGTCAGACATTTCACTTTGTTCAAAGTACCAGTTTTCGCAAATATTTGTCCATTTCCATTTCCGTAAACAAACATTCTTTTCAAAGTTCCGGTTTGTCCTGCAATGGGCAATGAATCGAAATAATTTTTGAAATATTTGGTCGTCATCAAAGACGATAGAAACTTCACTTGTGATAAGGGCGTCACCATATTAGCTCTGGAAAGTCCACTACCATCGGCAAAATTAAGACCTTCCATATCGAAACCTACAGATTGCAAATGACCAACCACGGCTCTTCTTCCGCTGTCCAAGGATTGATCTCCAAATTTTTGGAAGCCTACCATCCTAAGAGTTGCCTCTGCCAAACCGTTGTCACTGTGCTGATTGGTATAGAAAACTACATCATTCAAATCTGGGGAACGGTAAGTGGAGATGAGTATTCTTTTTTCAGGATCGGTATCCAACATTTTTGTTGAAACTTTTCCAGAAACCGGGATTCCGGATTTTATCATGGCTGCTCTTAGTGAATTGGCCAAACCTACAGGTGCATCCGGAAGTTTTGTCGTAAAAGGAAGCGATTGATACTCTTCCGCATAAACCATTTTTTTGATGTACGGCGATACATAAAAATATCTTTTTTCTTGAGCGAAAGGATTGCTTTGTTTTACAATAATTTTTTCTTTCGCCGGATCTATCTCTGCGCTAGATCCCACAGGGAGGTAATATGCACCGTGTTCCAACCAAACAATATTCTCCGGGAGAGTTGGTATTTTATTGGCTTTGAAAACTGCAGTTTGAGTAATGATATCTCCATTCACTCTTTTTATTCCTTTTTCTGCCAGAGCAGCGATAAAATCCATGGAGATCATTCCATAACTGGTAGCTCCTGCTTTGCTGGTGCCCAAACTTGGATCGCCACTTCCGACCAAATATAAATTTCCGTTTAACACTCCATTTTCATCAATCGTCCCCGAATAATCCAACTGGGTTAGCCACTGAAATCCTGATCCTAAAAGGCTAAGAGCAGTTTCTGTAGTGAGTAATTTGGTGGTTGATGCTGGAATTAACGGTTGGCTTTCGTTGTAGGAACTGACAATTTTTTTTGTTTTTGGATCGTAAACGACAAATCCCCAATGGGCATTTTTCAAAACCGGATCGCTGGCCATGGAGGTGAGCGTAAAATCTATTTGTTCTTTTGGACTGAGTGGCTTTTCGACCGCTACAGCCTGAACATAAACTGGAGCTGAAGTAGGTGCCGTTGATGTGTACACCGAAGAGCTTGTTGTATCTGAAAAATTAATCTGACTCCATAATAAAGAGCTCGATACAAGAGAGATCGAAAACAGTACTTTTTTTAGTTGAATCATAAATACCTTCTTAATAAAAGATTTCTTGTGCTTTTGCAAGAAATGCACGAGCAACACAAATGATGAAAACTTTCTACGGGTCAAAAGTATTAATTAAAAACAATCCGTCCTTGATATTCAGAATTAAAAAGCTTTAAACTCTGTTAAAGTTTGTTAAAAGTCCACCAATACGACCTTTTTAATGCTTTGGTAGGCGGTGATCTCATCAAATTCTTCAAAACTTTTCAATACAAAAGATTTGAATTCTTGATATCTTTTTCCTCTTGGTAATTTTAATAAAATCTGATATTGATAGAGTGAATTGATCCTGGGAATGGGAGATTTTTCCGGTCCAAAAATGCATTCTTGAGGTAGATATTTCTCTAAAACTGAACTTAAAAAACGGCTGGCTCTTTCCACCTTATCTTCTTTTCTATGCCTAAGTTCTATAAAAATAAGTTTGGTAAACGGCGGATAAAGATTCTTTTTTCTCTCCTTCAACAGATAATCGTACACCAAAGCCTGGTTGTGTTGTTCTTTGATCAAGAAAAAAACAGGATGGCCGGGATTGTAGGTTTGTATCATCACTTTTCCTTTTCCAGAAACCCTTCCTGCCCTGCCCGATACTTGGGTGATCAGTTGATACGCTCGTTCTTCGGCACGAAAATCTTGTACATAAAGCATTTGGTCGGCCCGTGGAATGCAGACCAATTCAATTTTGTCAAAATCCAAACCTTTGGAAATCATTTGTGTTCCTACAACGATATCCGTTGTTCCGGATTCTATTTTTTCGTAAAGTTTTTCATAGGCAAATTTCTTCCGCATGGCGTCCACATCCATTCTTTCCACATCAGAATCTGGAAATAACTTAGAAACCTCTTCATGAATTTGTTCTACACCAATGCCTCGTGTATTGAGTTTATTTGAAAAACATTTGGGACATTGATTGGGTTTTGCAGCTTTGCTCCCACAATAATGGCACTTCAACTCGTTGGACGATTTGTGATACGCCATCACCACATCGCAATTGGAGCAATAGGTAACATGACCACAGGCTTCGCACTCCACCACAGTTGCATACCCTCTTTTGTTGTGCAAAACGATCGCCTGACTGTGATCTTCTACACAGTGGCTAAGCTCGTTGAGCATCTCTGAGGAAAAATTTCCATTTACTTTTTTAAGTTCCAAAGCTTCTTTAAAGTCGATCAGTTCAAAACTTGGTAAAGGTACATTTCCAAAACGATTCTCTAACTTTACCCATCTCAACTTATCGATTTCTGCTGCATAATACGACTCAACAGAAGGCGTTGCAGATCCTAAAATTGCAGGTGCTTTATAAAAATTTGCTAATATTAAAGCCGCATCTTTGGCATTAAAATAGGGAGAAACTTCGCGAGGTCTGTATGCCGAATCGTGCTCTTCATCAACAATGACCAAGCCCAAATTCTGAAACGGTAGAAACAAAGCATTTCGAGTACCGATCAACACACGGATTTCGTTATTTTTCACTTTTTTCCAGACTTCAACTTTTTCAAAATCTGTAAGTTTTTGGTGATAATAGCAAAGTAGATTTCCGTATTTTTTTTCTATTCGCTGAACGATTTGTTGGGTGATGGCGATCTCCGGAAGTAGGAACAAAACGGTCTTACCGGCAACCACTGTTTCTTCAATTTTTTCTAAATAAACATGGGTTTTTCCTGAAGCCGTAACGCCGTAGAGCAATACATTTTTTCCTTCTTCAAAAGCGTTGTCAATCTCCATTTTAGCAATTTGCTGTTCGGGAGAGAGCTGATCCTTTTCCTCTAAATCACCTTGATAATTGGGCAATCGATCTACGGACATTAGATATTCTTCCACCAAATTTTTATCGACCAAACCTTTCAGATGGCTGGCTGCAAAAATACCTTCTTCAAAAAGACTGGATTTTCTAAGTTCCTTTTCGGGATGTTCCGTTTCGTGTTGCAAAATGGTCAAAAACAATTCGTGTTGCTTGGGCGATCGTTTTAGGGACAATAAAATTTCGGGTAAGTTATCACGAACGGTTTTTGGATCTTTAATTTTTACAAAAACGACTTCCTTAGCTTTGTACTTTTCCGCAATCACTTCATCTACCTCTATGTATTGTAAATCAATCAATGAATTGATGGTTTTGATGATGTGTTTTTTCGGTATAAAGGCTTCGATGTCGGTAAAATTAATCAGTTGTCTGACTTCCAAAGCTTGGATCAGATAGATTTCGTTGGCATCTAGATTTTGATAATCAATCTGGGCATTTGCTTTTAGTTTTAGATATGTTTCGCTTTCTAATTTTAACGAAGCGGGGAATGCAAAACGATAGATTTCGCCGATGGTACAGAGATAATATTCCGAAAGCCAATGCCAAAACTGAATTTGTTCTTTGGGCAAGATGGCTCTATCGTCCAAAAGGCTGATGATGTCTTTGGCCACAAAAGTTTCGGGCTCGTTGGTATGAATTTCGACCACTATTCCCGTGTACACTTTCTTGCCACGAAAAGGAATCAAGACCCGCATCCCAACTTGTAAGACCTCATGAAAATCTACCGGAACTTTGTAGGTAAAAGTTCCTTTTAAATTGAGTGGCAATACAACTTGAGCAAATAACAATGGATTGAGGAATAGAAATTATCGAACACAAAAGTACATAAAAAAATCCTTCAGAAAAACTGAAGGATTTTAATAAATTATTATAAACGATTACTTGCTTACTTCGTCTTTGTTGGTAGTAGATCTACCGTGTACATGTTCTTCTTTTTTGCCAATTCCTTTTAGGAAATCGTAAGCAATAGCCGAAGCAATGAAGATGGATGAGTAGGTACCGAAACCAATACCAATCAACAAAGCAAACATGAAGCCTCTAAGGTTATCTCCACCGAAAATAAAGATCGCTGCGATTACCAATAAGGTTGTGAATGAAGTGTTGAAAGTTCTACCCAAAGTACTGGAGATGGAATCATCAAACAACCCTGCCAATGTAATGGATTTTTTCTCGCGAAGGTATTCTCTAATTCTATCGAAGATAATTACGGTATCGTTGATGGAATATCCCAATACGGTAAGGATGGCTGCAATGAAATCTTGGTTGATCTCCATGTTGAACGGCATCCACTTGTACAAGAATGAATATGCACCTAGAATGATGATGGCATCGTGGAACAATGAAACCACAGCTCCAAGAGAGAATTGCCATTTTCTAAATCTAAATAAAATATAGATGAAGATACCACCCAAAGCAATAACAACTGCCATGGTACCGCCCAATTTAATATCATCAGCAACGGTAGGTCCAACTTTTGTTGAAGATACAATTCCGTAATGTCCTAAATCTGCTGACTTGAATTGTTCTAAAGTTGCTGAAGCTGGTAAATCCGCTTTCAGACCTTCGAACAATTTCTTTTCGATATCTTGGTCTGCAGCTAGAGACTCGTCATCAATTTTATAATCCGTAGTAATTTTCAATTGGTTGTCTTTCCCAAATGTTTTTACATCTACTGAATTGTTTTTTCCAGTTTGAGTTGCAAAAAGTGGTGTAATTCTTTCTTCGATTTTGTTGGCATCTACAGATTTTTCAAAACGAATAACATAATTTCTACCACCTTCGAAATCTACCCCGTACTTGAATCCGTTTGTGAAAATGGAGAACAAACAAGCGATGGTAAGGATTAGTGAGAAAATGTAGGCATATTTTCTTTTTCCAATGAAATCGATCCAAACATTTCTAAACATATTTTTGGTTGGAGCAGTCCAAACAGAAAGTCCTTTACCTTTTTCTAATCTACTAAAAATCATCACTCTAGACAACATTACTGATGTGAAGAATGTCATCAAAATACCGATAATTAAGGTAACTGCGAAACCTTTGATAGGCCCCGTTCCAAAGAAATACAATACAAAAGCGGTTAACAATGTGGTTGCGTGTCCATCGATAATCGCAGATAGTGCATGTTTGAAACCATCTTTATACGCTTCCTTAATATTTTTACCTGCGAACAATTCTTCTTTAGTTCTTTCGTAAATAATTACATTGGTGTCCACCGCCATCGCCATAGACAACACGATACCTGCAATACCTGGCAAGGTTAGGGTAAAGTCACCCGAATCCATAATACCAAAAATATAAAACAAGTTAATAACCATTGCAATTACTGCATACACACCGGCTCCACCGTAATAGAAAACGATATACGCAATAATTAATGCGAATGCAATACCGAAAGACATTAGACCATCTTGAATGGATTGCTCCCCAAGAGATGGACCAACAACATCTGCCTGAACTACTTTTGCACCGGCCGGCAAACGACCTGCTCCTAGTACATTCACCAAATCTTGAGCTTCATCTTGAGTAAAATTACCCGAAATTTGAGTTCTACCGTTCGGGATTACACTTTGTACTGTTGGTGCAGTGTATACTCGGTTGTCCAAAGTAACGGCCACTGATTTTTTCAAGTTTTTCTCGGTCATCAGTTTCCATTCTCTAGCACCTTTAGAGTCCATTTGCATATCCACCACTATTCTACCCAACTCGTCATAAGAGATGTTGGCTTTTTCTACAGCACCGTCAACAGGAGCTTTTTGGTTAATGTTTCCACGGATTCCGTAAAGTACCAATTTGTTTTCGTCACCAGACTCCGGCTTATATCCCCACATGAATTGGGTGTACTTGATGTTGGATGGACGAAGGTTGTGAGCTATTTTAGAATTTAATATTTTGTTAACCGTTGCCGTATCCGAAAGCTTTACATTGGCTACCCCGTTGGTTTTCAACGATTGAAGATCCAATAACTTCATGAAATCGGTATTTTTTGCTACTCCGATAGAATCGGCTTTAGCAGGAATAGCGTCCGCCAAAGATTGTAGGTAAGGGTAAACTTCGTTGACATCCTGAACTTCCCAGAATTGCAATTTTGCAGAAGTCTGCAACATTTTTATTACTCTATCCTTATCTTTGATCCCCGGCATTTCTACAGAGATTCTACCTGTACCAGGTACTCGTTGGATGTTTGGCTGTACTGCCCCCATCTTGTCAATACGAGTTCTAAGAACCTCAAATGCAGTCCCTAAAGATTGATCGATTTTTCTTTTTACAATTGCTTTTACCTGATCATCAGTCGTATTGTACTTTATTTCTGTAAGATTGGTATTTCCGAAGATTTCCGGATCTGCAAGTTTAAGATTGGTATTTTTGGCTTGGTTTACTTTAGCAAACTCTTCAAAAAACACATCGATGTACGGCTTGGATGAATTTTTCATCGCCAAATCGGTCTTGTCTAAAGATTCTACTAAAATCGGGTTGGTCGAATAGTTGGCCAAATCGTTTACCAAATCTCTTTGGTTGATTTCCAACAATACATTGATCCCTCCCTTTAAGTCCAAACCAAGTTTCATTTCTTTTTCCTTGGCTTTTGAATAGTATAATTTGGTGAAACCAAGATCTAGAGTGTCTTTTTTAATCTTCTCGATTTCCTTCAAATTACCTTTTGCTGCTTCGATTTTCTTGTCCTGATTGCTGACATACCAAGTTGGTAAAAACTCGTTCAAGCAGATCAGTCCAAGTACAATCGCAATCATTGTAATTAGTCCTTTTCCTTGCATTTTAATACAACATTAAATTTTTATAGTGGGCAAATATAATGAAATTATGACGAATTAAGCATTAATAATTTTATATTTTTAAGGCTTTTTAAGATGTTTTTATTCATCATTAAAGGTAATTATTAACAAATTCCGAAATAGGATAGAAAATTAAATTTTCATGCCTTCTTCATGCTGGAAAACAGATGAAAAAATCATAGAAACACAAAAGCCTCATTTGGAATAACTTATCCAAAATGAGGCTTTATTGTTGTTCTTAATTCTAAAAAAACTAAACCGTCATCGAAAAAATACGAGTTTCCGGTTTGTTTCTAAGCATTCTTAGGTCAAATGCCATGGCTACATTTCGGGTAAAAGCTCTGCCTTTTTCAGTAATTTTCAAATAATTCTCACCCAATTCTACCAAGCCGTCTTTTTCCATTTCTTTTAAACTTTCTACCGCCTGAGCCATCTCCGGTACAAAGTTGGTTTCGTCCCAAGAGGTTTCCAATCGGCACATGATGTTCAGGATGTGTTTGCGGATGATCAAATCTTCATCATTCAAAATATGTCCGTTGAAAACGGGAAGTTTTCCTTCGGCAACGGTATTTTGGTACTCTTCAACGGTTTTGATATTTTGTCCGAATGCGTACCAAGAATCGGATATGGCAGACATTCCCAAACCGATCATCAATTGGGTTTTGCTGGAGGTGTATCCCATAAAATTTCTGTGGATATTTCCATTTTTCATCGACTGATAAAGGTCGTCGTGTTCGAAGGCGAAATGATCCATCCCTACTTCGATATACCCCAGGTCTTCTAATAATTTTTTACCGTCTTCGTAGAGTTTTCTTTTCTCTTCACCACTTGGCAAATCCTCTTCTTTAAAACCTCTCTGTCCAACACCTTTCACCCACGGCACATGCGCATAGGAATAGAATGCCAAACGATCCGGTCTTAGTTCCAGGGTCTTTCTTATGGTAAATTCCATTGCGTCCCAATGTTGGAAAGGCAATCCGAAAATAATATCGTGAGATACCGAAGTATAGCCAATTTCTCTGGCCCATTCGGTTACATTTTTAACATTTTCAAAAGGCTGAATTCTGTTGATGGCTTTTTGCACAATGGGATCGTAATCCTGAACACCGAAACTGCATCTTCTGAAACCCAAGTCGTAAAGGGTTTGCAAATGTGCTTTGGTGGTATTGTTCGGGTGCCCTTCAAAAGAAAATTCAGGGTGTTCTGCAATTTCTGCCTTAGCAAAAATACCTTCCAATAATAATCTTAAATTTTTTGGAGAAAAGAAAGTTGGAGTACCACCGCCCAAATGCAATTCTTTGATTTTGGGTTTTTGGGTGTTTCCTTTGGATTTGAACAATTCCAAATACAAATTCCATTCTTCCAAAACATGGGCGATATAAGGGTTTTCTACGGAATGTTGTTTGGTAATTCTTTTATGACAGGCACAAAATGTACACAATACCTCACAAAACGGGAGGTGGATATAGATGGAGATGCCTTCTTTGTCATTGCTTTCTGTGAAGGATTTCACCACAGATTCTTTCCATTTTTCTACGGTGAAATTTTCTGATTCCCAATACGGTACTGTAGGGTACGATGTATATCTCGGTCCTGGAATATTGTATTTATCGATTAACGAACTCATGTAATTTACTTTTTTTGAATGTACAAATTTAGCTTAAAATAACCACAAACAAAAAGTTGTATCCATAAAAAACTGCTCTACAAAATTTGTAGAGCAGCGGTATTGTTATCTTGTAATCTCGAAATTATTTTTTAATGAATTTCAAAGATTGAGATCCTTTGTTGGTTTCAACAGAAATCATGTAAGCTCCGCTTCTCAAAGCTTTTACATCTACAGAAGTTCCGTTTAGTTTAAGATCCATTTTTTTACCCGACATGTCAAATACAGAAACAGACTTTAATTTGTCTTTTGTTTCGATGTTCAATACATCTGTAGTTGGATTAGGATAAACGGATAATGAAATATTTTTTGCATCTATTTCATTTGTGCTTAGATTTCCTTGCAAGACTTTCACATCATCTAACAAAAGATAATATTGACCCGTGCAACTAAAGTGTCTAAAGTACACTTTTACCGCTTGACCATAAAGAGAAGTAGGTATTGCAACCGTTTGTACCGCTGCTGCCGCTGGCTCTGCCAGAGTCGCTTCCTTGACAGGTGTAGCTGTAGGTGTAAAAGGTGTAGCTGCAGGTAAAATATACACTGCATAATGCTCTAAGCCCCAATCAGGATCTGCCGCTCCAATAGTAAACCTTAAATTTAAAGGACCTGATGCAGGAAGTGTAATAGATGGGCTAGCTAATAAATTATCCGGTGTTAAGTCACTTGAAGTATCATCATCATAAGATGCTGAACCCACAATGTTCCCTGAAAACCCATTTACCGCTGTTGTCCCTAGATTTAAAGGTGTCCAATCAAATCCATCGCCATCTGTGTCGGTAGCAGTCCAAGTTGTTGGACTGTCAAAAGTTTCATTAAATACAACAGTTTGAGCATGGAAAGCAGAAACTGCAACGCTTAAGAATAAAGTTAGTAAAGTTTTGCGCATAATATATATTTTTAATTAAACAAATATATAAATTAATTATAATACCAAAGTATTAATTACAATAATAAAATAAAAAAGGTACTCGAGAACTTCGAATACCTTTACTTCATCGTTTATTATGAATTTTATTTTTTAATGAATTTATCTGAAAAGACTCCATTATTCGTTTCAACAGTAATAAAATATCTTCCAATTGGTAAGTTTTCTACATCAATAGAAGTCCCAACTAATTTTACATCTATTTTTTTACCGGTCATATCTGTAACAGTAACATCTTTTATTTTATCTTTTACTTTAATATTTAATATTTTAGATGTAGGATTTGGATAAACAGAGATCATTTTATCTGCAATTTCATTTTTTACATCTGTTACGGCAAAGGTAGAAGAATTACCAAACTGAACCAAAATATTATCAAATCCTACTGTATTTGCAACTGTATTTCCTGTTGAGGTTGTATTTTGCAAGTAGATGTCTTTCGCCGTCATGCCAACAATCGCGTCTGGATCTGCAATCGCATTAACACCACCTCCTGGCCAAATCCAAGTCATATCACCAGTAGTTTTGTTATAATAATATGTAACAGAAACCCATGTATTAACTGGAAACGCTGGAGCTGTTGCAGGGTCATTTACTATATACAATGTTGGGACATTTGTTGCATTATAAAATGTTCCAAGGCCAATAATTTTTCTTGTTGCTACTTCAAGTCTAAAACCACCAATTGCTTTATTAGAACCTTCTACATCTCCATAAATCATAAAATAATAATTACCACTTCCTGTAGAGGAACCTGTATATATATCTATAGTAGCTTTAACAATATTATTGGTTGGTGTAGCTGTCACAGTAGTTAATTGAGCTGCAATTCTATTATTCGGGTTATTTGAAGCTGCATAACTATTTCCACTGGTAATCGATAGAGACTTACCATGTGCAACATCTATATTACCGACTTGGTAATTTGCATTGGTTCCATTTAATGTGAGCCAATTATTTTGCCCAGGTGTTGCCCCCGTTACATCAGTACCTAAATTACCAAGAGTAAGAGAGTTAAAATTCTCATTTACAAGAGTTTGTACTTGTGCAAATCCTAAATATGAAAATGCAAAAGCTGAAAGTAGTAAAATTTTCTTCATAATATTTTTTTTAAATTTTAATTGGGGTAAAGATAAGTTATATTTTTTATTGTGCAAAAAAAATATAACTTATCGGTAATACTTTAACTATTTTGTGTAATTTTCAAAGAATAACGGAATGCTTTCTATTCCTTTGTAGAAATTAAACAATCCATAATGTTCGTTTGGCGAATGGATGGCATCTGAATCCAGACCAAAGCCCATCAACACCGATTTTGCACCTAATACTTGTTCAAACATCGCTGTAATGGGGATGGATCCTCCACCTCTGTACGGCAAAACTTCTTTTCCAAAAGCGGATTCCATGGCCTTTTTTGCTGCTAAAAACTCCTTGGTATCGCTCGGCAACACATAAGGCATCCCTCCGTGGTGTGGGGTAACGGTAACTTTTACATTTTCCGGAGCTATTTTATGGAAATATTTTGTGAATTTTTCGGTAATTTCTTCCGGAGTTTGGTAAGGAACCAATCGCATGGAAATTTTTGCAAATGCCTTGCTTGGGATAACGGTTTTGGCACCTTCACCGGTGTACCCTCCCCACATACCGTTGCAATCCAATGTCGGGCGAATGGCTGTTCTTTCCAATGTGGTGTATCCTTTTTCACCTTCGATCCCGTTGAGACCTATGGATTTTTTAAACTCTTCAGGATTGTCCTTTAGCTTATTCATTTCAGCCCTTTCTTCAGAAGAAAGTTCGTATACATTATCATAAAAACCGTCAATGGTGATTCGTCCATCTTGGTCAATTAATTTCGCAATCATCCTGCTCAACACATGGATGGGGTTAGGAACTGCACCACCGTACAACCCGGAATGCAGATCTCTGTTGGGACCTTCCACAGCGACTTCTACATAACTAAGTCCTCTAAGTCCTGTAGTTACTGTTGGTTGCTCGTTAGAATAGATATGAGTATCGGAAATCAAGATGCAATCGCAAGCCAACTTTTCTTTGTTTTCGTTCACAAAATCGCCCAAACTCATGGATCCCACTTCTTCTTCTCCTTCCAAAATAAATTTAACATTGCAAGGTAAAGAATTGGTATGCATCATGGCTTCGAAAGCTTTCAAGTGCATAAAAAACTGACCTTTGTCATCAGCAGAACCTCTTGCAAAAATTGCTCCTTCGGGATGGAGTTCCGTTTTTTCAATATAGGGTTCAAATGGAGGTTTTGTCCACAATTCCAACGGATCCGGTGGTTGTACATCATAGTGTCCATAAACCAGAACGGTGGGTAAGTTTTTATCGATAAGCTTATCTCCGTACACGATGGGATATCCTTTGGTTTGGCAAACTTCTACATGGTCTGCACCTGCATTTTTAAGTGAACTGGCTACCCAGTCGGCACATTTTAAAACATCGTTTTTGTATGCAGAATCTGCTGAAATGGAAGGTATTCTTAACAATTCGAAAAGTTCCTGAACAAATCGCTCTTTATTTTCTTCTATGTATTGAAGTGTTTGTTGCATTGATTTAGATTTTTTAATATTAATATTTTTTATTTGCTATAAAACTAAAAAAATATCCTTCAGATGAAGGATATAATTTACCCAACAAGGGTTCAAATATTTTCTACAGCCGTTACTTTCAACAGTTGGCTGTTATTTTTCTTTTTTCTCCTCAGTTTTCACCTCCGTAGTTCCTGCAGGAGCTTTGATGGTTTCTGCCGGTGCCTCCAATGTAGAAAGAGAATCGTTTCCAGCTTTTACTTCAGGTTTAGCTGCTGGAGTTTCGCTTTTCACTTCTTGTTCGATATCGCTATAATGCTCTATTGAAGCATCTTTTTGAAGTACTCCATGATTTCCACCCGCAGGAATTTTCTTACAGCTTACTGCCAATCCCAAAACCGCGATTCCAAAAACTAGTTTTTTCATATTATAGATAATTATTTTATATTTTTTAATTCATTTTAAGTCAATGCTTTCCGTTTTAAACTGAAATTTGAACGACCTAAAATTTTAATTTTCCAAAAATAATAAATATTGCTCTCGTGGCAAAAACTTTTAGGATATTTTTGACCTAAATGATTTTTAACATCAAAAAGCAATTGGATGCACCCCTTGAAACTTTGATTTTCAGCTTATGAAACCGACCTTAAAACCAACTTTCCCTTTTGGCTTTGGGTAAAAATTAGATAGGACAAACCACCATCTTTTAGTTTGTATTTCTTTTTAATTTCTTCCGGTTTCAATGGATAATTTTTGGACACGATGTTGTACTGCTCCCCTTTTTTCAAAATTTTAGGATCCATCACCTCCATTTCTAAAATTCTACCGGGAAAGGTTACCAATCGTGCATCAGAAGTATAAATATGGGTGTTTGGATGCAGCTTGTCCAACTGAAAATGCTCGGATATCCAACTGAAAGCACCGGACTTCAACAAGGCATTGTTGGGAAGGTACATGTATTTTTTAGGTTCTGAAAAAGTAGCATGAGCAGTATGAATTTCATCCATAAAAAACTCGGAATTGCTTTCGGTACTTTCAAGATTTACGGTTTTTATTTTTATCCTTTCCGCACTCTTTTGTCGGATGAGCAAGACGATTTCTTTCACCTCATTTTTTACCGCAACAATATGGATTTCACAAAGATTTTTGACCACTGAAGCCAAATAGGTCAAGTCGATCAATGGCGATAACTTCACCACAACCAATGGTGCTTTGCTCAACAATTCGTCCTGAATTTGTAAGAGGTTGGGTGATAAATCTTCCAACAAAAAAACTTTGTTTTTATTTTCGTCCCTCCTTGCGGGATCCAGATAGATCAGGTCAAAATTTTCTGTATTGCTTTTCAAAAAATCTTCCAACTTATCCGATACAAAACGAGCTTTTTTTTGAAGGACATTCCAATTGTGTTCAACCATTTCCAGCAGGTCGGCATTTTGCTCGAGCAGAGTAATTTCTTTAAAATTTTCTGAAAGAAACCAAGCATCAATTCCAAAGCCCGAAGTAAGATCGATCATGGAATTTCCGGATACCAACTGAGCTTTGTAAACCGCCGTACTTTGAGAGCTGGTCTGCTCCATATTGAGCTGTGGCGGAAAAATAATGCCTTCTTTTATCAGAAAAGGAATTTTTTTTTCAGCCGTTTTTCTGGCTTTCATCTGTTGCACCAACTCTTGCATGGATACAGAAGAAAACGGAGTTTTCCTCAAAAGCATTTGATGGAAATCTCCGTTTGTATTTTTTTGGATAAACTCCTGAACTTCTTTATTTAAGAGGTTTTTATTCATACATTTCAGACCAACGCACTGCTTTTACTACCGTTTCATCGTACAAATCTGCAGGTGATTTTGTAGGTTCTAATTTTGGATAAAGATTGACCCCAATCAGTTTTATCTTTCCTCCGGCAACCCAATTTTGTTCTTCAATCGCCTGATTATAAATAGCTTTCTGAATTTCTTTTTGTTTCAACAATTCCAGATAACCGCCTTTTTCTTCAACTTCTACCAATAGATCCCAAGATTTTCCTGCAAATTGTTGGGTCAAATTTTCGATGTAGTAACTTCCATTTCCGGCATCTTCGAAAACATTGATGATGCTTTCGTAAGCCAAAACAATCTGTTGTTTGAACGAAATTTCGCCTGAAAGAACCGTAGGATTTTCAATTTTATAATTATGGCTGTACACGGCATCCGATCCGCCTACCATGGCTGCAGCCAATTCTAAGGTCGAACGGATGAGATTATTCTCTTCATCGGTTTTGGTTTTGTTTCTCAGTGAAGATTCTGTAAAAATATACGGAATACTAGGCTGTCCCAAATCTTTTGACAATTGATAGAAAAGGATTTTCATGGCTCTAATCTTGGCGATTTCAAAGAAATAATTGGCACCAACAGCCATTTTTATGATGACTTGATCCAAAACTTCAACTCCAAACTTCTCGACCAACTCTTTGGTTTTCGCCAGTGCATAAGCCAATTGCTGCACGATAGAGGCTCCGGCGTTTTGCAATATAGAAACATCTACACAAAGGCTTCTTTCAAAAGATTTTGAAAGCAATTCTTTAGCCAAGTTTTCATTGATGCTTGCTGAGTTTTCATCGATAACATCTACCAACGAATAGTAGAAATTGCTGTCGTCCATTTTTATATGATCCGCCAATTCTTTATTCTCTAAATACAGAGATTTTTCAGTAAGATATTCAACATTCTGACGAAGGACATAGGCAAAAATTTCGTCTTCAGTGTCTTCTAGATAATCGGACACCAATTGTGTGCTTTCCTCTATTTTAGGCAGGTTAACCAATGGAGAATCTGCTTGATCGTAATACGGACTCACCTCGATACCTTCAAGATTTTCTTTGGATAAAACAGTGTAGATATCATCGGTTTTCAATTGCTTTTTTACAAGATTTTCCCAATCGGACAAAGCTATTTTTTGAAACATACTTTTATATTTTTTCAGACGAATTATTGGTTTCGTCTATTGTTTTTTAGAATTAATTTTTGAACTGTCAGCAACGATGATAAAGATTTCCTCATTGGGTTTCTTCATGAAATAATTTTCTCTGGCGAATTTTTGTTTTTCGTCCTTATTGTTCATTAGTTTTTTATAATAATTATCGTTTTTTTCGTATTCGGATTTATAATACTGCAATTGTTCTTCATAGCGATTGATTTCTTTGTTCAGATCGTTTATTACCAAGAAAGAAGTATTATCAAAGAAAACCATCCAAACCAAAAATACAAAAATGGTAAGGGTGTATTTGTTAAGAACCCATTTTCGGACAAATCGAACTTTTTCCGATTTGGGTTCAATTTTTTTTATCAAATCCGGTTTCATCAATGTGGTTTTTTGAGGGTGTTATTAATGACAGTTGTTAGAAAATCGATGGCTACGGAATTCTGCCTCATATTCGGAACGATAAGATCGGCTTCATTTTTTGAAGGCTCAATAAATTCTTGGTGCATCGGTTTCAGAGTCGTTTGATAACGGTGCAGAACTTCGCTTAGATCTCGACCTCTGTCTTGGGTATCTCTTCGGATCCTACGGATCAATCTTTCGTCTGAATCGGCATGTACAAAAACTTTCAGATCGTATTCCTTCAACAATTCTGTATGTGTCAACACCAAAATTCCTTCCACAATCAGCACATTTTTAGGTTCTACCAGGACATGGTCTCCGGTACGAGAATGGGTCACAAAACTGTAGATGGGTTGCTCTATACTTTGTTTATTTTTCAAGGCTTTTACATGCTTTAAGAGCAAATCAAAATCGATGGATTTGGGATGGTCGTAGTTCAACGCTTCTCTTTCTGTTAATGAAAGATGTTGGTTATCGTGATAGTAATTGTCCTGAGAAAGCACATTTACCCCTTCTGCATTTAGTTGTTGCAAAATTTTGTTCACTACGGTGGTTTTCCCACTTCCGGTTCCTCCGGCAATTCCGATTACTAGCATTGATATAGTTGATTTTTTACAAAGATAGTATTTTGTTGAAAAAATGAATTTTTAAATCTTAATAAATAGTAAAAAATATTTTGTAAAATTTGTTCAAAAAGCACCAGAAAAGGTTTTAAAATAAAATTTTTCAAAAAAAACAAAAAAAATTTATTATTTTATAAAATTAATGTACCTTGCACAAAATTTTAGAAGCAGAATTATCAATGTTCAAGTCCTTGTTAGTTACTTCTGAATAATTAATATCAATTTTTATGAACATTTTTATTTCTAATCTCAACTACACAGCTGTTGAGTCCGAGCTACAAGCTCTTTTCGAAAACTACGGAACTGTTGATTCCGCAAAAATCATTACCGACAAAGAAACCGGTAGAAGCCGTGGTTTCGGTTTTGTTGAAATGCCAAACGACGATGAAGCAAGAGCTGCTATCGAAGGGTTAAACCAAACAGATTATAAGCAAAGAACCATGAACATTTCTGAAGCTAAACCAAGAGAAGAAAAACCAAGAGGTTTTGGAAATCGTGGTGGCGGTTACAGAGAAAACCGTGGGAATAGAGGTGAATGGTAATTGACCTTTAACACAATAAATCAATCCGTCTTTTTTTCGAAAAAGACGGATTTTTTTTGATTATTATTCATATTTTTGATTCAAATTGTACAAAAAACAGTATAAACAATAGAAATAATGCCAATTAGAACGATTTTCAAAAACGAATTTTGCGAATGGTTGGATTGCGAAGGTCCAAACATTGATGATTTTAAAGTGCTTCAGCAAAATTATTCCATAGATATGCTGCTTATGGAAGACATGTTGGATGCCAACCACCTTCCAAAATACGAAGAACATTCGGGCATACAATTCTATCTCACTCGTGAAAACACCAAACAGGAAAGAACCGGACTAAATACCATGAGCGACATCTCGACAAAATTGGGTATTTACATCTTGGGAAGCACGGTTATTACCATTCATAGGATAAAAAACAACAGCATCTTAGAATTAGAAAAAGAAATTGAAAGTAAAAAAAGCAACATCACCAAAGAATTTGTTGTCCTGCATTTGGCTAAAAAAATTCTCAACTCTTATGATGATGAAAGTAAAGTTATACAAGACGATATCGACCGTATCGAAAACGAAATCTTCCTGAACAACAATAACAACGGCAATATTGTAAAACGACTTTATAAACTGAAAAGAAAAACCGGTCTCAATGTACGATTGCTAAACATCTCATCGGATTGGGTAAACAACATGAAGAAAATAAACATCAGCGAAACACAATTTATTGACCTCATGGACAAATACAAGGATGTGAATAACAAATTCGACCATCTCAATGCTCAAATCACGCATCTTATTTCCATGTATTTGGCACTTTCCGACCAAAAAGCCAATCAGGTCATGAAGATGTTGGCTATGTATTCGGTTTATTTTTTGCCCATCACATTCATCGCAGGAATTTATGGTATGAACTTTGAAAATATGCCGGAACTGCAAACCCAGTTTGGGTATTATTTTACTTTGGGACTCATGGCGCTCATCGTCATCGTTACCTTCATCTACTTCAAAAGAAAAAAATGGAAATAACGATTAACATTAAATATCAATTTCAAGCTCATAAATTGGGACATTATTTATAAATTTACCTCTTCAAAAAATAAACAAAAATGAACATACAAGAAAGAATATCTGCTTTGCGAGTAAAAATGCAAGAAAACAATATTGATGCGTATATCGTGTACTCTGCAGACCCTCACATGAGCGAATATCTACCTGAAGAATGGCAAGAAAGAGCGTGGATTTCCGGATTTACCGGCTCTGCAGGATTTGTTGTAATCTTAAAGAATAAAGCTGCTCTATGGACCGACGGAAGGTATTTCGTACAAGCCCCAATAGAACTTCAAGGCTCAGGAATTGACCTGATGAAAGACGGTGTCGAAGGAACTCCAAACTACATCGATTGGATTATTTCCCAAATCCCAGCCAACGGAAAAGTAGCGGTAAATGCTTTGGCCACTTCCAACATCAACTGGGAAGCTCTGGAAGAAAAGCTGAATCCAAAAGGAATTTCTTTGGTAAATCAGGCACTCATTCAGGAAATTTGGACCGACAAACCACAAGCTTCTCAAAATCCAATTTATACCCATCCTACAGAAAGAGCAGGAAAATCGGTAGAGGAAAAACTACAAGCCATTCGCGAAAAAATGCAAACTTTGGGTACCAGCACTCACATCATTTCCAGTTTGGACGATGTCGCTTGGACCCTGAACCTCAGAGGTAGCGATGTAGATTGCAATCCCGTATTTTTAGGTTATATTTTATTGTCTCTGAACGATGCAAAACTTTTTGTGGACACCAAAAAATTAAATGCAAATGCTCAGGAATCCATGCAAAAAGCTGGAGTTTCTGTACTTCCATACGAAAATTTTTTGAAGGAATTGGCTTTGGTTAAAAATCAAAACATACTCATCTCTCCCAACACCAACCAATCGGTGTACGATGCTTTGGCCAACAAAAATACTTTTGTAAAAGCTGCTGCACCGGGAAATTTGATGAAAGCACAGAAAAATACGGCCGAATTGCAAGGTTTCCGCACCGTAATGGAACGAGACGGCGTTGCCATGGTAAAATTCTTGTATTGGCTAACCCATACTGCCGGAAAAGAAGCCATGACCGAATATTCCATCGGCGAAAAACTAAGAACATTCCGTGCCGCATCGGAAAATTTTGTGGGCGAAAGTTTTGGTAGCATTGTCGGCTATGCCGGTAACGATGCCATTTGTCACTATTCTGCAAAAGAAGTAGGCAGTAAAGAAGTCACCAATTCCGGAAGTATTTTGGTTGATTCTGGAGGTCAATATCTGGAAGGTACCACAGACATTACCCGTACATTGCCTTTGGGCGAAACCAGTCAGCAATTCAAAATAGACTCTACATTGGTATTGCAAGGCATGATCCGACTTTCCATGGTAAAATTTCCAAAAGGTACCCGAGGCGTTCAGTTGGATGCCGTTGCAAGAATGCCGCTTTGGATGCACGGAAAAGACTATAACCACGGGACAGGTCACGGAGTTGGCAGCTTTATGAATGTACACGAAGGACCACAGAATATCCGAAAAGATATGAATCCTCAAGAACTATTACCCGGAATGGTAGTTAGTAATGAGCCCGGTTTCTATCTCGAAAACATGTACGGAATTCGTCATGAAAACTTGGTTGCGGTAAAATTTTCTGAAACCACTGAATTTGGAGATTTTTATGAGTTTGAAACCCTAACTTTCTGTCCTTTCTTCAAAGAAACCATTGTTAAAGAATTGCTTTCTGCAGAAGAAATTGAATGGCTGAATGCGTATCACAAAACTTGTGAAGAAAAATTGGGTAAACATCTGGAAGGCGATGTAAAAGAATGGTTTTTGCAGTTGGTAAGCCCTCTTTAAATCGTTAAAAAAAACGGTATTATGAATGTAATTTTAGCTTCTACTTCTACCCTTTTTGGTGGAAAATACTTAGACTATTTGAAAGAGTCCATCGTCAATCTCTATCAGGGTATTGATGAAATTCTTTTCATCCCTTTTGCCAGACCTGGTGGGATTTCGCATGAAGACTATACTGCAATGGTGAAAGACTTCTTTAAAACGATCAACATTAAAGTAAGCGGATTGCATGAGTATGAAAATAAAATAGACGCCATTAACAATGCCAAAGGCTATTTTACCGGTGGTGGCAATACTTTTCTTTTGGTAAAATCTTTACATGAAGAAAACCTAATGTTTGTCCTAAAAGACAATGTAACGGCAGGCAAACCATATTTGGGAACCAGTGCCGGAAGCAACATTGGAGGCATCAACATGAAAACGACCAACGATATGCCCATTGTATATCCAGAAAGTTTTACCTGTATGGGCTTGGTACCCTTCAACATCAACCCGCATTATTTGGATCCTCATCCGGACTTAAAACACAACGGCGAGACCCGAGAAACTCGAATCAAAGAATTTCTAACTCAAAATAATATTGTGGTGGTCGGACTAAGAGAAGGCAATTGGATACGAAGAATTGGTGAACATATTTTTGTTGAAGGAACCGAACAAACTCGAATTTTTCAGCCTTACAAAGAACCTTACGAGTTGGATCCCATTTCTGAATTGAAATTTCATTTATAAAACAAACTGCTTTACAATACGCTCCAAGTACTTATGTGCTTGGAGTTTTTTTGTCCAACTTTTTCATGAAAAATTTTCATTAGAAAAAAAATCAATCAATCGATTGATTTTTTCTTGAAATGAAGTAAATTTGCATTCTCAAAATTATACAAGAATGATTACCAAGGAGGAAAACATCATGCTACATGCCGAAAAACTCTTTGCTGAAAAAGGGTTTGATGGAACTTCAACTCGGGAGATTGCCAAAAATGCAGAGGTTAACATTTCCATGATTTCTTATTATTTCGGATCTAAAGAAAAATTATTAGAACACATTTTCGAATACCGAATGGGGCAAGGTTTGGAATACTCTACCTTGGTTTATGAAAGAACAGACATCAATGCTTGGCAAAAAATTGATTTATTGATTAGCCGATACATCGAAAGGGTAAAAAATCTAAAGGATTTTTATCTCATCCTTCAAAGAGAACAAATTAATTTAAAAAATCCTTCCATCGTTCAATTCATCAAAGAATCGAAGATGAAATATCTAAATACTTACAAAAAAATTGTATTGGAAGGCCAAGAGACGGGGATTTTTAAACAAAAACCAAAGGTCGAATTCTTGCATTCGACCATTTCCGGGACTTTATTCACCGCCATGAATTCTTTTCCATTTTACAAAGAATTTCTTCAAGGCGATGAAAAATATGAATCGGAATATTTCCAAAATTTGGAAGTACACTTAAAAGAAATATTGAAATACTTATTAGGTTATGAATAAAAACTCTATTCGAGTCGCGTGTTTACTGATGTCGCTTATCGGTACGATTGCTTGGGCACAAGATCGAACTTTGCTCAATTTGGATGAAGCCATGGATCTTGGAATCCAAAACTCTAAGTATCTAAAAATAGATCAAGCGAAAATTGACGAAGCGATGGCACAAGTTATTAACAGTAAAAATCATCGTTTGCCCGATTTTAAGATCTCCGGATCGGCATTGGCATTGGCCAACGCGAAAGCCGAAATCAAAATTTTACCACCTTCCAACAACGGAAACCATGTAGTAACACCCAGTACAGCCTATTTTGGTTCGGCAAATTTTTCCTTACCACTTTATTCCGGAGGAAGGATAAATTATGGGATACAATCTGCACAATATCTTTTGGAAGCCTCAAAACTGTCAGCGGAAAACAACAAATTGTCCATTGCCTACACCGTAGCACAAGCCTACAACAATCTGTATAAATCCGAACAGGTCATAAAAATTTTAAAAGAAAATCTGAAAGCAGCACAAGAAAGGGACAAAACTTTTCTAAATCTTGAAAATAATGGAGTAATCGCCAGAAACGATCGTTTGAAAGCCAATTTGCAAACTGCTGACATCGAACTGAAATTGTTGGAAGCAGAGAATAATTTTGAAATAGCCATGATCAATATGGACTTGTTATTGGGATTGCCGGAAAATACACAACTGAGCCTCGACTCTCAATACATTTCGTCTGTACTTGCCGTAGAAAATCAAGATTTTTACATGCAACAAGCCATGGAAAACAGAAAAGATCTTCAGGTGAATGATTACCAACAAAAAGCTGCAAAGCAAAGTATAAAAGCCGCAAAGTCCGAAAACCTCCCTCAAATAGCCCTAACTGCAGGGTATGTTGCTGCTGAAGTTCCGAAAATTATGACTCTGTACAATGCTGCCAACATCGGGATTGGTGTACAGTACAACTTATCAAACATTTGGAAAAAAAATACGGATCTGCTAAAAGCCGAAGCCCAAATTCAGAAATTAGATGCCAACCAGCAATTGATTTTGGACCAGATAAAGTTGGAAATCCACAGAGATTACAAAAACTATCAATTGGCCAACAGCAAAATAGGTTTGTTAGAAAAATCTCTGGAACAAGCCAATGAAAATTTCAGAATTACCAAAAACAAATTCGACAACGGATTAGAAACCATCACCAATCTTTTGGAAGCCGATGCTCAACAAATTACAGCTCATGTCAACCTGACCAATGCAAAAGCAGATGCCGTATTGGCCTTTAAAAAGTTAGAACAAACTTCAGGGATACTGATTAGTAAATAAGTTCAGGCTTAAAAAAAACTTCAACAAAATTAAAAGAAACAATGAAAAACAATAAAAATAAAGAACCAAAGAAAAAATCCATCGTCTTTCCAATAATTCTTGGAACATTAATCCTTGGTGGTGGGATATATGGATACAAAGAATATCAATACGGTCAGAAACATGAAAAAACCGATGATGCCCAATTGGCGAGCAATATGGCTCCCGTAATTTCTAGGATTTCCGGATATGTGTCTGCTGTTAAAGTTCATGACAATCAGTTTGTAAAAAAGGGCGATACTTTGGTTATTTTGGACAATAGAGATCAAAAAATACTGGTTCAACAAGCTGAAGCAGCCTTGCAAACAGCCAATTCTAACATTGCTGTTTCCGAAATAAGCTCAAATGCTACATCCGAAAACATCCACACGGCTGATGCAGCTGTAGCCACGATGAATGCCCAAATAGATGCTGCAAAAGTCAATGTTTGGAAGACCAGTCAGGATCTGAAAAGATATGAGAATTTAATAAAAGATCACTCCATCACCCAACAACAATACGAACAAGTCTTGGCGGCAAAACAAACAGCCGATAAGCAATTGAAAATTTTGGTTGAACAAAAAAAACAAGCAGAGCAACAGACTCATACGGCATCGGCACAGACACAGGTTTCTCAGCAACAAATTGGATCGGCAAAAGCCATGGCCAATCAACGAAAAGTAGATTTAGAAAATGCCAAACTTAACCTTTCCTACACGGTTATTACGGCTCCAGAAGATGGTTTTGTTGCCAAAGTACCCACACAAAATGGACAATTTGTACAAGCAGGTGCGCAGCTTTTCAGTTTGGTAAGGGACAATAGCATTTGGGTCATTGCCAATTTCAAAGAAACTCAATTGACAAAAATGCAGGCTGGACAAAAAGCAAACATCACGGTAGATGCTTTCCCGGATCTGAAATTGGAGGGCGAAATTACATCACTATCCCCAGCAACAGGCTCTTCATTCTCGATTTTACCTCCGGATAATGCCAGTGGTAACTTTGTAAAAGTAGTACAAAGAGTACCTGTACGAATTGATTTTAAAAATTTAGATAAAAATACGGCTAAAAAACTACGAGCCGGGATGAATGTTACTGCAGAAGTTGCATTTTACAAATAATCAGCATTCAACAACATGGAACAAGACAGTTTAGTCGAATACGGTTTCCGAAGGGTCATCATTACCATAACCGCTATTCTCTGTGCATTGCTGGAGATTGTGGACACCACCATTGTAAATGTTGCCCTGAACGAAATGAAAGGAAATTTAGGCGCCTCGTTGTCGGAAATTGGTTGGGTCATTACGGCTTATGCCATCGGTAATGTCATTATCGTTCCCATGACCAGTTGGCTATCCCAACAATTTGGTAGGAGAAATTATTTTGCAGCATCCATCATTATTTTTACCGTTTTCTCATTTCTTTGTGGCAATGCAACAAGCATTTGGGAATTGGTGTTCTTCCGCCTACTACAAGGGATTGGCGGCGGAGCTTTATTGGTAACCTCACAGACCATCATTACCGAATCTTATCCCCGAGAAAAATTGGGTATGGCACAGGCCATCTACGGATTGGGAGTTATTATTGGTCCAACTTTGGGGCCGCCATTGGGAGGTTATATTGTAGATAATTTTTCGTGGCCTCATATTTTCTACATCAACATTCCGGTAGGAATTGCTGCGACAATTCTCACCTTGCAGTTTGTAAGAAGTCCGAAATTTGAAGAAAAAAAATCAACCAAAGAAGTCGATTGGCTTGGGATTTTTCTTCTTGCGGTTTTTGTAGGTTCTCTACAATACATCTTGGAAAGAGGTCATGAAGACGATTGGTTTGATAGCAATAGTATTGTATTTTTCACCTCTACCGCAGTTTTAGGTTTTGTTCTTTTCCTTTGGCGAGAGCTCACCTATGCTCACCCCATTGTAGAACTCAGAGTGCTGAAAAATGGAAATTTAAGAATAGGTACTGTCTTGTCTTTCATTCTTGGTTTTGGTTTGTACGGATCTACTTTCATCATCCCAATTTATACTCAAGGAGTCTTGGGGTGGACAGCACTACAGGCGGGTGCACTTATGATTCCTTCTGCCATCGCCACAGCCATTATGATGCCTTTTATTGGTAAGTTAATTTCTAAGGGAGTCAAGCAACAGTATTTGGTTTCTATAGGATTCTTTATTTTTTTTATATACAGTTTCTGGGGATACAAACTCCTGACACCAGATACCGGCGAGGGTGATTTTTTCTGGATGCTGATCGTCCGTGGTTTGGGACTCAGCTTACTTTTCATCCCAATTACCACGCTTTCGCTAAGCACCTTGAAAGGAAAAGAAATTGGACAAGGAGCTGCTTTTACAGGAATGATGCGACAATTGGGAGGTTCTTTTGGAATTGCTCTGATTACCACTTTTATAGCCAATCAAAGTGCTAAATACAGCGCCAATCTTGCCAACCATTTGGATGTGAACGATTGGGAGGTACAACAAAGAATTCTGCAGATGAAATCCGGATTTATGTCCAAAGGAATGGGCCCTGATGTGGCGTTGCAATCGGCGTACAAAGCCTTGCAATTCTCGATACAGAAACAAGCAGCTGTACTTTCTTACATGGATGTATTTCTCTATCTTGGTATATTATTTCTGATTTGTATTCCGTTCATGTTGCTCATCAGGCAAAGTAAATCCAAAGAAAAAATAGACATTGGCTCTGCCATGCATTAACAACTATCACTAAAAATCCGTCAGAAATGGCGGATTTTATTTTTCAGATTAAAGAAAAAATCAATGAATAAATCTTATTTTTGTTAAACTCGATTCCCGATTAAATCATTAAAATGAAGAAAACTCTGTTTATATTTTTTGCCACAAGCGCTCTATTTTCTGCACAAAACATTCAACAAAAAATGGACATTGCTGTAAAAGAGTTGATGAAAAGTCCGGCAGCCTATGCTGCACAACTGTCTGTATATGTTGCTGATCCACAAGGGAAAGTGGTATATGAATACCAACCCAATATCGGATTGAGTACAGCTTCTACGCAAAAAATATTTACAGCAGCTTGTGCATTAGAAAGTCTTGGAACGGACTATACCTATACTACAACTTCGTCTTTTTCCGGGTCCATTGATCAGCAAAAACTTAACGGGAATCTCTGGTTGGCTTCCACCGGCGATCCTACTTTGGGCAGTTGGAGATACGATGGTTTTTTGCCTGAGAATTTTAAAGCAAAATTACTTTTGGCCTTAAAATCTAAAAATATTACAAAAATATCTGGAAATATCGTGGTTGACGATTCTTATTTTGATTTTCAAACCACTCCTGGAGGTTGGCCTTGGGACGATATGGGCAATTATTACGGTGCCGGAGTTTGGGGATTCAATTGGAGAGAAAATCAATTTGACCTCAATATGTTTGGAAAGGAAATTAGAAAAACCAACATCGAATTGCCAAAGGTAAAATGGGTGAACGATCTGAAAACAGCGGGTAGCAGCGATCAAAGTCTAATATTTACCGCGCCACATTCTACCGTGGCTTATATCAACGGATCGCTTCCCGGAAAAAGCATAACCGTTTCTGGAGCTACGCCCAATCCGCCTCTGACTTTTGCACAAGAAATTAAAGATTTTTTACAAGAAAATGGAATTGAAGTCCAAGGAAATGTACAATCGCTTAGCCAGATGAGAATAGATGGAGAAAAGACTTTAGTTTTTCCAAAAGAGAATGTTTTTTTCACCTATGCATCACCGACTTTGGATAAAATAGTCTATTGGTTTATGAAAAAAAGCGTGAACCTCTACGGTGAGACTTTAGTAAAAACACTGGCCAAAGAAAAACGAGGCGAAGGCAGCTTCAGAGCCGGAATGGACTACATGAAAGACTTTTGGAAATCCAAAGGACTTCATGAGAAATCCATCAATTTTGCCGATGGATCCGGACTTTCGCCACAGAATTATGTGAGTTCCAAAGCAGAAGTTCAAGCACTTTTATACAGTCAAAAACAGCCGTGGTTCAATGCTTATTTTGAAGGCTTCTCTACCCATGACAACGGTATGAAAATGAAGAGCGGTACCATGAAAAACACGAAATCCTATGCCGGGATCCACAAAGGATATACTTTTTCCATCATCATCAACAATTACCAGGGTAGCAATTCTGGTGAAGCTTTGCAAAAAGTTTTGAATGTTTTGAAATAGCCTTTAAAACGATAGAATTAGAAATTCTAGAAAGCTAAAAATTCAAAATGATGATAAAAATAACAAGATGCAGGCATTAAAAACGGAGCTTTCTGGAGCTAAAGTAAATGTTATATTTTATTTGTTATAAACTGAACATCAATACTTTAAACACGATACAAAAAAAAAGCCATCGAAAAATTCGATGGCTTCATTTATGTTAAGAAATTGGGATTAGTTACCTCCTTCCATTTTCTTTTTCAACTCAGCTAGAGCGTCGATGTCTCCTAAAGTTGTTCTTTCCTCTCCAGAAGTTGCAGCCGGTTTAGCAGCGCTCGCTTCTTTAACATTTTTTCTTTCTTCGTCACGGAAAAGACCTGTGTGAGAAACAACTACTCTCTTGAATTCTTTGTTGAATTCGATTACTTTGAAAGCGATTTCTTCACCTTTTTTCACTTTAGATCCGTCTTCTTTTTCTAACAATCTTGATGGGCAGAAAGCTTCTACTTCAGCATCTTCGAATTGTACAGCAGCACCTTTATCGAATACATCTACTGCAGTACCGTTGTGTACAGTTCCTTCAGCATATTTGGTTTCGAATTTATCCCAAGGATTTTCAGACAATTGCTTGTGTCCTAAAGAGATTCTTCTTGCTTCAGTATCCAATTCTAGTACAACTACATCCAATTTGTCACCTACTGCACAGAACTCAGATGGGTGCTTGATTTTCTTAGTCCAAGAAAGGTCAGAGATGTAAACAAGACCGTCGATACCTTCTTCTAACTCTACGAATACTCCGAAGTTGGTGAAGTTTCTTACAGTACCTACATGCTGAGATCCCAAAGGATATTTTTCGGAGATGTTTTTCCAAGGATCTTCAGAAAGTTGTTTCATACCTAGAGAGATTTTTCTTTCTTCTCTATCCAAAGTAAGAACTACAGCTTCTACCTCGTCGCCTACTTTTACGAAATCTCCTGCAGATCTCAAGTGAGTGCTCCAAGACATTTCAGAAACATGGATAAGACCTTCTACACCTGGAGCGATTTCTACGAAAGCACCATAGTCAGCAAGAACTACCACTTTTCCTTTTACTTTATCTCCAACTTTCAAGTCAGCAGAAAGCGCATCCCAAGGGTGAGCTTCTAATTGCTTCATACCCAATTGGATTCTTGTTTTCTCGTCGTCGAAATCCAAGATAACTACTTTTACAGTTTGTCCATCTTCTAGGATTTCGCTTGGGTGGTTTACTCTAGACCAAGAAAGATCGGTAATGTGGATCAATCCGTCTACGCCACCAAGGTCGATGAATACACCGTAAGAAGTGATGTTCTTAACGGTTCCTTCAAGAACTTGACCTTTTTCCAATTGAGCGATGATTTCTTTTTTCTGATCTTCGATATCTGCTTCGATAAGCGCTTTGTGAGAAACAACCACATTTTTAAATTCAGGGTTAATTTTAACCACTTTGAATTCCATGGTTTTACCAACAAATTGATCGTAATCTTTGATTGGCTTCACATCGATTTGAGAACCTGGCAAGAACGCTTCGATACCGTGTACATCTACGATCATACCACCTTTAGTTCTGGATTTAACAAATCCGTTTACTACTTCTCCTGTTTCGTGAAGTTCGTTTACTTTATCCCAAGCTTTTAGGGTTCTCGCTTTTTTGTGAGAAAGTTGTAATTGTCCAGACTTATCTTCTCTTCTGTCCACCATTACTTCAACATCATCACCTACTTTTAGGTCTGGTTTGTAACGGAATTCGTTCAAAGAGATTACACCTTCAGACTTGAAGTTGATGTCTACGATAGCTTCTTTGTCAGTTAATCTAACAACTTTACCTACCAATACATCATTGTCATCTAGATTGTTAAGAGATCCGTTATAGATTTCTTCCAAATCCGATTTTTCTTTTCTTGCTTCAGCATCTAGACCAGACTCAAAAGAATCCCAGTCGAATTGTTCAGGTGCTACATTTTGGTTTAATAAAACCTCTGCTAAATTTGTCTCTTTTGACATAATTTATAAAAAATTTGTATTCCTTCTTTCTTAATGAATTGATAATCTGTGGACTAAAAAATACGGAAGTTGTTATTTGTTGTATTTTGCTTTTTCAATTCTTACCCACAAAAAGCGGTGCAAATTTAAGCATTATTATTGATATACAATGGTTTTACTGAGAATTAATTTCTTCTTTATGTACAAAATATTATTCAACATTCGATGGTTTCTTGCTTTTATAATCCAACATCCTAACCTTCTGGCAACCTAATATTTACAACAATTAATAAAAATAATGTATTTTTGAAATGCACAAAATTTGAAATAAGCCTTAGAAGCTTACATATTTCAAACCGATTTAAGCTCGTTTTTAATTAATCATATAATACAACACAATGAAGATCAATCCTATTTTCAGACTGTTTTTGGTCACTGCAGTTTTCTATTCTTGTACCAACCCTGAAAAAGATCAAGAACTGAAAGACCGAGAAGTCGAACTTAACAAAAGAGAAGATCTGCTGAACCAAAAAGAAGCAGAATACCAATCTTTAATAAAAATGAGGGATTCAATTTTTGCGAAAAACGATTCGATTCCTGTTAAAATTTGGCCGGAGAACATTGCCGGAGAATGGACTGCCAAATCCATTTGTGAAGAGTCCAACTGTCAAGAATATGCCATTGGCGACAACCGTATAGAAAATTGGGATTTCAAAAGCGATTCGCTAAAGTTGTATGCTGTAACCACACACAACAAAAACTCTAAACTTTTTGATGCCTCGTACGACGATCAAAAAATCACTTTAGACTACAGCACCGATTCTACAGCAAAAAGAAGAATGAAAATAAATGTGGTACTGAACGATATCAGTAAAAGTAAAATAAAAGGTACTGCCACGGTGACTTTGGATAACCAATGCAATGCCAAATTTAATGTAGAACTCAACCGTTCATTAAAATAATTACGATGATATTTCTTAGCATAAATTCCCTAAGCCTTCCAATAGAAGATCCCGTCCTAAAATTCCTGTTGGTTTTGGTCATTATCTTAAGTGCTCCTCTTTTGCTCAACAAAATAAAAGTTCCACATTTATTAGGTCTTATCATCGCTGGTGCCATCATTGGACCCAACGGATTCAATGTATTGTCTAGGGACAGCAGCATTGTGGTGAGTGGGACAACCGGGCTTTTATACATCATGTTTTTAGCCGGATTGGAAATAGACATGGGCGATTTCAAAAAAAACAAATGGAAAAGCATAACCTTTGGATTGTACACCTTTAGTATCCCACTGATATTGGGAGTTCTATTGGCACACTTTGTATTGGGTTTCACCATGCTTTCGTCTTTTATTTTCGCCAGTATTTTTTCCACCCACACCCTTATCTCCTATCCCATCATTGGCAAACTGGGTCTTGTAAAAAACCGTGTGGTAAATATCGTTGTTGGCGGTACGATGATTACCGATGTCTTGGCCTTACTGATCCTGGCCATCGTAGTTGGGATAACTCAAGGTGAAGTAAATGCAGCATTTTGGACCAAATTGATCATATCCTTTTCATTGTTTAGCGTAATCGTTTTATTTTTATTTCCGATTATTTCCAGATGGTTTTTCAAAAAAGTAAACGATAAAATTTCACAATATATTTTTGTTTTGGTGATGATCTACCTGGCGGCTCTGCTTGCTGAACTCGCAGGATTAGAAGCCATTATTGGAGCCTTTTTCGCAGGATTAGCACTCAACAAGCTTATCCCGCATACATCCGCATTGATGAACAGAATAGAATTTGTTGGAAATGCCATCTTCATCCCATTTTTCTTGATCAGTGTTGGAATGCTTATCGATTTCAAAGTATTCTTAAAGGATTTTGAAACCATCAAAGTTATTGTACTAATGACTTCAGTAGCCGTATTGTCCAAGTATCTTGCTGCTGCTTTTACCCAAAAGACATTTAATTTTACAAAACTAGAAAAGAATTTAATTTTTGGTCTGAGTGTTTCTCATGCTGCCGCTACCCTAGCTGTGGTTATGGTGGGTTATAACATCATCATTGGGGAAAATGAATTGGGCGAACCCATCCGTTTATTGAATGAAAGTGTCCTTAATGGCAGCATTGTACTTATCTTAATTTCTTGTACCCTTTCCTCATTTTCAACCCAAGCTACCGGTGAGAAACTGGTCTTGGAAGACAGTGAAGAAAGTCTTACCGAAGACTATCAGTTGGAAGAATCGATCCTACTCCCGATAAACCAAGAGGAGATTGTAGAACCTATGGTCAATCTTGCCTTGGCATTGAAAAGTAAATTAAACATAGACCAGGTCCATGCATTAAACATCATCAACGATAGCGAAACTGCAGGTTCTGAGAAGAAATCGGATAAAATATTAGGTTCAGCCGTTAATATTGCCGCCTCTACAGACATCAAAATGCAATCGCTAAAACGATACGATAATGAAGTGATGAAAGCCATTAACAATGTGATCAAAGAGCTAAAAGTGAGTGATGTAATCTTTGGACTGGAGACCAAGAAAGGATTCTCTCCGACTTTCATCTACAACCTTTACAACAGTAAGATCAATGAAAACAACACCAATATTTTCATTTATCATGCTGCACAACCCATGGCTACGATCAAAAAATATGCGGTTATTATCCCGCCAAAAAGTCAACACGACAGTGGTTTTTACCACGCATTGGTAAGGCTGTGGAACATGGCTAAAAACTCAGGAAGTAAAATGAATTTTATCACCACAGAGAAAATAGCTGAGATTTTGAAAAAAATCCTAAACAAATCAAATATCGAATGTGAATTTACGATTGTAGAGGATTGGAAATCCATAGAAAACATCATCCAAAACATCAACAATAATGAAGGATTCATAGCCTTTATGAAACAAAGCAAAGCGGCATCGTACATTTCGAGTGTTAACGATATCCCTAGAATGATGAACCAATATCTGATGGACAAAAACTATCTTCTCATCTATCCGTACAACGACAACAGCTCTTTTGCGGAAAACAAATTCGTTAGCAACCACGACGATTATTATAAAATTGGTGAAATTATAGGAAAGCTTTTCAAAGCTTAAAAACAAATAAATCCCGATCGTAAGATTGGGATTTATTTTTAGGAATATAGTAAAAAAAAAAGCTTTCAGACTTGAAAGCTTTTTTTGCGGAGAGTGAGGTTCTACATATATCGAATATGATAAATTAAATAAAAAGCACAAATATATCTTAAACATACTATTGATAGTGGTTTACGATGATTTTATTTTTTAAACAATTTTAATTCATTTTGCTTTGTTCGGTCTATTTGTACAAATTTTGCTCAACTTTTACCTAAATTGTACAAAAGTTTTTTATCTTTGAAATGTTAATCAAATTTAAAAATCATGAATATAGCTTTTGAGTATAGGTCTAAAAAAGACTTATCAAATATTGAGGTTAGACTAACCTACAAAGAGGGCAACGCTTTTAAGTCCATTCGTTCACAGCTTCAATTTAAGGTTACTAAAAACTTTTGGGAAGAGTGCAAGTCAAATAAGAAATTTAGAGATACAGAAAAAGTTAATCTTAAAACTGATTTAGACGAGCATTTAAAAGCCGTTAAAGACTATCTATTTAAAGAGAGTAATAACACCAAGACAATAGACAAAGACTGGCTAAATAACGCTTTAATCAATTTTTACAATCCTAAAAAGATTGAAGTTATCCCAAGTGGTTTATTGGATTACTTTGATTACTATTTAGATTTACGAGAATTAGAGTTAAAATCTAAATTATCTTCGTGGAAGAAATGGTCATCAATAAGAAATATGATAGCTAAATTTCAGTCTTTCAAGAAACAAAATTATGATATTGTAAATGTTGATGAACAATTTGTAAAGGACTGGACAACATACGGACAAAAACACAGATACGCACCCAAAACAATAAAGAAACATTTTACTTTCATTAAGACCGTTTGTGTACACGCACGGACAAAAGAAGTACCCACAAGTCCATCATTAGATAAACTACAAGTAAGGTTAGCCGATGAGGTATTTCCCAAGATATACCTATCCTTTGATGAACTCAAAAAAATTAAGAATACAACATTTACCGATGATTATTTAGATAATGCAAGAGATTGGCTACTCATATCTTGTTATACAGGGCAAAGGGTTAGCGATTTTTTAAAGTTTACCTCATCAATGATAAGAGTTAATGAGGATGGAAAGTTTATTGATTTACGCCAACAAAAAACAGGTAAGAATGTAACCGCTCTTATTCTCCCACAGGTAGAAGAAATACTACAAAAAAGAAATGGAGAGTTCCCAAGAAAGATAAGCGACCAACGATACAATGAATACATAAAGGAGGTATGTAAACAAGCAGGAATAGACACCATTACAAGAGGAAAGAAAGCGGAGGTAATAGGCAAAGGCGAGGTTAGAGAAATAGCAGGAGAATATCCTAAATATGAACTTATCACTTCACATTGTGGCAGGAGGTCTTTTGCAACAAACTTTTACGGTAAGATAAATAACAGTCTAATAATGAATATAACAGGACATAGCACCGAAAATATGCTACTGGTCTATATTGGTAAAACCTCAAAAGATACAACAGCTGAAAGCTTTCAATCATTTGTAAACGCATCAAAGTAATTATGGAAACAATCTACCAACAGACAATTAAGCATATTTTAATCCTTGAAAAGACAAAGGGAGAAGATGAGGTAAGTAATGGAGTGTATCATCAATCTATGCACATTATTAGCTTATTTATTGACTTAAAAAATATACATTTTGACTATCAAAGTGAAAAAGGGAATAACCTAATTGATACCTGCACAAAGCAGACCTTTTTAAAATTAGCTGATAGTTACACAAAACAACAATTAGAGATTAAAGAGGTGCAAGTACTACTGTATAACGAAGCCTTAATCTTTGCATTGG
>NZ_REFA01000014.1 GCF_003852705.1 Amniculibacterium aquaticum
GAATGAACGCTTGGATAGATAGCTTTAAAGCGCTATTAATACGATATGAAACTAAAGAAAAACATTGGAGGGATTTTCATCTGCTCGCATTCTGTTGTATTTTGATTAGGAAACATTAAACAAGTTCGATGTTAAAATTAAATTAAAACAAAAATACAATCTGTAATTTTGATGAAAATTTTGTGTGATGGCAGAACGGTTTCGCTGTCCTTGGTGCGAAAAGGACGATTTGTATAGAAGATATCACGATGAAGAATGGGGAAATCCCGTCTTTGATGATAAAATATTTTTTGAATTTATGATCCTTGAAGCCTTTCAAGCGGGACTCAACTGGCATACGATCCTGAAAAAAAGAGACGGGTTTCGAAATGCTTTTGATGGTTTTGATGTGGTAAAAGTGTCTCGGTATAATGAAGATAGGGTGGAAGAATTGATGTCGAATTCTGATGTAATTAGAAATAGATTGAAAATTTTAGCGGCCATAAACAATGCAAAGCGGTTTATAGAGATTCAGGAAGAATACGGATCGTTTTCTAATTTTATATGGTCGTTTGTTGAAGGTGAGCCTGTTGTGAATTTTCCTAAAAGCAGTTCTGATGTTCCTGCAACAACAGAGTTATCGGATACTATTGCTGGGTTTTTAAAAAAGAGAGGTTTCAAATTTATGGGTTCGACGGTGGTGTACGCTTTTTTACAAGCCACGGGTTTGGTCAACGATCACTTGAAAACTTGTTGGCGAAGTCACTAAAAAAATAATCCCTCACAACTTTCGTTATGAGGGATTCCCGTGTACCCAGGACCGGAATCGAACCGGTACTCCTAAGAACTGGTGTTTGAGACCAGCGCGTCTACCAATTCCGCCACCTGGGCCGCTATTGTTTTACGGTTGCAAATATAGGGGTATTTTTTAAAACTCCAAGAGTTTTTTTATTTTTTTTTGAAATTTATAGTTCAATTTCTAATCCATCAAATGCAAGTTTAACATTGTCAGGGAGTTGGTGGTTTTCTTCATGTTTGCCAAAATGGTGGCTAAGATGGGTGATGTATAAAGTTTTTGGTTTCAATTCGGCGTTAAGCTTCAGAATATCGTCTAAAATAAAGTGTGCAGGATGGGGATTTTCTTTTCGAATGCAGTTTAAAATTAAAAAATCAAGATTTTTCAACTTCAATTTTTCATCTTCAGGGATGAGGGATGCGTCCGTAATGTATGCTGTTTTGTTGAATTTGAATCCTAAGATCGGAAGCTGATGGTGCAACAGATGGATGGTTTCTATTTCAACATCAAATAAATGTAAGGTTTCTTGCATTTCGAAAATATCAAACGATGGCGCTCCCGGGTATTTGTTTTCGGAAAAAGCATACGGAAAGCGAAGTTTTATTTCGTTGCCGACTCTTTGGTTGCAGTAGATGGGCATGGAGCTTTTCCCCCTGAACAGTATGGGTCTTACATCGTCCAAACCAATGACATGGTCGTTGTGTTCGTGTGTTATCAGGATGGCATCTATGTTTTTTTCTTTCTGGTTTAACATTTGAGTTCTGAAGTCGGGACCACAATCGATCAGGATTTTGTGCAGATGGTCGGTGGTGATGAGTGCCGAGGTTCTTAGTCGCTGGTCTTTAGGATTTGTAGAGGTGCAAACCTTGCATTCGCAACCGATTACGGGAATTCCTTGTGAAGTTCCTGTGCCTAAAAATTTTAACTTCATATTTTCAAGGTTGGGTTAATTTTGGTAAATTTACAAAAATTTTGAAATGTCCCTGTTAGAACATAAACTTACCCCAAAACAAAAAGCACTTACCATCAATTTAGACTCCTCCGTGTACGGGACTTTTGCCGAAATTGGCGCCGGTCAGGAAACGGTTAGGCAGTTTTTCCGTGTTGGTGGTGCTTCTAACACCATTGCAAAAGCCATGTCGGCTTATGATAAAGATTTTTCCGATGCCATCTACGGTAAGGAACCTAAAAACCGATATGTTACCCAAAATCGTTTGAGAAAAATGCTTCGCTATGAAGTGTCTTTGATTGAAGAACGACTCAATAGAGAGAATTTTCCGGACAGAAGGTTTTTTTCCTATGCCAATACGGTAACCACCATTAACTTTGACAAAACCAACCAAGGTCACGGTTGGGTAGGAATTTGTTTTCAATCCAAATGCGATGAAGGGTACAACGAAATCGTACTTCATGTAAAATTTCACGATAACGATGCCGCTCTGCAACAAGAGACTCTTGGTTTTCTTGGGGTAAATTTGATCTACGGTGCTTTTTACTATTCGGATAATCCCAGAAGATTGATCGAATCTTTGTATGAAGATATCGCTAAGGACAAGTTGGAAATTGATATGATCGATTTCTCCGGTCCTTCTTTCGAATATGTGGACAACCGATTGATGAGTCTGCAGTTGGTCAGAATGGGGATGACCGATGCTGTTATTTTCAATCCTGATGGGCACAACATGTTGCCAGCAGATTTGCTGTACAAAAAAAATATTTTTGCAGTTCGTGGAAGTTTCAGACCCGTAACCCGAGTGAATATCGATATGTTCGACAACGGTTTGGAAATGTTCATGAAAGACAACAATTGCCATAATGATAATTTGGAAGTTTTGTTTGAAATTACCATCTCCAATCTTAGAGCATCCGGAGCCATAGACGAAAGAGATTTCTTGGATAGGGTAGATGTTTTGGGGAAATTGGGTTACAATGTTATCATTTCCAATTTTTCGGAATACTATAAATTGGTTGACTATTTCGCAGGATACACCAAAGAGAATGTTGGAGTTGCGATGGGCGTGAACAACTTGTTGATGGTATTCGAAGAAAAATACTACAACCACTTGTCAGGTGGGATTTTGGAGGCTTTCGGTAAGGTGTTCAAGAAAAATGTAAGAATTTATCTTTACCCGTATTACGATATGGATAATAAAATTTTGCTGAACTCTGACAATCTAAGGGTAGATGAAAATCTGAAAGAATTGTACAAATACTTCAAACACAACAGGAGAATTGTAGATATCGAAAATTACAACATGAAGTATTTGGAAATTTATTCCAGAGAAATTCTTGAAAAAATAGCCCGCAACGAAAAAGGTTGGGAAAGCCAATTGCCAGCCGGAGTTCCGGAAATGATCAAATACCGAGGTATGTTTGGGTATAAAAACGAAATGTTAGCAGACGATACGCATGAATAATACAGAACTTAAAAAAAGACTGTCGATAATAATTGAAAGTCCAAGTACCAATATCAACGACAAATTGTTGAAGATTTGTCAATTTTTAAATCAGGAAATTTCCTATTTTAATTGGACGGGATTTTACTTTAAAAACGGTAACAAAGACGAGTTGATTCTTGGCCCTTATGTAGGAGCATCCACCGATCATACGGTAATTCCGTATGGGAAAGGAATTTGTGGACAGGTTGCCGTATCCAACCAAACTTTTGTGGTTCCGGATGTTATGGCGCAAGACAATTACCTGAGCTGTTCTGTAGAAACCAAAGCCGAAATCGTTGTTCCCATCATGAAAAATGGAGAAAACTTAGGACAAATTGATATCGACTCGCATACCTTAAATCCTTTTACCGATGAAGATAGAGCGTTGTTGGAATGGATTTGCGAAAAAGTTGCCGGATTACTTTAAAACTTCAATTTGCAGGATCAAATCTTGGTAATACCGTTTGCATCTTGCCAAATGGGTTCCGTACCACGAAAAAGCTTCACCATCAACAATGATGATTTTTTTATTGGGTAGTTGCTCCAGAAGCTCAACTTTGTGTTTTTCTTGAAAAGGATACGGTTCTGTTGAAAGCAGTATAAAATCCGAATTTTCCATATCCGAAATTTCTATCATCGGATATCTGGACTGATGAATGTGTGTGTTTTTTAGCCCAAGTCTTTCTAAAATATGATGGATAAAGGTGTCGTGCCCGATCGTCATGTACGGTTTTTTCCAGATGAGATAGCTGTAGGAAAGGTCTTTATTCAAAATTTTTTGGGGAAATGCATCCTTAACTTTTTCAATCCATTTATTGGCAATCTCCGATTTATCAAGTCTTTTACCCAGCTCTTTTAGGAATTGAGTATTGTCTTCTAAAGTATCTATTTCTGTAAGCCAAACCGGGAAATAGGGCATCAATTCCTCTACCTGATCTTTTACATTTTCTTCCTTGTTGGCGATAATAAGATCCGGATTGATCGCTTTTATTTTTTCGACATCAATGTTTTTTGTGCCTCCGATTTGTGCGACTTTTTCTACCTTATTTTTTGGATGAATGCAGAATTTTGTTCGACCAACAATTTCAATGTTCGTTAATCCAAAATCAAACAAAGTTTCGGTAATGGACGGGACTAGTGAGATGATTCTCATAATAATTTTAGGTTAAAGCAGCTTTCCTGAAAGGAAAAGTCCGGCAACGGTGAAGTAGATGATCAGACCGGTTACATCCACCAAAGTGGCCACAAACGGAGCAGATGAGGTTGCAGGATCCAGTTTGAATTTTTTCAATACAAAAGGAATCATGGATCCACTTAGTGTTCCCCAAAGAACGATGGCTACCAAGGACAATGAAACGCTTAATCCAACAAAAACCCAATATTCGCCATAGTCGTAAAGTCCCATTTCCTGCCAAAGCATGATTCTTAAAAATCCGATAGCACCGAGGATTCCGCCTAAAAATAAACCAGAGGTAATTTCTTTTTTTAGGACATACCACCAATCTTTAAGCGTGATTTCTTGCAAAGCCATAGCCCGGATGATGAGTGTGGCGGCTTGTGATCCTGAATTACCACCAGAAGAAATGATCAGTGGGACGAATAGAGCAAGTACCACAGCTTTTTCAATTTCATGGTCAAAGAATCCCATTGCCGAAGCCGTGAGCATTTCGGAAACGAATAAAATGATCAGCCAAGTGGCTCTTTTTCGGATCATTTCCATCCATGAAGTTTGGGTGTAAGGAAGGTCTAATGCCTCCAAACCCCCGAATTTTTGGATGTCTTCCGTGTTTTGTTGTTCAATCTGATCCAAAATGTCATCAATGGTCACGATGCCTACCAAGACTCCGGCTTCTGTGACAATTGGAAGTACGGTTCTGTCGTATTTTTCAAAATAAGAAACGGCATCTTCTTTGGTGGTGGTGGTACTGATGGCAACAAAATGGTTGTCGGTAATGTCAGAAACCAAATCCTCTTCTTCGGCCAACAATAAGGATCCGATGGTTAAATCGTCGATGAGTCTGTTTTTTTCATCAACCACATAGAGGTGGTTCATGGTTTCCACTTTTTTGCCTACTTTTTTTATTTGTTGAAGGCATTTTTTTACGGTCCATTCCTTTCGGATTTGGATGTAGTAGGGGGTCATCAACCTGGCAATGGAATTGGGTTTGTAGCCCAAAAGTTTCAGAGCAATCCTTCTTTCCTGAGGATTAAGGTGGTTGATGGAATATTTGATCAGTTCGTCCGGGAAATCTTCGAACAAAGCGGTTCTGTCATCCGGAGTCATGCCGTTCAAGATTTCAGAAACCTCTTCGCTACCAATGCTTCGGATGGTTTCTTCTTGGAAATCCGGATCTAAGTGGGCAAAAACCTCTGCTTTATATTCTTTTGGAATCCTAAGGAATGCCAGAAGTCTTTCATCTGCGTGCAGTTCACTCAGATTTTCTGCAATATCTGCCGGGTTAAAAATCAATTTCTTAGTATCCATTTTAATCTAAATATTTTGACCGGTTATTAAATTAAAAATTGCATTGAACTCCATGAAGATGTGGGACTGATCAAAAATTCAAAGCGCACAAAAGTACCTTAAATTTTATAAAAAATAAGAGTTTATTTATTTCTTTTTAATTTTTTTAAGTCGAAGAATTTGTTTTTTGTAATTTTAGGCATCTGAGGACTTCTTTCAAAGCTCCTTTTGTTCCCAGTTTTACAAAATTTTCTGCAGAACCCAAAAGCCGTTTATTTTTTTTATAAGTATCGTATTGTGTTTCTGTTAGGAGATCGCCATGCGCATTGTAGAGTTTCATGCCAACGATTACCTGGCTGGAAAATACATATTTGCCTAAACCTACCTTGAAATATTTAATTTTCGAAACCACAGCATAGTCGGCTTGGTTGTTTAGGCAATATTCTTTTATGGTGTCCGGATTAACTTCGTCAAAAGGAATCAATTGATCGGCTCTTAATAGGATGTTTTGATTGTTTTCGCTTAATTTATCCGAAGCAGCTGAGAAAAAAGTAGAGTTACTGGGCTCTTTGATCTCTTCCAAATCGGGTTGGATGTCCGGATTGAAATAGAGGATTTTTTTACTTTTTAATTGTTTAATTTCGTTATTTTGTATTTTATTTTGCACAAGTTGTTGTGCTTTTAGGTAAGCTAAGCCTCCTAAAAGTACGGTAACTGTGGTGTAAATAAGAATTTTATTCCTCTTCATAATTCATACAAAAGTAGTTTTATTTCTAGGGAAATCAAAAGTTTATTCAATAGATTGTTGTATTTTTCACCTATACAGTTGAATAGATTTTTTAAATAATGGTTGGCGATTCAAAAAAAAGTTATACTTTTGCAGCTCGTTACATAATAATCATTAAACAATATTTGCATGTACTTAACATCAGAAAAGAAAGCAGAAATCTTCGCAAAACACGGAAAATCTGCACAAGACACAGGAAGCGCTGAAGGACAAGTTGCGCTTTTTACTTACAGAATTAACCACCTTTCAGGTCACTTGAAAGCGAATCACAAAGATTATAACACAGAAAGATCTTTGGTGAAATTGGTAGGTAAAAGAAAAGCTTTGTTGGATTATCTTAAGAAAACGGATATCGCAAGATATAGAGCAATTATTGCTGAATTAGGATTAAGAAAATAATCTATTCTTTACAAAGAATTCTAAAGCAACTCAAATTTATGAGTTGCTTTTTTTTATTTTTCTCCTTTAAAATCATTAATTTTTAGGAAATTAAGAATTGATAATGACGGCTAGCTGAGTAAAAAATACTACCTTTGCCCAGAAATTTTTTTAAAGATTAATATTAACTGCACTCAATACGGAGTGCCTAAGACGAACAAATTTATGAATGCTCCACAAGCAATTATTGAAAAAATTCAATTAAAAGATGGTAGAGAAATTACCATCGAAACGGGCAAACTAGCCAAACAAGCCAACGGATCTGTTGTTGTAAAATGCGGCGGAACCATGTTGTTAGCCACCGTTGTTGCCAATAAAGACGCTAATCCAGGGGTAGATTTCCTACCATTAACCGTTGATTATAGAGAAAAATTCTATGCCGGTGGTAAAATACCGGGTAACTTTTTCCGTAGAGAGACCAAACCTTCTGATGAAGAAGTCCTAACCATGCGTTTGGTGGACAGAGTTCTGCGTCCGCTTTTCCCAGAAGATTTCCACGCAGAAGTACAGGTGATGATTTCCCTGATTTCTTATGATAAAGAAGTTATGCCAGAATCGTTGGCAGGACTTGCTGCCTCTGCAGCGATTGCCATTACCGACATCCCTTTCAATGGACCTATGTCTGAGGTAAGAGTGGTAAGAATAGACGGTCAATTGTCCATCAATCCAAGCCTTGAAAATTTGGCTAAAGCCGATTTGGATATCATGGTAGGGGCCACCAAAGATTCCATCGTAATGGTGGAAGGTGAGATGAAAGAAATCTCCGAAGCAGAGATGATCGAAGCCATCCAATTTGCACATGAAGAAATTAAAGTACAAATAGAAGCTCAAGAAAGATTGGCTTCAAAAATTGCTTCATCACAAACAAAAAGAGAATATTGCCATGAAGTGCATAACGAAGAAATCCGTGAGAAAGTATGGAAAGAATGTTATGACAAAGTATATCAAGTAGCCAGAGTTCCTTCGGCAAAAGAAGAAAGAGGAGAAAAATTCAAAGCGGTTTTGGAAGAGTTCTTGTCTCAATATTCTGAAGAAGAAAGAGCAGAAGTGGAGTCTTTCGTGAAAGTATATTACCACGATGTTGAAAAAGAAGCCATGAGACAAATGATCCTGAACGAAGGAATCCGTTTGGACGGTAGAAATTCAACAACCATTCGTCCTATTTGGTCGGAAGTAGATTATCTTCCTGGTGCACACGGTTCTGCAATCTTTACAAGAGGTGAGACCCAATCTCTAACAGCGGTAACTTTAGGATCTGTAAAAGATGCCAACATGGTCGATACGGTTGCTATTAACTACGATCAAAGATTTTTCTTGCATTATAATTTCCCACCATTCTCTACCGGCGAAGCCAGACCACTAAGAGGAACTTCCAGAAGAGAGGTAGGACACGGAAACTTGGCTCAAAGAGCTTTAGCAAACATCATTCCTGCTGAAAATCCATACACCATCCGTGTGGTTTCTGATGTTTTAGAATCCAACGGATCGTCTTCAATGGCAACGGTTTGTGCCGGGACATTGGCTCTTATGGATGCAGGGGTACAAATTACAAAACCGGTTTCCGGTATTGCAATGGGATTGATTACCGATCCTAAAACGGGAAAATTTACGGTACTTTCTGACATCTTAGGAGATGAAGACCACTTGGGTGATATGGACTTTAAAGTAACAGGAACTGCAGACGGAATTACAGCTTGCCAAATGGATATTAAAATCCAAGGTTTGTCTATGGATATTATGAAAACAGCCCTGAACCAAGCTAGAGATGGTCGTTTGCATATTTTGGGCGAAATCCTAAAAACCATTGATGCTCCAAGAACCGATGTTAAACCACATGCTCCAAAAATGGAAGTTTTGGAAATATCTAAAGATTTTATCGGTGCAGTTATCGGACCTGGTGGAAAAATCATTCAACAAATGCAAAAAGATTTTGAAACGGTTATTTCTATTGAAGAAATTGGAGAAATCGGTAGAATCGAAATTTCAGGCGTTTCTAGAGAAAATATCAACGCAACCATTGCAGCCATCAACGAGATAACATTCGTACCGGTTGTAGGCGAAGTGTACAAAGGTAAAGTTGTGAAGGTGATGGATTTCGGAGCTTTTGTTGCCATCGCAAAAGGAACTGAAGGTTTGCTTCATATCTCAGAAATCGAATGGAAGAGATTGGACAAAGTTCCGTATGCTGAAGGCGATGAGGTTGAAGTGAAATTTATGGGGTACGACGATAGAAAGAAAATGAAACTTTCTAGAAAAGTGTTGTTGCCAAGACCTCCTAAACCAGAAGCAAAACCAAAAACAGAAAAATCTGAAGAACCACAAGCACCACAAGCTTAATGTTTTTTTAAATAATGGAAAGCCACTTGAAAAAGGTGGCTTTCTTTTTTTTTGAAAAGTTTTCCCAAAAAAAATCCAAGGAAACGGGTTCCTTGGAAAAACAAAAAAAATCAAATTTGAAATTGATCGTATTTTTTTGGGTACTAAAGCTGCTCAAATCGTGCTTGGAAAAAACGAAGATATTTCGGCTCGTAGATCATTTTAAGTCCTTTTATTTCATTTCTTCTCTCATAAACTCTGGCAGTAGATTCGGCAATTACATCCATATGAGCTTGGGTATAGACCCTTCTTGGAATGGTAAAACGAACCAACTCCAGTTTAGGATAATAATTTTCACCATTGGCTTTTCTTCCTGCCGATACGATGCCTCTTTCCATGGTGCGGATGCCGGCATCCAGATAGATTTCTGCAGCCAAAGTCTGCGCTGGGAATTGGTCTTGAGTAAGGTGAGGCAAAAATTGTTTAGCATCAACAAAAATTCCATGTCCACCTACCGGAGTTACAATAGGGATCCCGAATTCTTTCATTTTATCGCCCAGGTATAAAACCTGTCCCACTCTGGCTTTCATATGGGCATCTTGCACCGATTCTCGTATGCCGATGGCAAGTGCTTCCATGTCTCTTCCTGCCAATCCTCCGTAGGTGTGCAATCCTTCGTACACAACCACCATGTTTCGGGCTTCTTCAAATGTCTCCCAATCGTTTAGGGCAAGGAATCCACCGATGTTCACCAAACCATCTTTTTTTCCGCTAAAGGTGGCTCCATCGGTATAACTGCAAATTTCTTTTACAATTTCGGCAATGGTCTTCAGTCGGTATCCTTCTTCTCTTTGTTGGATAAAGTAGGCATTTTCGGCAATTCTGGTCATGTCCAACATAATTTTAATGCCTTTACTTTGGGTATAGGCTCTCAGTTCTTTCAGGTTGGCCATGCTTACCGGTTGTCCACCAGCCATATTAACGGTAGTGGCTACACAGATGTACGGTATTTTGTCGGCTCCATGTTCTTGTACCAATTTTTCCAATTTATTCAAGTCGATATTTCCTTTAAATGGAAATTCATTTTCAGAATCGTGGGCTTCATCAATGATGATGTCATGAAATATACCTCCAGCTAATTCTTGGTGCAGTCGGGTGGTGGTGAAGTACATGTTGCCAGGGACGATGTCTCCTGGTTTGATCATGATTTGGGATAGGATATTTTCAGCACCTCTACCTTGGTGGGTAGGTACCAAATATTGGTAACCGTAAACTTCTTTTACAGTGTCTTCTAGGGTATAGAAATTTTTACTGCCGGCATAGGCTTCATCACCACGCATCATTCCGGCCCATTGTTCGTCGCTCATGGCATTGGTTCCGCTGTCGGTGAGTAGGTCTATATAAACATCTTCAGATTTTAATAAAAAAGTATTAAATCCAGCTTCGTTTAGTGCTTGTTTTCTTTGCTCTGGAGTGGTCATCTTCAAGAGTTCCACCATTTTTATTTTATAAGGCTCGGCCCAGCTGTTTTTTTTAGGGATCATCGTATATTTTTTTTTGTATGATTATTTTTTCGTTTTTCATATTTATTTTTGAGTAGAATACGATGGTCAAGTGGGTTTTCTCAGAAATTTTGAATAGATCAATAGGCTAAACAAATCCAGTAATTTTGATGAAGTGGAATGTGATGTCATACTATTTTGTGATGATTTTTAATCAGGACAAATATATCTTATTTTTGAACATAAACAACGAATCCGATAAATAATGATTTATTTTTTTTTATTTTTTTTATTATGCTGATAAATTCGTAATTTTATTGGTCAATTCGTGCTGTTGATTATGAAGAACTTTGCCAAACTATCATTTTAAACAAGTCTTAATAAAAAGGAGAATTATGAAACATCTATTGACCCTACGATTTCAATTCTATAAAAACCTTGGCGAAAAAGCCATGGAACCCCTGATGGAAGATGAATTGCATTGGCAATACAATGAGGAAAGCAACAGTATCGCAGTTTTGGTAAATCACATTTCTGGAAACATGCAGTCCAGATTTACAAATTTCCTCACCGAAGACGGCGAAAAACCGTGGCGTAATCGCGATGCTGAATTCGAAAATAGTTACCAATCCAAAGAAGAACTCTTGAATATTTGGGAAAAAGGTTGGGATTGTCTTTTTCAGGCTTTGGAACAACTCGATGAAGAAAACCTAAAGAACACCGTAACGATTCGTGGTGAGGCAATGTTGGTGGCAGATGCATTGTTCAGGCAACTTTCTCATTACGCCTATCATGTTGGACAAATGGTATATATCGCAAAAATGATTAAAAACAGTGATTGGAAATCTCTTTCCATACCTAAAAATAAATCCAAAGAATTTAATGCTAAAATGTTGAATAAGAATGAAGATTTGGAACAAGAAAATGCCTCTCCTGTGTGCTTTGCAAAAAGCAACGAAATAAGAGACGAGTACAAATAGAGATCTCTGTATTGGTGATAATAAAAGAGGCATTACTCTTACTTAACATAAAATTCGTACTTTTGCAGTCGATTTTATCATACCACTATGACTCAAAAAAAAGCAGCATATCATACTCTAGGATGCAAATTAAACTTTGCAGAAACCTCTACCATTGCTAGACAATTAACGGCAAATGGTTATGAGAAAGTAAGTTTCGAAGATCCTGCAGATGTATATGTCATCAACACTTGCTCGGTTACCGAAACAGCAGATAAAGAATGCAAACTCCATGTGAAAAGAGCCCTGAAAGCCAATCCCAACGGATTGGTGGTCATCATCGGATGTTATGCCCAACTAAAACCTGAAGAGATTTCTAAAATTGAAGGGGTAGATTTGGTTTTGGGAGCCAAAGAAAAATTTAATATTCCTAGATATCTTAACGAACTCAAAAAATCCGAAAACCAAGGTATCGTACATTCTTGCGAAGTAGAAGAAGCCGATTTTTTCATTGGAAGTTATTCCATTGGAGACAGAACCCGTGCCTTCCTCAAAGTACAAGACGGGTGCGACTATAAATGTACCTATTGTACCATCCCTATGGCGAGAGGAATTTCCAGATCCGACACCATCGAAAATGTGGTGAAAAACGCTAAAGATATTGCAGCCAAAGACATTAAAGAAATTGTACTGACCGGTGTTAATATTGGTGATTACGGTAAAGGCGAATTTGGAAATAAAAAACACGAACATACTTTCTTGGATCTCATTACGGAACTGAATAAAGTTGAAGGTATCGAAAGGATCCGTATTTCTTCCATTGAACCAAATTTGTTGAAAGACGAAAGTATAGAATTGGTGGCCAAGTCTCAACGATTTGTACCGCATTTTCATATTCCCTTGCAAAGCGGTAGCGACGAGTTGTTGAAGAAAATGAAACGCCGATATCTGACCAAATTATATTCGGACAGGATATCAAAAATCCGAGAAATAATGCCGGATTGTGCCGTTGGTGTCGATGTTATTGTTGGTTTCCCAGGAGAAACGGATGAAGAGTTTTTCAAAACTTATAATTACCTGAATGAACTTCCGATTTCTTACCTTCATGTTTTTACCTATTCCGAAAGAGAAAATACAGAAGCCGTTGATATGGACGGCGTAGTTCCTGTGGCAGAGAGAAAGAAAAGAAATAAAATGCTGAGGATACTTTCCGAGAAAAAGAAAGTAGCCTTCTACCAATCTCAATTGGGAAAAACCCATCCCGTTTTGTGGGAGCACGAAAACAAAGACGGCATGATGTTCGGGTTTACCGAAAATTATGTGAGGGTACAAAAACCTTTTGATGCCTCTTCTGTTAATCAAATTGAAGTATTAACCCTGAACCAAATAGAAGCTGACGGGACCGTTTCTGTACTCCCTGTCGAAGTGGAAGCGAACTAATCTTGGGGTTTTAAATAAATTAAAAACGGTCAAATTTCTGGAGAATTTGGCCGTTTTTTATGAAGATTGAAAAGTTTGTAAAAATTATCACAGGCTCTTAGTTGGGCGAATTGATGGCACTCGTAATACTATAGAATGCTCCCCAAGCCAATATACTCAGAATGAGTACCCAAACCCATACCGGAATGGTTCTTGGGTTTTCGCTTCCTTTGATAATAAAATTTTGGTTTTTACCCGTGTCATAAGCATTGAGCATGAGAGGTACTGTCCCGTTGATGGTATCGTTGTTGGAAAGGCCATCAACATGGATTACAGGGCCGTTTTGCACCGTAAAGGGAATAATTTTTATCCCCTCTTTATTTTCAAATTTACTAATGATTTTTAGTTGATGGTCTCCGTCGGTTAGCTTGGTGGTATCCAACTGAAAGACAATGGGCGGATCTAGATTGGCAATGGGGTTGGGTTCGTCATCGATATAGATCAAAACGGTAGTTTTTGGAGTATTCATATTCAAGATGGTTTAAAAATTAAGAATACTATTTTTAATGTGTTGGTCTTTCTTACTTTCTGGTTTTACAATATATTTTACAAAATAAAATACGGTAAGAAAAGAAATCACCACAATAATTCCTACGGCAATCCAGTCCCAAAAACTTTGTGGTCCTGCTCCATGCGTTAGTCCTCTGGTAATTTTGGGTTGTTTTAGATCGCAAGCCTCACACGCTTTATAAAAGGTATGTAAGAAAAGTAGAATTGCAATTAGATATGTTTTTGTTTTCATTTTATTTTATCCATTATGGTTTTAACATCGTCGGCGGTAACGGTTTTTCCGCTGTTGCCCCAACTGGTTCTTTCGTGATTGATGATGGCTGCTACTTCTTCAGGTTTTAAATTGGCTGTTGTACCCACAGGAGGCATAACGCCATAGGCTGGAGCAAGTCCGTTGTAACCTTTCATGATGATGGTGATGTACAATTCCAGATCTTCACCGGTAACGACTTTGTCCCCTTTTAGCGGTGGGAAAGCTCCAGGAACTCCTTCGCCAGAACTTTGGTGGCAAGAAGCACAATGGGTGTTGAAGAGGTTTTCGCCATCCGGAAGGGTAGAGGCACCGCTAGAAGCACTTACTTTCACTTCTTTTTTGTATAAAAATTCTTTCGGAGGCATGGATTGTGGCAGTTCCGTTTGTTTTAAAGATAGCAGATAGGCTACCAGATCTTTTGCATCTTGAGAAGCTACAATTTTTCCAGTGATTCCTGCTCGAAATTTTTCAGGTACTTTTACTTCAACATCGTGTACGCCCAGTTCTGGTTTTACGATAAATAACCATTTGTAAGAGGGCATTACCGATTCTGGGACTACTGCTCTGGGATTGTAAAGGTGGGTGTATTGCCAATCGGTGCTTGCTTGTCGGTTTCCGACATTGGTAAGGTCGGGCCCTGTTCTTTCGGATCCCAAAAGATTGGCGGTATTTTGCCAAACATTCATTCTTTTGTTTCGGGCATAATCGGCTGCAATACTGGGTCTGTTCCCAAAAACCTGATCCATATCTACATTTCTTACCTGTTGGGTATGACAGGCAATACAACCTTCAGAAATATAGATTTCTTTACCTCTTTGTTCGGATTCGGTCAAGGGTTTAGAGTTGGGCAAAGGTTGGTAGTCCCTCATGCTTTGCAAAGAAGGGAAAATGCATATAATAAGTGCTAAGCCTAAAAATAAAGCAAGAGCAGTGGTGAATAATTTTTTTTGATTGTTAAAAAAGTCCATTTCCTTTATATTTGTTTAGCATGAACGATATTTAGAATTTCTTCTGGAGTATCGGGGATTTTTATTTCTTTTTTAGGAACAACCATTCTGTAAAAATTGTAAGCAAATACAAAATGCGAAATCCACATCAAAGTACCTCCAACAGCCCTAAAGACCCAATACGGAACGGATTGTACCACTCCTTTTATAAAAGGCTCTTTGTCCATCCACATCAATCCTTTTTCTGTAGAACCAATCATTAACGAGAATATGTAAATCATTAACCCAACCAAAGCGAGCCAAAAGTGCAAACCTACGGTTAAACTGGGCGGTTCTAACGAAGTGATCCTTGGCACCAAGGTATAGGTAAATGAGAACAGCATGAATGTGATAATTCCGTACATGGTCATGTGAGAGTGAGCCACGGTAAAATCGGTGAAATGCCATACCAAATTGGCCCATCTAAAAGCTTCGGCAGTACCTTGCAGAGATCCTGAAAAATAAAAAATTACAGAAACTACATAAAAAGGCATGATGTAACTCCATCTCAGCCTGTGCCATTTTCCTTTCATGGTCATCATAAAGTTGAAACTGCCCGCAACAACAGGGACTACCATATCCACACTGGCAATTATGGCTACGGTTTGTAACCACCAAGGAATGGGACTGAAAATAAAATGATGGGTACCTATTAAGGTATAAAATAATATTTGAGTCCAAAATGCGAGTACACTCAGGCTGTAGGAATATACCGGTGTATCCAATTCTTGGGGTAGGAAGTAGTACATTAATCCTAGATTGAGAAACATAAACCACATCCCAACCGCTTGGTGCATATAGAAACCTTGAACGATGGTTTCGCCCAATCCGTCTTGCCAAAACGGTAAATAACCCACCAAGACAATAACGGCTATAAACATCATGGCTGCAACAATATACCAGTTCGATACATAGATGTCTTCGGTCTTTCTGGTCTGTATGGTTTTTATGAAATTGTACAAACTAAGTCCAATGCCCATGGCAAATAGTCCCATAACAGGCCAAATATATTCCCTGTATTCGCCACCACTGTTGTTGATGCCTAACATAAGACAGATACTGCCGATCAGTACAGCACTTGCCATTAAAACTAAACTGTAATATCCCAGCTTGATGCTGTGCAATTTGGTATTTCCGACTCTTGGTACTACAAAATAGGATAGACCAACCATTGCGGTGGAAGCCCAACCCCAAAATACCATATTGGTATGCACCGGTCTTAGTCTTCCGAAACTGAGCCAAGAAATGTGATCCGAATCTGGGGCGACAAATTTTATACCCAAATATTCTCCCACACTGGTCCCGATGATGAGCCAAAGAATGCTAATGCCTAGAAACCAAAGGATTAGTTTTTTTTCTTCATCAGGGATGGTTAGCCTTGCTTTTCTTTGCCTTTTGGAAGCCAAGAACCGAATATCATGGATCTCCTTGGATTCTGTAATCAATCCTCTTGGATCCTCTACCGGATTTGGGTTGGCCAATTCGTTTCCGCCGAGTTGAAATTCCAATTCTTTTTGTCTTTTTTCTAAAGCTTGGATTTCATCTTCAGGTAAGGATTCGATTTTTTGAAGGATTTGTTTTAATTCTCTTTTCTTTAGGGTGTCCGAAATCATTCTATTGATTTTGATGATCACCAGGATCAACATGAAAATTACGGGAATTAAGAGAAGAAAAATGGTAATTTGAACACTGCTTTCGCTTAAATTATTATCCATTGTGTCAACTTTTTGATCTAACTGTTTTTATTTGTGCTACAAAGTTATTTTCAAAAAAAAGTGATTAATAATGATTCAAATCAATATTTATTTAAAAAAAATGAACTATTTTATAATTAAATGAATATAAACAGAATTTTATTTGAGTATTAATCAAATGATTGATTCTGTTAAAATTAACGATTTGTAAAATAAATAATTGCAATGGATTTGGATATTGTTGATTTAATAAAATATTTTCATATTTTTGCAAAATTAATAATTTAGACCATGTTGGAACATTTCTCCATTAAAGAAACCCTTACCGCAACCATGATTTTGTTTGCCGTAATCGATATCTTAGGATCTATTCCTATTATAGTTAGTTTAAAACAAAAATTCGGGAAGATCGATTCTGAGAGAGCAACCATCGTTGCAGGACTTCTCATGATTTGCTTCTTATTTGTCGGAAAACAGATGCTAAAATTTATTGGTTTGGATGTCAATTCATTTGCCATTGCAGGAGCTTTTGTAATCTTTATTATTGCCTTGGAAATGATCTTGGGAATAGAAATTAATAAAAGTACCGAGGCCAAATCGGCCTCCATTGTTCCTATTGCTTTTCCTTTGATTTCTGGTGCCGGAACACTGACCACCACACTTTCCTTGAAGGCGCAGTACCATGATGTTAACATCATTGCAGCCATCGTCATCAATACCGTTTTTGTGTATTTTATTTTGAAATCGGCCAACTGGATCGAGCAAAAACTGGGCGATGGAACTTTGCAAGTTTTACAGAAAGTCTTTGGAGTTATTCTTTTGGCGATTTCCATCAAATTGTTTACCACCAATTTTGCAGAATTAATTGCAACTTATGTTAGGTTTTAATCCTCAGTCTTAGTATTTTTGCAGTTCAATTTTTTGATTATGAAAACCATATACAAAGTATTTTTAGTTTTATTCGTCGTGTTTTTGGGAGTTAACCTCTATGTTATCGACTGGAAATTGGGTGTGTTTCACGAAGACAATACCACTTTGCTTATTTCGCTGGTATCGTCCATTCTAGGACTTCTAGCCGTATTTGTCCTGCACACTTGGAGCAAACTTGGAATTAAAAATTAACCGAATACACAAATTTTCTATACAACCGTTTCTATCGAAACGGTTTTTTTTATTTCAAGTGCAGTTGGACTGCACACTTGCTTTTTAGCTTTGTATATATTTATATGTCACGATGGAAGCTATAGGATTTCTTTATCAGATTGTTCTTATTTTTTTCTTTATAATGGTTACACTGATTTTGTTAGCCGTAATGTTGTTTTTTTTAATCTGCATTATGGCTCAAATTTTTAAGATTGGTATTAGAATGTTTCGCTGTTTCTGATAATTCAGTTGTATTTTGTATTTTTGAAATATGAACACTTGTTAGTTCAGCCGTGGACTGTAGTTCCTTGTGTGATGGCTGATGAGTGTTTTTTTACCAAAATAAAGTACATAAATGAGGTTAAATCGACTGGGGCAAACAGCGGGACGGCTAAATCTTTCAACTTGCAATTCTTACCGCATTTTGTCAATGCGATTTAGCTGTAGTGCTTATTCGTAATATTCTATTTCTCTCGTCCATTTGAAAAGATCTTTACCATCAACATTTTTAATAATTTCTATCCAATTGTTTTTTGAGTCAAATTTATAATTAAGGTTTACAATATGTTTTTTTCCTTCCTCAATGTATTCAAATTTTGAAATTTTCCCATCTTTATATTGAAATTTTTCAATTATTGTTGCCTTTTTAATATCTTCATTGCAGCAATATCTTTCAGTAACTTTCCCAAATTTGTTGTATTTAAAATAATTAATAGTTACGATACCATCTTTATATTTTCTACTTATAGATACTAAATTGTCATTTTTATATTTATAATCAAGTTGAAGTCCTAATTGTGGAATTTTTCGATTTTCATCATGCTTATATAAATCATAAGTCTGATACCTTAAAATTCTATTTTTTTCATCATAAATGATTACAAGATCTTTATATACTGTTAAAAGTGTATCTTGAACTCCATAAGACCAAGTTCGTTCTCCCTTTTGTTGCCAAGAGTTTGGATTCTTGTATATTCTATATTTTAATTTTCCACTTTCATTGTAAAAATATTTATACTCATCTATAGTTCCATTTTCATCATATTCTTTTAGCGTTTTTAATTTATCATTTTCGAATTTTTTATAGGTATATCTAAAATAATCATTTTTATTTTTTTGCCTTATTATATTTACATCTCCATAATCCGAATAATAATAATTGGTTGTATAAACTGAATAGTTTGTAGAATCAATTTCTTTAATAATTTTATTTTCTTTGTTATAGATTTTCTTGTACGAGTTATTGAAATTATCTTTTTTACCATACCACAAATCACTCACGATATTTCTATTTTTATCAAAAGTTCTGACATAATTTATGTAATAGCACTGGTTTGAAGTGTACCAAGTTTTCTTAAATCTCGAAAAGGTTGCTTCAGGTCCCATAAAACCAGAATGTCCATAATCATCGTAATATAATAATTGTGGGTTCTCAATTTCAGTTAAAAAAATTACTTTTTCTTTAATTTTTTTTACATTACCATAAATTGTATCTTTAGGTAAATAGTCCTGAGATTTACATTCTGCAATTATGAAGAATGAAAAAATGAAAATAAATATTCTATCAATCATTTAAGTGTAATTATTGTAATATTCTGATGAAATTTAATTATAATATTGAAAATCAAACAATTATGTTTTTTCTGTTTTTAAATTATTTGATTTTCTAAAATAGGAAAAATTTATTTCGTAGACGGCTAAAAATAACTTTGTTTTCGAGTAAGGTATTACTATGCTTTTTCAGATTGTTAAAATTAAACAATAAAAAATAAAATGAACAACAGTAGTGGCTCTATTTCTAATTTGTTTGTTGGAGGTTTGTTGTAGTTCTCTTATTTTAATTTTTTCAATACATTATTTTGAAGTAAGGATTTCATTTGCGTTATAGCTGCTTGGTTTAGTTGGATAAGTCGTTCATTTTGTTTCAAACCTTGTCGGATAAGTAATGCGTTAATACTTTCCATATTACTTAATACCACCAATTGTTCCAATGTCGCATAATCTCTAATGTTTCCATTTTTGTCAGGATTATTGCCTCGCTATTGTTTGGCTGTAATTCCGAAAAGTGCTACATTCAATAAATCCGCTTCGTTTGCATAAACAATACTCACTTGTTGTTTTGTAATATGTTGAGGTATCAGATTTTCTTTGATAGCGTCTGTTTGAATATGATAGTTTACTTTGGCTAATGTCCGTTGTAAGTTCCATTCTAACTTCAATCGGTCATTTTCTTCGTTTTTCAGTCGTTGAAACTCTTTTATTAGGTAAATTTTGAACTGTGGACTAATCCACATACCAAATTCAAAAGCAATGTCGGGGTGTGCATAAGTTCCTCCGTATCGTCCTACAGTTGCTTTTAGTCCAATTGCATTTGTCTTTTCAACCCATTCTTTTACACTTAGTTTATAGCTATTCAACCCTGCCTGACTTTTAATTGTGGCATATTCGCCATAATTAAAATTGGTGTTGTAAATACTTTCCCAAACCCCAAGATATTCAACTGTATTTCTGTTTCGAAGCCAATCGGAAATGAAAAAATCTCCATCTTTTGCTTTCAGCATATCGGTTAATGAAATATACTCTTGTTCTTTGTCAAGAATTATCGTAATTACTTTTCCTTCAACTTCTATTTTCTTATTCTTGCCATATTCTACAATGTATATTGTAAAATTACAAAAAGAAAACTTTAGTATTTGCGATTAGTATTGGACTTACTACTAACTTTTAAAATTTCTACTACTGTAAGGTTGAGGTCATCAACGATTAATGACCAAGTTGTTGATGATGGCCAAGGATTTCAGTTCGGTCTCTTGCCATTCTTTTTCTGGAGAACTGTCTTTGGTAATGCCTCCGCCAACGAATATTTCTGCATGGTCGGTGTAGAATTTTGCACAGCGAAGATTGACAAAAGAATACAGGAAATCTTCCGTTTCTATCCGGCTGTAGCCGGCATAAAATTCTCTGCTGAATCCTTCCAATTCCAAGATTTTTTCTTGACAAATGTCTTTGGGTATCCCACAAACTGCCGGAGTAGGATGCAGGTCTTGTAGAAGATTCTGTACATGTTCTTCTTCAATTTCTATGGAAAAATCGGTCCTCAAATGTTTGATATTTCCTGAAGGATGATCGTAGGTTTGGGATTGTTCTACCGTTTTAGAATACGATTTTAAGACATCCAAAATATAATCGCTCACGGGTTGCTGCTCTTCAATCTCTTTTTGTGACCAATTTTCGGCTATGGGCAGAGTCCCGGCAAGGCTCATGGTTTGGAATTTTTTTGTTTTCTTATCGTAAATGCCCAATGCCTCAGAAAAAGCCCCCATCCAAGCCAAATTATGTTCGGAAAAAGCATAGACAAATGCAGATGGATATTTCTTGCACAGGTTAAGAAATGAATTGGGAAAATCTATTGTGGCGTAATCGACTATTTTTTTTCTCGCAATAACCAGTTTTTTTAATTTGTTTTGCTGGATGATTTCTACCGTTTTCTCAATTTTTTTTAGGTATTCTGCTTGGCTTTCTTCTGCATGATGAAAGTCGTTTTCTGGAAGTTCAAACTCAATGTTTTCAATTTCTTGCTTGGTGATTGCTACCATTTTACCCCTGAAATCAAGCCGTTCATTACCATCAAAAGAATGGAGGTTGTATTGGGTGTCGCCACAAGAACGGTCCAGTTTATACAATTGATCCTGATGGGGAAATTTGAAAATCAACATGTGTAGGATACGGATTTTTTTTGATGAAAGTTCTTTACAAAATTGATGTGGAAGAGATTAAGAGCCCGTTTAAAATTTTCCCGAAATAATAAATCGGCTATTTCTAATCGTTCTCATCAGCCTTTTTGTATTCAAAAATTCTAGATATAAAATTTAAACAGGCTCTAAATTTTCAGCAGGTTGTCTTAGACTTTACCGATCGGGATGATGTTGTTGGTCATGGTGGTATGATTGACCAAGTTTCCTTTTTCATCACGAATTTCAATTTGAGAAACATGCACGGTATTTCCTTTTCTGATAAAGGAAGCTGTACCGGTAACCAGGCCGCTTTTTTTTGCTCTCAAATGGTTAGAGTTGATGTTGGTACCCACAGGGACCACTTTGCTTGTATCTACATGGAGGTAGGAAAGGCAAGAACCCAAAGTTTCGGCCAATACGCAACTAGCACCGCCGTGCAATATGCCATAAGGTTGGTGGGTTTTTTCGCAAACCGGCATGGTTGCCGTTAGGGTATCTTCGGTAACATCGGTGAATTTTATGTCCAGATGTCCAGCCATGGTTTTCCCGGCTCTCCAACCGTTCAGTTCGTTTAACAGTTCTTCTTTTTTTGTATGATCCATGGGGGGTGTTTAATAAATTTTAGGATTCCAGTTTTCAGGAATTTTTGCTTTAATATTGTTTTTGATGTAGTACTCTTGGATTTCTTGCATGATGGTTTCGTAAGGTTCGGAAACCAGTTTTTCATACGGTATTTTGTATCCTAAAATGATAGAATTGGTTCCAAAATCTCCTGCTGCCAGTACCAACGGTACTTTCGCTGCCAAAGCCATGTGATAGAAGCCTTTTCTCCATTTTTCAACTCGGCTTCTTGTTCCCTCAGGAGTGATGACCAGTGAGAAGTCTTCTTTTTCAAAAAGTTTGGCAACAAAATTAACCAAATCGTTTTTCTGACTTCTGTCGATACCAATACCGCCAATGGCTTTTACTACAAAACCGTACCAAGCTTTGGTGTGCGCATCTTTGATGATGACTTTCAGATTCTTACCCAAAGACCAATAGGCAAGGTTACCCAGTAGATATTCCGAATTATGAGTGTGTGGGGCAACCACAAGAATACAACGATCCAAGTTGGATGCATCTCCGTGTAGGACCACCTTCCAACCTATAATTTTGAGTATGAGTTTTGATAGAATTTTTTTCATGATTTAGCTTTTAATTCAATAAAAAAGAGCATAACAAAGGCTGTTATGCTCAACAAAGATATTGATAATAATTTGTTTAAAATAGATTGGTGATGAAATCCATAAATTTTATGGCGATTTCGAAAGCTAACTGTATCATTGTGTGTAATTTATTAATGGTTGTGATTTGATTGAGCTAATGTACTAATTATTGATCAATTGTTTGAAATTTAATTGTTAAAAAAAAGCTAAATTTTTAATACATCATTTTTTTTAGTTTAGTTTGTTTCAATCTTGATGTTGCTTTTATCGTCTTTTATTTGGATGTTGATGTTTTTTAGTTGTTCCAAATCTTTCAGACCTTTTGGCATTTTTTTCTCAAGAATCTTTTCAGCAACATCCTTGTGGTATTTTTTACCATTGACGGTTATGGAGTCCTTGTCCTTATCGTTGATGGATATGTCTAGCTTGTCGCCTGCAATTCGGGTCGAATCGTATTCTACCGTGACATCATCATCTTGGTCATCATCCATGGAAAGGTGCAGATTGTCATTCAGTGCGATCACTTTTTTAGTTCTTGGTACCACCAATTCATAATCGACATCATAATCTCTCAATCGGTATTGGTAGGGATATTTGAAATAGTTGGGCAGTAGGATTTTGTTGTCCACCACTTCCACAGGGATTTCCATTTTCAAAGGTTGGTTGTAGCCGTCGGCAGATTTCTTTACCAAAAGATAAGGTGCAAAGACTCCATCTTTATGGGTAACCTCCAGATACGGACTGTCTTCTTGATAGATGTTTTGCAAATCCGAATAGATTTCGTCTCCATAGGATTTAAAATTCTGAGGGACAGCCACTTTCTTTAGATCGACCAAAATACTGTCCGATGTACTGTTGATGGCGATGCGATCTTCCTCTTCGTTATTTCCTGTGTATATGGTTTTGTATTTCAGGGCTTTGTATCCAAAAAGTCCTAGGAAAATGATCCACAGAAATACCAATCCTCCAATCACATAGCCGGTGTAATTCAGTCTGGTTTTTGGCGAAATTAATCGGATGGAGATGAATAGGAATATCAAAGACGGAATAAAAACCGTAAGAAAAGCAAAGATAATCCCGAAATATTTTAGAAAACCATCTTGCAAATAAAACTGTATATTGCCCGGAAGATCTACAAAATCATTGTCCAAGCTTACACCAAAAACAGCGATGGCAGAAAACAACAATCCCAATCCCATAAGACCAAAAATCCCACCGATGAAAAAACGAAATACATTCCAAATTCCGCTTCCTGTTTTGTTGATGAAAGGCTTACTTTCTTGGTACATCTCTCCAAGTTTATGGGTCGATTCATTGGCGAAATCCAAGATTTTACCGGACTCTTCCTTGATGTTATCAAAATTAACCGGTTTTCCCTTCATCTTCAAAAAATCCGAAGTTGTTTTGGCTTGTGGCAAAACGATCCAAAGTACGCAATAAATTACGATGACCAAGAATGTAGAGATCATGGTGAACAATCCGATAATTGCAATTAATGCCCAAATAACGCGCATCCAATTGATGTCCATACCGAAATAATTGGCCAACCCGGCACACACACCGCCCATTTTTGCATTCTCGGGATCACGGAACAATTGTCTTGGTATGTTGTTACCGTAATTGGTATAACTTTTCTTTTGCTTGTCGTTGGTTTGGTAGGCTTCTTCTTGCTCTTCAATCACTTCAGGGCTACCAATTTGGGTCATGATTTTTTCGACATCGCCATCGTTGATGACTTCTCTTTTACCTAAAGATTCTTTGAAAAGTTCAACCATTCTCAGCTCTATATCGTGCATTACTTCGTCGGACTCTTCCTGATCCAAGGAGTTTCTAAGTGCCGAAAGATAATCGTTCAGTTTTATGTAGGCATGTTCCTCTATGGTGAATGAGAAACCGGCAAGTCCTATAGATAGTGTTTTATTCATCGTTAGTTTTTTTAGTTGTTTTGAGTAATTTTTTGTACAGATTCAGTCAGTTCGTTCCAAGTCAATTGCAATTCTGTTAAAAATAAATTGCCTTTTTCCGTGATTTGATAGTACTTTCTGGGCGGTCCTCCTGTAGATTCTTCCCAACGATAGGAGAGAAATTCTCCATTTTTCAATCGGGTAAGGAGCGGGTAGAGGGTGCCTTCGACAACATCCAATTGGCCTTTCTTCAACTCTTCAATCAGATCAGAAACATACATTTCTTTTCTGTTGATGAGGCTGAGAATGCAAAATTCCAAAATCCCCTTACGCATCTGCGCTTTTGTGTTTTCGGTATTCATTATTTCTATTTTGTTATTTGATTAAACATTTTCATCCTGTTATGAATTTGATATGACAAAGATATATATAAAGTTTGGTATTATGCAATACAAAGTAGTGAAATAATTTTATTTTATTTGTTAAGTAATTGATTATCAAGCGTAAAATTTATTTTAGAAAAAGAATGAAAATCAGACTAAAGATGAAAATTATGGAAATTAAGAAAATCATCCACGAAAAATTGACCAACAGTATTCCGGTTGTGCTCCCCAAAATACTGGCTCCTAAATAATAACAAAGTAGGTAAATGGCAATGCTAACCGATTTCTTACTGTGGTAAAACTCGCCAATGCTCTTGCTGCACACCGTATGTGCTACAAAAAAAGCATAAGTGAACAAGGCAACTCCAAGAACAACCGTGATGGGGTTAGCGAAAAAAATCATAGAAATCCCGAAAACTCCCAAGATGCTCATGGCTTTCAGAATTTTTTTGGATGAATTGAGTTTTCTCTGCCAAAATGAAACCGACATCGAGCCTCCAATCCCCGCAATGTACAAGAAATACACATACGGAATCCATTCTTGCGAAATGTTAAAAGGCGATTTTACCAAGAAAAAAGCCATGTAGTTGTACAAGCTGACAAAGGCGCCCAAAAGCAGAAATCCGGTTAGGTAATAGGAGAATAGTTTTTTGTTGAATATCAGCATCATGTTTGGCTTTATCAACGATAGAAACGATTGTTTCTTGGGAATAAAATGCTTGGACTTGGGGGAAAATAAGAAAAAAAGTACGGCAAAAATAAAACAAACCACTCCGATGATTTCCGAAGCCGTTTTCCAAGAATATTCGTGGGCAAAATGTGAGGCCATCACCCTTCCGACCATACCTCCAATGGCATTTCCGGAGATGTATAATCCTGTAATTTTTAATTTTTTTGATGCCGAAACTTCTTCTGAAATATACGCCAAACAAACCGAAGTTGCACCCGCCAAAAAATAACCTTTCAGAAAATTAAAAAACAAAAGCAAGGTGAAATGGTTGGAAAATGAAGATAACAATGCGAAAACCGCCGAGGACAACAAAGAGTAGCCAATTACTTTTTTCCTGCTGTATCGGTCGGCAACAAACATGGCGGTCAGCAATCCCAAAGCCATCCCAAAGGTGGATGACGAAACGGCCAAACTGCTTTGGGCTTTGTCTATTCTAAAATAATCGACCAATTCCGGGAGCAACGCCTGATAATAATACAACAATCCAAAACAAGACAATCCGGACAAGAAAACCGAAATTCCGATTTGCAAGTCTCTATTGGTGTTGGTTTTTGCAGGATTGTTGGTCATTATTTGGGGTTAAATTCTTTCCAACTCGTCGCTGGAAATTTGGGTTTTGAACGAACCGTAGTTTACCATGACCTTGCCGTTTTTTAGGATTTCATCAATGGTGCCCACAGAGGTACTGCCGGCAATCCGTACGCGTTGTCCAATTTTTATCCAAAGTTTTCGTTCTTCTTTCTTTTGGGTCTCCAGTTTTTCGTTGGTTTCTGCAATTTTTTCAATCACTTCTACCTTTTTCAGTTGCTGGGTTACTTTTCTTTTGATGACCTGCAATTTCTTAGTTTCGTCTTTGTCGGCACCCAATTTTCTAAACTTTTCTTGTTCCAAGATTTTTACAAAATCTTTTACCAATTCTTTTCTGGATTTACCGTTGATGTAGGAAGTGATGAAGGCTTCTATTTTGTTCCCGAACTGCAATTTGCGATGTTCTTCTTCATACAATTTTTGGAAATTGTAGAGTTTTTGCTCCAGTTGATCGTTCATTTTTTTTAGATTCTCCTTTTTGTCCACCACCGATTCTTTTTGTTCGGAAAGGTTGGATTTTAATTTTTCGACTTCAAATTTTTCTTGTTGAAGTTTGACAATGGTTTTATCCAGATTCACCACATCTTTTTCTACTTTTTCCCTTGCGCTCCGGATGATGAATCTTGGAATTTTATTTTTCTCGGCCACTTCAAAAGTAAAAGAACTTCCGGCTTGTCCCACCTCCAATTTATAGAGAGGCTCAAGAGAATGCTCATCAAACAACATGGCGGCATTGGTGGCAGCCGGCAACTGCTCTACAACCAATTTTATGTTGGTGTAATGGGTGGTGATGATGGCAAAAGATTTTTTTTCGTAGAAAAATTCCAAGAAACTCTCGGCCAAAGCGCCTCCCAATTCGGGGTCGGAGCCGGTACCAAATTCGTCGATCAGCAAAAGGGTATTTTCATTGGCTTCACGGATAATTCTGGACATTTTTTTCAACCTGGACGAATAGGTCGAAAGATGATTTTCTATGGATTGGTTGTCGCCGATATCGGTTTTTATATTTTCGAAGAAAAACATTTCCGACTTTGGATGTGCCGAGATCAGGATGCCACTTTGCAACATCAACTGCAACAAGCCTACCGTTTTTAGGGTGATGGATTTTCCACCGGCATTGGGTCCGGAGATGCAAATAATTCGGTTGTGCTCGGTTAATGAAAGGGTTTGCGAGAAGATTTCTTTATTTTCAGCTCGGTTTCTCAACAGCAACAAAGGATGAAAAGCTTCACGAAGTTTTAGCGTTTTGTGGGGGTTAATTTTAGGTAAAATTCCGCCTGTTTTTTCAGCAAACTTGGCCTTGGCACGGGTCAGATCCAGATCGAAGATGTACTGTTGGTAGGCTTCTAATTCTGGAGCGAAAACCGATATTTCGGCTGTGAGAACCCTCAGTAATTTGTCGATTTCTTTCTTTTCTTCTTCTTCGGCTTCCCTAAGTTTGAATTGGTGTTTTACTACAGAATCCGGTTGTATGTAAGTGATAGAACCCGTTTTGGACATTCCCAAAAACCTACCGGGAACTCTTTTTTTGAATACTGATTTTACGGCCAATACCCTTTGGTCGTCGATAATACTCTCGCGAATATCGTCCAAGAAATCTCCGGAAGCAAGGGCCGAAAGTGTACGGTTAAAGTTTTCCTGAATGTGCTTTTTTGCCATTTGCATTTCCGTTCTTATGGTTTTTAAGGTCGGTGTAGCCTCCGATTTTACCTCTCCAAAACGGTTGAAAACTTTGTCTATTTTTTCGATAATTTCTTTTCTGAATTCCAGGGCAGAAACTTCTGAAAGCAAAATAGGAAATGCTGCGGACAGAGTAGGAAAATATTTTTGCAGTCTTCCAATTTGCTCGGTAATGGTTTTTATTTTTATGAATCCGGCATTCTCTAATCGATAATTTTCTATGGGCAGCACTTTCAGTTCTGCAAGGATGTCCTCGTATTCGTCGAATGGGATGGCATTTGCGCTTTCAAAACTCGTCAGATATTCTGCTGTTTTTTTTAGAGCAATTTCTGCGGTTTCTCTATCGATAGGTTTTAGATTAAGAATGGCATTTTGGGTTTTTGCCGAATAAGCAAAAGGTGCAATCTCCGATAACAAGGTCGGAAACTCCAGTTCGTTAAGGTCTGTATCTTGAATATTCACAAGGCAAATTTAAAGAAATTTTGGTGGACAAATTTATCTCAGGCTCTTATTTCTAAAGTTTTAAACATGAATATTTTAATTTATGAATCGCGATGTTTATTTTTGTTGAAATTTCCTCTGAATGACTTGGCAAAAAGTTCTACAACCCATCACCCAAAGCAGCTATTACCATCAATTATTGGATAAAGTTCATCAAGAATATGCCAATTATCATTGTTTTCCACCAGAAAACCAAATATTCCGAGCTTTAGAGTTGACGCCTTTTGATGAGGTGAAGGTTGTTGTTTTGGGCCAAGATCCGTATCACGACGATCATCAAGCCAATGGTTTGGCTTTTTCGGTTTCCAACAAAGTGAAAACACCGCCTTCGCTCAAAAATATTTATAAAGAATTGTACCAAGATTTGGGTATTGTCCGCAACTCCAACGAATTGGATGATTGGGCAAAACAAGGTGTGCTGCTGCTCAATGCAACACTTACCGTTAGGGCTCATCAGGCCAACTCTCACCAGCATTTGGATTGGGAACAATACACGGATTTTATCATTCAATCGGTTTCTGAAAAGCATGAAAAAATAGTGTTTGTACTTTGGGGAAGTTTTGCACAGAAAAAAGTAAAATTAATTGATGAAAAAAAGCATTTCATCATACAATCTGCGCATCCATCGCCGCTCTCAGCCTATCGAGGATTTTTTGGTTCTCAACCTTTTTCCAAAATCAATGCCTTTTTAAGAGATCAACAAAAGGAAATCATCCATTGGGAAGATGCTGTTGCATCGACCTTGTTCTAATCTGTGTTTTTTTTTATAATTTTTAATACGACACTGTATTTTCTGTCTTCGATGGCAATTTTTTTCGATGGATAAGGATTTAGTTCAACCAATGAAACGATAAGATTGTTAAATTCCACCGAATTTTCGTAACCTTTTTTAACATCGTTCAAGGTAGAGAGTTTTAAAATTTTTGGTCGGGTAAAGATGCCTATCACTTCCACTTCCACGGTCCCTACTCCTTGCCAAATGCATTTTACTTCCTTTGGACATCGGCTGTCTTCAACGATAGATTTAAAAGTAAAATTGGTGTCGAATTCTTTCAGAAAGCGGTTTTCACCTTCTTGAAATGTGTAGGTGTTTTTCATGTTTTTTTCTTCGGATACCGTTTGATTTTTTTGTGAACTTTTATTCTTCCCATAGATTTTTTTTTGAGCCTGGCAGTTCTGGAAAAGACATAAAGCAATTGAAAAAAATACTATTTTACCTATGTTACGGATGGTTGTTTTCATTTTAAATTAGGATTTTAATGAATTAAAAAAAAGCATAATAAACAGTAACCAAAAACATCGCCAAACCAATCATAAAGCTAAACCCCGTGGAGATGAAAAAGCCTACAAAAGCACCTTTTACAGAGTTAAGTGCTTTTTGTTTATCCTTAATATCGTGTAACAATTCGCCAAGAAAAACGCCCAAAAGCATCCCGATGAGAAAACCAAACGGAATGGGAATCCAAATGAAACCAATAAGAGTCCCTATAAAAGAGCCAACGGAACCCCATCGTGTGCCGCCGTATTTTTTATTGGTCCTTGCCGGAACCCAATAGTTGAGGATGCCAGAAGTTATTGTAAGCGCACCAAAAAGCCAAACATAAAGCATCGGCATGTCGTTGCTTGTCCCGAATTTGTAAAGTAAAATTCCTAAAAAACTAACAATAAGCCCGGGAAGAACCGGAAGTACCGTCCCCATTAATCCGATGATTAGTAGAATTAGGCTGATGAAAATGACCAATGATGAATCCATTTTGTGTTTTAATTTGAAAGATAAAAATACGGAAATAATCTTTTCTCCTATTAAATTTCTTATTTTTGCTCTTATGAACGACGAACTGAAGAATACCAAAGGCCTTTTTAGGACCGTAAGCGACCAGATACATTATCTTATAAAGGATCATGTGGCCGATAATTTCGTTCTTTTGTTGCAGATCTCTGTTAAATTTTTGTTTCTGCTTGGGGTTCTTATTTTGATGAATTACATCATAAAGTTGACCCTAAACGGTGCTCATTATCTGTTTTCAAAAAAATATGAAAAAGAACCGGTCGTTTTGGCTTTGTATCAAAGTAAAATGCTCAATTCCATTTCTAATTTTTTGGCTTTGCTCTTCACCAAGCAACTTATAGTTTCGGTATTTTACAGACACCCAAAAAGTTATATTTTTTTAGAAAGGCTGTTCTATGTGTTAATGATTATTGCAGGATGGTTTCTTTACAAAAGAATACTCAATTCTATCGAGCGGTATTTTATCTTAAAAGAAGATTACTATCGGATAACTGGACATAGAGCCATCACTCAATCGCTCAAAATTATTGAGGCCATTATTTTTATTTTCCTTATTGTAACCACCATTTTTGGTATTTCTGCAAGTACCATTCTTGGGTCTTTAACCGCCATGACCGCCGTTATTGTTCTCATTTTTAGAGATACCATTTTAGGAATCATCACCGGTATCCATGTCTCGACTTCCAAAAATCTGAAAGTGGGCGATTGGATTGGGATTCCTAAATACAATATTGAAGGTAATGTGCAGGACATCAGTTTGTTGACCACTAAGATTCAGAATTTCGACAAAACCATTTCCACCATTCCAACCTACGATTTGCTTTCTACTGAAATTAGAAATCATCAAATTATGTACGAAGGAAGCAGTCGAAGAATAAAAAGATCCATCTATTTCAACATAAAATCGTTCAAATTTGTCGATCAAACTTTTTATGAAAAAGTAAAAGACATCAACCTGATTTCTGAATATTTGGATAAAAAACTAAAGGAAATTGCCGAGTCTAAAAAAGGCATTAGCAATGCCAATCGATTGATTAATGGACAGCAATTGACCAACATCGGACTCTTCAGAAATTATGTTTATAATTACCTCAAAAACAACCCAAGAGTCGATGCCGATGAGATTGTCTTGGTGCGCCAGTTGGAGATTTCGCCTCAAGGTTTGCCCTTAGAAATCTACTGTTTTGCCAACAAAGCCGAACTGGTGGATTATGAAAAAATCCAAGCCGACATTTTCGATCACATCCTGACTGCGGCTCAAGAATTTGAGTTGGAAGTCATGCAAACCAGTGTAAAATAATTTTTAATTAAGACCCATATCGTTAACCGAATGACCAAACTCTCTGTTAATATCAACAAAATTGCCACCCTGAGAAATGCCCGTGGTGGCGATGTCCCAAGTGTAACCCAAGTAGCTGTAGATGCCGAAAGATTCGGTGCACAAGGCATTACCATACATCCAAGACCGGATGAAAGACACATAACCAGAAAAGATGTCTATGATCTGAAACCTTTGGTGAAAACCGAATTTAACATCGAAGGCAATCCGCACCGTCCCTTTATCGACATGGTATTGGAAGTGAAACCCGAACAGGTCACTTTGGTTCCGGATGCCGATGATGCGATCACCTCCAATGCAGGTTGGGATTGCGAAAAACATAAGGATTTTTTAAAATCCGTGATTGCTGAATTTAAAAATGCAGGCATCAGAACTTCAATTTTCTTAGACCCCAATCCGGAAATGGTAAAATTTGCCGCTGAAACCGGTACGGATAGGATAGAACTTTATACCGAAGCCTACGCAAAAAATTACAGCATCAACAAAGAAGAGGCGATAAAAGCGTATGTAGAAACCGCTTTGGAAGCCGAAAAATATGGTTTGGGCATCAATGCAGGACACGATCTGAGTTTGGAGAATTTAAAATATTTCTCTGACCAAATCCCAAATTTGTTGGAAGTTTCCATCGGTCACGCTCTTATTTCTGAAGCCTTGTACATGGGATTGGAAAACACCATTCAGGCCTATTTGAAGAGATTGGCAAAGTGGTAGTTGGTTGATGGTTGTCAGTTGATGGTTGTCGGTATTTGAAAATGAGACTGTACCTCCATCACTTCATCACTTCATCACTTCATCACTTTATAGCTCCATCACCAAATCTCTTCATCACATTTTAACTTTAATAAATGAACCTATTACATTCAAAAATATACGGAACTGAGCAGACGGGGACACCTCTTTTGGTGTTTCATGGTTTGTTTGGGATGCTCGACAATTGGGGAAGTTTCGGCAAAGAATTTGGAGAACTTTTTCCCACCCATCTTATGGATCTCAGAAATCACGGGAAGTCCTTCCACTCGGAGGAGATGGATCTTGATGCCATGACAGCGGATATCCTGAATTATATGGAGGCCCATGGTTTGGAAAAAATTAATCTTCTGGGGCATTCTTTAGGCGGAAAAGCCGTGATGACATTTGCCATCACTTATCCCGAAAAAGTGGATCACCTTATTGTGGTCGATATGGCTCCAAAGGCCTATCCTCCGCATCATCAGGGGATTATAAAAGCGTTGCAGTCGGTGGATTTTTCTGTGGTGAAATCTAGACAAGAAGCTGAAGAAATTTTAGCTCAATACATCCACGAAAAATCGGTGATTCAGTTTTTGGCCAAAAACCTATATTGGACTGAAGATAAACAATTGGCGTGGAGGTTTAACCTAAAAACATTGGCCGAGAAATACAACGATTTTGTGGCTTCGGCGATAAAATTTGGTCAATTTTCCGGGGAAACTTTGTTTTTGGGTGGTGCAAAATCCAATTACATTTTACCTCAAGACGAATTTCTCATTAAGCAACAATTCCCCAATTCGAAAATCATACACATTGCCAACGCCGGACATTGGGTTCAGGCAGAAAATCCCAAGGATTTTAATCAGGCGGTAAAAGATTTTTTAATTGTGTAAATTTGAAAAATATTAAAAATAAAACTTCTTTATGGTATTAGTGACCGGTGCTACTGGGATTTTGGGTCGAGTGATTGTTTTGGATTTGCTGAAACAAGGTAAAACCGTTCGTGCAACCAAAAGACCCAGCTCAAATGTAGAAGAAGTCAGAAAATCATTTACCTTTTATACCGAACAACCCGATTATTATTTTGATAAAATAGAGTGGGTAGATTGTGATTTTGAAGATATACATTCTCTAGAAGCCGCTGTAAAAGGCATTTCAGAAGTCTATCATTGTGCCGCCAAAGTCAGTTTTCATCCCAAAGACAAAGAGGAAATGTACCAAACCAATATCGAAGGAACCAAGCAATTGTTGTACGCTTGTCAAAATTCATCGGTTACAAAATTTTGCTTTATATCTTCTATCGCTGTTTTGGATGGGGTGAATGATGTGGGCGAAATGGATGAAAATTCAGATTTTAATTCCAAATTAGAACATTCGGCCTATGCCAAATCCAAACATTTTGCAGAAATGGAGGTGTGGCGGGCTTCTGCGGAAGGACTGAAAGTGGTCATCGTTAATCCCGGCGTCATCATCGGTTCCGGAAATTGGAACGCCAGCTCTGGAGCGTTGTTTAAAAAACTTCAGAAAACTCCTTTTTCTTTTAGCGGCTCCACTTCTTATGTCGATGTCAGGGATGTCTCCGCATGTGCCATTCAACTGATGGAAGAGAATGTATTCGACCAAAGATTTATCTTGGTTTCAGAATCTAAGAAAATCTCAGAAGTGGCGAATTTCGTTAGAAAAAATACAGGTTTGACTGCGGTAAATGTCGTTTCCAATTCTATTTTGAAATTCGGCGTTTTTCTGAATGCCATTCTCGGCTGGGCTGTACCTGTTTTTAGATTGATGAACAAAGTCAACATCCAAGCTCTAACTTCCGACCATAAAATTTCCAATAAAAAAATCATCAATCAATTGGACTTTCAATTCATTCCGGTTATGGAAAGTTTGAAGTTTCATTTGAACAATTATACTAAAAAATCCTAATGAATTTTACCTCATTCATCCATAAAAATGCCGATTTGTATCTTAGAAAACCGGCTTTAGGCTTCAAGAAAGACAACGAGTGGAAAGAAATCAATTGGTCGGTTTTCCGTACCATTGTTTGCAAAACGGCCAATGCCCTTAGAGAGCACGGCATCAAAGAAAATGATAGAGTAGCCATTTATTCTGAAAACTGTGCCGAATGGATTTGTTTCGACCTTGCCGTGATGGCTTTGGGCGCCGTAACCGTACCCATCTATGCCACCAATAACCAAGAACAGACCGCATATATACTGAACGATTCCCAAGCCAAAATTATTTTGGTGGGCAACCAAGAGCAGTACGATGCGGCTTTTGAAATTATTCAGAAATCTCAATTTCTAGAGAAAATATTGGTCATCAAAAAATCCGTTTGGATCAAAAAAGAAAATACCGAGTATCTGGAAAATTTCATGAAACCCGGAAAAGAACATTTTGAAATTGTTGAAAAAAAGGATGACGATATCGCCACTTTAATCTATACATCGGGTACCACAGGAGTCCCCAAAGGGGTGATGCTTACCCACGGTAATTTTCAGAAATGTGTAGATTCTCACTTTGAGTTTTTTAAATTTGATAACTTCGTGAACGAGCATTCTTTGGCTTTTCTACCACTAACCCATGTTTTCGAGAGAAGTTGGACTTTGCTTTGCCTTTACGGTGGTGCCAAAGTTTCGTTTTTAGAAAATCCCAAACTTATCGCGCATGCCTTAACCGAGGTTAAGCCGAGTTTGATGTGCTCTGTACCAAGATTTTACCAAAAAATCTACGGCGGTATCCAAGAAATGGTAGCCTCTGGATCCGATTCTAAAAAGAAAGTTTTCCATTGGGCTTTGAAAATTGGGGGTGAAGTGGCAGAGTTGAATAGGAAGAATCAATCCGTTCCTTTTGCTCTGGGCATCAAAAACAAAATAGCCAATGCCATGGTGTTCTCCAAAATTAAAAATAGATTGGGAGGAAATCTTTGGTTTATGCCTTGTGGCGGAGCTTCTATCTCTGCGGAAGTGACAAAGTTTTTCGATGCTATGGGAATACACATCACGGTGGGTTATGGTCTTACCGAGACTACTGCAACCCTGACGGCTTTCCCTTTCAAAAATTACGAACACGGAACCGCCGGAAAACCTCTTGGTAATACTCAAATAAAAATTGGGGAAAACGATGAAATCCTTGCCAAAGGCGATGGCATCATGAAAGGATACTACAACAAACCCGAAGATACTGCAAAAGTCTTTACCGAGGACGGTTGGTTCAAAACGGGTGATGCCGGTAAATTTGATGAGAGTGGAAATCTTATCATCACCGATAGAATAAAGGATCTGATGAAAACATCCAACGGAAAGTACATCGCGCCACAACCGATAGAAAACCTGCTCTCCAACAACAATTACATCCAACAAGTGATGCTGATTGCCGAAGACAAGCCTTTTGTATCGGCACTTATCGTTCCTAATTTTGAATTTTTACAAGAAAAAATTAAAGAACTAAACATCCCTTTTACCCATTGGACCGAGGTGATGGGAAATCCTAAAGTGAAAGACCTCTACAAACAAAAAATAGATGAGGTACAACACGCGCTTTCCGGAGTGGAAAAAGTGAAAAAATTCCACCTGATGCCTGCAGAATTTGAGATTTCTTCAGGCGAAATTACACCAACTTTAAAAATTAAAAGAAACATCGTTTTACAAAAATATCAATCCCTGATTGATGAGATGTATGCCTAATTTTTTTGAATAAGATTTTTTTAAAACCCAACCATGACACAAGAATTCATATCAAATAAAGAATACAAAATTTTTTCCGCAGAAGCTTCGGCTTCTTGTCCCAGCAACATCGCCCTGATAAAATATTGGGGAAAATATGCTAACCAAATACCGGCAAACCCAAGCATTTCCTACACCCTGAACCGTTGCAAAACCATCACCAAAATGGAGTTTGTGGCTGGTGAGGATTTTTCTGTTCAGACTTTTTTGGCAGGAAATGAAGAGAAAAAATTTGCAGAGAAAATAGAAAAATATTTCAAAAATATCGAAGTGTATCTCCCTTGGATTCTCAAAGGAAAGTACATCATCCGAACAGAAAATACCTTCCCACACTCTTCCGGAATTGCCAGTTCGGCATCCGGTTTTGGTGCCATTGCCCAATGCTTGATGACTTTGGATAACATTTTCGCTTCAGAAAACCAACAACCAACAACCGACAACCAACAACCATCAACCAAAAAAGCATCCTTTCTTGCTCGTTTGGGATCCGGTTCGGCGTGCAGAAGTTTGTACAACGGATTGATCGTTTGGGGCGAAACAGAAACGGTGAATGGCAGTTCAGATCTTTTTGCCGTGCCGTATCCTGAAGACGAAATCCACCCAAAATTTAAGAAATTTAACGACTGGGTTTTACTCATCCACGAAGGTCAGAAAACCGTTTCTTCCACCGTGGGACACGGGTTGATGAATACCAATCCTTATGCTGAAAGAAGATTTCAGGAAGCCAAAGAAAATTTTTTCTTGCTGAAAGACATTTTGAAATCCGGAGATATGGAAAAGTTCATCCAACTGGTAGAGCACGAAGCACTCACCCTTCATGCCATGATGATGATGAGCGAGCCGGCTTTTATCCTCATGAAAACCGGAACCATGGAGGTCATCAACAAAATTTGGAATTTCCGTCAGCAAACTTCTTTGCCACTTTTCTTTACCCTAGATGCCGGAGCCAATGTACATGTTTTGTTCCCCGAAAACGAAACGGCAGAAGCCATCAAAGATTTTATCAACACAGAGCTCCTTCCGCATACCCAAAACGGCGGAGTGGTGAAGGATGAGATGAGGTTTTAGTGCTAAAATCAGCATTTTTTTTTAGGAGCTATTTCCTGCTTTCCGTTGCAATCTTTTGTTCGTGCCTCACAAAAGGATTTTCACTGCAATCAGGGCTAGGGTCTAGGCAGTTAACAGAAATCCTTTCCAAACATTCATCATCTATTTTTTTTGTACATGACAAAAAAATAGAATAGCTTAATTATAACCACATAAGTACATAGATAGTGTCGTTATTGCGAAAATAAATACGAGCAGGACACAATAGAAATCCGTCTTTGACGGATACTAAGTGCAACTATGCAATCTTATTGCCAATAATTCTATGTTTCTATGTGGTTTAAATCAGATATCTATATAGCTGTTATAATTTTTGTCATGTACTTAGGAAAAAAAGTAAAATTGTTGTTTTTCGTGAGGACAAAATCGTAAAACTAAATCCATAATCTTGGATATGCTAAAGGACTACTCGTATTCTTTCTTATCTTATATCAATGTTAGGCTTTTCTCTTTGCTGTACATTTGCATAAAAATAAGCGTATGAAAAAGTTTGAATTGGGTGTGGGCATGTTTGGAGATTTGGCTTTAGATGAAGCAACCAACAAATATGCCGATGCCGGACAAAAATTACAAGAAATACTTAGCGAAATACAATTGGCAGACCAACTGGGTTTAGATGTCTTTGCCTTGGGCGAACACCACCGTCCAGATTATGCGGTATCTTCGCCAGAGATGGTGCTTTCGGCTGCTGCTGCTTTAACCCAAAACATCAAACTGATGTCTGCCGTTACCGTGTTGAGTTCTGCAGAACCGGTGAAGGTTTATCAGGATTTTTCAACCTTAGATCTTATTTCTAACGGAAGAGCCGAGATCGGTGTGGGTCGCGGAAGTTTCACCGAGTCTTTTCCGCTTTTTGGCTACGACCTGAACGATTATCACGAACTTTTCGAGGAAAAATTGGGTTTGTTGCTCAAAATCAACAATCAAGAAAATGTAAGCTGGCGTGGGAGGTTAAGAGCTCCTATGATAGACCAAACCGTATATCCAAGAGCGGTGAATAACGGAAAACTACCCATTTGGATTGCTGTAGGCGGTACGCCAGAGTCGGTGCATCGTGCTGCTCGATTGGGGTTGCCTCTGATTGTTGCCATCATCGGGGGTATGCCAAAGCAGTTTCAACCTTTGATGGACTATTACAAAAAAGAATACCTCCGTTTCGGACACGATCCCGAAGCCATGCAAATAGGGATTCATACCCATACTTTTGTGAGTGAAGATCCTGAAGTTGTAGAAGGATATTTCAAAAATTATGCTTCTCAAATGGATAGAATTGGTAGAACTCGCGGTTGGTCGCCTTACACAAAAATGCAATACGACGGAGGCAGAAGCCGAGAGGGTGCTTTGTTTATCGGTAATTCTGAAGAAGTTGCCGAAAAAATAAATGCAGTGAAAGAAATGTTTGGACTTACCCGATTTATCGGTCACATGGATGTAGGTGCGCCCAACCACGATCTGATGATGCAAAGCATTGAACTGTTTGCAACGAAAGTAAGAGAGCGGTTATAAAATATTTTTTCTAAATTACCTCAAAGTACATAATAAAAATAGTAACAGCAAAATAATCAGCTACTTAAACCACATAGAAACATAGAATTATTACAAAAAAAGTTATATAGTTACACTTAGTATCCGTCAAAGACGGATTTCTATTGTGTACTGCTAGTATTTATTTTTGCAAAAACGAAACTTTCTATGTACCTATGTGGTTATAATTAAGCTATTCTATTTTTTATCATGTATTAAAAAATTGCATAAACACTAAACACCAAACACCAAAATGAAACTCCACCACATTGCGATTATTTGTTCGGATTATGAGCGTTCTAAAAAATTTTACACAGAGATTTTAGGACTCAAAATTCTTCGTGAAGTGTATCGAGAAGAGCGAAGATCTTGGAAGCTGGATCTGGGAATAGAAGAGGACTATGTCATCGAGCTTTTCTCATTTCCCAATCCACCACAAAGGCCATCCAGACCAGAAGCTTGCGGTTTGAGGCATCTGGCTTTTGGGGTAGATGATGTTGAGGCGAAGAGGAAGGAACTTCAACAAAAAGGTTTAGCATGTGAAGAAATTAGATTGGATGAATTCACAGAGAAAAAATTCTTTTTCACCCAAGATCCGGACTACTTGCCGATAGAGTTTTATGGGTGAAAATGCTTGAAATTTCTACAACTTTTGTGTGTTTTTTGTCTAAATTCCATCAAACAAACTATTTTAATCAATTGTAAATGTCCATTTGAAAACAATTAAAGCTGCCCGAGTTTGGACAGCTTTAATTTTATTTTGAAATACGGTTTATTTTTCAATAGAAGGATGTTCGTTGTTCTTATTTTCAAATTGTGAGTAATCGGTGTCTTTGGTTTTTCTAGAAACAAAAGCAGCTCTGAAAATTCCTAAGGCCAATCCCAATATGCTGAAAATTTCAAACAAGAAAATACCGGTACTGTTTTGCGAAAAAAAATAGCAAATTCCACCCAAAATAGATCCTATGATCCATGAAATGAGTACTGTTCTAATGAAATTTAAACTCATACTGTTCGGTTTAGTCGAAGGAAACTTTTAACAATTCAATGGTTTTAGCAGGATCTTCTGTTGAAAATACGGCATTTCCGGCAACCAAAACATCGGCACCTGCATCAAAAAGCTTGGAAGCATTGTCCAGATTTACTCCACCATCAACTTGGATCAATGCAGTAGAATTGTTGGACACGATCAAATCTTTGGTTTCCTTGATTTTTTTATAGGTATTTTCAATAAATTTTTGTCCACCAAAGCCCGGATTCACGCTCATTAACAATACCAAATCTACATCTGCAATAATATCTTCCAACATCAAAACAGGAGTCGAAGGATTGAGGACAACGCCAGCTTTTGCTCCTTTGCTCTGTATCAAATTGATGGTGCGGTGCAGGTGTGTACAAGCTTCGTAATGTACGGAAACAAGGTCTGCACCGTAATCGATAAATTCTTCAACATACTTTTCAGGTTCCACGATCATCAAGTGGACATCCACAAATTTCTTGGCATGTTGCTGTATGGTTTTCATCACCGGGAATCCGAAGGAAATATTCGGGACAAATCTCCCGTCCATAACATCCACATGCAACCAATCGGCTTGGGATTGGTTCAGCATTTCTATGTCTCTTTGCAGGTTTCCGAAATCTGCAGACAGAAGGGATGGAGCGATTAATTTAGTTTTCATTTTACTTGATATAAATTTAGATCTTTTTATTAATGGTATTTCAAATTCATTTTTGGATTAATGTTGATCAAAGATTCATAGATTAATTGAATGACATTGGCTACATCTTCCTTGGCCACCATTTCTACTGTGGTGTGCATATAGCGCAAAGGTAGGGAAATTAATGCACTTGGAGTTCCACCATTGGCATGTGCAAAGGCGTCGGTATCTGTACCTGTCGTTCTGCTGGAAGCAGCTCTTTGGTACGGGATGTTTTTGGTTTTTGCGGTTTCAATAATCAATTCACGGATTTTGTGATGTACCGTGGGTGCAAAATAGACCACCGGACCTGCTCCACATTTTTGTTCGCCTTCTTTTTTCTTGTCAATCATTGGGGTTGTGGTGTCGTGGGTAACATCGGTAACGATAGCAATGTTAGGTTTTATGGTATCTGCAATCATATCTGCACCGTACAAGCCAACCTCTTCTTGTACAGAATTGGTAATGTATAGGCCAAAAGGTAGTTTTATGTTGTTTTCCTTTAACAATCGTGCAACTTCGGCAATCATAAATCCTCCGATACGGTTGTCCAAAGCACGACAAACAAAGTATCTGTCGTTCATTTCGAAAAATTCGTCCGGATAGGTTATCATGCAACCTACTTCAATCCCCATATCCAAAACTTCCTGCTTGCTGGTTGCGCCACAATCGATAAAGATGTTTTCGATTTTTGGAGTGGTTTCCTTTTCATTTCCAATTCGGGTATGGATTGCCGGCCAACCGAAAACACCTTTTACGATGCCTTTTTCGCCGTGGATGTGTACAATTTTGGAGGGCGCAATCATTTGGTCGGAGCCACCATTTCGGATGACATAGATCAACCCATCATCGGTAATATAATTGACATACCAAGAGATTTCATCGGCATGAGCTTCTATAACGACTTTGAAAGGAGCCTCCGGATTGATAATTCCGTAGCAAGTTCCGTAATGATCGATTTCAATTTTGTCCACAAAATTTTGTATGTAGTCCATCCAAACTTTTTGTCCTTTGTGTTCGTAACCTGTTGGGGAAGATGTATTTAAATATTCTTCTAGAAAATGAAGTGATTTTTTTTCGAATTTCATAGATAAAAGGAATGATTTTTGCGTTAATTTTTATTGATTTAAAGGGTAAAAATAATGAATTTTAAACAACTCCACTTGATATTTTTTTTGTTTTTGGGTATTTTTATGCATGCTCAAAACGATTCCGCTTTAATATCCAGGCCATTGAGTCAGTATCCTGAAGATTTGTTGAAAGTAGATGAATTCGGGAACAAATATTATTATGATGAACAACAGAAAGCAAAAATCTACGAAATAAATGGCGAAACTGTAGTGGTAATGGATGAAATTGTCCTTTTGAATAAACCAAAGTTTAATAACCAACTGGATCAAAATTACTATTTCTTTCTTAATAAAAAACTCAATCGCGTGTATCCGCTTTTTATAAAAGCCTTGGGGCAATACCGCGATGTACAATTGCAAGCATCTAAGTTGGAGAGTTCGGACAAAAGAAAATACATTAAAACCAAACAGAACGAATTGGCATCGCAATACGAAACTCAACTTAGAGATCTAACCACCACTGAAGGTCGTGTATTTGCAAAATTAATGAACAGAGCAACCGGAAAAACGGTTTACGAAATAATTAAAGAACTGAGAGGAGGTTGGTCGGCTTTTTGGTGGAATGTGAAAGGAAATGTTGCCGATGTGGATATCAAAGAACCTTATGACCCGCATGCCAATAGGAGCGATGCTTTTTTGGAATCCTTACTACGATCCAACTGGAATGTAGGCTATCTGAAACCTTATCCTGGTGCGAGTTCCTACAAAATTTCAAAATAAATTTATCATGAAACCTAAAAAACTATTGACCATTTTTATGCTTTTGTTTCTTTTTACAGATGCATTTGCATGGGGCACAACAGGCCATAGAGTTATTGCCGAAGTTGCCGAAAGAAATTTAACCAAAAGAGCGCAAAGAAAATTGCATAAGATCATTGGCGATCAAAAATTAGCCTATTGGGCCAATTGGCCGGATTTTATAAAATCGGATACCACAGAGGTTTGGAAATCTACAGACACCTGGCATTATGTGAACATTAGCAATGCAAAAGATCTTGCAGAATTTTCTAACTCTTTGCATAATTTGTCTGGATCTAATTTATATACCCAAATCAACACATTGTCTGCACAAATAAAAGACAAGAAAACTCCTTTAAAAGACAAAGAAATAGCATTGCGATTTTTAATCCATATTGTAGGAGATATGGCGCAACCCATGCATGTGGGAAATGCCGAAGACAAAGGTGGAAATTCTATTAAAGTTACTTTCTTTGGTCAGTCGGCCAACCTTCATTCGCTTTGGGATAGCAAATTGGTAGATTATCAAAAATACAGCTATACCGAATATGCCGATGTATTGCTAAGAAAACAGCATGACAAAGATTCCATTCAAGACGGTTCGTTAGAAAGTTGGCTTTACGATAGTCGATTGCAAGCCGAAAAAATCTACGATTATTCTAAGTTGAAAACCAATTATATGTACGAGTACGATTATCGTTTCAACGATTTGCTAGAAAGGCAGTTGTTGTACGGAGGACTTCGTTTGGCAAAAATTCTGAATACCATATTATAAAGCATTCTAAAGAAATAAGGATGAACTCGATACGGGTTCATCCTTTTTTTTGTTAAAATCGTTGTTTTAATTTTTCAAAAACCAAAGCATCGATTGGCAGTGTAAATGGATTTTCTTGATCCAAGGAAATCCACTCAACTTTTTCAATACAAGGATCACGAATGATGAGCTCGTCCTCATCCACCAAATCTGCCGTGTAATATACGGTTAGCAATTGTTCATTTTCACGAAATCTGGACTCTAGAAAGTCTTCTTGAGTATAAAAATGCTGAATATTTTTTATTTTTAAATTCAATTCTTCATCAAATTCACGATGCAAACACTCGATTACGCTTTCTCCAAATTCCAAACCTCCACCAGGAAGCTTTAGTAAGGCTTCGCCGGCATATTCTTCATACAAAGCCAAAACTTTTCGGTCTTTTATACAACAAGCATAGATTCGGATGTTTATTTTGTCGATCATATATATAAGGTGTTATTGATTTTTGTAAAGTTAGTGGTTTTTAAGATTTCCATGCATTCAGCATTTCTCTTTTTCCGGGTGGCCCTTGTAGCTTTTCAACCGTCATGCCCAATTCTTTTAGAATTCTTTTTACACTTCCTTTGGAGGAGTAGGTGGTTAGTAAGCTGTTGATATTCATTTTGTTAAATACCATTTCGAACAGTGGTTTTTCCCAAAGATCGGGTTGTACTCGTGCCCCAAAGCAATCGAAATAGACCAAATCTACAGGAGGCATTTCTTTATTTTGAAGTTCAAAAAAGTCACACTCTATTTTTTTGAGATTAAAATTAGGAACAATCTCCACCAATTTTTCCCACTCCACAGCATGAATTTTTTGCTCTATTTCTGTTAAATTTTGTTCACAAAAAAGTGAAGAGTAGTTCAGATTCGATCTCTCGGTCTCATTTATGGGATATTTTTCCAGAGAAAAATAATTGATAACATGATTTTTGTTAGTTTTTAAAAATTCATTAATTGTAACCAAAACATTCAAACCTGTTCCAAAACCAAGTTCTAAAATGTTAATTTCATTTTTATTCAAACGATTGAGTCCATTTTTAATAAATACATGCTCCGCTTCTTGTAGCGCTCCATGATGAGAATGATAGCATTCGTCTAAATCTTTAATATACAGTGTTTTACTACCGTCGTTGGTGGTTTTTATCTCTCTTTCCAAGGCTTTTTTTTTCAAATTTAAACGAAAATTTTGACAATTAAAAAATTATGTTAAATTTGTTCAATACCAATTAAAATTTACAAAATGATAATTCAAAAAACGACCAACCCTCGAATTTCTACATTTGATCCAAAGAATTTTACTTTCGGAAGTGCATTCATCGACCACATGATTATTTGTGAATATGAAGACGGAAAATGGGGGGAAGCGAAATTGATGCCTTATGGTCCACTGCCTTTTACTCCTGCAATGATGGGGGTAAACTATGGACAAGCTTGTTTTGAAGGGATGAAAGCCTACAAAGACGAAGCTGGAGATGTATTTTTATTCAGAGCTCAGAAAAATTTCGAGAGATTTAATAAGTCTGCTAAAAGATTGGCCATCCCAGAAATACCAGAAGAGGTTTTCATTGGTGGACTAAAAGCTTTGGTGGACATGGATAGAGAGTGGGTTCCTGCAGGAATTGGAAACTCTTTGTACATCCGTCCTTTGGTTTTTGCTACCGAAGAGGCTCTAAAAGCTAGAATTTCATCCAAGTACATGTTTGCCATCGTTGCAACACCGGCAAAAAGCTACTATGCAGAACCGGTTTCTGTAAAAATTTCCGATCACTATTCTAGAGCTGCAAGCGGAGGGGTAGGATCTGCAAAAGCTGCAGGTAACTATGCTGCTTCTTTCTATCCAACTCAGTTGGCAAACGAGGAAGGGTATGAGCAAATTATCTGGACTGATGATGCAACGCATGAATATTTTGAAGAAAGTGGAACCATGAATGTTTTTGTTAGAATCAACAACACCATTTACACACCACCAACATCCGAAAAAATCTTGGACGGAGTTACCAGAGATAGCTTTATCGCTTTGGCAAAACACAAAGGAATTGAAGTGAAGGTAGAGCCTGTTGCCGTTGAAATGGTGATTAATGCATACAAAGATGGAAGCTTAAAAGAAGTTTGGGGAGTAGGAACTGCCGTTGTTACTAGCGCTTTCAAAGCTTTAGGCTACAAAGGTGAACGATTAGAATTGCCCATGTTACCAAAAGAAGAAAGTTATGCATTAACCCTTCAAGATGAATTGGTGAACATCCAAAATAACAAAGCCGAAGATCCATTTGGTTGGAGAATTCTTGTTGAAAAGAAATTTTAATACCAAATATCAACAATATTTGAAAGAGCAAGTCCGAAATTATTCGGGCTTGTTCCATTTTACGGATAACCTATTTTTCCGTATTATTGCATTTCTAAATCCAAGATTAATAAATGAAAATTTCAGGAAAAATAATATTAACCCTAGCGAGTATCTCGCTTTTTAGTTGTACCTCAATATATAAGAAAATGAACATAGACAAAGAAATTTACGAAGGTCTTCAGGATGGACTTTATGCCAATTTACAAACTTCCAAAGGAAACATGGTTGTAAAATTCGAAGATAAAAAATCTCCAGTAACCGTAGCCAATTTCATCGGTTTGGCCGAAGGAAAAATTGAAAATACTTCTAAGCCAAAAGGAACTCCTTTTTATGACGGAACCATTTTTCACCGTATTATCAAAAACTTTATGATCCAAGGTGGCGATCCAAAAGGAACAGGAATGGGCGATCCGGGGTATAAATTTGATGACGAGAAAAACAACCTTCAGCACACAGGAAAAGGAATTTTGTCGATGGCAAATTCCGGACCGAATACCAACGGCTCTCAGTTCTTCATCACCGAAGTGGCAACCCCTTGGTTGGATGGAAAACACACCATTTTCGGAGAAATTGTTGTAGGAAAAGATCTTGTTGATGTTATCGCCAATGTAGAAACCGGTGCGCAAGACAAACCAAAAACCGATGTGGTGCTAGAGAAAGTTTCTGTTTTCTCAAAAGGCGATCAATACAAAGATTACGATGCCGCAAAAGTTTTTAACGAAGGTAAAAGTAAAATTAAAGAAGCCAATCAAGAATATTTGGCTAAAGAAGCAGAAGAAAAAAAGAAAAGAGAAGTAGAATTTGCAGCCAATCAATTGAAATTGGTGAACGATTTGAAATCCGATATGCAAGAAACAGAATCTGGACTTTTCTATAAAATTACCAAAAATACAGAAGGTAAAGCACCTAAAAAAGGAGATACCGTTTCTGTACATTATGCCGGGAAATTGGTAGATGGAAGCGAGTTTGATAACTCTTTTAAAAGAGGCGAACCTATCCAAATTCCTATCGGATTGGGACATGTGATCAAAGGTTGGGACGAAGGCATTATGTTGTTGAAAGAAGGAGAAACAGCAACCTTGCTTATCCCTGCCGAATTGGGATACGGTGCTAGAGGTGCTGGTGGCGTGATCCCACCAAATGCTTGGCTGATTTTCGATGTCGAATTGGTAAAAGTAAAATAAATTTTAATCCGGGTTTACCCGGATTTTTTATTCTTTTTCATCTTCTAAATTTGTATTTTTACCCCATGATTACTCAAACAACGATAGACAAAATATTTTCGACCATTCGGGTCGAAGAAATTATTGGCGAGTATGTTCAACTGAAAAGGGCAGGAGCAAACCTAAAAGGACTGAGCCCATTTCGAGACGAAAAATCTCCCAGCTTTGTTGTTTCTCCAAGTAAGCAAATTTGGAAAGATTTTTCCACAGGAAAAGGAGGCAATGCCATATCCTTTCTTATGGAAATTGAAGGATTTACCTATCCCGAAGCCTTGCGTCATGCTGCTAAAAAATACAGCATCGAGATCGAAGAAGACAAAAGAGAACTTACAGAAGAAGAAAAAAAATCCCAAACCGATCGTGAGTTGTTGTACAAAATTCATGAAGTGGCCAACGATTTTTTTCAAAATATTCTTTGGAACGACGACGAGGGCAAAGCCATAGGTCTATCGTATTTCAAAGAAAGGCAACTCTCGGAAGCCATCATCAAAAAATTTCATTTGGGATATTCACCGGAGCTTAAAAATGCCTTCACCCAATTTTCCCTGGACAAAGGTTATACTCAAGATATTTTAGTGAAATCGGGTTTGTCCATTTTTCCTGAAAATGCCCCCAACGGGATCGATCGTTTTAGGGAAAGAGTCATTTTTCCCATTCATAATTATTCGGGAAGGGTTGTAGGTTTTGGAGCCAGGATTTTGAAATCCAATGTGAAAACGGCCAAATATCTCAACTCTCCGGAAACCGAAATTTATCACAAGTCCAATATTCTCTACGGTTTGCACCAAAGCAAACAAGCCATTTCCAAAGAAAATCTATGTCTTTTGGTAGAAGGGTATATGGATGTGGTTTCCTTGCATCAAGCCGGGATTGAGCATGCGGTGGCCAGTTCCGGAACGGCATTAACTACGGAACAAATTAAGTTGATAAAAAGACTTACTGAAAATGTAACGATTTTATTTGACGGAGATACGGCAGGCATCAAGGCGAGTTTTAGAAGTATCGATTTGCTCCTTCAACAAGGGATGAATATTCGGGTTTTGTTGTTTCCTGACGGACACGATCCCGACTCATTCTCAAAAGCCCATCCACAAGAGTTTGTAGAAAATTTTATTAAAAATGAAGCCAAGGATTTCATCGATTTCAAAGCCGAAATTTTATTAAAAGAAGCCGATAACGATCCCATAAAAAAGGCCGAAGCCATACGCGATATCGTGAAATCTGTAGCTTTTGTGACCAATTCCTTGAAGCAGGAAGTCTATTTGCAAGAGGTTTCTGCCAAGTTTGGGATTAGCCAACAAAGTCTTTTCAACGAGTTGGGAATTCAGAATCAAGTAGCTCATAGCCAGCCACAACACAGGGTTCAGAACCAGGTTCAGCCCAAACTAGAAGTGGTTTCTGAGCAGAATTTTACCATAGAACCTCTCTTGCTTTTAGAAGAAAAACTGGTAGAATTGATGCTGAGATACGGAGATCGAGTGATCACAAGAACCGATCAGGACAACCAAACCTACAAAATTTCGGTGATCGAAGAAATCATACATCATTTTTCTGAAGACGATTACGAACTACAAACTCCACTGAATAAAAAAATTGTGGGCGAAATACAGGATGGACTAAAATCGAACACACTAAGATCAGGTGATTTTTTTGCCACTTTGATGGACGAAGAACTCTCGTCCAAAGCGGCTGATGTCTTGATTGAACAGTACCAAACCAGCGATTGGTCCAAACACAACATCTACTTCAGTAAAGAAGAAGAATTGGTACCCAAAATTATTTCGGATATCATGATTAGGCATAAAAGAGAATATATTGTAAAGTTGATTGATCAAATGAAAAATCAATTGGAAACAACTGAAGACAAGAACGAGATTTATATGAAAATTATTGCACTGTCGCAGTTGAAAAATACTATAGATCATCAAATGTATCGGGTTTTATGACAATTTGGCGCTCACTTTTTCAGGAATGATTTTTGTGGAATAAAAAAATATTTTAACTTTAAAAATAAATTATAATACAATGGATATAAAAAAGGAATTTAGAGATTTTTCTGTGAAACATCTCGGTAATAGTGGTTTGGTAACCGATCAATATATGGGAATTTTTAACCCAACCAATCTTACGCCCTACATCATGGAAGAAAGAAGATTGAATGTAGCACAAATGGATGTTTTTTCTCGTTTGATGATGGACAGAATTATCTTTTTGGGTACAGGGATTGATGACCAAGTTGCCAATATTGTAACGGCTCAGTTGCTGTTTTTGGAGAGTTCGGACTCTAGCAAAGACATTCAAATTTACATCAATTCTCCAGGAGGCAGTGTCTATGCCGGTTTGGGAATTTACGACACCATGCAGATCATTAAGCCCGATGTAGCGACCATTTGTACAGGTATGGCAGCATCTATGGGAGCTGTTCTTTTGGTTGCCGGAGAAAAAGGGAAAAGATCGGCTTTGAAACATTCTAGAGTGATGATCCATCAGCCTTCCGGTGGTGCACAAGGTGTTGCCAGCGACATGGAAATAAACCTAAGAGAAATGCTGAAGTTGAAAAAAGAATTGTACGACATCATCTCTCACCACTCGGGTCAAGATTATGAATGGGTTGAAAAATCTTCGGACAGAGATTATTGGATGACTTCTGAAGAGGCCAAAACCTACGGCATGGTCGATGAAGTTTTGCAAAGATCAACAGAAAAATAATTATTTCTGAACGATACAAAAAATGGTGTTCCTTTTTCGGGACACCATTTTTTATGTTTGAAGTGGATGAATTTCTAAGCGTTAAATCCTTCGATAATTTTAGAGAAATCTTCGATTTTTAGAGCAGCTCCACCGATCAAACCACCATCTACATCGGGTTTAGAAAAAATTTCTTTGGCGTTGTCCGGTTTTACAGAGCCTCCGTACAAAATGGAAACCTCCTCAGCCGTTTCTTTACCGTATTTTTCAGCGATTAAATTTCTGATGAAGGCATGCATTTCCTGTGCCTGATCTGGTGTAGCGGTTTCTCCCGTACCGATGGCCCAAACCGGTTCGTAAGCAATCACCACTTTTTTTATTTCTTCTGCAGAAAGGGTAAACAAAGCCACTTGAGTTTGGTTTTTGATGACTTCAAAATGTTCACCTTTTTTTCTTTGTTCCAAAGTTTCGCCGTTGCAATAGATTGGTGTCAATCCTGCATCCAAAAGGGCTTTTACTTTTCTGTTGGCATGGGAGTCGGTTTCGCCATGGTACAATCTTCTTTCAGAATGGGCAACCAAGGCACCGGTAGCTTCTATGGATTCGAGCATATCTACAGACAGTTCGCCGGTATAGGCACCACTTTTGTGTTCGCTAACATCTTGCGAAAATACACCAATTTCATCCTGCTCGTACAAGTCTTTCGCCATCATAAGATACAAAGATGGCGGAGCAATCCACACTTCGCATTGGGTTGAATTTTCTTTTTTATATTCTAATAATTGAGCCATCAATTGTTGTGCATCAATTACATTTTTATTCATTTTCCAGTTTCCGGCAACGATATTTTTTCTCATTTTTCAGATTTATTTTTGGGGTAAATATTTTTTATTAAAACATGACAGCATACAAAATAACAAAATGCAAAACAGAGTCACATAGGAGGTATCGTTTTTGGTAAAAAGAAAGAAATAGTAGTAACACAATAAATCTCCGTCCTTGACGGGCTCTATATGTAACTGTGCGATCTTATTCCTACAGGTCTTATGCTCCTAAGTGGTTTTATTTGCGGATTATTTATTTGTTACAATTTTTTCATGTACCTAGAGTTTTTTTTTATTGAATTTTCCAAATGTTTTTCAAGAGTTTGTAGTACAGGTGTTCTCGTTCGCTAACGATTTGATCTGCTTTTATTAAAGCTTTAGCAAAGTGGATGAAGGATTTTCTTTCATCGGCTGTCGAATCGTCTAAAAAACAATGGGCATGAAATTCGAAATGATCTTTCCAATCCTCTTGTTGCAGTGTGGCAATCACTTCCAATTCATTGTCCAAGTTGATCTGAAAAGGAAATTCCTCGCTTAGATATTGGTGTATTTTTTTTCCTTCTTCTGGCGAAAAATGACCGTCAACAGAAGATAGAATCATTAGCAAATGGTATCCTGCGATGGATTTGTTGGATTTTTGTAACATGATATTTGGGATGTAAGTGAAGTAAATGTACGATTATTTGGACAAATAGTCAGCGGCAGGAAGCTTGTCCACAATGGTTCCGTTTTTCAAAATCAAAACAAAAGGATTGCTTCTGGCGATGGTTTTGGTTGCTGTTGCGTCCATAATTGCTTTGTTGATGGTTTTAAAGATATTCGGATCTGTAGATATGCCCATTACAAAAGCCTCTTTTTCGGCTTTAGCTTTGGCCTCTAATTTTGCAATCATTTTAGGATCTACTTTTTCCGGAGCATACGAAAAGATCAGTACAGCCTTTGGCGCTTGGATGATTTGGTCGGTAAAGTTCTGTCCAGAAGCGTCTTCAATATTAAATTTGCTGATTTCAGATTTGTATCCTTCGTGCGTAAGTTTAGAAATGTCTTTTCCTTCCACAATTTCCCAAGGAGTCCCTTCTTTCCAATATTCTTCCAGATTGACATAGTCGTCTTGGTTTACGATCTTTTCTTCTTTCGTTTTGTTGTTTTTAAGGGTGTAAAAAGTTTTGTATTCGGATGGATTTTTTGCTATTTTTTCCTTTTCAACTTTCAGATTGGTACCGATTTTATAATCTCTAAAATCGATCATTGGCTCGTTACAAATTCCATAACCCATGATGGATGCAGAAGCAAATGTGGATAATAACAATGCTATTTTTTGAAATTTATTAACCTGAATTTTCTGACTGAACGATTTTTTATAGCCCAACCAAAGCAAGATGAGTCCAAGTAAAAGGAAAATGTCTTTGTAAAAACTTTGCCAAGGTGTAAATTTTATGGCATCACCAAAGCATCCACAATCCGTAACTTTGTTGAAATAAGCCGAGTAAAATGTCAAAAATGCAAAGAAAATACAAAGTGCAATCAGTAAAGCCAGACTTTCTTTAATCTTAATTTTCAACAACAACATCAATCCTAATAGCAGCTCGAAAGCCACTACAAAAATAGCAATGGGCAAGGCTTGTTTTTCAAAAAAAGGCAGGTTGAATACGCTTGCAGAAAAATATTCTTCTAGTTTAAACGAAAAGCCTACAACATCTACAGCTTTTACAAAACCAGAGGCAATAAAAATAAGGGCAACAACAATTCTCAGGAGGTTTACAAAAATCATTTTATACAAGTTTGTGTTTTACAGTTTTTAGGATTGGTTTTCTTCAACAATTTTTATCAGGCAGAAAACCGCATAGTTCAACATGTCATAGTAGTTGGCATCCAAGCCTTCGGAGACCAAAGTTTTACCTTGGTTATCTTCTATCTGTTTGGTTCTCAGTACTTTTTGGTAGATAAGGTCGGTGATGGATGTGGTTCTCATTTCTCTCCAAGCTTCGCCGTAGTCGTGGTTTTTTCTTTCCATCAGGGCTTTTGCTTCTTGGGCAAAGAAATCATAATTTTTTAAGGTTTCCTCTTTGTTTTCGTACAAACTTTCAGAGGTTCCTTTTTCCAATTGTATCAGTCCAATGATGGCATAATTGACAATGGCAATAAAGCAATCTTTTTCATTTTCGTCTTCAATTTTTTGTTCAGATTTGGTTTGCAAGGTCACCAATCGCTTTATTTTTATGTAGATTTGGTCGGTAACAGAACTGCTTCTAAGGATTCTGAATGCAGATCCGTAGTCTTCGTATTTTTTAGAGAAAAGATTTCTACATTCGGAAATCGCTTTGTCGTACTGTATGTTGGTTTTAATCATGATAATTTTCTAAAAAGCTCAAAGATAATGAATTTGATGAGAATTTTGTTTGAATTATTTCAGAAGTTAATCGTGATTTTTTTTAGATAAATTTTGATTTTCCTTGAGATCTCAATCTCTAGAATCTGTATAAATCTTATTTTTGTTCCATGAAATCACAAGAAACCATCTTTACACTGAATACTCAAGGGACAATACAACTTTTGGAACGCCCCAAAATAATGGGAATACTGAATGTTACACCAGATTCCTTTTCGGATGGTGGTCAATTTTTCAGCATTAAAAATGCAATTTTGCATGTAGAGAAATTGATTTCTGAAGGTGCCGATATCATCGATATTGGTGCTCAATCGACCCGACCAAACGCCGAGTTTATTTCAGCCAAACAAGAAATCGATAGACTTGGGAAAATCATTATGCATATTAAAAAAGAATTTCCCAAAACTGTAATTTCTTTGGATACTTTTTATGCAGATGTTGTTCGTTTTGCAGCTGCTGAAGGGGTGGATGTGGTCAATGATATTTCTGGTGGACAGTACGATGCAGAAATGTTGAAAACCGTTGCTGATTTGGGTTTGCCCTATGTTTTGATGCATGTGAACGAACGGTATTCTGAAATGCACGATAAAAAAATAGACGGCGATGTTATACCAGAACTCAATCGTTATTTTTCAAAAAAAATAAACCAATTGTATGATTTAGGGATAAAAGATATAGTCTTGGATCCGGGAATAGGCTTTGGGAAAACCATTTCCCAAAATCATCAAATCTTGGACGAGCTCCATTTGATAAATTTTGGAAAATCCCCAGTGTTGGTGGGGATTTCCAGAAAATCGTTTATCTACAAACCTTTGGGTAAGTTGCCAACTGAAATTGTTGAAGAAACCCAAAAACTGCATTTGAAAGCCTTAGAGAATGGGGCAAATATCCTCAGGGTCCATGATGTGGCAGCTACGAAACAGACCGTTGATGCTTATCTGAAATTTAGTTAAGTTGCGCCATTTTGTCGGCATATTCTTTGGCAAAAAGTTTACGATCTTCTTCCAATTTTTCAATGTTGGTGGGTAGGGTATAACCAAAAAGAACTTTGTTTTCTTCGTCTAAAAAAAGTAGTTCTTTCTCCTTTCCATCAATCATTTGAGAGAAAATTTCCCACATCGAGGCATCTTTTAATTTCAACAATTCAAAAAAATCTTTGGCTTTTATTTCTATGGTTTGCATCTTAAAATCCGAGTAATTTAAATTTAATTTGGATGGCAAAGTTATGCTTAAAATCCGAACTGGCATAATGACCCACACGGTAGAAAAAGCCGATGTTGTATTGTGTTGCTAGAAAATTATTCCATTCCAGACCCACTTCCTGGTACAGATGATCCAGCTTTTCAAAGTCGAATTGATGGATTTTCGTGTCCTTCATATCGCCAATAATCCCTCTGTAAACCAAATCAAAGCTGGAAATGTTTTTCCCAAATGTTCGGAAATACCATGGTATTCTGTGGGTAATGTAGGTGCCCACAAATTTGTCATTAAAATATTTTCCGCCTTCCATGGTGGCAAAACCAAGATAAGATGTCAAGTTGTAGTTCAGTTGGTTGTTTCCATTTCCCAATCCGTTCATCATAAATTTGTGCCAAATAGGAGCATTTCCCGTTGTGAAACCGCCGTATAAACGAATGCCCGATGTGCCGATTTTGGTTTTGAATTGGTGCACCAATAAGGCATCCCAACGGCTGTAGTTCAGTTCACCACCAAATAAGTTTAGACCTTGCTCATAATTCAGGTAGAAATCGGGATAATTTTCCTCAAAGGTGAATTTTCCTGATGGGGTCATGATGTTTTTGGATTTTGGAGCATATTTTAAAGTGACCATGGTGGAAAAATTCTGAAAATTCTGTCCCAAATTATTGAAGTTATAGGCAAATAAAGCCTCTTCATTTTGTTTTTTTGAAGAAACATTTAAAGTAATTCCGTTGGTAATGTCGTGTTCATAAGCCATTTTGAAGCCTTTGTATCGGAAAAAACGATTGTTGTTCAGATCTACTTCAGAGTTCATAAGGCCCATTTTCATGTTCCAAAGATTTTCGTTAAACCTCCCTGCTGCAATGACATCATCAAAATATTCGGCACGGAAAAAAGCATTTCTTTTCAGTGAAGTTTTCACATCAACACCCATTCCGTATTTCCATTGAGAATCTCGGAAACCATAGCCGACATAGGCATCGGGTGAAATGTAAGGATGGAATTTTTCGTTTAGTTTTACAGCCAAAGTGGTTCTAAATCCTTCATGCAGATTGAATTTTAATATTTTTGGAAGGTCAAAATCAAACATGCCCAATCGTAATTTTCCTTTGACAAAACCAGAAAGTAAGCCTATTTTCTGATCGATTTTGTACTTTTTTCCAACGCTGTCAATTTTTTCATAAGTGGTCAGTTCTCTTTGGCTTAGACTATCGGTTCTGTATTGGTCCAACAATTTACCGTTGGCATTTCTTACCTCCAAACTGTAGCCTTCAAAATCCTTTTCTCTATTGGTTAAAGGGGTGGTAAAGTCGAAATAATCGGACTTCATGTAGGCATAATTTCCAAATGATTTGGGCTTTCGCTTGGGTGAGTTTTCAGTTTTTTCTTCGGCTTTCTTATTTGAGTCATTGAAAACGGTATTTCCCAGTCGAATCTTTAAATTCTCCGATTGCAAAAACCATTTTCCGTTGTGCAAAGTCCAAGTACTGGAAATGTACCCTTCGTTTTTGATTTTGGAGTTGTGTTCAATTTTTTTGATGCCGTAGGTTGCAGCATCAATGTACAGGAAGCCTGTAAATTTTCGTCTGCTGTTTTTATCTTTGTAACTTGCCGGCCTGAATTTGATTACATAAGTCTTTCTTCCATCAATATCCAGCGAATCGGTAAGGAAAAAACGGTACAATTTTCTGTTTTCTTCTTTGATCTCTCTTGGGACTCTGTTTCGGTTGCTTCGCAGCGTCATCATCTCGTACAAAGGTTGGTTAAGGCCGGAAACGCGATTGTCCAATACCAAAGTTTTTTCCCCTTTTTTCTTAGACCAAAGAAATTCCATGGCTCTTTCCCAAATAAAAAGTTTGCTGTCTTGTAACAAATGCATGAACTGAATGCCCTCCAACGAGTCTTTTTTCTTATTTTTATTTTGGTTGATGTTGGGTTTCAAGGATTTTAGAGAGTCCAATCGGTTGTTGGTAAACTGTTTGAAGCTTGCAATACTGTCCTGATCAAAATCCATCGAGATTTTTTCATACGCTTTGAAGGAATAAGAGTCCAAAGACTTGGGTGAATTTTCATCGTAGTGATTGTTTACTTTTTTTAGCAAAGCAATGGCACGAGGATCGTTTTTGTCGGCAATGGTAACCGTTTCTATCGCCTTTTGTTTGGGATCATCCACGGTAAGTTGTACTTTCATGTTTTTTTCGACAAAGCTTTCTTCATCATAAAATCCAAGTGCTTTTATTTGAATTTTTTTGCATTTGGTACTGAACTTTAATTCGCCCTTGTCATCGGTTTTTCCTAAAAATTTATCCACACAATAGATGGAAGCACCTTTTATGGGCTTGTTATCCAAGCGACTGACCGAAATGGTGTTTTGAGCGAAAAAAAGAGAAGGAATAAAAATAAAGATCAATAAAGCAGCAAATTTTCTCATGGTTTTTGTATAATCAGTCAAAAATAACAATAAAATTGAAACTTTTTTATGAATGTTGAAAATAAAACACAATCATTCGGTTTATCTTTGGTACTATTTGAATCTATAAATGATTATAAAGGCTAAACTTGCAATTTTTTTGTTAATTTTAAATAAAAATATTATTATTGTGTTGAATGGTCTTATATCCATACAAAACAACAGAATTATGAAAGCTAAAAACCTTTATATTGTACTTTTGTCGTGTGTCTTTTCTACTTGGAATGGTCAAGGCAAAGCCTCTTTTGATTCTTCAATTAATGAGAGATCCCAAGCGGTAAATTCAACAGAAATTGAAGCGACTTTGCCCGAAATAAACAGAGAGTTTAGAGGTGTTTGGATATCTACGGTAGCCAATATCAATTGGCCGTCTAAAAACAATCTGTCGGTTGCACAACAAAAAGAAGAAGCCATAAAAATGTTGGATCTTGTACAAAATGCCAACTTTAATGTGGTGATTTTGCAAGCCAGACCTTCTGCAGATGCCTTGTATAAAAGTAGCTTAGAGCCTTGGTCTTATTTCTTAACAGGCGAAACCGGCAAAGTACCTTTTCCTTTTTATGACCCTTTAGAATTTTGGATTTCCGAAGCCCATAAAAGAGGACTGGAACTCCATGTTTGGATGAATCCTTTCCGTGCAAGTCATTCTACAGGAGGACCGGTAACCGCGCAATCCATGGTGAAGAAAATGCCCAACCAAGTGGTGAGATTAAAAAATGGAATGTATTGGTTTGACCCGGCCGATATCGAAACTCAAAACCATGTATCGAATGTGGTGAAGGAAATTCTGAAAAATTATGATGTCGATGGCATCCACTTCGATGATTATTTCTATCCTTACAAAGAATACAACGGTGGTGCCGATTTTCCGGATTACAAATCGTGGTCGGCGTATCAAAAATCGGGCGGACAACTTTCTAGACCCGATTGGAGAAGAGACCAGGTCAATCGCTTTGTAAAGCGAATTTATACCGAAATAAAAACCGATAAAAACAATGTGAAATTTGGAATTTCTCCGTTCGGAATTTGGAAACCCGGCTTCCCAGAAGGCATCACGGGAAGTTCGCAATACGATGAACTTTTTGCCGATGCCAAACTTTGGCTGAATGAAGGTTGGGTCGATTATTTTGCACCACAATTGTACTGGAAAATTGGAGGCCTCCAAGATTTTGAAGCTTTATTAAAATGGTGGCAACAAGAAAATAAAAAAAACAGACACCTTTTTCCCGGTCTGAATACGGTAGGATTGAAGAATGTTTTGGATAAACCCAAAGAGATCATCAACCAAATATTAATTGACCGAAAAATTGAAGAAAAAGATAAGGGGGTTATCCATTGGAGTATTGCCGGAATTACGAAAAGCAATGCCATGTTAGAAGCCCTGAAGTCGGTGTACCGTGAAAAAGCCATAGTTCCCGCTTCTCCTTGGTTGAAATCTGAAATCCAAACAAAACCGAGCATCTATTTGTTGACGGACGGCGATCGATTAAAAATTAATTGGATGACAAAAAAACAGCAAATAGTAAAACAATGGGTCTTGTTTCTGAAATACGGAAACGAATGGAAACAAGAAATCCTAATTCCAGAAACCTCCAATCGCTTGGTTGATGTGAAGTGGAACGGCAATAAGCTCAATACGGTAGCCTTGAAATACATTGATCCTCAGGGTAACGAGTCGCCTGCAGAAATTAGGAAAATGAATTGATGTTTTTTCCTTTTTTAGTTCAAACTTCCGAAATAAAATAGAATTTCGTACGGATAAAAATGGATTCAGATCTGATCTGAATCCATTTTTTTTATTTTTATTAGGAAATAAGTATTAATTTTAATCTGTAAAGAAGTTGATTTTTGTTCTAAATATAATTGGTTTTGCTTAAAAATAGAATATACAAACTGCTGTTTTTATTATTGATATTCCTTCAGTGGAAGGTCAGTGCTCAACATGCATCGTATCTGGAAACCATAACGGAAAAGGAAGGCTTACCGTCCAATTATATTTTTTCCATTACACAAGACGATACAGGAGTTATGTGGTTGGGTACGGATAAAGGTTTGGTAAAATACGACAATCATAAATATACAGTTTACGACAGCGATTCTGGATTACCGGGAAATTATGTAAATGTTGTTCAGTCTCTTGGAGGAAAGGGATTGTTATTGGAAATATCAGAAAAAGGGAAATATTATTTTGATATCCACAAAGAAAAAATTACTTCAGAATATAAGATTTTTAAAAATAAATATTCAATATTCAATATCAAAAAATCATTACAATATTCTAATTATCAGATTGTTAGTTTTTTAAATTCAACGATGGCTTGTGCAATCCATAAAGATCATCCAGAAAAACTTATTGAACTTAAATCTAAAGCATCTTCATCCGACCCCGATAAAATTAATTATTATTTAGAAACTAAAAATGGTTTACTTTTTTTAGCAAATTCGGATTATCTAAAGTCTCAACCCCTATTTTCAGACAGGAATTATCAGTATCAGTACCAATACGGAAAAGGAATTGTTCGTTATAAAAATGGAAAAATTGTAGATTTCCTAAACGAGAATACGGGTTTGGGGAGCAATTTGGTTTCTTCTTCATACCAAATGGCCAATGGAGATCTTTATTTTGCAACGCTCGGTAGTGGCTTGACCGTCATTAAAAAAAACAACCAAAGATCGGTTTTTGAGTTTGAGAAATTAAATCCAAAAGCAGTGGGCTACCAAGACGGTCAGTATTTTATACTTTCCGATGGTTTTTTGTATATTCTGAATGAAAAAAAAGTGGTGAAGAAAGTCTTTCTAAACAAAGATGCTCTTACATTTTCTTTGTTTGGTGATGAATTTTATTTGGGTTCTTTTACCGGATTTACAAAATATCATTTTCAAAACAATCAATTGAAAAAGTTGTCTCATCTTCCTTTGACATCGGGGATTTCAAAAATAATTAAGGCAAACAATAGCATTGTATTTTCTTGTTATGGGAGCGGATTTTATTCTGAACAAAACGGGAAATTCGTACAGCAGTCAACGCCGTATTTTAATAATATCGAAAATTTATTTCAAATAGAAGGAGGTAATTTGGTCTTTACTTCACAAGAATCCGGTTTTACCATTTTGGATAAGAACCGAAAGATTATTGGACATTTCAACAAAAAAAACGGTTTGCCCAGCAACAACATCCAATATGCATTTGGTGAAAAAGATACCCTGTGGATAGGCTCCAAAAAAGGACTGACCGCTGTAGTTCAAGATAAAATTTATCGTTCTTTTCAAGAGGCTCAAGGATTTGTCGGTACCAAAGTGCTTTGCATTTTCAAATCTTCCAACGATCAACTTTGGGTGATTTCGGATCGTATGATGATGAAAAAAGTGGGGAACCAACTACAGCCTCTGGAAAATATAAATTTATTGGATGGCAAAAATCCAATAAAGCACTGTTACTTTTCTTCAGAAAGGCAAGAATTGTTGTTGGCTATGAAAAATAGCATTTCCGTTATTAAAATTAAAGACATTAAGCCGAACGAACATCCCGAAGCCCCGAAACTGGAAAAAATATTGCTAAATGGTGAAAATGTAGAAAAAGAAAATTTCCTAAATCTAAAGGCCGATAACTATACTACAGAATTGTTTTTTGCATCGGTTGATAAAAATCCGCTTTCCAAAACCACCTATTATTATCGGGTAAACCAAAGCGAATGGAGGCCTTTTATTGAAGCCAATTTCCTTAGATTTCATCATTTGGATCAGGGAGAATATATTTTAAATTTCAAAACCATGAATGCCGATGGTTACGAGAATGTCATGCCTCAATCTTTGGTTTTGAAGGTCAATGAACATTTTTATCAGAATCTTTGGTTCATTCTGGGTTTGATCCTTTTTTTAGGCTCCATCACGGGTTGGTTTTTTTATGATATTAAAAGCAGAAAGCTTCAAAAAATGCATCAAGAAATGATGTTCGAAAGTAAATTGGAATCGGAGAGAAGACGCATCAGCAGGGATCTTCATGATAATATTGGCGCGTACACCACCAGTCTTATTTCTAAAGTAGATCAATTGCAAACCTCAAAAATAAAAAGTAAAAGCAGCAAGTTGGAAGAAATTCGCGAAAATGCCACTTACATCCTCAGTCTATTACGACAGACCATTTGGGTACTTTCCTTAAAAGATACCAGTGTCGAAAGTCTATACGATTATTTTAAAAATTATATTTATAAAATTATAGGCACTGAAAGTCCAATAAAAGTTGATTTTGTTGATGAAATAGAAAACGATAAACCGTTGGATTCCTCGAAAGCCATTGAGTTGTTTAGAATTTTGCAAGAAAGTTTTCAGAATATTTTAAAACATGCACAAGCCGATACCGTAGTCGTTACGGTAAAAAGTTCCGAAATTATCTCAATCACGGTAGAAGACAATGGTAAAGGCTTTGATGCAGAGCTTGTAAAAACAGGAAACGGTCTGCAAAACATGAAAGATAGGGCTCAGGAAATAGGGTTTTCAATAGAGATATTATCCAACAGTAAAGGAACGAAAATTTGTATTTTGGAAAATGAAAAATGCGTAAAATAGCTTAGTGTGTATGCAGTCGAGGATCTGTAAATTTGTTAAAAATTCATAGTTATGATTAGGGTAGCCATTGTGGACGATAATGCAGTCAATAGGAAAACCATAAAGGACAAACTTTTGCCTTATAGCGATATCCATTTGGCCTTCGAAGCTCATAATGGAGAAGATTTTTTTGTGCAGCTGGATGAATTTCCAAAAAATCAACATCCACAAGTGGTTCTAATGGATCTAGAAATGCCTAAATTGGATGGGATTTCTACCATTTCTTTAGCCTCAGTTCGGTATCCGGAAATGAAGTTTATCGTACTCACCATTTTTGAAGATAACGACAAAATATTTGAAGCCATAAAAGCCGGTGCTAGTGGTTATTTGCTAAAAGAAGACAAGGCTGTAAACATCGTAGAGGCCATAACCAATGTCGTGATGTTCGACGGTATCCCCATGAGTCCCGCCATCGCAAGACGAGCAATGAAGCTGCTTTCGGAATCTACCCCGCCTGAGAAAAAAATAGAAAAGACCTCGGATTATCAACTGAGTGATAGAGAAATGGAAATACTAAAAGAAATTGTAAAAGGTCATAATCCAAAAGAAATTGGTGAGAAGCTCTTTATTAGTCCCAATACGGTTCGAACCCATGTCAATAATATTTATAAAAAACTCCACCTCAATTCCAGAAGCCAAATTATCAATTTGGCTCATAAAAACAAATGGATATAGTTTTTTATATTCTTTTTGAAGTCAATTTCTTTTTGAAGTTGACTTTTTTATTTTTCACATTTTAACAAGTATATAATACGCTTTTTTGCGTATTGACATATAAAACGATCTTTTCTCAAATTTGATGAAAATTCTTTTTGATCAATATTCAAAATAAATTAATTCAAAAAATTTGTATAAACAACTAAACACAATTAACATGAGAACACAACAACTTTTAACAAGATTATTTGTTACAGCAATGCTTTTGGTAGGTGTAAATACCATGAAAGCAAACAATGTATCGATTACCGGAACAGCAGTGACCGGTAGCACACTCAGCTTTAATATCAGTTGGGAAAATTCTTGGTATGCCAGTGCAGCACCGGCCAATTGGGATGCTGTTTGGGTATTTGTAAAATACCAAGATTGCAATACCAAACTTTGGGCACATGCCAATCTGAGCACTACAGCCAACGATTTTAGTGCCGGAACTCCTTTACAAGTCGATCCTGTATCCGATGGAAAAGGAGTTTTTGTAAGACGGAGTGCAGTTGGTGGTGGAAACATTTCCAATGTTGCGGTTTCGTTAAAACTTAATATTCCTGCAGGTACTTACAACTACAAAGTTTATGGTATTGAAATGGTCAATGTACCACAAGCCAGTTTTCATCTAGGAGATGCAGTGGGTGGATACGGGTTTACACCACTTACGGTAGATGCCAATGCACAAAGTAATGGACTTACTACTGCTCAACTTGGTTCATATTCTGCAGATTTGCAACCTACTTTTCCCATGGGATACGATTCTTTTTATTGTATGAAATATGAAATTACCCAAGAACAATATGCCGATTTCTTGAACTCTCTTACTTTTACACAACAAAAAAACAGAGTCACAGGTGATCCAATATCTACTGCAGGTACTTATGTTACTTGGCCTACCTATTCCTACAGAAACGGTTTAGCTATTGTTACTCCGGGCAACAACGGAGCAATTCCAGCCGTTTTTGGTTGCGATGGCACTGCAGGAACTCCTAACGGTTCCAACGACGGGCAAAATATCGCCATGAACTCTATGTCTTGGGCAGATCTTGCTTCATATTTGGATTGGGCAGCACTAAGGCCAATGACCGAAATGGAATTTGAAAAAGTATGCAGAGGAACTTTACCAAGAGTAGATGGAGAATACATTTGGGGATCTACTGAAATTACACAAAGTACGAGTAGTAGCATTACCAATGCAAAAATGAGTAATGAAATTTCATCAGTTACTGTTAATAATGGAATGTGTAATTATGGAACAAATACCACAGCTATTAATTACGGACCTACAAGAGTTGGAATGTTTGCAACAGGTTCTTCCGGAAGACTCTCTGCGGGTGCTGCTTTTTACGGTGCAATGGAAATGGGAGGTAATCTAGGAGAAAGAACAATCGCTGTTAATGTAACCGGGAAAAATTTTATTGGTGAATTAGGAGATGGTACTATTAGCTCCACCGGTTTTGCAGATGTAGCAACCTGGCCTTCTAATTCAACGGCCTCTGGGGTGATTATGAGAGGCGGTGATTATTTAAATGCGGCGGTTTATGTTAGAACTTCAGACAGATCTTTTCTCTTTAACGACTCTTCTGCAAGAAGTTATAATGCCGGAGGTAGAGGGGTTAGATAACATTTTTTTTAGATGTATTTTATCTTGTTAAAGATAAAATTGTATAAAATAATAATCATAAAAATCTAAAAAAGATGAAACCAACTTATCAATATATAGTTGCATTCATTGTCTTTTTGGTCACTCACATTCCTATTTACTCCCAATACAATGGAGGTATTGCAGACGGTTCTTCTCTCAATATTTTGGGTCAGGTAACTTGCTCTACGCCTGGACATTATTATACCTATATGGGAGGGAGTGCAGATGGGAATTCTGTGGATACCAAGATGTATGCAATTTGTGACACGCCACCAGGCTCTTATGCCTATCTGGGTGGTGTTGGAGATGGAAGTACAGTGCATGGGGTTAGTTACCACTCTTGTGGTTTAGCTCCAGGTGCTTATGCTTATCTCGGTGGAATAGGTGATGGAAGTGGCTTAGAAACAAAATCGTTTGTAGTCTGTGCTTATCCACCACAATTCTATACCTATTTTGGAGGTAATTCTGATGGGGCTGTTGCGGATACAAAAGTGTATTGTACACCAACACCTCCAGTTGCTAACTTTACAGCTGCACCTACAGAAATTTGTGTAAACCAAACGGTGCAATTTACAGATGCATCTACCAATGCTGTAGCTTGGGAATGGACATTTACAGGTGGGACTGTTGTTGCACCATCAACATTGAATAGCCAGAATCCTGTGGTTAAATATACAACTGCAGGCACCTATGCGGTTAGCCTAAAAGCAATTAATCAAGATGGCGAAAATACCGTAACGAAAACGGCCTACATTAAAGTAAATGCAACTGCATCTATCTCTGGAACAAGTCCTAATTCTAGATGTGGGGCAGGATCGGTTACCCTAAGTGCAACACCTAATTCGGGAACTGTAAAATGGTACGATGCAGCAACTGGCGGTACATTGCTTTTCACCGGCAACTCTTTTACAACGCCAAGCATATCTACTACAACTACTTATTATGCTGAAGCATTTAATGGATGTACTGCTTCTACAAGAACGCCTGTTGTAGCCACCGTTAATACCGTACCAACCCTTACAGCTGCAAATGTAGAAAGATGTGGTCCAGGTGTTATTACCCTAACTGCTAACCCAAGTACCGGAACGGTAAAATGGTATGATGCAGCAACGGGTGGTACAGAATTAGGTACAGGAACTACTTATACTACTCCTGGTTTAACTGCGACTACAATTTATTATGCAGAAACTACTTCAGCCCAAGGTTGTACCTCTACAAGAATTGCTGTGGATGCTGTGATAAAACCGATACCAACCATAACATCAACTACTCCAGCTTCCAGATGCGGAACTGGACAATTGACCCTTCAAGCTTCATCCGATATGGGAACTCTTAGTTGGTATGATGCCGCTACTGGTGGTAATTTAATTCATACGGGAAATTCCTTCCTTGTGAATACCAGTGCTACAGTTACTTATTGGGTTGAGGCCGGCTTGAACGGATGTGTTTCTAATAGAGTTGCGGTAACTGCTACCATCAATGATGTGCCAACCGTTACTTCTACAACTCCGGCGAGTGTTTGCGTTTCTGGAAGTATGACGATAAGTGCAACCGCTTCATCTGGAAATATAAAATGGTATGATGCACCTACGGGAGGTAATTTATTAGGAAGTGGAAATAACTTTGTTACTCCAGTATTGAGCAGTACCACAGTGTATTATGCAGAAGCAGATAATGGAACTTGTAGTTCTGTAAGAAGTTCTGTTGTTGCAGAAGTTAAACAGACTTCTCCACCTGTAGTTAGCAGTTCTATTAATTTCTGTATAGGTGATGTATTGAACAATACTCCAATTGTGGGGAATACGATCACCTGGTACGATCAAGCAACCAATGGTAATGTTGTACCTGGAAGTACATTGCTTACCAATGGCACAACTTACTATGCGACACAAACTGTGAACGGTTGTGAAAGTAGCAGAGTTGCGGTCACCTTTGCCCAATCTACAGGTTGTCTGGGTGCTAATGATGTTCGGGATACTAAAGTTTTGGATATCACCGTTTATCCTGTGCCTGTTGTTGATTACCTTAATGTAGTTTCGCCAGAAGAGATTACAAAAATAGAAATCTATAGTTTGAGTGGACAAAAAGTGGTGTCTAAAACTGTGGAGAGTAAAAAAACGGAGATTGATTTCCAATCGTATCCGGCTGCTGGTTATTTGCTAAGAGTATTTACAAAAGACAGAGTGAAAGATGTGAAAATCATTAAAAAGTAAAAATTAGTCATTTTATAAAATTTAAACAGATTCTAAAAAAATCCGCTTCCTAAAAAATTAGGGAGTGGATTTTGTTTTGGGAACTTGCCCTAGCCCCGATTGCAGCGGCATCCTTTTGTGGAGCCTTGCGGAACAAAAGATACAGCGGAAAGCGGGAAATAGCTCCTGATTATTCATTTTTAGAGTAGAATTTGGGACAAAAAAATAAACCGCTTCGGAAAGTGAAACGGTTTTTAATTTTAATTTGAAGGAGGGTTTATCCTATTCTTTTCTTCACAATGATTTCATAACCCAGATAGATCAGTGGCAATGCCATAATGGTAAGTTGCCAACTGTGGCTCATGGCTACTTCGGGTTGGTTGGCTACGGCATAGGCCAATCCGAAAAAAGCACCTCCCAAATGGGCAGCATGTCCTACTTGGTCTTGAGGATTGGGATTGAGCATCATGTAAACCGAATATCCAAAATAGACTGCACCGAAAATATATCCAGGAATGGGAATGGGGATGAAAAATAAATAAATTCCGATTTCGGGGAGAATGGCAATTGCGGCAAATAAGACTCCGGAAACTCCACCACTGGCTCCGATTGCCGAATACCAACTCTGTTTTTTGTAAAGATACTGACAGAAGTAATTCCCTAAAATAATGGAACCCAGATAGATGATCAAAAATCCTATTTCGCCAAAGGCTTGTATGGCTATTGGTGCAAAAAAATACAATGTGAGCATGTTGAACAGCAAATGCGACCAACTTCCGTGCAGGAATCCTGCAGAGATCAGACGGATGTATTCTCCTCTTTGTACCGCAGCGACATTGAATTTGTATTTTTCAAAAAAGCGCATATCTTGAAAGCCTTTCATGCTGATGACGATGTTCAGGACAATGATGGCAATTAATATAAAATTCATGGGTTTATTTTTTTGTTATTCATTTGTGTCTTGTTGGTTTTCTTCAAAAAGATTCCCTATGGTTCCGTCTTCATTTTCAATATTCATATCGAATGTAGGTTCGGTTTCTTCTTCTTCAACAGGCTCTGGAATGGTGATGTTAATGGTTTTTACTCGGTCTTTGATGAACTGATTTCCCATTGCTTTGATCCCTTTTATGGCAATAAATTCATCGATATCAATCTCTTCAGTTTCTTTGGTTTTGCCATTTTTGTCTTTGGCATATACAATCTCTGCTACACAACCGTCGCTGGTCCCTATAAACTCGATGAAAGATTTAGGATGTTCTGATGGCATAAAGCTTTGGATGTTGGTGGTGTTTTCCAACACAAATCTTTTGATGAAATAAATTCCTTTTTCACCATCAAAATAAATGCAAGAAACGGCTTGCTCGGGATTCCATTTTTCCAGGATGAGGTATTCGTCATCAAAACGGTTGCTGAGGTCGAAAGAGATCAGTTTGGCTTCGCCTTTTGGAGTGATCAATAAAATTTTGTCGTCTCCTTTGAAGTTGCCCAGTAGTTGTCCTCTGTGATCTGCATTTAGCCTACGAACGGTATCGTCAAACCAAATTTTTCTAGGCGCAAGGGTAGAGACACCTTCTTCTTTGAGGTCGATTTTTTTGATTGCATATTTGGTCACCAAATTCCCTTTGGAATCTCTTCCTTTGATTGCCAATTCGGAAAAATCGATTTCCATTTTGTTTTTTCTTATTCTGGCATTGGGTTTCAGAAGGATGGTTACCGTTTCGGCTTCGCCATTTGGGTTGGCAGAAAAATAGAGCATCTCCGAGCCTTTTTGGTCAGAAGCCAGTTTGTAATCGGTATTTCGGGTAACTCCGTTTACAAAAAAGCGTTTCATGTAGTAGGCACCGTCTCGACCTTCTCGGTAGATCATGTTGTAAACGGTTCGTTTGTCTCCTTTTTTGAAGATGCCCACATGTTCAATATTTTTTCCGATAAAGGTTTTGGCCTCAACTTTTACGACTTTCATTGTTCCGTTTTTTTGGAAGGTAATGATGTCGTCAATATCCGAACAGTCAAATAAAAATTCGTCCTTTTTCAGGGAAGTTCCTATGAAGCCTTCTTCGCGGTTGACATAGAATTTTTCATTAGCTACAGCAACTTTAGTCGCATCAATGGTATCGAAAATTCTAAGTTCTGTTCTTCTTTCTCGATCTTTACCGTATTTTTTCTGAATGTTGAGGTAGTAGTCAATGGCATACGGAATCAGGTGTTCCAAATGATGTTTTACCTCTTCAATTTTTCCTTCAAGTGCCAGGATGTTGGCTTTGAATTTGTCCAAATCGAATCTCGAAATTCTTTTGATTCGGATTTCCGTTAGTTTGAGAATGTCCTCTTCGGTAACAGCTCTTAGCAGATGTTTGGTATGCGGTTTTAGACCTTTGTCAATGGTTTTTATGACTTCTTCCCAAGTTTTTACCTCCTCAATATCGTGGTAGATTCTGTTTTCTATGAATATTCTTTCCAAAGAAGAGAAGTGCCAGTTTTCTTGCAATTCATGAAGTTCTATTTCCAATTCCTTTTTCAGTAAAGAAACCGTATGGTCGGTGTTCATTCTTAAAATTTCCGACACATTCAGAAACATCGGTTTGTCCCCGACAATGACGCAGGCATTGGGCGAAATGGTTACTTGGCAATCTGTAAAAGCATAGAGGGCATCTATGGTTTTGTCAGGCGATACATCGTTGTGCAGATGAATGAGGATCTCCACTTTGTCCGAGGTATTGTCTTCAATTTTTTTAATCTTGATTTTTCCTTTGTCGTTGGCCTTTAAAATCGAATCGATCAAGTCGCCCGTAGTTTTAGAAAAAGGAAGTTCGGTAACGACCAAACTGTGCTTGTCCAATTGGGATATTTTGGCTCGGGCTCTTATTTTTCCACCCCTTTGGCCATCGTTATATTCGGAAACATCGATGTAACCTGCAGTAAGAAAATCCGGATAAATTTCGAATTTTTTACCTTTTAGATAAGCAACCGATGCTTGGATAAGCTCGTTGAAATTGTGCGGAAGAATCTTGGTGGATAATCCGACACCGATGCCTTCTACACCTTGTGCGAGCAATAATGGAAATTTTACAGGCAGATCGATAGGTTCGTTATTTCTACCGTCATAGGATTTAGTCCACTCGGTTGTTTTGGGATTGAAAACGACCTCCAAAGCAAACGGAGTAAGTCGGGCTTCAATATATCTTGCTGCCGCTGCAGAGTCTCCTGTGAAGATGTTTCCCCAGTTTCCTTGGGTGTCTATCAAAAGCTCTTTCTGACCTATTTGCACCATGGCATCGGTGATGGAGGCGTCTCCATGCGGATGGTACTTCATGGTGTTTCCTACAATATTGGCCACTTTGTTGTATCGGCCGTCTTCCAGCTCACGCATGGAGTGCATGATTCTTCTTTGTACCGGTTTCAGACCGTCAAAAACGGATGGGATGGCTCTGTCCAAGATTACATAGGAGGCGTAATCCAGAAACCAATCTTTATAGAGGCCGGAGACTTTTTTCAGGCTGTCTCCTTCAGTGGAAAAATCTTCTGTCATGCTTCGTTATCGTCTGTTTTTTTATTCTCTTTATTGATTTTAATGATTTTTGATAAAGAAAATTTCAAGTCACTTATTTCTTTTTTACTCAAATATGAAATGTCGTATTTGAGTATCAATTGATTGTTTTTTTTACTGTTGATGTAAATGTATAATTTTTTAAAAAAAATGTAATTGGCTATGTTATAGCTTATTAATTTATACTTTGGAAATTCATCAACTGTGGTTTTACCAAATAAATTATAGATAGTTCTATTTTTAAAAGTAAAGGTTTCTCCTTCGCTATCGTACTCGAAAATCTGCTTTCCTCTAAGATAGGTTAGTGCCAACAATATTATTGGTATTAGAATTAGTAGATATTCTTCGGATCCCAAGATGTTGAATGCGTATTTTTCTGAAATAAACATAACAACGCATGCAATAACGATTAATAGTATTATTGTATTGAAAAAATGATACAATGGGATTCTGTGTCTGTTGGTCAGTCTCATTACTTAGCTTTTTTAATCTTATAAATCTGGTTTTTTAGCTTTAAGTATAATTTCTATTCTATTCTATTCTATTTTTCTGTAATATTATTGTCTTCGACCACGAGGTTTTCCAAGATAAAAGTTTGTCGATCTGGGGTATTTTTTCCCATATAAAACTCTAACAATTGATCGATGGTTTGGTCTTTTCCAAGGACAACAGGTTCTAGACGGATATCCTTACCTATGAAATGTTTAAACTCGTCCGGAGAAATCTCACCAAGTCCTTTGAATCGTGTGATTTCAGGATTTTTTCCTAATTCGTTTAAGGCATTTATTCTTTCCGTTTCGTTGTAACAATATCGGGTTTCTTTTTTGTTTCTTACCCTGAATAACGGGGTTTGTAAGATGAAAAGATGTCCATTTTTGATCACATCCGGGAAGAATTGTAGGAAGAAGGTAATCATCAACAATCGTATATGCATACCATCCACATCGGCATCGGTAGCGATAATCACTTGGTTGTATCTTAGGTCTTCCATAGATTCTTCTATGTTGAGGGCTGCTTGTAAAAGGTTGAATTCCTCATTTTCATACACCACTTTTTTGGTGAGTCCATAGCAATTGAGGGGCTTTCCTTTTAACGAGAAAACAGCTTGGGTCTCTACATCTCTGGATTTGGTGATGGAACCGGATGCGGAGTCACCCTCGGTGATGAAGATTTGTGTTTCGGCCTTTCTCACTGCCTTTTGATCGTTATAATGCTGGCGGCAATCTCTCAGTTTTTTATTGTGAAGAGAGACTTTTTTTGCTCTTTCTCGGGCTAATTTTTGGATTCCCGAAAGTTCCTTTCTTTCTCTTTCTGAAATTAAAATTTTCCTTTGAATGGCTTCTGCAATTTCCGGATTTTTATGCAGGAAGTTGTCCAATTTATTTTTTAGAAAATCGATGATAAAAGTCCTCACTGTAGGTCCTTTAGGTCCCATGTCGTTGGATCCCAGTTTGGTTTTGGTTTGGGATTCAAAAACGGGCTCTTCTACATTGATGGATATGGCTGCAATGATGGATTTCCTGATGTCTGATGCATCAAAACTTTTATTGAAAAACTCTCTAACTGTCTTTACATAAGCCTCCCGGAAGGCATTAAGATGTGTCCCACCCTGTGTTGTATTTTGTCCGTTCACAAATGAGAAATAAGTTTCGGTCTGTGACTTGTCGGAGTGGGTAATGGCCACTTCAATATCTTCGTCTTTTAGGTGTACAATAGGGTAGAGGATGTCGCTTTCCAACTCTTCTTCCAAGAGGTCTTTCAACCCGTTTTCGGAGTAGTAGGTCTCTCCATTGAAGATGATTTTCAAACCTGGATTTAGGTAGGCATAGTTACGAAGCATCCTTTCTATGTACTCTTTTCTATACTTGAAGTGCAAAAAGATTTCAGCATCTGGGACAAAGGAGATTTCGGTTCCGTTTCTATCTCCAGATTCGGTTTCAGGATGGTCTTGTGTAATGTTTCCTCTGGAAAATTCCGCCATTTTCATTCGACCGTCTCTAACGGATTTTACACGGAAATAATCCGAAAGCGCGTTCACCGCTTTTGTACCAACACCATTCAGACCTACAGATTTTTTAAAGGCTTTGCTGTCGTACTTACCTCCGGTATTCATTTTAGAAACGGCATCAATCATCTTACCCAATGGGATGCCTCTACCAAAATCTCGAATTATAATCTTTCTATCGTCCAGTTTTATTTCTATTCTTTTACCGGCTTTCATTCGGAATTCATCAATGGAATTGTCTAATATTTCTTTTAACAGAATATAGATTCCATCGTCTGCAGAAGAGCCGTCTCCCAATTTTCCAATATACATCCCGGGTCTTAGACGGATGTGTTCTTGCCAATCGAGGGTACGGATGTTTTCATCGGTATAATTAACCTGTTGAATTTCACTCATAAAATTAGAAACTTTCTTTTAGAAAAATTAAAAAGTACATAGTACACAAAAATAGTAAAATATAAAGAAAATTAAAATTTATTTAATAGGAATTTAACGGGTATTACAAATACGACCTTAAATTGTTTAAATAAAAAAAAACAGAACCGATAAAATGTTCTGTTTTGGTTTTGTTCAACTTTAAATTTAGATTAATTTCCGTCCAAAAGATTCCCGATGCCCCCCAGCAAACTGCCTTCTTCTCTTTTGGTGGTGGTGCCGTATTGTAAGATTCTTCCGGCCAATCTGCTGATGGGTAAGGATTGTATCCAAACCTTTCCCGGACCTTTTAGTACTGCGTAAAATAAACCTTCGCCTCCGAAAATGGTGTTTTTTATGCCTCCAATAAATTGGATGTCATAATCTACCCCGCTGGTAAAAGCAACGATACAACCGGTATCAATTTTTAAAATTTCTCCTGCTTGTAAGGTTTTTTCGGCAACATAACCTCCACTGTGCACGAAACACATGCCGTGGCCTTCTAGTTTTTGCATGATGAAACCTTCGCCACCAAAAAGTCCGGTTCCTAATTTTCTTTGAAACTCTATACCGATAGATACGCCTTTTGCGGCACAAAGGAAGGAATCTTTTTGACAAATGATCTTACCTTGATACTGGCTCAAGTCCAACGGAATAATTTTCCCGGTAAAAGGAGCAGCAAATGAAATCTGTCTTTTCTGCTGTGAATTGTTGGTATAGCTGGTCATAAAAAGGCTTTCTCCGGTCAACAATCGTTTTCCTGCCGTGAAGAGTTTTCCCATCAATCCGCCTTGGTTACTGCCATCGCCAAACATGGTTTGCATATCAATCCCTTCGGTCATCATCATGAAACTTCCGGGCTCTGCAATCACGGTTTCCTGCGGGTCCAGTTCAATTTCTACATACTGCAACTCTTCGCCAAATATTTTGTAATCAATCTCGTGGTTATTCATTGTTTAATTTTTTCAATTAGTACTCTTGTGAAGGGATAAAGTTACAAAATGTCGAAAAAAAAATAGCATCAAAAAAATGATGCTACTGATATGAATTTGGAAATATGAATTATACATTGAAACGGAAATGCATCACATCTCCATCTTGTACCACATATTCTTTACCTTCTACGGATAGTTTTCCGGCTTCTTTTACTTTGGCTTCAGAGCCGTAAGTAACGAAATCGTTGAAACGGATAACCTCTGCACGGATAAATCCTTTTTCGAAATCGGTATGGATAACACCGGCAGCTTGCGGAGCAGTCCAGCCTTGACCGATGGTCCAAGCTCTTACTTCTTTCACCCCAGCGGTAAAATAAGTTTGAAGTTTCAACAGGTCATAAGCTTTACGGATCAAACGGTTTACACCTGGCTCTTCCAATCCCAATTCTTCCAAGAACATTTGTCTTTCTTCAAAAGTTTCCAGCTCGTTGATGTCGGCTTCTATTTGTGCGGCCAAAACCACCACTTCGGCGCCTTCGTTTTTTGCCATTTCCTCTACTTTTGCAATCCATTCGTTTCCGTTTTTGATGGAATTTTCATCAACATTACAAACATAAAGTACCGGTTTGTTGGTCAAAAGTTGAACATCATTGATGATGGATTGTGTAAAATCATCGGTTGGGAATTCTCTCGCATTTCTACCGTCTTCTACAAATTTTTGAAGATTTTGAAGCGTTTCAAAAGTAAGGATGTCTTCTTTCTTGCCCGATTTGATGAATTTTTTAGCTTTTTCAGCAGCTTTACCAATGGTTTCAAGGTCTTTTAATTGAAGCTCGATGTCGATAATTTCTTTATCTCTCATCGGATCTACAGAACCTTCCACATGGACGATGTTGCCGTTATCAAAACATCTCAAAACATGGATGATGGCTTCGCACTCGCGGATATTGGCAAGGAATTGATTTCCTAAACCTTCTCCTCTGGAAGCACCTTTTACCAAGCCGGCAATATCTACAATCTCTACCACAGCCGGTAAAACTCTTTCCGGATTGACCAATTTTTCCAATTCAAACAATCTTGGATCGGGTACAGAAACAGTCCCAAGGTTAGGTTCTATGGTACAGAAAGGATAGTTGGCAGACTGGGCTTTTGCATTGCTCAGACAGTTAAAAAGTGTTGATTTTCCGACATTCGGAAGTCCTACGATTCCACATTTCATAATTAAAAATAGTGTTTGAATTAGAGTGGGCAAAGATACAGATTAGAATTGTGAAAATAAAATAGTATTTTATGAACTTTATCCCGTACGATTTCGTATTGTTTTCAGGGTTGAATTCCGTACAAAAATTGGATTGTACCTCATGGTGAAATAAAATTGCTGAAATTTTATTTAAAAAATAAGAGCCCGTTTAAATTTTAGATCTAGATTTTTTGTATCGATATTTAGATGGATTATGGGTTTTAAATTTTTGTTTTAGCCCGCTAAAACAAAAATTTAAAATGCAAAATACGCTAAATAGAATGCAAAAAAGGCAGATTAGAAAGAGCAGAAATAGCCGAATTATTATTTTGGTGAAATTTTTAACAGACTCTAAATACTATTCTTACGAAAATTTCGTTTACATATACTTTGAAAGCTATTGGAAAAATTAAATTCAGATATTTTAAACAATCATTTGTTTTCTAGCAGAGCTGGTATACATTTTGTCTCTAAAGTTGCGGTGGTTATTTAGTATAAGTAAAATGAATAATGATGAAAAGATCTATTTTGGGGATTTTGACTGTGATTTCTTTAGGAATAAATGGGCAAGTTGTTAATACCAAAGATATTGAAGGGGTTGTTATACAATCTAAAAAAATAAATTACACGAATAAAAAGGAGAATCCGGCTTATGCAGTCCTGAAAAAAGTTTGGGATAAGAATTATAAGAACGCTTTTAATTCTTACGAAAATTATAAATATGAAGAGTATCAAAAAATTGAAGCTTCTTTTAATAGAACTTGTTTAATGTTTCCTAATCAAAATACAACAGAATGCGAGCAGATGAAAATCCCTCCAATGTTTTTCTTTAGTTTCATATCGTATTAATAGCGCTTTAAAGCTATCTATCCAAGCGTTCA
>NZ_REFA01000015.1 GCF_003852705.1 Amniculibacterium aquaticum
ATTGAAAGGGTAATAAATATTTTAAACAACAGACCACGAAAAAGATTTGGTTTTAAAACGCCCAATGAAATTTTCGCTCAAAAATTGAATGAAAACTGTGATGTTGCATTTATAACTTGAATCCACCATATTTTGTTCTTTAAGAAGTTTTAGATACTGTGATTTAGAAATCATTCGTGCGCCAAGACTTTCCAAATGGTCGGTATGAGTCTGACAATCGATCAAGCTGAAACGATTTCTGTTTTCCTGAACAAATTGTATAAAACCGGCCTTAGAAGCATTGCTAACCTTTGCAAACATGCTTTCCCCACAAAAGACATTTCCCATAACAACACCATAAAATCCACCAACCAATTCGTTGTTTTTCCAAACTTCAATACTTTCTGCCCAACCCAATTGGTGAAGTTTCTCAAAACTGTCGATCAATTCTGTGGAAATCCATGTCCCGTCTTGATCTCTTCTGTTGATGGACATACAGGCTTCCATAACTTGTCTGAAACATCGATTGTTTGTAAAAGAAAATTCTTGATTTTTAAGAATTTTCTTCATGGATTTTGAAATTTTCAAGTCATCAGGAAAAAGCACAAATCGAGGATCTGGAGACCACCAAAGGATCTCTTCACCGGGATTGTACCATGGAAAGATACCATTTTCATAGGCCAAAAGTAGCCTTTCCACAGAAAGATCCCCTCCACAAGCGATAATTCCACTGGGCGGGTGATAAAATTCCGGGTCCGGAAAGCTAATTTCGTTGAGATCCAATTCTACCATAATTAAAAAATCCTACTCACAAAGAAGTAGGACTGTATTTTGATTGATGTTCTTAATTAGAAAGGCAAATCATCATCTTCATCCTCTGTAAAAGGATTCCCCTGACTTGCTGGACTTGCAGCTTGTGCAGTATTAGGCGCAGCCTGGGTTGGTTGAGCAGCGGCATTGTCAAATACTTTTTCCAATCTCCATCCTGTGATGCTGTTGAAATATTTAACTTCTCCTTGTGGCGAAGTCCATTCTCTACCTCTAATATTGATTCCGATTTTTACATTTTCACCTTCAACAACATTATCAAGAAGATTAATTTTATCTTGTAAAAATTCAATACTAATCGGTTGTGGGTATTGCTCTTGTGTAAGCAAGATCAATTCTCTCTTTTGAAATCCGCTTGCAAATGTTTGAATTTCAGTTAATTTCTTTACCGTTCCTTGTAGTTCCATATTCTTAATAATTGAGAGTGTAAAAGTAGTAAATAGAATTTTAAAAGCGAAGACAAAAAGGGAATAATGAAAAAAAATATTTTTTTTTGAAAAAAGTTTGCAGTTATCAAATATTGCCCTATATTTGCACTCACAAAAACAGAACAAAAGATCTTTAAATACTAGCGGATGTGGTGTAATTGGTAGCCACGCCAGACTTAGGATCTGGTGCCGTGAGGCGTGGGGGTTCGAGTCCCTTCATCCGCACAATGAGAGATTTCTAATTTATTTAGAAATCTTTTTTGCGAAAATAGCTCAGCTGGTAGAGCACAACCTTGCCAAGGTTGGGGTCGCGGGTTCGAATCCCGTTTTTCGCTCTATTTCTACTCGCCCTGGTGGTGGAATTGGTAGACACGCAGGACTTAAAATCCTGTGTCCGCAAGGACGTACGGGTTCAAGTCCCGTCTGGGGTACTTAAAAGACTGTTAATCATTTGATTTTCAGTCTTTTTTTTATTTTTTCTCGCAAACTCTTTTTGTCAACAATTTACCGGTATAGAATGCATCTTTGAAATGGAGTAGGAGAGGTGAGGATTTTTTAAATTTGCTTTGATCTCATCAAAGTAAAGGCGAGGCACTTTATTTTTTCAAATTTTATAATTTCGAAATAAGAAACCGGATATTCAGGAAGTAAAAACTTCAATAATTCGTGATCATTAGACATAATGCAAAAATAGAGTTTTTATAATTCTCCCCAGGTTTTGTTACTGATCCCTTTTGTTGCTGATTTGGATGATGAAAGTTTTAGAAACAATAAAAAATCTCCCAATTTCTTGAGAGATTTTTGTGGGTCCTGAGGGATTGACTTCGTCGAATCTTCGATTTCGAACCCCCGACCCTCCCGATGTTTAATCGGGATGTTCTGAACCAACTGAGCTAAGAACTGATTAAATTTAAAATCATTTTCTTGCTTTTCCAATTTTTTATTTGAGCTTCTCTTTTCAAAGCGGAAGATTTATCATCAAATTCTTGGGTAAAAACTATTTTCCAATCCTTGGCTTTGCTAGTAAAACCGTCGTGATTTTCCAAATGCTTTTGCATTCGTTTTTCTATATCCGAAGTCATTCCGATATAAAACTTGCCTAAAGTTTGAGAAAATAAAATGTATACCAAAAACATATACAAAATTAAACAAAAAAAATCTCCCAATTTCTTGAGAGATTTTTGTGGGTCCTGAGGGATTCGAACCTTATCTCTTTACCTGTTGATATTTAATATTTTACAGTTTTTTCTGAATTAGGGTATGCCTAAAAGTATGCCTTTTAGTCTGAAATTTCTTCTAGAACATTAGATTTTATTTCTTCTAAAGAAGTTGAGTTGCCATAGATTATGAGAAGTGTGTTAGGCTTCTTTAAAATTAGAAATACTTGTAGTTTTACTGCATGATACTCACATACCACATAATTGGCATGTAGTTCATTGATGAGATAGTGATACTTGTACTTTAGAATATTCTTAATCTCCTCAATGGTTTTCATTTCTATATGAAAGAAAGTTAAGATTACAGCTTCTAGTCTATCCCAATAAAAAATCAGTTCAGTTTTATCTGAATGATAATTAAGAAATTTCTTTACTTCTCCTAAGTACATATAGCTGTCATAATTGGTTATTCTTTCTACATCCATAACTTCTAAATCAAACTCCCAAACTTCATAATACTGCCCTATCTCAAAAGGTAATTTGAAATTTTCCATAATCTTTGGGTATAAAAAAACCACTCATTTCGAGTGGCTTTGAAGTATAATATTTCATTAGTTATTGCTTCTTTTTAGAAACTAAAAACCAACCTAATGCTATAATTGCTAAAGAAAGAATTACATTAAATGTGTTTGCATTTTCTCCTCCTTTACTTATATACAGTAATCTTCCTATGAAGATAAATATTCCAAAAATTAAAAATATGTAACCAAGTATTTTCATTTTATATGTTATTGTATTTATTTTAAATATTTTATGATTCTAACCTTATCAGAATAGTAAGATTTTATAATTTCAACAACACCTACAATTCCATCTTTAGTCATATATATTTGGTAGCCTCTAAAGCCATATGTTTGGAAAATTGGGCTATTGTAATTATTAGGTGTTACATCTGCTTCTAATATTATTATTGCAGGTGTCTCTTGGTCTTTTACATCAGATAATTTCAATGGATAATTTTTTATATTCAATCCATTTGTATGATGAATACTATTATTACCAAAATCAAAGTAAATTGTATTTGAAGTATTATAAGGCTCATCATTTACTTTATAGTGAGTTGAATTAAACACATACTGTGCATTAATTTGCATAAATCCTAAAAGCAGGAATATTGTATAAATATGTTTCATCATTAAAAAATTTGAGGGTTTCTATTAATTCTTTTGTTTAACCTAATGAGGTTAGGTGTTTGTTCTTGTGTCATTCTCTCTAAATCATAATAGAGTTCTAGAAATACACAATCTTGTTCTTTTACAGAGCAACAGCAAGGCAATGGCTTTTCATCTTTGTAAAAATATTTATACCATTTTTTGCAGTTAGTTATGGGTAAGGTTTTATAAAATTCATCTTCATAATTCATCAGCCACCAAATAATATGATTGAGTTCTAGTGGATTTGAAAGGTTTTGAAGTTCTTCTATGTAGGATTGGTATTTCATTTTTTCCTATACCATCTATTGTATGAGTAAATTGCAAAAGCAACTAGAAACAAACCAAAAGTGAATCTTAAATAGTCAATATCCTTTTCACCATCTGTTTCCATTTCGTAAATATTCTCTCCCATAATCAGTGCAAAAATCAGTTTAATTGCAACTAACCCAAATGGTATAAAAGCAAATATTAAGCATCCCTTTGTATCACTATCATTTTCCTCATCTTTTGGAATGCTATTATTTTTAATTTCCTTATCTTCTTCAATTTGAGAATACTTATCATCATTATTTGAAATTTCATTTTCAGGTGATATAGATTTGTGAAAGTACTTATAATAAACTATCTTAAAATCAGAAGTATCTCTACCTATATTACTCCAAGCATATTTTAATCCTTCAAACATTTCATCTACTTTATCATATCCAAACTGTTCAATTTGAGATTTAATAAAGTCTCCAAAGTTTGCTTCTCTACCTAATTTATTATCAAGTCTGTTGGCTGTATTGTAATAAATACTTTTTAACTTTTCTTTATGTTCATCTGTAATATAATAGGCTTTAAACTCTCTACTTGAAAAAATAAAATCATTTTCCATATCAAAATAAACTTGCCATATATGGCATTTAATTAAACAAATATAAGGAGCAACTTTGACTTGTCAAATAAGTCAAGTTGGAAAAATCTGAAATTCTTAAAAAAGTAGGTAAAAGAATTAAAGAAGTGAGAGAATCTAAGGGTTTATCTCAGGTAGAACTTGTTGGCAAAATGCAAGGAGAAATAGACCCCACTAATATTTCTAGAATAGAATCTGGCAGAACCAATCCTACTATCTATACACTCTATAGAATTGCTGAGGCTTTGGAAGTGAAAGTTATTGAACTAATAGATATTGAAAATTAACATTTCGCTATTAGGTAGTTAGCCCTGTAAAATCCTTTGTTCCTTCTAGAACTACAGAATATTATCCTATAAAGTTTCAAAGTAGCTTCCCAAAAATAATTTTCTTCACAATTTGGCTATAATACTATATCTTGAATTTTTATTTCTAATGGAATTTAGGCTATTTTAAGTGGTATAATGGCACTTTCACGCACGCATTACATTTCTTGAAATTTATCCAACTCAACCTCTAAAATGACTACTTCAGTTTTGTGAGTGTAGCAATTATTCTCCTTAGCATATAGATTGGCTAATTCAAAACTACTAAATACCCCTAGAAATACTCTGCTGAACTTGGATTTATACAAATCTGTTTCAAATAAGACATATACATTTTTCATTATTTCAAAGTATTAAAAACTACTACCATAATAGAGTGAAAAAATAAAATCCTTCCAGTCTTGTCTCTACCCTATATAAGAGTAAGTACAAAACTGGAAGGATTGTTAATTTTAGGTAAATGCTTCTTCTAAATCATACTTTCCATTTCTAGAGAAAGTATTTACATCTGCCTCAAAATTCTTTTCTACAGCAGGCTTAGTTGGTGCTTCTGGAACATACATATACCTGTGAGTAAGCAAAATAACCTCTCCTGTATCTTTTACAGTATATTCATATGGTGGGCATTCTACCTTCTTTACACTACCTGCAATTTCACTACCTATTAAGGCTTTGCAGGTTTCTTCATCAAAAGTGGAGGTAATGTAGGCTTTCTTGGCTGTAGCATAGAAACTGCCTGTACTTTGAGATTGTACCATTTCAATACCTCCTGAAATTTCTAGGGCAAAAAATTCTCTTCCATCTTCTGCCATTCTTTTTTTGTAACTGATTATTCGTACCATTGTTTTTGATTTTTTGAGTTAAACTTTTATTATTTGAGATTTACACATACTTACAGCCTATTTCTACAACTATCACCTAGAGAAATAAGGCTATGAACTATCTACAAAGCCCAACACACAGGTGTCTGCGTGCAGTAATAAGTGGGGGTATTTCGTGGGAGTGTGGGGTTAATAAATTACTAAACTTATTAGTGCAATAGAACTAAAACACTAGAAGTTTCCTAAAGTTTCCTTTGAAAGTCTATGAGTTAAAACCTATGCCAAGAAGTAGCAGAACTTTCATAACATTCTGTACCCTTTGTTTAGTTATCATTCCTATAAGGCTAGAAGATAAACCATATCAAACCTAACTCTTCATTTTTATCTGCCTGAAAATAAAAAGTTTTTTCTTCAGTTGGGTGGGGAGTTTGGGATTTCTATATAAAGGTGGGGGTATAATTGAAGGAAGCTCATAAATGCATGATTTAGAGTTGTCTGAAATTTTTTCAAAAATATTTTTCTTAATAAATTTTGTTTTATAAATTTGACAAAATTTGACAAGAAAATTAAATTCTAAAATGGAGTTGAAAGATATTTTAAAAAATGCTAGAGAAAAAAAATCAATGCTTATGAGAGAAGTTGCTGCTTTAATTGAAGTTGATACAGCAATGATAAGCAAATTTGAAAAAGGAGACAGAAACCCTACTAGAAATCAAGTTGAAAAATTAGCAGATATTTTAGAACTAGATAATAATATATTGATGAAAATATGGCTTAGAGATAAGTTGGTGAATGAACTAGAAAATGAAGAATTAGCCCTAGAAGCACTAAAAATGGCAGAGAAAAAAATTAAAGCATTAAATAAGAAACAACAAGGCTAGTATATGACTAATGAAAAACTAAAAAATTGGCTACAATATTATAGAGCATCTTTGATAGATGCATCTAGAGGAAATAAGTATTCATATTTAGGAGACCCTATTGTTAGAGATAATTTTAGTATTGAAGAACTATCTCAAGAAGAAACTAAATTAATATGGGATGAAAAAAATATGTATTCCTTCAAATTTGAGGAATATGTAACTGATATAGACCAATTAGAAACTTTATATGATGAGGAAGAAGAAGGTTTTGAAGTTGTCAATCTAGGTAAAGGAGGTAATGATGTAAATTCTGTTAAATTCAATAAAATAGAAATAGCCCCCATTTTTATTCAAAATTCAAAAGAACATACAGAATTTGAGGGTAATGATGAAATTCATTATCCCTATTGGATTCCAGCATATTTAAGACAAGATGGCAAACTATTTCCCCCAAAACAAGATGAGATACCTGCATTTCTAAGGGAGTATTTAAGCCCCAATCCTAAAGACAGCCCTACTATAGCTGAAATGAGTAAGCTAGATTCTGAATTATCAAATTTTGAATTTAACAAGAATACTTGGAAACAATATTGGAAGGATTGCGAGATTTATTTTACCAAAGTAACAGATAAAAAATACGCTGACTACCAGCAACACATTGTAAAATTAAGAATATGTAAGTACGAAGATATTAATACAACAAAGCATATCCTTAATCTCTACAATGACCTTGTTTTTAAGAATAAGGACTCTAACGCAAGCTACAATGTTCTAGAAAAGCTACTGAATACAAATGCTCCTCAAAAAATAAATGGAAGTAAAGAAATTGAAGATATCCTTATTCCCAATCATTATGGGCATATGGGAGAAGAATTTCCATTGTCTAAATCACAAAGAGAAGCATTTGCTAAATCACAATACAAAAATCACTCTGATATTTTTGCAATAAATGGTCCTCCTGGTACTGGTAAAACAACTATTCTACAAAGTTTTATAGCAAATAGTTTAGTTAATGCTGTACTGAATAATACAACACCTCCATTAATTGTGGGTTGTTCTACCAATAATCAAGCTATTACTAATATTTTGGATAGTATGAAATTAGAAAATAAAACTAATGACATACTACAAGAAAGATGGTTACCTGATGTATCTTCATTTGGATTGTACCTGACAGGAACTTCTAAAAGTGCAGAAGAATTAAAAAATTACCAATATACTACGAGTCCATTTTTTAGTGATGGTTTTGTTTATCAGCTTGATAAAAATTTAGATATTGTAAAATATGAAAACTACATTATTAGTAAATTTTTGGAATATGCAAAAGAACAAAAACTTAACTATGATTTCTCAAAAGAAACCACTATTGATAAAGTAAAATCCTATTTAAAGTACCTTATAGATAATTGTAAAAAAGATATAGACAATTATGTAGATGTAGCACTTTTGGAATATACCATTCCAAGTTTTTTAAAATCACATCATTTTGAAAATGAAAATGATGTAATACAATCGATTGAAAATACAAAGCAGAATATTGAAAAAACAAAACAACTTATTAGTTCTCTAGAAAGGTATAAAGTGCTTTTGGAAGAAAAGCATAAGAGCTTCCCTTTTTATATAAAATACTTCCCTTTTTCTAGCTTCAAAAAGATTAAAGAAAATGCTTTTAAATTAGTGCTTCAAGAGCATTTGGATTTATATACTACACAAACAAAATTTTATCATTATTTTGAAATTCAATCTACCACAGATGAATTGATTTTAAATACTCAAAAACACCTTAATCAACTAAAAAATAAACTTTCGCAATTAGAAAAAATAATAGAAGAGTGTAGGATAAGACATCAAAAATATGCTCATAAATTACAATCATGGCAAAAGGACTATCAATATAAATGGAATAGTTTAATAGAAAAAACTCAAGAAGAGTATCAAAACCTAAATGTAATTGAAGATATTGCTGTAAAACTGGATATTTCTTTAAGACATAAATTATTTTGGCTTTGTGTTCATTATAGAGAAGCTGAGTTTATAAAAGAGCAGTTTGATAAAGAAACTACCAGCAAATATGAAAGAAGTGCAGAAGAATATAGAATAAGACTTGAAAGATTAGCCAAAATAACACCTCTTTTTATTTCCACCTTTCACACTTTACCAAAGTATTGTTCCTACTATTCTTATTCAGAAGGAAATGTATTTTACAGCAACCTTTTTGATTTTATGATTGTGGATGAGGCAGGGCAAGTTTCCCCAGAAGTAGCAGTTCCTTCCTTTGTGTTTACAAAAAAACTCCTTACAGTAGGAGATATACACCAAATAGAACCTATTTGGGGGATTTCAGAATCTGTAGATTATAAAAATGCTGAAAAATACAGTATAATAGATACAGAAGAACATTTTAAATTTCTTAGAGATTGTGGTTACTTAGCTTCTAGTGGGAGTGTAATGAAACTATCTTTATACAAATCTTATTTCACCTATCAATCTAACAATGGAGAGATAAAAGATGGGGTATTGCTTAGAGAACACAGAAGATGTTTAGACCCCATCATTCACTATTCTAACAAGTATGTATATCAAAATAGTTTAATTCTTAAAGGAGGAAAAAAGCATACAAAATCCCATAATCTTCCTAGTGTAGGCTATTTACATATTAATGGATTTTGTGAAAAATACCATTCAAGCAATAGAAATATTGCAGAAGCTAACACTATTATTCAGTGGCTAAAAGACCAAAAGGAAATCTTAGAAAAAGCCTATGATAAGTCTTTGCACGATATAGTGGCTATAGTTACACCCTATTCAGCACAAAAAGATTACTTGAAAAATTTGGTTAAAATCAATTTTTCTCAAGAAATTTCAGATTCTATGACTGTAGGTACTGTACATGCTTTGCAAGGTGCAGAAAGACCAATTATCTTATTTTCTCCAACCAATTCAGACCCTAAAAAGCCTTTGTTTATGAATTATGGGGGTAAAAGCAATATGCTAAATGTAGCAGTTACTAGAGCCAAACATTCCTTTTTAGTATTTGGCAATATGGTTGTTTTTAAACAAGGTCAAAATAATCCATCATCTAATCTAGCAGAACTTTTATATACCTATCCAGATAATACTTTGGATGACACTTTTATTTATTCAAAAAACACTTTGTTTACAGATGATAAAGACAAAGTAAATCATTTAACCACATTAGATGAACATAGAAGTGCCTTAAAGAAATGCTTCAAAATTGCAACCTCTGAAGTAATTATTAGCTCTCCTTTTATTTCTATAAATGCTATTAATGATGATGGTATTTCAGAACTAATTAAAGATGCAATTAATAGAGAAATTAAAGTGACCATACTCACAGATGAAAATCTGGACATGAAAGATGGCGAGCTAAAACCACATTCACTAAAGGGCAGAAAATTATTAGAAGAATCTGGAGCAAAATTGATTACATACAAAGGAATACATAATAAGACTATTTGTGTAGATGACAAATTACTTATTGAAGGTTCTTTTAATTGGCTTTCTGCTTCTAGGAATGAAGAGAGTGAGTTTGCAAGAAAAGAAATATCACTAGTTCTACAAGGAGCTAATGTGCCTTATAAAGTAGATAGAATAAAAGAAATGTTTAATTTGTAAAATTATTTTTATGTGGAAAGATAGTGAAACAGATATTGATTTATTGGATTTTGATTATTTAATTGAAATCACAAAAGATATTGTTGAAAATGACGAATTATCTCCTTGTACGATTGGGGTTTATGGTGATTGGGGAAGTGGAAAATCTAGTCTAGTTGAGATGATATTGAAAGATTATGAGAAAAAGGAAAACTACTTATGTTTAAAATTTAATGGTTGGCTGTTTGAGGATTATGAAGATGCTAAAAATGCTTTGTTAGGAAGTATTCTTGATGAAATAAATAAGAAAAAAGGAATAACTACAAAAGCAAAAAATACAATCAAAAAACTATTTAAGAATATTGACTACATTGATTTGGCAAGTAAAGGGTTAAAGTATGGAACTGATTTTTTATTGACTGGAGGCATAGGGACAATTGCAGATATAACTATTCAAAATGTTTTAAATAAAACAAAATCATTGGGGGATGGAGTAACTTCAGAAGAAATAAAAAAAGTACTTGAGGGAACATTTAAAAAAGAAGAGGTAAGAAAGAATTTAAGAGAATTTCAATCTGATTTTGAAAAATTACTTAAGGAAACTAAAATTGAAAAATTGGTTGTTTTTATTGATGAACTGGATAGGTGTAATCATGATACTATCTTGGAAACATTAGAAGCAATAAGATTATTTCTTTTTACAAAAGGAACGTCATTTATTATTGGTGCTGACGAAAGGCAAGTTATGTATGCTGTTAGAAAAAAATTCCCAGAGGTAAAGGGTAATCAAATGGATATTGGGAAAGAATATTTAGAAAAAATGATACAATATCCTATAAAAATCCCTCAATTAGGAGTTAATGAAGTTGAGTTTTATATTACATGCTTATTCTTTCAAAATGAGTTTAAAGAGAATTATTCTGAAATAATAAAATTTATTAAAACTAAAAGAAAAGAAGATTTTCTAAATTTTGAAATTACTTATGATTTGATTAAAAATGAGTTTGATTATTTAGATGAAAGTAAAATTAGAGAAGTCATATCAATTAGTAAACAAATATCGTCTGTTTTATCCAATAGCTTAAATGGCAATCCCAGACATTGTAAAAGATTTTTAAATTCTTTATCAATGCGTATAAAAATGGCTAGCTTCAAAAATATAATTCTGGATAAAAAAGTATTAGCAAAACTTATGCTGATTGAATATTTTAAAGATGAGGTATTTAAAAAGATAGGTCAATTACAATCAAATGAAAAAGGCAAACCAAATGAGCTTAAATTAATTGAAGATGATGAATGGGAAAATGTCAAAGATTTGAAATTATGGGAAAATGATGAATGGTTTTTAAAATGGGCTAAAACAGAACCTAAACTTTCAGAATATGATTTACAGAAGTATTATTACTTTACAAGAGAAAGTTTAAAAAGTAATTCTTTTAAAACTATTTTGTCTTTAAGTCCAGAAGCTGAAGCTGTTCTAAATAATCTACTATCAAATTCTGATAGTTTTAGAAAAGAAGCAGTAAAAAAAGCTTCAATCATTAATGATTATGAATCACTTGAAATCCTTAAGTCAATTTTTTATTCTATAGAATCTTCATCAGATATTGAAACTAATATGTTTAAATCATTCATGGAATGGGCTTCCACAAAAGAAGTGTTATACACTGATGCAATTTCAAAGTTATCAAGTTTACCAGCAGAAAGTATAAAAATTTCATTTATACCTAATATATTTGAATTTGGCAAAATATCCAATAAAGAAGCAGAAATTAAAGCACTTACAGACAAGTGGAAAGTTGAAAATCCTAAATTAATAACAGCAATTAAAAATAAATAAAATGGGGACATCTAGTATGTATAGTGGTTATTCTAATGGGAGTTCACAAAAAAATCCATTACTACCAAGTGATTTTGATGATGATGTAGGTGCTGGGAATGACAATGATAATAGTGAGGGAAATGAGCAAAATGAAAACCAAAATGCAGATAATCAACAACAGCCCCCTCCATCTATCTCAAACTGGCAGTCTGCTAAGAATTTAATGTCAAAACTAGCATCAGGGACCTCAAAATCAACAAATGCAAGGGGAAGAGCTGTTTCAAAATATATAAAAGCCTATGGAGGTTCAAAATCTGCAACTAAAAATGCAGTATCAGGTATTAATACCACTTATGGATTAGGAAGTTTTATAAATAGTGCTTCAACACAAGGCATAAAAGAAACCCTTGATATTTATAAGATTGAATACCAAAATAAATCTACAAGTGAGGTGCTTTTTGATTTGATTAATTTTTTAGCACCTAATCCTATAACAAAAGAAGATTCTATTGCTAGAAAAGCATTGATTCTTACTATGGAAAAATTATACGAACTTATAGAAAATGAAGGATTAGAAATTGAGTCCATAGAAAAGCTAGATATTAATACTATTAATGTAATTATCCCTCTAAATATAGAAAATTACATTTATGAAAGATTATTAAATGACTTAGGAAGTAGAATTGAAAACAATTCTATTAATTCAACAAGTGCTGTAAAATTGGAAAAAGAATTAAAAGATTATATAAATTCTAAAGTTGAAATAGCCTTTAAAGGCAAGGACCTTTCTGGTGCTAACTTATCTAAACCTGAAATTGAGAGTTTATATAATCAGTGTTACACTGTAATGGAAAATATGATATGAAAAATATAGTTTTTAAATTAAATAAAGGTGATAGTTTTCAAGTTGATAATTCTGACTATGAAATTGATTTTACTAAAAAGAATGATTTTCATTCGACATTTTATAAATTCAAAAGAAGAATTTATAAAATGCCTAATTTTTTTCAGAAAGAGGCTCTGGATTTATATTATATTTCTTTAATGATATATTATGCTGATAGAAAGATTTTAAGAACAGGTACATATGACAACTGGACAAGACAATTTAAGCTATACATTCCTGTTTTAGAATTAGATAAATGGAATAACAACAAATTGCTCTTTACTGACATGATGAATTATTTAAGTGGTGATTTGTGGGAGTTTGAATTTAGACAAAGAGAATTAAACTTAACAGAAGAAAAGTATTTATCAAGCATTAAAAATCATTATGTTAATAAAAAATTAAGTATTGATTATATCTGTATGCTTTCAGGAGGCTTGGATTCTTTTATAGGTGCAATAGACATTCTTTCAAATAATAAAGATGTTGCTTTTGTTGGACATTATGGAGGGGGCAAAGGGGTAAAGCCTTTTCAAGATAAAGTAAGAGAACTTTTAAAAAATAAATTTTCTATTAATGATGAACAATTTTTTAATTTTAATGCAACAGCAATAGGAGGAATTGAAGATAGTACTAGGACTCGTTCATTCTTGTTTTTCTCTCTTGCAATAATTTTAGCATCTTCCTTTGATAAAGAAATACGATTATATATTCCGGAAAATGGGCTTATTTCATTAAATATCCCTTTAACAAATACTAGATTAGGTAGTAGTAGTACAAGAACTACCCACCCTTATTATTTAAGTTTGTTTCAAAAATTACTAGATAATTTAGGGGTTAAGGTAAAATTGTATAATCCATATCAATTTTTTACAAAAGGAGAAATGCTCAAAAACTGTATTGATAATGAATTTATTAAAGAAAATTACATAAGCACAATGTCTTGCTCTCATTCAGACCAAGTTAGATACTCAAAAGGAAAAAAACCAAAACATTGTGGCACTTGTTTACCTTGTACAATTAGAAGAGCATCAATTGTTGAAGCTTTTAATATTGATAATACAGAATATGAAGACCCTAATTATAAGAAACCTAAAGCTAAAAATGAATTAAAATCATTCAAAATAGGAGTTCTTGATTACAAAGCAAATCCAAATAATCAATTTACGATTCAAATTGCAGGAAATTTGAAAACCAATTTTGGAGAGTTTAAAGATTTATACAAAAGAGGGATGAAAGAACTATCAAATTTTTTAGATTCTATAAATGAATAATTTTCTTTATGATACACATTCGCATTTAGATTTAGTTAAAGATTTAGACTCACTAGTTTCAGAAATAGAAAAGAGAAAAATATATACTATTGGAGTAACAAATTTACCTCCTTTATATAAAAAACTAAATGATAGGCTTAAATCAAAGTATATCAAACCTGCTTTAGGTTTTCATCCAGAACTTATAAAGCAGTATCAAAAATATATTCCTGAAATGTGGGAATTATTAACTGATGCAAAATATATAGGAGAAGTTGGGCTAGATTTTAAAGTATCGTTGGAATCTAAATTAATTCAGATTAATTTCTTTGAAGAATTAATAAAAAGATGTAATGAACTAGGGGGTAAAATTCTTACTATACACTCTAGAGGAAGTGCTGAAGATATTGTATCAATTATTGGTGAAAATTTTAATAGTAAATATATTTTACACTGGTATTCTGGAAATTTGAAAACTTTGAATAATGCCTTAAATAATGGAGCATACTTTTCAATTAATTACTCTATGACTAATACTATTTCAGGACAAAAAATAATTGCTAATATTCCCAATGAAAAATTATTATTGGAATCTGATGCCCCTTTTGTTAAGTATAATGGAAATAGAAATTTTAGTACTTTAGATATAGATATTATTGTTAAGAAATTATCAGAAATTAAAAAAATTGAATATCAAGATATGAGAAGTATTCTGTGTAATAATTTTAAAAATCTTTTAGTTGATGTATAATAAAACCACCCCAAATTAATGGGGCAGTTCCTTTTAACTCAAAAACCAATGATAATCTGAATTACCATTGAGAGTTTTTTGAATGCCCTTTGAGAATTCAAAGGCATTCAAATTCCTATCTAGGAAAGTATCTATATACGAAGATTTATTAGCCTGTGTAAAGAGATTGTACACATCCCACAAGTTTATCCTGCCATCTTCTTGCCTACAGAAATTATTGTCCTCGTAATAATCTTTTGCCATAGTGTTGATGTGGCTGTCATTAAAATTAAGTAGAGGAATTTTCTGTTTTTCTGCTTTAGGCAGGTGTTGGTATAATCTTGATTTCCCAATGAGCTGAGCAAATTGATGTTCAGAAAGATAATCTTGGGTAAGTTCCTTCATTTCCATGAGGTGCAGTTCTGCATTATAGTTTTGCATCACTTCTAGGGCTTTAGATTGTAATTCTAGAGCATTAGAAACTCGCATATCTTCTACAAAACCATCACTCCAAACACAGAGATTCATGCATACTTGATTTTGAAAGCCTATAAAGAATTTGAATTTCTCTAAGGTTTTTTTGTTGTATAAATTCTCTTGATTATATGCCCTTACTCCTCCTATGCACAAGGCTAATTCATTTCCATTCACCACTTCTGTAATGCTAGGGATTTTCACTATAAAAGCCATTCTTTCGTAGTAAATGGTTTTCTCATGGTCTAATAGGTCTTTTGCATTTTTGTAAATGGAATCTGGAGTTCTGCCTTTCACAATATGGCTTACTCGTATCTCTGGCTCTGTAATGCTATGATGTGGAAATACCTTTTGGGTAGCATTGAGTACCACTTCTATAAACTCCTGATGTGCTACAGTTCTCTCATTATCTTTGCTAAAGACTGGCACTATGCAATCTTGTTTTAGATGGTGTAAAGGCACTTCTGTAGTATTAGCTATAATAAAAGGATTGGGTTCACTTTCTTTTGGTGCTTTTACAGCAGAAGTAACTACAGAATTAGGCATTAAAAAAGCCTGAACTTCATTTTTAGGTTCAGGCTTGGGTTCTTCATTCATTTTACTAGGATAGAAAATTTCAGCATCTTCTATGCTATCAGAATTATCTAGAAATATATCCCTTATAGGTTTCTTAGCTACATTCCTTAATTCCATTGTACTAGTTTCTTTCCCTATTATGGTAGTAGAATTTGGAATTTCAAAGGCTTGTTCTAAAGTGGCAGGTTTAATGATGTTTTGCGTGTCCATTTTGACTGAAATTTTGAGGGTTGGTTAATTGCATTAAAAGAGATTTCTTAGCTTCAAAGTCAGGTTTTAAATTCTCTTGATAGTGTGGATATTGTTTGTACAATGCCAATAGTTCTGCAATAGAATTACACATTTGTATTTCTTGATATACTTCTTGTTCAGATAATTCTTTAGGACTAGAAGGAACTTCTTGCTTTCCAGAATTACACCAGTCTAGAATTTTCTTACCTGTTTCTGTAGTTATTACAAATTCTGGTTTGTTCATAAATAAGCCAGTCCTATCTTTTGAGGCTTTACAGAGATGATTTTCATTTACTAACTCAAAATTTACTGTAAGCTCATATTCAAATCCTTCTCTGGTAATTTCTTTAGTACCATGCTTAACTACTTGGGTTTTGCCATTGCTTCCAATATCTAAAGAATAATCAATCTTTCTTCTTGTAGTGGTAATGATATGGCAAGGAGATTGAAGGATTTTATTAATAAAGGCTTGATGTCTTGGAGTTACATTTGCCCAATCTTGAAATCTCCCACCTAATTTCTCGTGGATTTCTAAGCATCCACCTATACCATTCCATTCATGACTTGCAGAATCAATGATAATAACTGAAATGTTAGATTCCTCACACAGCTCAATTGCCTGTATGTATCTTTCAGGGCTATAAGGAGCTTGTAAGTCCAATACATTATAGTTCCCTAAATCTGAATACAGGGAAGCAGAGGAGTTTTCTGTATCTATTACAGCAATTTTACTCCAATCATTAGTCATTCCATAGGCTAATAAAAGGGCTGATTTGGTCTTTCCAAATCCACTAGCTCCAGATAATCCTAATCTGAGCTTTACTTGTTTTCTTTCACTTTGTCTTAGTTGCATAATTTTATAAAATTTTTTGGGGTTCAAAAATGATTTCTTTTGTTGAATAAACATAATTTGGCTATTAGCTCTATTGTTGATGAATAGGGCTAAAACACTGGATTTTGTCATTTATTTTTTGTAACTTTGTGTACCAAAAGTTGTTGGAACAAAAACTTACAACAGAGTTGTCCTCCTCTAAATTCGTGCGTTGTTAAATCTTAGATTTTTAAGGATGGGGAGATTTCTAAAGAACCCCTATGAATTGTAAAGTAGCTTACGAAATTTCAGCTAGGTTACCTATGTGTATGGTAGATTGTTAATTGAGGCTAGAAAAATAATAACTTGTAAAAAGTGTGCATTCTTCGTTTTGATAGTATATACCCCTACGAGAAATGCACACTTTCCACAATTTTATAGATTGATATAATCTTGATTTTCCACTAGATTCATTGAGTTGGTAGAAGTAGGAATAATTTTGATAGAATTTATAACCTTACAATATCTTCTGCTAGAGTACAATGTGATATATGGGTCTCTTTCTCTATTTTCAACATCTAGAAAATCTTCTACTAGAATAGAGTAAAATGTTTTTAATTTGGCTTCTAATGTCCTATTGTCCTGAAACCTTCTCTTGAACTCAAATACATTTTCAGAAAGAATAGTGTCTGATTCTAAAAGCACAATAATATCTTGTATTCTAGAAATATCTTCATCATCAAAAAAATCTCTCCAAAGGTTAGTTGGGGTACAAAAATAATGTTCACCCCTCCTATTATACTCATGTAAAGAGTTGATGAGTTTCTCTCTAAAATAATTAATGAGTTGGAAAAGCCTAATCCTATCCTTGTATTTACCATTCTCAATTTCTGACACATCTATGTTCCTAGAATGAGCAATGCATTCTAAAAAATAATCACTTCTCGTGTATTCAATATCTGTATTGCTAGGAATAATTCCCTTGCTCCAAAGGGTATAGACAAAATGGAGCAATTGGATTTCAAATTTTTTAGCAGTTGGGGTGTTGGGTTTAATGTTTTCCCATTTGTTATTGTCTGCTCTTTTCAGTTTTAAAGAATAGTCATTGTACAGGCTATCTCTAATATCTGTGTAAAACAATTTGAAATTACTATACCTCCCTAGAGACTCATAGTGGTCTAGCCCAAAAAAATTCTCATACACAAAGGATAAAACACTTTGGATTTCTCCTTCTGGAAATACAAAGACTGGTTTAAATCTCATTTCTTGTAAAGAGCAATTTATAAACTGGTTGGTTAGGGCTGCATAAGTGAGGTAAGCACTTATATCTTCTCCAAATATGGGGTATTCATTGGCTAAAAATTCTTCTCCATTTTCTAGTTTAAACTCATCATAGGTTGGATAGCTTAATTTAGCTAGATTGAACCTAGATAAATTATTCTCAATAACTTCAATTTCATTCTGAACATTTTTTCTTAGTTTGTTTTCATAAAACTCTCTTAGGAAAAAATCTTGCCTGTTGAGCTTGATATACTTTACTAGTTTTTCAGGGTCTTTATGATAGGTAATGATATTGTAATAATTCTCAAACTCTTCTTTTTGTAGAGAGTTCATCTCTGTGTATTCTAGGGAAGAAAAATCAAACTTATCTGGTTTAGGTAAAACAAGGTGTATTTCTCCTTTATTTCTTTGCCTTGCTAATGCTTGAATAACAGAGTTAATACCTCCTGAAAAAATACCATATTTATTTCTGAACCACATTCTTGTGCTTCTAGGTGGAAGAATAATGATAAATGCATGGTTTTCTTTCTTAATACTTACTCCTGTCTTAAAGTTAGTGCCTATATTGCATTTAGTATTATCAAACTGGTTTTTAGGCTCTTCATTTTCAGGTCTTTGATTGGTTATGAGTTCAGAGGTACAGTCTTTTATTTCTCCATAAGTTTCTATAAGAAGTTTCCCTATTTCATCTTTAGGACTAAGCAGACTTTTTGCTAAGGTTTTAGAATAGCATAAGATGTCTAGTTTCTTTTCCTTAAAGATAAGTTCAGTTATTAGATTTTTAATTTCTAGAGTGCTAGAAGTAAAATTATATGCAGAAGAATAGTGTAGGTGTAAAGAACTTTGTTTTTGAGGAAACCTAATTCTTTCAGATTCAATAATTTGAATTTTAAACTCTGTGAGTTCAGCTAGATATTCTATAACTATCTTAGAAGCCTCATTGTAGGTGGCACTTAGCACAAAATTTTTGTGTATTACATTCCTCCATTTCCAAAGATTAAAAATGTACTCTTGTTTGAAATTATGGAATGAATCATGCAACTCATCATAAATAAAAACTACTTTGATGTTGTTTCTCTCGCAGTATGCAGTTAGGTGATTGAGATATTCTCTTTTGATATCAGAGTTTTTAAAGCCATCTTCCCCAGGGTTTCCAAGTAGTGTATTGGCTGTAATGACTTGTATAGCCCTGCCAACATAGTTTATTTCAGTATTTCTCCCAAGATTGTCATAGTTGTAAATTTGGTTTTCAGGGATTCCTGCTTCTGCTATATCATTGCAATATTGCTTTACTAAACTCACAAATGGACTAGCTACAAAAATGAGATATTGTTGCCCTCCATTTTGCATAGCATCATAATACCTTTTTATGGTCTGTATAATTGCATAAGACTTACCTTGCCCTACTGCTGCATTGATTACTACAGTATTTTTGTGTTCTAGTTCAATGTAGCTTTGCAATTCTTCATTAATATAGCCTTCTTCATTAGGAGAAATAATGATTTTCTCTCCCCCATTTTCTATCTCAAAACTGTTCCTTTCTTCTCTGGTTCCATTAGGATTAAAAATATACTGAAAATCTTCTGGGTTGATTTCTTTGAACTCTATTGGGTAGTTTTTGAAATTAGAATTGTTTATTTCTAGTTGCATAAAGGAGATTTTAACTGCCTTGTAAATTTACTACAAAGCAGTTAAATAGGGAAATTACTTCAGCTTATTATTAAGTCTTTCCATCTGTTCTCCTACTTTCTTCTTCACTACTTTTGCATAGTGATTTTGGGTAATACTCATCTCTGAATGCCCTAACAGTTCTGATACTATTTCCATAGGCACATCATTATACAAAAGTATGGAAGATGCAAAGGTCTTCCTTGCTAGATGGTGTGTTAGATTCTTTTCTATGCCTACAATCTCTGCTATTTCTTTAAGATAAGCATTAAACCTCTGATTAGATATTATAGGTAATTCTCCCTTGTATTTATCCAAGATTTCTTCTGCTTTAGTAAGCAATGGGATTTCATATTTCTTATTGGTCTTTTGTCTAAATACAGTAATCCACTTTTTGCCATCAAACCCTAAGACTAAATCTTTAGGTTTTAAATTCGCCATCTCTTTATAAGCTAATCCAGTGTAACAACAAAACACAAACATATCTGCTACTTGTTGTAACCTTAAAGAAGCATATTTGTGTTTCTCAATCTCTAAAAGTTCTTCTTTGGTAAGGAAGATAACCTGCTTTTTAGGTCTTTTATTCTTGTGGAGTAGAAAAGGGTCTTTAGCAATAAAATCTAATCCTACTGCTAATTTAACCATCTGCTTAAACCTCTGTAAAGTCTTGTGAATTGTATTTTGTTCAAACTTCTTTTCTGCTTTTAGATAATACTCAAATTCTGTTATAAAGGACATTTTCATATCATTAAGCAGATAGTCTGACTTATTAAATTTCCATTTAATGAAATTCTTTACATGGGTTTTAGTTTGGTAGAACTTTCTTACAGATACTCTTGTGGTGGATATACCAATCAATTTCTCTTGCTTGGCTATATGCAGGTTAAATATCTCCATAATGGACTTATCTTCCTTAATGTTTTCCCCTTTGTACTGCCTGTAAATATCATCTACATCAAAGTTCTTTTCCTGAACTTGTAGGAATAAAAAAGCCTGATTAATATTTTGCTTAATCAGGCTGAGTTGGGTATTGATTTGTTGATTTTTGGAATTTGTTGGAAATGCTTTTTGTTTTTCAGAACTCCAATTTTTTGGGTTAATAAATATTCCTGTTGAGAATGGTTTTCTTTCCTTGTCTAGAGTAATTCTGCACTCAATAGGACACTCATTTTTAACATTTATTTTATTCCTCCTTAAAAGAAACAGTATTGACAACTTCATAGAATTAATGGGGGTTTAAATGGGTAACCTAAAATTAGATTGGGTAACCTAATGGGTAACCTAGTTTAACATTTAAAAATTAAAATTTTGAGGATTTTTGAGCAATATTTTCCAATGATTTTGGATTGTTATTAAAAGTGGGTAACCTAGAAAAAAAATGGGTAACCTAAAAATCACCCTTTTTTTATTAATTTTTTACAAATCAACTCTTCCTATTTTTGGCACTGAAAAGCCCTGAAAAACCTCTATAAATAGAGGGGTTGGTATAAACAAAAATCTCACATTGCTGTGAGATTTTCTTTTTAAGTGGGTCCTGAGGGATTCGAACCCCCGACCCTCTGGGTGTAAACCAGATGCTCTGAACCAACTGAGCTAAGAACCCGAATTTTTTTTTAAAGGTTTCGTTTCCTTTCTGTGGGTCCTGAGGGATTCGAACCCCCGACCCTCTGGGTGTAAACCAGATGCTCTGAACCAACTGAGCTAAGAACCCTAAATTCCGAGAATGTCTCTCGTTTTTAGTGGTGCAAATATACAACTTATTTTTTACGCTCCAAATTTTTTTCTAAAAATTCTCCCACAACAAAATTACTTCCTCCTATAAAAATAAGTTCATTGTTTTTAACCGTTTGTTTTGCAGCAATATAACCTTCTTGTACGGATTCGAAAATTTTATACTTAATTCCGGATTCTATCAATAAATTTTCATACTCTTTCGGGGGTCGCCCTCTGTTGATTGCTGGTTTCACAAAGAAAAACTCGGAGTTTCTTGGTAAAATGGTCAGGACTTCATCTATTTTTTTGTCGTTTACAAAACCCAGAACTATTTTTTTATGACAGTCCATGCTGTTAAGTTGTTCAAAAACAAGCTCCAATCCGGCTTGGTTGTGTGCAGTGTCACAGATGATAAGCGGCTTTTCTGAAAACAGATACCAACGGCCGATAAAGCCTGTATTTTTTTGTACATTCTTTAATCCGTTTTCAATGTCTTTTTCGGAAATGGAATACTTGTTTTCAATCAACTCATCAACAATTCCTAAAACAACTTTTATGTTTTTTTGCTGATATTTACCTTTCAGGTCGGTTTCTAAACTGTTTGAAATTGCAGTAGCATCAACAAATTCGGATTGGCACTCTTTAGCTTTTTTCTTGATGACATTTCTAACTTCATCGCGATCGTCGCCACAAATTATTTTTATCCCAGGCTTGATGATTCCTGCTTTTTCCACAGCAATTTTTTCAAGGCTGTCGCCCAAGATGTCCTGATGATCCAGATCGACATTGGTAATTGCCGTCACCAAAGGTTGGATGATGTTGGTAGAATCCAATCGACCGCCCAATCCCACTTCGATAATGGCAAAATCTACCTTTTGTTGGTAGAAATATTCAAACGCCATGATGGTGGTAAATTCAAAAAAAGAGGGTTTTATTTCTGCTGGCAGATTCTTCAGTTTCTGTATGAATTCATAGACGAAATTTTTATCGCAGTTTTTACCGTTAATTTTAATTCTTTCTGTAAAATCGATTAAATGTGGCGAATTGTAGAGGCCAACTTTATAGCCGGCTTCTTGCAACACCGATGCGAGCATGTTGCTGGTTGAGCCTTTGCCATTGGTGCCGCCTACATGTATGGTTTTGAGTTTTTCTTGTGGATTACCGAAAAAATTGCACAATGCTCTAATGTTGTCAAGGCCCGGTTTGTAGGCCTTTTTACCATCAAGTTGATAATTGGGCATTTGTACAAACAGCCAATCCAAAGCTTCAGCGTATTCAGAATTTGTCATGATGCAAAAATATTTCTATTATTTTCAATTTTGTGTTGTTTGGACAAAAAAGTTTAAATTCGCTTATTATGTCATTGAATTTATTAGAAGAGTTTTTCCCGAAAGAAGGCGTTCCGTTTTTTAGAAAATGGATAGAGCACCATGCCATTCATTTTGTAGTTACTCGAGATCGAGCATCAAAATTGGGCGATTATAGAAAATTACCCAACGGTGGTCATAAAATTACGATAAATGCTACACTTTCACCGGACTTGTTTTTCTTCGTGCTCACCCACGAGTTGGCGCATCTTATTGCAAGAGAAACTTATGGAAGGGAGATACTGCCTCACGGCTCCGAATGGAAACATACCTACAGAAATCTTTTGTTGGAAAGCATTTCCGTATATCCAAAAGATTTACAACCTCTAATAGTTCAATTTTCAAAAGCGCCAAAAGCCAACTTTATGGCAAGTACCGATCTGGTTCGGTATTTTTTTAAAGACAAATTGGAAAAAAACGAAGTTTTTTTGTGTGATTTAGATATTGGGCACAGTTTTGTTTATAGAAAACAAGAATTTAAGATTTTTGGTAGAAACAAAAAAACTTATCTTTGTAAAAATCTTGTTAATGAAAGAGTGTATCACTTTCAGCCGTTAGCAAGTGTTCAGAAAATTTGATAAGAATGACGGATTCTAATAGATATTGCGTAATCATGGCAGGAGGTGTCGGAAGTAGATTTTGGCCCATGAGTACGAAGAAATTTCCAAAGCAATTTCAAGACATTTTGGGTGTGGGCAGAACCATGATCCAACAAACTTATGATCGTATTTCACAGATTGTGAGCAAGGAAAATATTTTTGTCATTACCAATTCCGAGTATATTGATCTTACTTGCGAACAATTGCCGGAAGTGCCAACAGATAACATTGTAGGCGAACCCATGGTGAAAAATACTTCGGCATGTAATCTTTACATGGTCAAAAAAATTAGCCAAAAAAATCCAAATGCCAAGATCGTGGTGCTCCCATCGGATCATTTGATTATGAAAGAGCAAGTTTTTTTGGACAAACTGAATATTGCCTTTGATTTGGTTGACAAAAACGACTATCTTGTTACTTTAGGGATCACACCTACCCGTCCGGATACCGGTTACGGATATATTCAATTTGTGGATAAGAAAAATGAAGAATATTTCAAGGTGAAAACCTTTACCGAAAAACCAAATTTGGAATTTGCCAAAACTTTTATTGAAAGTGGAGATTTTCTTTGGAATGCAGGGATCTTTATCTGGAGTGCAACCTCTATTCTTCAGTCGTTTGAAGAGTTTTTGCCCGAAATGATGCAAGAGTTTAACCATTGCGAATACAACAGCGATGGCGAGAAAAAATGCATAGAAACCATCTACCCCAAAGTAGAAAAAATCTCGATCGACAACGGGATTTTGGAAAAAGCAAAAAATGTTTTTGTAATACCGGCCGATTTGGGTTGGAGCGACTTGGGGACTTGGACTTCGGTGTTTGAAAATGCCAAGAAAGATAAGGAAAACAACACCATGAACTCCAAATACATACAAACCTATCATTCCAAAGGAAATATTGTTCGGATTAAAAATAAAAATAAAGCCGTAATTCTTGATGGGTTGAAAAATTATATTGTGGTCGATACGGATAAAGCACTTTTGATTTGTCCAAAAGACAACGACCAGATTATCAAAGATTATGTTAACGATCTTCGTACTTTGAAAAAAGGCGAAAAATTCATGTAATGTTTTTGAAATGAAGAAGTTAAGTCAGTTGTTTTTTATGCTTTCGTTTACGCTTTTTTTTAGTCAAGAAAAAAAGATGATCGATCACACCTACACGGTATTTAAGAATCTTCAACCCAATGAGAAGTTTGATTGTTGGGCAGTTTATTTTTTTGATGGTGACAATTTGCATCAATTAAAACAATACGGCGGGAAAAAGAAGAATGAAGTCTCGGATAAAGGGTTTCTACAATCGCCAATCGACCATTCCTACTATTACATCGTTACCGAAAAAGGAAATACCAAAAATGTAATTACCGATAACGAAGGTTTGAAAAAATTCATTGGGAAAATCGATAATGCCTACGAAGCTGCTGCCATGATGCTGCTAAAAGGTTATTTTATAGATGAAGAATACCAAAGTGTTGCAGGATCCTTTGTGGAGGGCAAAGAGAATTATCAATTAGAAATGGGCTTGGTTTCTTCTGAAAATTGCCCATTTGCCAAGAAAAGCTATACTCTTTTTGTGGACAAAACAACGGGCTTGCTGTTGGATCTCAAGGAAGGGACGGTCTATTTCGAAAAGTACCGAAAAGAATGCAAGAACAACCCGCATCAACAATACAAACTCAACATAAAAAAGCCTTAGCGATAAGGCTTTTTTTCATGATTTTATTTTAAAATTTGCTTGCTGTGGTTTTTGGTATTTACCTTTTCTATAACTTCGGTGCAGATGCCGTTTTCGTCAAATAAAAAAGTGGTTCTAACGATGCCCATAAACTCCCGACCCATAAATTTTTTAAGTTGCCAAACCCCGAAAAGAGTGCATATTTCTCGATTTTCATCGGCAATTAAATCGTAGGGGAAAGAAAATTTATCATGAAATTTTTTCTGATTTTTAATTGGATCTGCGGAGACTCCTAAGATTTCAAATCCTTTGTTTTTTAAAGATAAATAATTTTCGCTCAGATTGCAGGCTTCTGCAGTGCAACCGGGTGTGTTGGCTTTTGGGTAGAAAAAAATCACCAATTTTTTGCCTAAAAATTGCACAGATTTTATTTCAATTCCGTCTTGGTTCAGTCCAGAAAATTCGGGTAATGCATCGTTTACTTTCAACATAATTTTTTGATTTTATTCAAAGTTAGTCCTTTTTCTGTCGAATATAAAATGAGGATTAATAAAGATTGAATATTTTTGTAAAAAGTAGAAATTATGACCAAAAAAGAAAGAGCAAAAATTGTAATGGAAGAATTGGAAAAATGTTTTCCTGTAGTAGGCATACCGTTGGATCATACAAATCCCTATGAATTATTGGTAGCCGTTGCTCTATCTGCGCAAACCACCGATAAAAAGGTTAATGAAGTTACGCCTGAACTTTTTCGCATAGCCGGAACGCCCGAAAAAATGGCGGCTTTAGAAGTCTTTGAAATTAAAGAACTAATCAAAGAAATCGGCTTGTCCAATACCAAAGCCAAAAACCTAAAACTGATGGCCGAACAATTGGTAGAAAGGCACGGTTCCGAAGTTCCACAAAATTTTGAAGACTTAGAAAATCTTGCAGGTGTAGGCCATAAAACAGCGTCTGTTGTCATGAGCCAGGCCTTTGGTATTCCTGCTTTTCCTGTGGACACCCACATCCATCGACTGATGATACAGTGGAAACTGACTGCAGGTAAAAATGTTACTGAAACAGAAAAAGACGCCAAAAAATTGTTTCCAAAATCCTCTTGGAACAAGCTTCATATTCAAATAATACTTTATGGAAGAGAGTACTCTCCGGCTCGTGGAAAAGGAAAAGACTACATTACTCCGCTATTGTTTGGGAGCTAAATAATCTTTTTTATTCAAATGATAGATTTGAACAAAACAAATGATTAAATTCGGAATGATAACCGGCCAATACATTGCCGAAATCTGACCTTCTCCTTTCATGATGCCATAAGTAACAAAAAGTGAACAGCCAATAAAATTGATGATCCTAATTTTTTTTACATCCTTCATCATGAAACTTAGCACCACAAATAACGATGCCCCATACCCCATAAAATCTGAAATTTCTGTGCCCATAAATTGTTTTTTACCATAAATAATCTACTGTAAAATAAAATAATATATTTGAATTACAGAAAGATGCGTGTCAAAAATATGAAAAATTCACTCTGCCAAAAAGTCACCATTGTATTTTGGTAAAGAATTTGTAACTTTGAGAAAGTCGAGGAATTCCTCAACGATAAAATCAAGAGCAAAATTATGGATTATAAATTTTCTGAAGGTTTGGACCAAGTGTTCAAACAAAGTAAAAGCGAAGCAAAACGATTGAGAAGTGAGTTTCTTAATACGGAACATTTGCTGTTAGGAATCATCGAAACAGAAAATTCCGCAAAAGATATTTTGATTTCGTTACAAGCGGATCTTCCTCAGATTCGTCGAAAGATTGAAACCATGAATGCCACCAATCCCAATCCTTTTTCTGGAGCGGTTGCCAATATTTCTTTAACAAAAATGGCAGATCAAGCCGTAAAAAGAGCCGAATTGGAAAGAAGGCAATATCAAGGTGCCGAGATCAATACGGTGCATCTGTTGTTGGGCATTCTTTTTAAACAGGAAGATCCGGTTACCAATATTTTAGGTGCTTACGACATCGATTACGAAAAAGCCACTCAAGAATACAGAACCATGCTAAAAAACCTTGGACAAAGTCCTAAAATGAGCGCCTACGACGACGATGAAGAAAGGGATGAATACGGGCAAATGAGAAAACCTTTGGGCACCATTGCTGCAGGAAAAAGCAAGACCCCAACCTTAGATAATTTTGGTAGGGATCTAACTGCCTTGGCAAGAGATGGAAAATTGGATCCTGTAATTGGTAGAGAAAAAGAAATAGAACGCGTTTCTCAAATTCTTTCCAGAAGAAAGAAAAATAACCCGTTGCTTATCGGTGAACCGGGTGTAGGAAAATCGGCCATTGCTGAAGGTTTGGCTTTAAGAATCCAACAGAAAAAAGTGTCCCGTGTTTTGTACAACAAAAGGGTGATCACTTTGGATTTGGCCAGCCTTGTTGCCGGAACCAAATACCGTGGACAATTCGAGGAAAGAATGAAAGCCATCATGACCGAATTGGAGAAAAATAGAGATGTCATCTTGTTTATCGACGAGTTGCACACCATTGTTGGTGCGGGAAGTTCTACAGGAAGTTTGGATGCTTCCAACATGTTCAAACCGGCATTGGCAAGGGGAGAGGTGCAATGCATTGGAGCAACAACTTTGGACGAATACCGTCAATACATCGAGAAAGATGGCGCTTTGGAAAGACGATTCCAAAAAGTAATGGTAGAACCGACTTCCATTGCAGAAACCATCCTGATTCTAAACCAAATCAAAGACAAATACGAAGAGCATCACAATGTGATATACACACCAGAAGCGATTACGGCTTGTGTCAATCTAACCTCCAGATACATCACCGATCGTTTCCTTCCGGACAAAGCCATCGATGCTTTGGACGAAGCCGGATCCAGAGTGTACATCAAAAACATGAAAGTACCTTCCACCATCATCGAAAATGAGAAAAAAATCGAAGAGATTAAAGATCAAAAACACGATGCGGTAAAAAGACAAGATTATCTTGAGGCCAGAAAGTTGAAAGATGAAGAAGAAAGACTGCAAAGGGAACTTGCCGTAGCTCAAGAAGAATGGGACAAAGAAGTAAAAGAGAAAAAAGAAACCGTAACCGAGGAAAATGTAGCTGAAGTGGTTTCTATGATGAGTGGAGTGCCGGTAACCAAAGTGGGGAAAAACGAGTTGGACAAACTGGCTCAAATGGACAATAAACTGAACGGAAAAGTGATCGGTCAGGAAGACGCTGTGAAAAAAGTGGTGAAAGCCATTCAAAGAAATCGCGCCGGCTTGAAAGATCCCAACCATCCAATTGGTACATTTATTTTCCTAGGAACAACAGGGGTCGGAAAAACCGAATTGGCAAAAGTAATGGCAAAAGAACTGTTCGATTCCGACGATGCTTTGATCCGTATCGATATGTCCGAGTACATGGAAAAATTTGCCGTTTCCCGATTGGTTGGAGCGCCTCCAGGATATGTTGGTTATGAAGAAGGAGGGCAACTGACAGAAGCCGTAAGAAGAAAACCGTATTCTGTAGTTCTTTTGGATGAGATAGAAAAAGCACACCCGGATGTATTCAATATTTTATTGCAAATATTGGATGAAGGTCATGTAACGGACTCTTTGGGTAGAAAAATTGACTTTAGAAATACCATCATCATCCTTACCTCTAACATCGGAACCCGAGATTTAAAAGATTTTGGAGATGGGGTAGGCTTTGGCACAACAGCCAAAAAAACCACTTCGGATGCACGAGCCAGAAGTACCATAGAAAATGCTTTGAAAAAGGCTTTTGCACCGGAATTCCTCAACAGAATTGATGATATTATCATCTTCAACTCGTTGGTACAAGACGATATCAGAAAGATCATCGATTTAGAACTTTCCAAATTGTACAAACGATTAGAAGCTCTTGGGTACCAAGTAGAATTGACGGACGAAGCCAAAGATTTTATCGTAGAAAAAGGCTGGGACAAAGATTTTGGAGCACGACCTCTGAAGAGAGCCATTCAAAAATACATTGAAGATCTTTTGGCCGATTTGTTGGTCAACAAACAAATTGTTGAAGGAGAATCCTTGGTTTTGGAGCTGAATGAAGCTAAAGATGCTCTGCAAAAAAAAGAGAAAAAAAGCAAAAAAACAGAAGGATAGTTAAGATAATTTAGTCCGAAATTAATCACTATCTTTGCAACTTAAAATTGTTATACAGCAAATATTTAGTTTAATTTAATATACAAGTACACTATGTATCCACAAGAACTTGTTTTGCCTATGAAGGCAGAACTTACAGATAAAGGCTTCCAAGACCTTACAACAGCTGAAGCGGTAAATGAAGCTATGAAAAAATCAGGAACCACTTTGGTAATGATAAACTCCGTTTGCGGATGTGCAGCTGGTGCAGCTAGACCGGGAGTTGTGATGTCATTGACCGGCGAGAAAAAACCTGAAAATTTATTGACGGTTTTCGCGGGTTTTGATAACGACGCTGTTGCTGAAGCTAGAAAATTTATGGCACCATTCCCGCCAAGTTCTCCAAGTATTGCTCTTTTCAAAGACGGAGAATTGGTACACATGTTGGAAAGACACCACATCGAAGGGAATCCGGCAGAAGCGATTGCAGCCAATCTTTATGCTGCTTTCGAAGAGTATTGCTAAATCTCACACAACACGAATAAAACCGCAAAGAAATTGCGGTTTTTTTATTTTTACAATCATGGAAAACGACATCATAACCCACCTCAAAATCATTCAAAATCGCATCAATTTGGCATGCGAAAAAGCCAACAGACAACCTTCGGAAGTGCAATTGTTGCTGGCAACAAAAACCGTAAAACCAGATCGTATAAAACAGGCTGTTAATGCCGGTTATCAATTGATCGCTGAAAATAAAATTCAGGAGCTAAAAGAAAAATATGAGGCGTTACAAGAGACTCCTCATCAATCTCATTTTATTGGGCATTTGCAAACCAATAAAATCAAAGAAGTTATACGATACGGCGTAACTTGTATTCAGTCCGTGGATCGATTGGATTTGGCCGAAAAACTACAAGCACGATTGGAAATGGAAGACAAAAATGTGGACATCCTTATCCAAGTGAACACTTCCAATGAAGACAGCAAATTTGGTGCAGCTCCAGAAAATGTCTTAGATCTTACCCAAGCCATTGCCAAGCTGGATCGCATCCACATCAAAGGATTGATGACCATTGGGCTTTTTTCTGATGATGAATCTAAAGTAAGGCCGTGTTTTCAGTTGTTAAAAAAAATTCAACAAGAAATTAATGACGCCAATATCCCAAATGTAGAAATGAAAGAGCTTTCTATGGGAATGTCTGGGGATTTGGAAATCGCCATAGAAGAAGGAGCTACCATTGTTAGAGTGGGAACTGCAATTTTTGGAAAAAGAATTTATCCCGATTCTTATTATTGGAATGAAGGTCAAGGCTAATTTTTCATTTATGAGATTATGATTTTAAGTTTAAAACAAAGTGTGTCAGAGTTTTATATTGCTTTTTATGTTAAATTAAAAAAGTTTAAATTAGGGCACACGAAAGAACTATAATTATGAATTTTGAAGAAATGATGAGACCCGAGTCTCAAATGATGTCCTTAGGATATCAACCCCATTTGTCCGAGGGAGCAATTAAGTGCCCCATTTTCCAAACCTCTACTTTTGTTTTTAAAAATGCAGAAGAAGGAAAGGCTTTTTTCGAATTGGCTTATGGACTTAGAGAGTCCAATCCTAACGAAGAAATGGGATTGATCTATTCTCGATTAAACAATCCCAATTTGGAAATTTTAGAAAACCGCTTGTCTGTATGGGACAAGGCGGATGATTGTGCTACTTTTATTTCCGGAATGGCGGCCATTTCGACCGTACTTTTAGAGTTTCTAAAACCAGGAGACCTTTTGGTGTATAGCGAACCTTTGTACGGCGGGACCGAGCATTATATCACATCGTATTTACCATCAATAGGGGTCGAAGTCCTTCCTTTCCGACCGGGTGAAGAGCTTACTTCCTTGCATGAAAAAATTAAAAACACAGGAAAAGCCGATCGATTGGCCATGATCTACATAGAAACTCCTGCCAACCCAACCAATGTTTTAATCGACATTGCAGCGTGTAGAAAAGTGGCGGACGGTTTTGGAAACGAAAGAAAAGTAATCTTAGCGGTGGACAACACCTATATGGGGCCCATCTGGCAACACCCATTGCAGCACGGTGCCGACTTGTCTATTTATTCGGCAACCAAATATATCGGTGGACATTCCGACCTGATTGCAGGTGCCGTTTGTGCCAATATAGAACTGATCCAAAGGATCAAAGTACAAAGAACTTTCTTAGGAAATATGCTTTCGCCGTTTACCGCTTGGTTGATGCTGAGAAGCTTGGAAACTTTGAAAATAAGAATGGAAAAAGCAGCTGAAAATGCTGAAAAAGTCAATGCTTTTTTATCCAACCATCCCAAAGTGGAGAAAACCTATTATCTGGGAAATTTAAAAAATGGAGATGCTGAATTTGAGACCTATCAAAAGCAATATTCATCGGCTGGAGCCATGATTTCTTTTGATGTCATTGGTGGAGAAAAAGAAGCTTTCATTTTGTTGAACAATTTGAAAATGATAAAATTGGCAGTTAGTCTTGGTGGAACTGAATCTTTGATCGAGCATCCAAAAACCATGACACATTCCAGTTTGCCAAAAGACTTGGCCGATCATCTGCAAATTACCGACAAATTGGTAAGGCTTTCAGTAGGTATTGAGCATTACGAAGACATCATCGCCGATATTTCTCAGGCCTTGGATAAAATATAATTAAAAATAAAGCGGAGATTTCTAGATGAAGTCTCCGCTAATATTTTTATTGAATCGTTTTTACAAATCGAAAGAAGCACCAATGGTAAAGTTGAATTGGTTGTTCAGATTGTGGAACAATTTGTTCTTGTCGCTGTATTTGGCAAAAGGAAACTGTACTTCAGAGAATACGCCAAAACCTTTGTCAAAGAAATAACGAGCACCAATATGTCCTCCAAAATTTTTAAGTCCAAGATCCAAACCTGGGTACACATCAATATTAGAAGGCAATTTCAATACAGAACCTAAGTTGGCATTGAATCTTACTTTTGCATCAATTCGGTCTCCGAAATCAGGTTTTACACCGGCAATTTCATCAACACCAAGCAAGTAGCTCATTTGTGCTCCGATGGAGAAGCTTTCTCCCAAACCATAATCCACACCGGCCAAAACTCCAGTTCCACCTTTTTGGAAATTAGCGGCCAATTGTCCTTTTACATCTCCTTTGCCTTTGTACGCTACGGTCTGTGCATTGGATAATCCAAATATTGCCAATGCAGCTACAAAAAATACTTTTTTCATAATTTATATTAAAAATTTTACGGCACAAAGATACATATTTGAATGATGAAATAAAAAAGGTTAAAATGAAGTATCAACTTATTGCTTAATTTTGCAAAATGAAGTTCCAACTGCAATCCGAATTTTCTCCAACCGGAGATCAACCTCAAGCCATAGAAAAGTTAACTCAAGGTATTGAGCAAGGCGAAAAATTCCAAACTTTATTGGGAGTAACCGGTTCTGGAAAAACCTTTACCATAGCTAATGTCGTACAGAATATACAGAGACCAACTATTGTTTTGGCGCACAATAAAACTTTGGCGGCACAGTTGTTCATGGAGTTCAAAGAATTTTTTCCCAACAATGCTGTGGAATATTTTGTATCCTACTACGACTATTATCAACCAGAAGCGTATATAGCCAGTACGGGAACTTATATTGAAAAAGACCTGAGCATCAATGAAGAGGTGGAAAAACTAAGACTTTCGGCCACAGCGAGTTTGCTTTCCGGAAGGAGAGATGTTTTGATTGTGGCATCTGTTTCTTGCATTTACGGTATCGGAAATCCTACGGAGTTCCATAAGTCGTTGATCTCTATTGAAAAAGGAGAGAGCATGACCAGAACTCAGTTTCTTCATGCTTTGGTCAATGCGCTTTATGCCAGGACTTTGAATGAATTTCAAAGAGGGACTTTTCGTGTAAAAGGAGATGTGATCGATGTTTTCCCTGCCTATGCCGATAACGCTATTCGTGTGCAATTTTTTGGAAATGAAATTGAAAAAATTCAAACTTTTGATCCGGTTAATGGTAGTGTAGAAGAGAATTTTGAACAAATTCAAATCTATCCGGCCAATTTATTTGTGACCACCAAAGAAACCATGAACCATGCCATCAGAGACATACAAGATGATCTGGTAAAACAGGTTGATTTTTTTGCCAATACCGAAAGGCCTTTAGAAGCTAAACGATTGCAAGAAAGAACGGAGCTGGATCTGGAAATGATTAAGGAATTGGGGTATTGCAGTGGTATAGAAAATTATTCGAGATACATGGATGGGAGAGAGCCCGGAACGCGACCGTTCTGCCTGTTGGATTATTTTCCGAAAGATTACCTTATGGTGATCGACGAAAGTCATGTGACCATACCGCAAGTTCATGCCATGTACGGAGGCGACAGAAGCCGAAAGGAATCTTTGGTAGAATTTGGCTTTAGATTGCCGGCTGCGATGGACAATAGACCCTTGAAATTTCAAGAATTTGAAGCCATACAAAATCAAGTCATCTATGTTTCTGCAACACCGGCAGATTATGAACTTCAAATGACCGAAGGCGAATATATTGAGCAGATTATCCGTCCTACAGGACTTCTAGATCCCATTATCGAAGTAAGGCCAAGCGTGAACCAAATTGATGATTTGATAGAAGAAATCCAGAAAAGAGCAGAAGTGGATGAAAGGGTTTTGGTGACCACTCTCACCAAAAAAATGGCTGAAGAACTGACCAAATATTTCACGAAATTCGGAATTCGTTGCCGGTACATTCATTCTGATGTTGAAACTTTGGAAAGAATACAGATCATGCAGGATCTTCGTTTGGGCTTGTTCGATGTTTTGATAGGGGTCAATCTCCTTCGTGAAGGACTTGATTTGCCAGAAGTATCATTGGTTGCTATTTTGGATGCCGACAAAGAAGGGATGCTGAGATCCAGACGATCGATGATACAAACGGTTGGTAGGGCTGCGAGAAACATCAACGGTAAAGCAATTATGTATGCGGATAAGATGACCAAAAGCATGCAGGCTACTTTGGACGAAACCAGCTACAGAAGGGAAAAGCAGATGAGGTACAACGAAATAAATGGATTGAAACCCATGCCGCTCAATAAGAAAATTTCTGAAAATCTGGTGGGCCGATCCAAAGATTTCCCGGATACCCGATATACCCAAAAAGAAATCATACAAAAAGTTGCCGAGGTCAAAGAAAGCTATGACCAAGAAGGTTTGGCTGAACTTATTAATCAAAAACAAAAAGAAATGGAAACGGCTGCAAAAAATTTAGACTTCATTACAGCTGCCAAACTAAGGGACGAAATAGCAGCGTTGAAATCGTAAAAACGAACAAATACAGAAAATGATATCTATTGCATCCTTTCGTACTAAAAAAAGAAAAACCGCAAAGTCCTGATAGACAATGCAGTTTGAAATAAATCTAATAAAAAGTAAAAATGAAAGGCGACAAAGGTATATTTTATTTTGTTATCATCCAAAAGAAAAGATTGTTTTTTTACATTGTAGCATTCTTTAGCGAAAGAGTAGGGATCAATTTTTGGTGTTAAAATGATTTTTAGCGAATAACTTTCACGGAACTTGTTATTGTTCATTATAAAGTTTTTCCTATTTTAGCTTTATGTTTATAAAAGACTATATCTCCAAGGATTACCCCATTTTTAGTTTCAACGATACCATTGAAGAAGCCTATGAGACCGCAAAAGATTTCGGTTATACCCATGTTTTTGTAAAGAAAAAAGGAACTTATTTCGGTGCACTTTCCGTATCTTTTTTAGAAGATGCGGCAGAAGGAAATTTAGGAAGTCTTGAAATGCATTTTGAAAAATTTGCCATTTTAGCCGACGGAAATTTGTTGGATACGGTCAAGTTGTTTCATATTTTCAATTCGAATGTAGTTCCTGTCATCGGATCAACAGAAAAATATTTGGGCTATATTTCCAGTGACGATGTTTTTAGTGAGTTTTCAAAATTTCCATTGTTTTCAGAAAACGGTGCGGTGCTCACCATACAAACGGCAACAAAAAACTATTCGTTCACAGAAATTTCCAATATTGTAGAGTCCAACAATGCCAAGATTTACGGATGTTACATCAGCCAGATTAATGAAGATAATTTTTGGATTACCCTGAAATTATCCAGTGAAAATCTGAGTTCCATAGATGAAACTTTCGAGAGATACGGTTATTTGGTGGTTCACAAACATTATGACGACTCTAGGGACGCATTGATGAAAGACCGATTTGGATTTTTTCAGAAATATTTAGAATTCTAACTCATGAAGGCAGCGATTTATACTCAGAAAACCGATTTGGATACTTTTTTGTATCTCAGCAAATTTATATCAGAACTCGATAAAAGAGGAGTTGAAGTGACTCTGCATAAAGATATGGCCGAAGCCATGCAGTTTTCTAAAGATTTTGATACTTTCGATTCTAAAAAAGAACTTCAAGAAAAAGAAGTCAATTTGTTTTTTACATTTGGCGGCGATGGGACCATCGTAAGTTCTCTACTTTTTATAGAAAATTTGGAAATTCCCATCGTTGGAGTCAACACCGGAAGACTGGGTTTTCTTTCCAGTTTTACCAAAGCCGAGGTGTTCAACCGTCTGGACGACATTATTGAAGGGAACATCGCTATCAGCAAACGATCGGTAATCGAGGTCGTTTCGCCAAAAAAAGAAGGCGTTTTTCCGTATGCTTTGAACGATGTTACCATTTCCAGAACCGAGACGACTTCCATGATCACCATAGATTCTTATGTGGATGGCGAGTTTCTCAATGTTTTCTGGGGTGATGGATTGATTGTTTCTACACCAACGGGATCTACAGCATATTCACTCAGTTGCGGCGGCCCCATCATTTCGCCCAATAACAATAATTTGGCATTAACACCCATTGCTCCTCACAACCTGAATGTTCGACCGTTAATCGTAAATGACGATGTCGAAATAAAATTAAACATCGAAAGTCGCGCTGCCCAGTTTTCACTTTCTTTGGACTCCAGACTTATCCATTTTAATGTGGATGAAGAAGTTATACTTAGAAAAGCAAAGTTTCAGATCTTATTGTTGCATCCAAAAGATTTGAGTTTTTATGAAACCATCAGGCAAAAACTACTCTGGGGAAAAGACAAAAGAAATTAAAGTTAATTGTTGTAAATCAGAGATTAACAGAATCCATAGAGACCTGTTTTTTTTTCAGTATTAATTTGTATTTTTACGCGGTAAAAAAATCCCATAAAAAAACTAAAAAATTATGAGCAAAATGTTTCCGGCAGGAGTTGCCACAGGACAAACGGTTACGGATATTTTCCAATATGCAAAAGAAAATAAATTTGCACTTCCGGCAGTTAATGTGATCGGATCCAGCAATGTGAACGCAACCATGGAAGCTGCGGCAAAGTTAAATGCACCTGTTATCATCCAGTTCTCCAACGGCGGAGCAGCTTATAACGCTGGGAAATCGTTGAGTACAGAAGGTCAAAAATCGGCCATTTTGGGTGGGATTGCCGGTGCAAAACACATCCATACCTTGGCTGAAGCTTACGGAGCAACGGTAATTTTGCATACCGATCATGCTGCAAAAAAACTATTGCCTTGGATTGATGGTTTGTTGGATGCCAGCGAAGAATTTTACAAGCAAACCGGAAAATCGCTCTACTCTTCTCATATGTTGGATCTTTCTGAAGAGTCTTTGGAAGAAAACCTAGACATTTCTTGCAAATATTTTGAAAGAATGGCAAAAATGGGAATGACTTTGGAAATCGAATTGGGAATTACAGGTGGTGAAGAAGACGGCGTGGACAATACCGATGTCGACTCTTCAAAACTGTACACACAACCCGATGAAGTAGCGTATGCTTATGAAAGATTGAAAGCCATTTCTCCGAATTTTACCATTGCAGCCGCCTTCGGAAATGTACACGGAGTGTATAAGCCAGGAAATGTAAAATTAACTCCGAAAATTTTAGACAACTCACAGAAATTTGTTCAGGAAAAATTCGGAACCGGCGAAAAACCGGTGAATTTTGTATTCCACGGAGGATCGGGATCTACTTTGGCAGAAATTAGAGAAGCTATCGATTACGGTGTGATAAAAATGAACATCGATACCGATTTGCAATTCGCATACAACGAGGGAGTTAGAGATTATATCGTGAATCACATCGATTATTTGAAAACCCAAATAGGCAATCCAGAAGGAGAAGAAAAACCGAATAAAAAATACTACGACCCAAGAGCTTTCCTTAGAAAAGGAGAAGAAACTTTCGTAAAAAGGCTAATCACAGCTTTTGAAGACCTAAACAATGTTGATACATTGAGATAATAAAAAATCAAAGTTCCTTAGTCGATAAGGAACTTTTTAACCTTATACCCTAAAAGAATAGACTATGGCATTCGATTGGTTTAAAAGAAAAACGCAAAATATTACAACCTCTACAGAGGACAAAAAAGATGTTCCTAAAGGATTGTGGCACCAAACGCCTTCCGGAAAAGTGGTGGAACACGAAGAGCTAAAGAAAAATAATTTCGTATCTCCTGAAGACGGCTTCCATGTGAGAATTGGAAGTAACGAATTTTTCGACATCTTGTTCGATGCCAATTTCAAAGAATTGGACAAAGATGTGGAGAGTGTGGACATGCTGAACTTTAAAGATACCAAGGCCTACACCGATAGATTAAAAGAAGTTACCGCAAAAACCAAGTTGAAAGATTCCATCAGAAATGCGGTGGGTAAAGTAAACGGTACTGAAATGGTCATTTCTTGTATGGATTTTGCTTTTATTGGAGGATCTTTGGGTTCTGTTATGGGCGAAAAAATCCGTAGAGCAATTGATTATTGCATGGAAAACAAACTTCCTTACATGATCATTTGTCAGTCCGGTGGTGCTAGAATGCAAGAGGCCACTTATTCCCTAATGCAATTGGCAAAAGTTCAGAGTAAATTGGCTCAGCTGTCAGAAGCAGGACTGCCGTACATTGCTTATCTATGCGACCCTACTTTTGGAGGTATTACAGCATCTTTCGCCATGACTGCCGATGTAATTATGGCGGAACCAGGAGCTTTAATCGGATTTGCTGGACCAAGAGTGATCCGTGAAACGATAGGGAAAGATTTGCCTGAAGGTTTTCAAACTTCTGAATTTTTACAAGATAAAGGATTTGTCGATTTCATTGTAAAAAGAACAGATGCGAAGGAGGTTATTTCCAAAACATTATGCTTGTTAATGAACAAATAGACATTCTCATTAAAAAAAAACATTTATGAAATTAAAAAAAAACATTATCGGTACTTTTACCGTATTAATGATGTCTTTTTCTGTAGTATCTTGTGTTGGTGTAAATGCAAATACAATTACCGTGGAGTCAGGTGAAATCCCACCGGATATGGCTACCGATGCATCTACTCTTATTGCGGTGATAAAAGATAGATCGAGTTATGATAAATATGTAAAATCTGCTTTTGAAAATTATTCAGGAAAATACATTCTTGCCACAGAACAAGAGGTTAAAACTAAATATAGTGATGTTAATGTGTATCGTTATGTTATGGATTATGAACGAGAGTCCGGTTCGGTAAGCGAAATAGGGACTGGAAAATCATATAGTGTACCTGGGAAAAGATTTTTTATTATTGATAGAAAGACCGATAAAATATATAAAAGAAAATCATGGTCTAGCTTTTATGGTAAAGAATTAAAAGCGTATGTATCAGCAATTAATAAGCTTTAAAACAAAGTAATCGTAATAGAAACGAAGAGGTTAATTTTTAGCCTCTTCGTTTTTTTTATAACATTTCTCTTTTATGTAGATTGAATGAATTGAAGTAAACAACCCATTGTCCTAATCCCAATCTGCAGCTACAAATTTCATGGTGTTGCCTTTTTCGTCAGACAATGTCAGAAAGTGTCCTTCTATTTTATAACGGGACATCGTCTGTAGTGACGCGATAAATTTTCTTTCCAAGTCCATATTTCCTTCACAAAACTGCATGGTAACGCCAGTTACTTCTAATTTTATTTTGGAATTGCCCTTCACCTCACCACTCACCATCATTTGGTTGCACCCCATGTAGGCAGAAAACTGAGGGTTTTCAGGATCTGATTGGGACAAGTTTAGTTCTGCCTTATTTTTCATCAAAAAATCTTTTGAATAGTCCTGAAAAGAAACAAGCATCCATTGCCTTTGGTAACGGGACTTTGTATTTTTTTTAACCTGACAAGACCATGCCAAAAAAAGGGACAATGCCAGTAAAAAGGTGGTTTTTTTGAAATTCATGTCTAAAATTTGAAGCTAAATAACCAATTTTATGCCGTTTTAACTATTTTTTGTAGTATAAATTAGTAAATTAGCCGAAAAATTTATTTTTTATAAAATGAAAAGAATATTTCTAGCACTCACTTTCTTGTTGAGTTTCCTGCAAATGCGTGCAGATGAAGGGATGTGGCTTATGATGCTCATCAAAAGACTGAACGGAGTAGATATGCAAAAAGAAGGTTTGCACCTCACTCCTGAAGAAATTTACTCGGTTAACCAATCCAGTATGAAAGATGCCATCGTAAGTTTTGGAGGCTTCTGTACCGGTGAGATCGTTTCCGAAAAAGGGATGATATTTACCAACCACCACTGTGGTTACGGAGCAATTGCCGCAGCTTCTACTCCAGAAAAAAACCACTTGAAAAACGGATTCTGGGCACAAAGACAAAACGACGAAATCCACGCGAAAGATCTTTATGTTCGTTTCTTGGTAAGAATGGATGATGCAACACAAAGAATCAATTCTAAACTAAACAATAAAATGTCTGCCGATGAGAGAAAAAACATCATCGAAGCAGAATTTAAAGCCATCGAAAAAGAAAACTCCGAAAACGGAAAATATACGGTAGTTACCAAGTCGTTCTTTAACGGAAATGAATTCTATTATTTCGTATATCAAGATTATAAAGATGTTCGTTTGATAGGGACTCCGCCTGCTTCTTTAGGTAAATACGGAGGCGATACAGACAACTGGGAATGGCCTAGACATACAGCCGACTTCTCTGTTTTCCGTGTTTACGCTGACGAAAAAGGAAACCCAGCAGAATACTCTCCTAAGAATGTTCCGTTGAAACCTAAACATTTCCTACCAATTTCTTTGAAAGGTGTTAAAAAAGGAGATTTTGCCATGATCGCAGGATATCCTGGGACTACCAACAGATATCTTACTTCTTTCGGAATTCAGCAAATGGTAACCAAAGACTATCCGGCTTGGGTAGAGGCTTCTAAAGTTGCCATGGATGTAATGAAAAAATACATGGACAAAGATGTTGCTACAAAACTGAATTATGCATCTCAATATGCATCGGTGGCTAACTATTGGAAAAACAGACAAGGTACCATTGATGCTGTTAACAAAAACGGTACAATTGGTGACAAGCAAGCATTGGAACAAAAATACATTTCTTGGTCTTTGCAACCGGGCAACCAAGAGTACGAAGATATTTTGGACAACATCAACATGTACTACAAGCAAGCTTCTAACAGAAATGTAGAGAAAATGTACATGGGGCAATTGCTTAGAAATGCAAAATACATTCAAGTTTCTGCGCAATTAAGTTCATTGTTCAAAACTTATGCAGAACAAGATATGCAAGGTAGAATTGCCATGAAACCTAAAGTTATGGAAGCGGTAATGAAGGTGTACGACAAATTCAATGTAGAATTGGAAGGCGAAATGCTAAACTCTATGGCCAATTTGTATAAAACAAAAGTTGATAAAGAAGTAGCAGCAATACACTTGACCAATATCGATGTGAAGTCCCTTTCTTTGGTTGCTCAATCTTCAATTTTTGCAAGCAAAATGTCTGCTGTTAACTTTGTAAACAACCCGGATAAACTGAAATTGGATGCAGACAACTTGAGAAAATTTGCTCTTGGTGTATTGGACGACAACAGATTGCAAGGTGAAAAATTCAAATTGATCGATGAGGCATTTGCTAAAAACACAAGAATTTTCATCAACGGATTGATGAAATCCATGCCGGAGAAAAAATTCTATCCGGATGCCAACTCTACCATGAGATTAACCTACGGTACGGTAGAAGACTTACCAATGAGATCGGATAGAGAGTATTACGGTGTTACCGATAACTACTATACCGATATGGCAGGTATGATTGCTAAGTACAAAAAAGACGATGAAGAGTTCGATTTGCCACAAAGAGTTATCGACCTTTACAATGCTAAAGATTTTGGTCAATATGCAGATGCTGCTGGTCACATGCCTATCAACTTCCTGTCCAACAACGACATTACAGGAGGTAACTCCGGATCGCCTATTATCGATGCGGACGGTAACTTAATCGGATTGGCTTTTGACGGAAACAGCGAAGCACTAAGTGGAGATATCGTTTTTGAAAAAGAATGGCAAAGAACCATCAACTTGGATGTAAGATATGCACTATGGATTATGGACAAATTTGCTGGAGCGAATAAACTAATCAAAGAAATGAAATTGGTTAGAGACGAAAACACTCCAAAAAATACAAAAACGGTAATGCCAACCGACAAAAAGAAAAAGAAATAATTTTTTCTGTTGTATACAATTTAGCCACCTGTTTAGGTGGCTTTTTTGTTGATGAATGATTTGATGAATGATTGGCTTATAAAAGCTGAAAAGAATCCCTGTCGTTCAAGAATTGAAATTTTTCTCTAAATTGTTGAAGGTTATTTTTGTTAAATTCAGCAAAAATAAGAGCTCCCTTCTTGGTGGAAATCAAAGTTCCATCCGCAAAAAAACAAGAACTGCTTTCGGTATAATGCAAGCGGTTGCCATCGGTGCCAATTCGGTTAACCCCAAAAACATAAGCCTGATTTTCTATCGCTCTGGCTTTTAGCAAATGATTCCACGCATCGACTCTTGGTGTAGGCCAATTGGCGACATACAACACCGCGTCGTAATCGTTGTTGTTTCTGGAAAAAACAGGAAATCTCAGGTCGTAGCACACTTGCAAAAGGATGCTAAATCCTTTGTAATCGATAACCTTTCTTTCCGTTCCCGGACTGTACACTTTGTCTTCGCCTGAGTAAGAAAACAAATGGGCTTTATCGTAATATTCGTAGGATCCATCGGGCTTTACAAAGTAAAAACGGTTGTAGAATTTGTTGTTTTCAAACACGGAAACAGAACCGCAAATGGCGGTATTTTTTTGTTGAGCAAAGGATTGCATCCAGGTCAGTGTTTCGCCGTCTTGATCGGCAATTTCTTGGGCATCCATACAAAAGCCGGTGGCAAACATTTCGGGCAATATGAAGAGGTCTGCAATAATTCCGTCAAAATTTCGTTCAATAGTAGAAAAGTTATTCTTTTTGGATTTCCATTCGATGTCCAAATTCAAACCCACAATTTTTAAAACATCCATTGATTTCAGATTTTACACAAAGATACTTGAAATAAATGTAGAAGTTTTTCTATGGGTTTAATTTCTTTTTTTGAGCTATTTTTGTACAATCTAAAATTAATATTTTACATTATGAAAAAACTATTTTTAGCCCTTTCATTGGCATTAATGGGAGGTTTGGTTTCTGCACAAGCATACACAGGAAAAGGAGATAAGAAATTGTCCGTTGGCTTCAACGGTTGGGGTTATGGTACCGGTTTGGTAGGTACTTTTGACTACGGTTTGTCCAAAATTATCTCCATCGGAGCGGGTGCTAATGTTTATTTCTCTGGGTATAAAGACAACAACCACGACAACAATGTTTTCCTTTTTGGAAGGGTAAATGCACACTTGCAACAACCCCTTAACTTACCAAAAGAATGGGACATCTATCCAGGATTGGATTTGGGCGTTTTGCACGACGATTTTGGTATTGGTGCTCACATCGGTGTTCGTTATTTCTTCAACAACAATGTTGGTATCTATGGAGAATTCGGAAACAACGGATCTCTAGGTCTTTCTTTCAACTTCTAAGACCGATTACGAATATATTAAAAGCCGGACCATCGAGTTCGGCTTTTTGTATTTGACCCAACCGTTATTCGTAAAAATCCATCGTTTTTCTTGTCTTTTCCACTTTGGCATGGATTTGATAATTAGTACATTTGCAAATCTTTAATTCAATTTAAAATAAATTCATGACATTAGTACAGTTATTTCAATTTATTCTTAGCATTTCCATTTTGGTTATTCTACACGAATTGGGACATTTTATCCCAGCAAAACTTTTCAAAACCAAAGTAGAAAAATTCTATCTTTTCTTTGATCCATGGTTTTCCATTGCCAAAAAGAAAATCGGTGATACCGAATACGGAATTGGGTGGTTGCCTTTTGGCGGTTATGTAAAAATTGCCGGTATGGTCGATGAAAGTATGGATACCGAACAATTGAAAAAACCTGCCGAACCTTGGGAGTTTCGTAGCAAACCCGCTTGGCAAAGACTCATCATCATGTTGGGAGGGGTTACGGTTAACTTTTTCTTGGCTTGGTTAATTTATGGATGTCTAAGCTTTTTCAAAGGAGAAACCTATCACGATAACAGCAAATTCGAATACGGAATTGCGGTAACTCCGGCTGCAGAGAAAATGGGTCTGAAAAATGGTGATAAAATTCTGAAAATTGATGATAAAGAAGCTCCAAAGTTTGAAACTTCGGCAATCAACATGTTATTTGCCAACACTGTTACCGTAGATCGAGGCGGCAAAGAAGTGACTTTCCCGGTGAATGAAGACGGTGTAGCAGAAATATTGAAATCCAACGAAGCCAAGGCGTATTTCCTGGCCAGAACACAAGCTGTAGTAGATACGGTTGTGGCAAACAGTCCTGCACAGAAAGCCGGCCTTTTGATTGGGGACAAAATTACGGCCATCAACGGAAATCCCATTCAGTTTTATGATGAGGTGGGTACATCCATTCAGAATTTTAAAAACAAACCTGTAGAATTTTCTGTACTAAGAAACAATACAACACAGACGCTTACCGTAACTCCGGATAAAGAAGGGAAAATAGGTTTTTCTAATTTTAAAACTTTAGGAAAGGTTTTCAACGCATCGGAGGTCAATCAACAATTTGGATTTTTTGAAGCCCTTGGTAGAGGTTTAGAAAGGACCATAGATGTTTTGGTGATGCAGGTGAAACAGTTTAAAATCGTTTTTAACACCAAGACCGAAGGATACAAGAAAGTTTCTGGTCCCATAGGAATTATTAAGCAAATGCCGGAGACGGTAAATTGGGAGTTTTTCTGGGGCTTTACCGCCATGTTTTCGGTGTGGTTGGCATTCCTTAACCTTATCCCAATCCCAGGTTTGGACGGTGGACATGTGTTGTTCACCCTTTGGGAAATGATTACCGGGAAACCGGTGCCTCAAAAAGTATTGGAAAATGCCCAAATGATCGGTGTTATTTTCTTAATGGGACTTATGGTTCTCATATTTGGAAGTGATATTTTTAAATTGATTTTCAAATAGTAAAGAAATTTTAGTTTAAATATTAAAAAAAATATTTGCAAGATATGTAAAGTGTTCCTATATTTGCACCACCTAAAACAAGGGACATTCCTCCTTAGCTCAGTTGGTTAGAGCATCTGACTGTTAATCAGAGGGTCGCTGGTTCGAGCCCAGCAGGAGGAGCAAGACTCAAATCGTAAGGTTTGAGTCTTCTTTTTAAAGTTTTAGGCAAAAAAAGGACATTCCTCCTTAGCTCAGTTGGTTAGAGCATCTGACTGTTAATCAGAGGGTCGCTGGTTCGAGCCCAGCAGGAGGAGCCAACAGCAATCCAGTAAGTCAATGATTTACTGGATTTTTTGTTTTTATTCGGTTTTTTACCCACAACTTTTGTCATTGATCTTTGGTTGCCGTCATCATTATCAATAAGAATACTGTATTTTAGCATTTTCTAAATAACAACATGTTCACACAAGAATTACAATCCAAGATAGACCAAGTTTGGTTGGCGTTTCACAGTGGTGGTTTGTCCAATCCGCTTTCTGTTATCGAGCAGATTACTTTTTTACTCTTCATCAAGCAGTTGGACGAGCTCCAAAATAGGGCGCAACAAGAAGCCCTTATCACCGGCGACCCATCCGGATTTATCTACACCACAGAAAATCAGGACTTGAGATGGAGCAATTTCAAAAATATTTCGCCCGAAGAAATGTTCAGGTTGTTTCAAAAAGAAAACGGTGTGTTTGATTTTATGAAAAACTTTGGCGGAAAAAGCACCGCCTTCTCCAAGTTTATGAAAAATGCCGCATTTATGATTCCCACGCCCAGACTTCTGGCGCAGGTGGTAGAAATGTTGGACAACATAGACATGAAAGACAAAGACACCAAAGGCGACCTTTACGAATACATGTTGAGCAAACTCTCTACTGCCGGCAGCAACGGACAGTTTAGAACGCCAAGACACATCATCAAAATGATGGTAGAACTCATGAAGCCCACCACAGAAGATGTGGTGTGCGATCCCTCCGCCGGGAGTTGCGGCTTTTTGGTAGGTGCGGCAGAATACATCAATACCCATTATAAACAAGAATTGCTAAAACCTGCGGTGCAAAATCATTATCAGAACAGCCTGTTCCAAGGGATGGAGTTTGACCCGACCATGATCCGGATTGGTGCTATGAACCTCATTTTGCACGGTATAGAAAACCCACAGCTGAAAGATGTAGATTCTCTGTCCCAAGCCAATGCCGATTTTGAAGACAAGGTATCTTTGATACTTGCTAATCCGCCTTTCAAAGGGAGTTTGGACAAAGATGCGGTGGACGAAAAAGTAATTGCTATGGTAGATTCCAAAAAAACAGAACTCTTGTTTTTGGGATTGATGCTGAAAGGTCTAAAAATAGGTGGTAGATGTGCGGTGATTATCCCAGACGGTGTCTTGTTTGGCTCTTCTACTGCCCACAAAAAAATTAGAAAAGAACTGGTAGAAAACCAGGCGCTGCAAGCGGTAATCTCTATGCCTTCCGGGGTTTTTAAGCCTTATGCCGGAGTATCTACCGCCATCCTTATTTTTACCAAAACCAATGCCGGAGGTACAGACCAAGTTTGGTTTTACGATATGAAAGCCGATGGCTACAGCTTGGACGACAAGAGAAACCCTGTGAAAGAAAACGATATCCCAGATGTGGTTGCACGCTACCACAACCGAGAAAACGAAACCCATAGAGCCAGAACAGAACAAAGTTTCTTTGTACCCAAACAAGAAATTGCAGACAATGGATATGATCTTAGCATTAACAAATACAAAGAAGTAGTCTATGAGCAAAAAATATACGCCAAACCTGTAGAGATTATTGCCAATATCCAAAAACTAGATGAGGAGAGGAGAGAGTTGATGGTTGAACTTTTAAATCTAAATTAATGTATAAAAAAGTTGAGCTTGGAGAGGTACTTCAATATGAGCAACCAACAAATTACATTGTTGATAGTGATTTGTATAATGATGAATTTGAAATTCCAGTATTAACAGCAGGTAAATCTTTTATTCTTGGTTATACAAATGAAAATCACAATATATACACTAAATTACCTGTAATAATATTTGATGATTTTACAACAGCTACAAAATTTGTAGATTTTCCTTTTAAAGTAAAATCTTCAGCAATGAAAATTTTGAGTTGTAATGAAAATGTTGCTGATATTAGGTTTTTGTTTTATTTAATTCAGACTATCAAAATAAATTCAGAACAACATCAAAGATATTGGATTTCTAAATTTTCTAAAATCCAAATCCCACTTCCCTCTCTTTCTACGCAAAAAGCGATTGCGGAGAAGTTGGACAAAGCCGATGCTTTAAGGAAAAAAGACCAAGAACTCCTTGCACAATATGATGAATTGGCACAGTCTATTTTTATAGAAATGTTTGGCGACCCGGTGAAAAATGAAATGGGGTGGGAGAAAGTGATAGTAGATAAAATTACATTACCAATAAAAAATTTAGGTAAAATAACAGAACCTGATTATATTGAATATGTAGATATATCATCTGTGGATAATATAAGAAAGAAAATTGTTAGTACAACTTCGTATAAGATTGATGAAAGACCTTCAAGGGCTCAACAAATCCTAAAAGCTGGAGATGTATTATTATCAACAGTTCGTCCAAATTTAAAAAATATTGCAGTAAATAATTGTGATGGATTTATTGGGTCAACAGGATTTTATGTTTTTAGGTGTAAAAATGAATTAATAGATGAAAATTTTCTATTTGAATTCTTAAATTCAGATTCTGTAACTAGTAAGTTTGAAGGAATGGTATCTGGTGCTAATTACCCTGCTTTAAAAGCATCAGATATTAGAAATTTTCATGTAATTATCCCACCTCTCGCTCTCCAAACCGCATTTGCAGAGAAGATAAAGAACATAGAGTTACAGAAGGCATTGGTAAAAAGGCAGGCAGAGCAGTCAGAAGATTTGTTTCAGGCATTGTTGCAAGAGAGTTTTTCTTTTTAGTCAAAATAGCAAATGTTAGTTGTGCTATTCCGCAAATGTTGCAACAGGGTTTTGGCAAATAACCGTACAAGCCACACTATACTCATGTGAAAGCAAAGCTTCTATTCCTACTTCTGTTGATTGTTGACACAACCTATGTTTCTATGTGGTAAAAATGTTAAACCACTTAGAAACATAGAACAATTGGTGTTAAAGAATCCATAGAACCTAAAGGTTTTCACATAGTTTTTAGATGAGATAGCAAATGTTAGTTGTGCTATTCCGCAAATGTTGCAACAGGGTTTTGGCAAATAACCGGAAAAGGAACAACGCTGTAAAACACTATTAATGAATACTTTTTCTGTTTTTTTTGCAAATAATTATTTTTTTAGTGGCAAATAATTATTTACTTTGTAGCAAATAATTGTCTATGACAGCAAAGTTTAATCCATACGAGCTAACTTTATTACAACCAGATTTTGATTCGCCTCTAACAGATCTAATTATAGAGCTGGAGCATCTTCGTAAAAAAGAATTAGGAGGCTCTACCCATCCTGAAGTTTTTTTTCAGTTAAAAACTATTTTTCATTGGTTAGAAAGTATGGGTTCTGCTAGAATAGAAGGGAATAACACGACCATTGCAGAGTATGTAGAAACCAAGATTGAAGACGAACCTAAAAAACAAAATTTTAAGCTTTTAGAAATTGATAATATAGATGAAGCTATGGCGTTTATTGAGGATAGTGTTGTAGAATATCCTATAAATAAAATAATGATTAGCGAACTGCATAAAATTGCGGTCAACAATCTACCTCCTCCACCAAATGGAGAAGGAGATTTAACCCCCGGAAAATACAGAAGTCACAATATCAAAATTAATAATTCTGCCCATTTACCTCCAGATTCTTATTTAATAGAGTCTTATATGGATGAATTGTTTCGTTTTATCAATACCGAACACTCTACAAAATATGACTTATTAAAAGCTGCTATTGCACACCATAGGTTTGTGTGGATTCACCCTTTTGGAAACGGAAACGGTAGAGCTGTAAGGCTTTTTACTTATGCCATGCTGGTAAAAAGTGGTTTGAATTTAAATGCAGGAAGAATTATAAACCCAACAGCCGTATTTTGCAGCAATAGAAATACCTATTACGATATGCTTTCTAAAGCGGATACAGGCACTAGAGAAGGGATTTTAGAATGGTGTGAATATGTATTGAGAGGATTAAAAGAGGAAATTGAAAAAATTGATAAGTTGTCGGACTATAATTTCCTGAAATCGTATATCTTAATTCCTGCTATTAATTATTCATTTGAAAGAAAATTTATTACAGATATAGAAGCAAAAATACTTAGAAAAACGATAGAAGAACAAATCATTAAAAATGATGATTTAAAGGAAATTTTCTCTTCTAAAAACACTTCACAAATCTCTAGAGAAATTAAGAAATTGGTCGATAAAAAAATGTTGATTCCGGAAGAATTGGGAGCTAGGAGATATATTCTCAATTTCCAGAACAACCATCTTCTAAGAGGAGTTATCAAAATTCTAGGAGACGAAGGATTTTTACCTGTAAATGATAATTAAACCCAACCCACTGTGAGCAATTTTTACAACTATCCCCAAAAGTTTGAAAGCATCATGTATTCTGCCAAAGAAGCAGAAAAATACATTCATGAAAACCTAGATGTTGCCGGGCTTTTCCTAAGAAAGACCTTAGAAAATTGGGTTCATTACATCTACGAAAGCGAACCCAGCCTAAGGCTGCCTTACGACACCTCTATCTATTCTTTGATGAAAGATCCTGCTTTTATAGAAGTTTTGGGAAATACCACTTTGCTCAATATGATGCACGGCATACGACAGATTGGGAACAAAACGGTACACAACACGGGCAGAACCAAGATCTCCACAGAACAAGCCATACACAGCTTGCAACTTCTACAGACGGTAAGTTATTATCTGATGTCTCTGTACAACGGAGATCATGTAACCAAACCGGTCTTTGACGAAAACCTGATTCCGGCTTCTTTCTCTAGCCGAGTAGAAGCCCAACAAAGAAAAATTAAAGAATTACAAACCGAACTGCAAACCAAAACCGAACTGGAGAAAAAATCTGCAGAAGAACAAAAAACACTAGAACACAACAGAAAAGACAGCCAGAAAACCTTACTCCCACCGGTAGATCCTAATGAGGCCAAAACCAGAGAGCTGCTGATAGATTATATGTTGGAAGAAATGGGTTGGGACTTGTCACAATCTCATGTTAAAGAATTCCGGGTAGAAGGCATGCCCAACACCAAAGACGAGGGTTTTGCAGACTATGTACTTTGGGGCGACGATGGCAAACCACTGGCGGTGGTAGAAGCGAAAAGAACTTCTAAAAGCCAACATTCCGGAAGACACCAAGCCGAACTCTATGCAAAATGTTTGGAGAAAACCTACGGACAGTTGCCCAATATTTTCCTGACCAACGGTTACGAAATCTCTTTCTACGATTGGCATTACCCGATAAGAAATGTCAACGGTTATTACACCAAAGACGAACTGCAGCTGAACATCCAAAGAAGAACTTCTAAACACCACCTGAACGATATCACCATAAACGAAGACATCACCAACAGGTATTATCAGATAGAAGGGATAAAAGCAGTAGCCGAAAGATTTGAGAGCAGACACAGAGGAGCATTGCTGGTGATGGCAACCGGAACCGGAAAAACCAGAACTGCGGCTTCGCTAATCGACCTGTTGTCCAAAGCCAATTGGGCAAAAAAAATATTGTTTCTGGCAGACCGAACGGCATTGGTTACCCAAGCCAAAAACAACCTGAATGATTATCTCCCCAACTTGCCTTCTGTAGATCTAAGAGAAGAGAAAGAAGATGTGGGCAGCAGAATTGTGTTCTCTACTTACCAAACCCTCATCAACATTATAGATACCGAGAAAGATGGAGAAGCCAGAGCCTACGGCGTAGGACATTTTGATGTAATCATCTTTGACGAAATCCACAGATCCATCTACAACAAGTACAGAGCGATATTCAACTATTTTGATGGGTTGAAAATAGGACTTACCGCTACGCCTGTAGATTTTGAATCTGAGAAAAATACCTACGAACTTTTTGGCTTGCAAAGTGGTAATCCTACCTACAATTATGATTTAGAAAAAGCTATTGGAGATGGTTATCTTGTGCCGTACAAATCGTATTCTGTTCAAACTAAATTTCACAGAGAAGGGATAAAATATGCCGACCTTTCACTAGAAGATCAAAAAGAATACGAAGAGAAATTCGGGGATCCCATTACAGGAGAGTTTCCAGATGAGATAGAAGCGAGCGCTCTAGACCAATGGATCTACAACACCCATACTGCAGACGCCATTGTACACTATCTGATGGAAAACGGTATAAAGGTTGAGGGCGGCAGCAAACTGGGTAAGACCATTATTTTTGCCAAGAAAAATAAACACGCAGAATTTATAAAAGAAAGATTTGATGCGACCTATCCGGAATTGGGAGGTTCTTTTCTAAAAGTGATTGATTATACCATTTCGTACAGACATGACCTTTTGAATGATTTTAAACTGAAACACAAATCTCCTCAGATTGCATGTTCTGTAGATATGTTGGACACCGGGATCGATGTTCCGGAAGTGGTAAACCTGGTTTTTCTGAAACCCGTAAAAAGTAGAGTGAAGTTTTGGCAAATGATCGGTAGAGGCACCAGATTGTGCCAGCACCTTTTTGGACATGAAGATCATAAAAAAGAATTCTTAATTCTGGACTTCTGCGAAAACTTTGAATTTTTCAAAGAAAACCCAAAAGGTGTTGAACCCAACAAGCAAATGTCTTTAGCCGAAAGCCTTTTCAGAATAAAATTAGAATTAAGTCAAATTCTTCTTATTCAGCAAGATACCGAGCAAAAACAATTGGGTGAAGATCTTTTGACCTTCTTGCATGAACAGGTATCACAAATGCACAGAGAAAAGAAAACTTCATTTGTAGTAAGACCACACCTAAAAGCGGTAGAACATTATTTGGAAAAATCTAATTGGTACAACATCACAACAGCTTCATTACAAGAAATATACAACGAAATTGCCCCTTTGGTATTTGAAAACACTCAGGACAATGCCGCATTAACATTTGACTTGTTAATGTATGATTTCATGGTTTCTAACTTAAAAGGTACAAAAAAGCAAGTGGGGCTTACCCAAAGGGTGATAAAGATGAGCACTGCGCTACAAAAACAAAACAGCATACCGCAAGTTATTGCAAAAATGCCTATCATAAAGAAAATTGCCTCAGCTTCTTATTGGGAAGATGCTTCTATAAATAAATTGGAGTACATAAGAACAGAGCTTAGGGAGCTTATCAAATTTCTTTCTCAACCGCCTATTCCTATTGTTGAAACCGGCTTTACCGACCAGATAGAAGGAGTGAGAGAATCGCCGGCAATCTATGAAATCCACAGTTTTGATAAAGAAGCTTATAAATTGAAATTAGAACAATTTGTAAAGGAAAATAAACTCAATCTAACGATCGATAAGATTAGGAAAAACATTAAAATTACCCAAAGTGATTTGGATTATCTTGAGCAATTTTTATTTGACCAAGGATCTTTAGGTTCTAAAGAAGTTTTCAAAGAAGCCTATGGCGAAAAACCTTTGGGCGAATTTATCCGATCTGTGGTAGGAATTGAAAAGGTAGAAGCAAAAAATGCGTTCTCCAAGATTGTGAATTTTGCCAGTTTAAATTCTCAGCAAATCCAATTTATGGATCTTGTCATAGAATACTTTGCGGTAAATGGAGTGATGGATGTAAAGCAACTCTTTAATCCGCCCTTTTCAAATATCTATGCCGGTGGAATGATTGAACTCTTTGACCAAGGCATCGCGATGAATATTGCCCATGCCATAAAGGAAATCAATGAAAACTGTGTGGCGTAAAAAGAAACCGAAATCTTAGTGGAAAAACGGTAGGGTTAGATTCATAAAATCATTAATAAGAAGAAATGGAGGAAAGTGTATATAAATTTCAAAACTTAGTTTCTTACCTGGAAAAGTTCAATTACGATTTTGTTGTGGAAAATAACAAGGTCAGAATATTTTTAAAATTCAAACTGATCGTTGTGGTTGAGCTGATGGACAATTCATCGTTCAAAATATCCCATGTCATCCGTCGCGGAAGTTTGCTTATGGGGTTCCGGGAAGGGACTTTGTTTAGCTCATTGGTTTTGCAATCCATATTTTATCCCTTAGCCTTACTTGTAAGTTTTACAATAAAACGATTGGATCCATCATTGGAACTTGGCTGGTACGAAATGCTGCTGCCGATATTAATGGGTTTGTGCATAATTTGGGATTTTTATTATCTCTCCACCTACTACCACACGAAAAAATTGCTTGAAGAAAAATTGGATTCTTAATTTCAAATTTATTGTGAGCTTTAGAATTTAAACATTTCAGTATGTGGGATACCATCTTCCACATACCTTTTTTTGGTACTTACGAAACCTAAGGATTCGTAAAAAGTCAATAGATAATCTTGGGCAGATATTCTTATGGCTGTCGTATTGTAAAGTTTTTCAATGGTTGAGATTGCTTTTTGCATCAACATTCGCCCATGGTTTTTGCCTCGAAAATTGGGATGGCAAACCACCCTGCCGATGGAGGCTTCTTTATATTTTATTTCGGGTGGGAAAATCCTGCAATAGGCCAAGGGTTCTCCGTTGTTTTCCAACCAGATATGCGTGGCTTTTTGGTCGTCGTTGTCCAATTCCGGATAGGGACAGTTTTGTTCAACAACAAATACATCAACTCTCAATTTTAGGATGTTGTAGAGCTCTTGTGTGTTGAGTTCTTCAAAAGATTTTATGTGCCACTGGATGTTATTTAACATCGTCAAATTTCACTTTGTTTTTCACCAAAAATTCATTGGTGGTTTGGATCAACGATAAGATTTCATCGCCGCCTTCTTTTTTCTCTGCAGAGGTAATGAAGGATTGTGGCAATTCATCCCAAAATTTCAACATTTCCTCATGGTATTTCTCGACATTGGCTTTCACGGCACCCGGTTTTAGCTTGTCGGCTTTGGTAAATACGATGGAGAACGGCACGCTACTTTCCCCGCACCATTCCATAAATTCCAGGTCTATTTTCTGAGGACTATGACGAATGTCCACCAGCACAAAAAGGTTTACCAAATTTTTTCTGTTAAGGATGTAGTTGGTAATAAGTTTTTCAAAATCTTTCCTTTGCACTTTGGATACTTTGGCATATCCATATCCGGGAAGGTCGGTTAGGAACCACTCGTCATTCACAATAAAATGGTTGATGAGCTGGGTTTTTCCCGGTGTTTGTGATGTTTTAGCCAGGTCTTTTCTATTCATCATCGCATTGATGAGGGAGGATTTTCCCACATTGGATCTGCCGATAAAGGCATATTCTGCAAGTGTTGGTTCTGGACAATTTTGCCATTTTTCCGAACTTTTTACAAATTCTACCGTTTTGATGATCATGATGTATCGTTTAAAAAAAAATACCTCCACAGAGGTATTGGGTTGTTGGATTATTTTTGTTTCTCTACAAAATTATAGAGCAATTCATTAAATTTTTGCGGTTGTTCCATCATGGCAGCATGTCCACATTGGTCTATCCAGTGCAATTCCGAATTTGGAATCAGCCGATCCATTTCTATAGCCACTTCTGGTGGGGTTACATTGTCTTGTTTGCCCCAAATGATGCAAGTAGGAACGGCGATTTTGTGCAAATCTTTTTCCATATTGTGTTTTATGGCACTTCTGGCGAGCATCACGGTTTTTATTCCTTTGCCTCTGTCGTTTACCACAGAAAAGACCTCGTCCACCAATTCTTCAGTAGCTACTTTAGGATCAAAAAAAACTTCTTCGGCTTTTTTACGAATATAGTCCCTGTCATTTTTTCTTGGAAAAGAGTCACCGAAACTTCTTTCGTAAAGGCCAGAACTTCCTGTAAGAACCAGACTTTTTACCAATTCGGGTCTGGATAGAGTTAGGATTAGTCCAATATGGCCACCCATGGAGTTTCCTACAACTATTGCGGGTTGTTGTACTTCTTCTTCAATAAATTTTGCAACATGTTTAGCAAGGCTGGACAGATTGGTGTTCAGGATGGGCAAGTCATAAATCGGAAGATCCGGGAAATAAACTTTATATCCTTTGGTAGAGAAATAATCGATCAGTTGGGTGAAGTTACTGAGTCCACCCATCAAGCCTTGGAGCAAAACGATAGGTTGTCCTTCGCCTTCCTCTATGAACTGAAATGTTTTTCTTTTTTTAGCTTTAAATAACATGTAGAATAATGTCGTACCCGCAAAATTACAAATTACTAGGCATATAGATTGATAAAATTGATAAAATAATCTATTTTATACATTCATTTTTTTCTTTTTTCCTAAAAATCACTTTTAAAAAGTAAGTTTTACATGAAATATCGGGGATGCAAGGTTAATTTATTTTTCTATTTTTTTTGAAAAAGATAAATTAATGATCTTGAAAATTAATGAGTTAAATGTTTTAACATAAATAATTTAAGTAAAAAAGTACTTCAATACTTTTATATAGAAAAAATGTTTATCTTTGCAATGTAAAAATGATTCAACAAACTGTATCAACCTCAAAAAAAAGAACTCTTATGCAAGCAACAGACGAAATCATCATTAATGTTCAGGAAATTGAACCTCGATTTAGACATCAAACCATATTCGAAACTTTCAGTCAATTATTGGATGGCGAAAGTTTAATCATCCACAACAACCACGATCCACTTCCGGTATATTATCAATTGTTGGATATGTGGGGCGAGATTTTCACATGGGAATATCTACAACAAGGTCCTGAATGGTGGGATATTCGTGTGACAAAAACGCTTCATGCACACGACGATCATGAAGGACAAGAAGCCATTTTGATCAATGTGCCGGCCATAGAGCCAAGTCAGAAACATGCAACTATTTTCCAGGTATTTGATGAACTCCAACCGGGGGAATCACTAATTATTCATAACGACCACGATCCAAAACCGGTTTACTTTCAATTATTGGGCGAGAGGGGAGACATCTTTACCTGGGAATATTTAGAACAAGGTCCTGAATTTTGGGACATTCTAGTGACAAAAAATGTATTAGAAACTGAAAAATCAAATCAAGAAATGACAACATCAGAAAACAACACTCAAGTAATTGTAAATGTGCCAAGCCTAGAACCAAGACTGAAGCACCCAACCATTTTCCAAACTTTTGACGATACCCTACCCGGAGAATCGTTTATTATTCATAACGATCATGATCCAAAGCCGGTTTACTATCAATTGTTAGGCGAAAGAGGAGATGTCTTTACTTGGGAATATCTGCAACAAGGACCGGATTTGTGGGATATTCTTGTCACCAAAAGAGGCGAAGACCAGCAAGAAACCATAGGTCAAATTGCAGCTAAAGATCTTAGAAAAGCAGAAGTTTTCAAAAAATACGGCATCGATTTTTGCTGCGGCGGAAAGAAAACGGTAAGAGAGGCTTGTGCTGAAAAAGGGATCGATGCAAGCATTGTCGAGCAAGAACTGCAACAACCCGTAGCCAATGTGACCAATGCCAATATGAATTTTACTGAATGGAACATCGATTTCTTGGCCGATTATGTGGTGAATACGCATCACAATTATGTTAGAAAATATTTACCGGAAATCACTGCTTATTCTAGTAAAGTAGCAAAAGTACACGGTGCGCACCACCCAGAACTTGCGCAAATTGATGACTTGGTAGGAAAAGTGAATGCCGAACTTTCTGCGCACATGGTGGACGAAGAAACCATTCTGTTTCCAAGAGTAAAAGAAATTGTGAATGCTCAGAAAAATAACAGTCCATATTCCATCGAGGGAAGAGAAGCGTTGGAAGCCCTGATCGACGAGACGGAAAAAGAACACGACAGCGTGGGAAGAGCCATGGAAAAAATTAGAGAACTGAGTGACAACTATGCCATCCCTTCCGATGCATGTGCCAGCTACAAATTGTTATTCAAAATGTTAGTAGAATTTGAGTCGGATTTATTCATTCATATCCATTTGGAAAACAACATCATGTTTCCAAAAGCGATCGAAATAGAAAAAACTCTTTCTTAGTTTTTAATGTTCCATCCTGTAGCGAAAGTTACAGGGTGGATTTTTTATTTTATTTAGTTTATATTTCTTTTATTAAAAGTAATTCCGTACTTTTATTCTTTGAAAATTCACATCCATATCAATTCCTATTTTCATGCTTATAAACGAACAAACCAAAATCGCAGCCTTGCTCAAGCATCATCCGGATGCATTGGAAACCATCATTAGCATCAGTCCGGATTTTAAAAAACTTAGAAATCCCATTCTTCGAAAACTGATGGCGGGAAGGACGAGCATTGCCATGGCATCAAAAATTGGAGGGTGCACTCCTGAAGATTTTTTTAAAGCATTGAAGCCTTTGGGTTTTGAAGTCGATGCACAAGCCGTAGCGGTTGAAGCTGAAGAAGAAAGAAAGCCCATTCCACAAGAACTGAAAGCTATTGGAGCCGATAAAATTATAGATTTTGATGTTCGGGAAATGTTGGCAAGTGGTAGCGATCCCTTGAAACAAATTCAGCAAAAAGTGAAAGATTTGAAAGCCGACGAAGCCTTGAAAATTGTAAACACTTTCGAACCGGTACCCCTGATAAAATTGTTGGAAAAACAAGGATTTCAGTATTTTGTAGATCGTGTATCGGCCGATAAAATCGATACTTATTTTTACTCCAAAAAAGAACAAAATACCGTACAAGATGCCGTTGTGGAAGGACAGGATAGTGGAGATTGGGAAATTTTGTTAAAAAAATATGAAAATAATTTGGTAGAGGTCGATGTAAGACAAATGGAAATGCCCATGCCGATGATGACCATTTTGGAAAGTTTGGAGACCCTATCTTCCGGGAAAGCGTTGTTCGTTTATCACAAAAGAATCCCGGTATTTTTATTAACCGAACTGAAAGATAGAAACTTCGACTACCGCATCAAAGAAGTGCAAGAAGGCGAAGTGTATTTGTTGATATTTAATTTCTAAAATTATGTTTCCAGTTGCTGGACTGCAGCAGACTACTTCATACAAAGTGGTATTGCCTTTTTATTTTTATGCCGCCGTTTCATTTTTATTGGCGTGCATTTTTCTGTTTACGCATTCAGATGCTGGACAGGATCATTATTTCAGCCCTATAGTTCTTTCCATCACGCATATTATGGCGCTGGGTTGGGGCACCATGATTATTTTGGGAGCCTCTCACCAATTGCTGCCAGTACTGATCGAAGGCAGGTTGTACAGCACCGTTTTAGGATACATTTCTTTTGTATTCACCGCATTGGGGATTCCGATGTTGGCTTACGGTTTTTATGAGTTTAATTTTGGGCACCTTACCCAATGTGGTGCCCTACTTATCAATACGGGTGTTCTGTCTTTTTTTATCAATGTTTTGGTAAGTGTTTTTAGAAATCACAAAGCCAATATGCATGCGTGGTTCATGTCCACAGCAACCGTTTGGCTTTTGACCACCACCGTTTTTGGGATGCTTTTGGTATTTAATTTTACCTATGCTTTTTTACCTTCAGAATCGGTGAAATACCTTTCTTTGCATGCGCATCTTGGGATTTTAGGTTGGTTTTTGATGATGGTTTTAGGAGTGGGTTCCAGACTGATACCCATGTTTTTGATTTCAAAGTATCAAAGCAAAAAGACATTACAATGGATTTATGGATTGGTCAATTTTTCTTTACTGGCTTTCATTGCCATCAAGTTAATGGATTTTGGGAGCGTAACTTTGCTATTGCCTATCGTTTCGGCATTAGTGGGAATATTTTTATTTGGAAATTATTGTTATCAAGCCTACAAGGTAAGAATTAGAAAGAATGTGGATCTGCAAATGAAAACCTCACTGATTTCGGTTGTTCAAATGTTTATACCCATTGTGGTCATTTCTTTTGTAATAGCTCTATCCAACAGCGAAAATCAAGGGAAGTTGGGCATGCTGTACGGGTTTTGTATTTTCTTTGGGTGGATAACCGCCATTATTTTCGGGATGACCTTCAAGACCTTGCCCTTCATCGTTTGGAATCGTTCGTATCACAAAAAAGCACACGCCGGAAAAACTCCTGCGCCCAAAGAGTTGTTCAACGATTCTATTTTTTACATCATGCTCATCGCCTACTTAGTAGGATTTATTATATTTATTTTTGGAATTGTTACCGGCCACGACATGGTGCTGAAGTCAGGAGCTGCGCTTCTGGTACTTTCGGCCCTTTTGTATGTGATGAATGTAATGATCGTATTTTTACACAAACCTAAACAGATATGACAGTAGAAACCAATGACCAAGAAAAGTGCGAATTGGCACTTAAAGGATTGTATTTTGTAGATGACCCAGAAATTGGACTGAATGTGGTCGATTTGGGACTGATCTATCAAATCGAATTTATTGAAGAGGAAGAAAAAACCGTGTACACCATCATGACACTAACTTCGCAGTTTTGCCCAATGGGCGACAGCATTGTGAGTAATGTTACCGAATCCATACAGTCGGCATTTACAGATTGGAAAATAAAAGTTGAATTGACTTTTGAACCGGCTTGGGACTCCAGTAAAATTTCTCCGGAAGGTCAAGAATTTTTAGGATATTAACCATGTTGAGCCTAACTTGTAAAACAGCCATAAAAGCGGTTATCTACCTTTCCGGGAAAAGCTCGGAAGGCGAAAAAACGGGCATCAAAGAGGTGGCAGAACAGATCAATGCCAGTGAACATACCGTGGGCAAAACCTTACAAACTTTGGTAAAACATAAGATCATCAACAGTTTGAAAGGGCCCAGTGGTGGGTTTTATTTAACCGAAATTCAACAAGAGCAACCCATCTTCAATATTGTGGAAACCATAGAAGGGAAAACCATTTTCAAAGAATGTGGCTTGGGATTGAGTAAATGCTCAGAAACCCATCCGTGCCCCATTCATAACGAATACAAAGTGGCAAGAGAGTTGGTTGAAAAAATTTTCCGAGAAAAAAGAATTATGGATCTCTGCGATCCTGTAACGCACGGTTTGGCTTTTTTAATGGATTAACGACCCAGGCTTTTATTTATTTTTTGTAACTTTAAATCATTCTAAATCAATTATTATGGAAACAAATTACGGAACACTTTCCGAAACCATCAATGCTCTAAGAAAAGAAGGTTACATCTTGGATTTTAATTTACACGATGATTGTGTCGTATGCCACAAAAACGAACATCAGCTAACCGCCGACGAGTTCGAAATTGATGCAATTTATCGTTTTGACGGACAGACCGATCCGGATGATGAAGCTGTGGTCTATGCCATTTCTTCTTCAAAATTTAATACCAAAGGAATATTGGTAAATGGATACGGTGTTTATTCTGATGAATTTTCATCGGCATTAATTGAAAAGTTGAGAAAACACAATTCATAAAAATAAATTGAGAATGGAACAAAAATCAAACGACGCTACACCCTTAAGACCGGAAGGAAATAGAATCTTGAACGATAATTTGGTTGAAATGGATTTGCAAAAATACATTCAACAAATAAAATCCGAGACCACTTGGAAAACCGGTGAGAAAAATGCCATCACCATTTTCAAATCCGAGAAAATGAAAATTGTACTTATCGGACTTCACGACCAAGCCGAATTGAAAAAACATACGGCAAATGCTCAGATTTCTGTTCAGGTATTGGAAGGCGAAATTCAGTTTTCTACAGAAGAAACCTCAGTGGTATTGACGGTTGGCAAAATGATTTCTTTGCAACCCTTGATCCCGCATCATTTGTTAGCAAACAAGGAAAGTTTTATTCTATTGACCATGGCTTCCTAAAATTTTAGAGACCCATGAAAATTTAGATTATTGACCAATTATGGTCAAAACAAAAGGCTGAACCACTTTGTCGTTCAGCCTTTTGTTTGGGTTTCAGAGAGGGATTATTTGTTCATGCTCATTAAAAATTCCTCATTGCTTAGGGTGTTGCGAATGCTTTTGTCCACAAATTCCATAGCCTCTAAAGGATTCATTTCTGAAAGGTATTTTCTAAGAATCCACATGCGTTGTTGCGTAACGGCATCCATCAAAAGGTCGTCTCTTCTGGTGCTGGATGAAACCAAGTCAATTGCCGGATAGATTCTCTTGTTGGCAATTTTTCTATCCAATTGCAGTTCCATATTTCCTGTTCCTTTAAATTCTTCAAAGATCACCTCGTCCATTTTCGAGCCGGTATCGATCAATGCTGTGGCAACAATGGTTAAAGATCCTCCACCTTCAATTTTTCTTGCTGCACCAAAAAATCTTTTTGGCTTGTGCAGGGCATTGGCATCAACCCCACCAGAAAGAATTTTTCCTGAGGCCGGTGTTACGGTGTTGTACGCTCTCGCCAATCGGGTGATGGAGTCCAAAAGGATTACCACATCGTGTCCGCATTCAACCATTCTTTGGGCTTTTGCAAGTACCAGATTGGCGACTTTCACATGCTTGTCAGCAGCTTCATCAAAGGTAGATGCGATCACTTCTGCATTCACACTTCTTTCCATGTCGGTTACCTCTTCCGGTCTTTCGTCGATCAAAAGTACCATCATGTAGGCTTCCGGATGGTTGGCAGAAATGGCATTGGCAATGTCTTTCAGCAACATGGTTTTACCCGTTTTTGGTTGGGCAACAATCATGGCTCTTTGTCCTTTTCCAATCGGTGCAAAAAGATCGACAATTCTTGTAGATTTTGTTGAGTTCTTTCCGGCTAAATTAAATTTTTCCTGTGGGAAAAGCGGTGTAAGATACTCAAATGCAACCCGGTCTTTGATGAAGGCCAAATCTCTACCGTTCACCTCAGTAGGTTTCATGAGAGAAAAATATTTTTCGCCTTCTTTTGGCAATCGAACGATGCCTTTTACCGTATCGCCGGTTTTTAATCCATAATTTCGGATTTGGCTGGTAGAAACATACACATCATCCGGTGACGAAATGTATGAGAAGTCCGGGGATCTCAAAAATCCGTAATTATCCGGTAATATCTCCAAAACGCCTTCTATCGTAACCATGCCATCAAAGTTGAATTCTTTTTTGGCCTCCACTTCGGGTTTATTTTCCGAGTTTTGTTGGTTTTGATTTTGGTTTTGCTGGTGTTGCTTGTTGTTGGGATTGTTGTTTTGGGATTGCCTGTTTTGATTTTTTTGTGGATGCTGTTTTTTTGGCTGTGGCAATGCTGGTGTTTCGGTAGTGCTGGTTTCGGCAGTTACTTGCTCGTTTGCGATAGGACTGTTTTCAGTAGCGGTAGCGGTAAGATTCTCTGCAGTTTCACTTGCGGTTGCTGGTGGATTTGCAGGAGCTAATCTTTGTCTTTTCTTTTTCTGTGCAGCAGTTGGTTGGTTTGCTGTGCTTTCGGTTTCAGCGGGTTGTTCCGTAGAGATTTCTATCTCTTGTATGGGTTCTGCTGTTGGTGTTTCTTCCAATTTAGGCGCAGCTTCTGCAGTTTCTGGTGCCGATTTTGCTTTTGTCGTCGGTTTTTTCGGTGCTGCTTTGGGTTTTCTCGCCTTTGGTTTTTCTGTTATTTCTGGTTCTAAAGGTTTTTCGTTGGTGTTGAAGTACTCTTTTGCAACTTTAGGATTAGAAGCCTGAAAATCAAGTATTGCAAAGATTTTGTCGTTTTCGCTAGCATTTTTTGCCGCCTTCAAACCCAAACCTTTTAGAATAGTGGTCACCTCCGTGTCGGATTTAGACCTTAAGGTTTCAATGTTATACATATATTATTAATGTTCGTAAACTATTTTAATTAGTTGTTTAAGATAGTGAAAGTCAGGTGACTTCCATTTGGAATGTGAAGTATTTCTATTGCAAAACTACATTAATTTTTGAAAAACACAAAATTTTATTACTTTTGTCCAGATTTAACGAAAATGCTACAAAGAATTCAAACCATCTGGATGTTATTAGCAGTACTTTGTGCTGTTGCACTCTTTGTGACTTCACAAGATGTAGAAATCGTATCGGGATTTCCAGTACTGAACATTGCTACGGTTATTCTGATCCTCATCGGAGGCTTGGGTATTTTTAGTTATAACAACAGAAAAAGACAAATCCTACTGAATACCATCGGTATGTTGATAAACGCTTTGTTGATAGGATTATTGTCGTTTTGGCTACTTAACTTATCCGGAGGAATTTCCTTTCCTGAGAAGGGTATTGAGCTGATCTTTCCAATCTTGGCAATCACTTGTTTGCTTATCGCGAATGTTTTTATTCGCAAGGACGAGAAGCTTGTAAAATCTGTAGACCGACTTCGATAGACCAACAACGATTTTTTTTTGAGTGAGAGCAGTTTTCCAATTCGGGAGACTGCTTTTTTTATCTATTTTATTTCGGACCTTTCATTTAGTCGTTTGTTTCTCCAAGAAAGCGTATTTTTGTCTCTTAATTTTTATAAATGAAACCCACAAAAAGAATACTTTACTTCGCCAAACCTCATCAAAAATATCTTTGGATCAGTATGTTTTTTAACCTCTTGTATTCGTTACTCAATATATTTTCAGTTGGAACGATGCTGCCTATTCTTGGTTTGATGTTTGGGACGGTAGAAAAAGTAGATACCTCAAAATCACCAGTGTGGAACGGTAGTTTTGGAGATTATTTTTCCTACATAAAAGACTTGGGTTACTACAAAATCCAGTTGAATATTGAGCAACACGGCGCCGTTTCGGTACTTGCAGTTTTGTGTGCGGTTACGGCTTTTGCCTTTTTGCTAAGAAATATTTTCAGATACTTGGGGGCATATCTTTTGGTGAATTATCGAGTGGGGATTACCAAAGACCTTAGAACCGCTATGTACGACAAGTTCTTAAAACTTCCGGTTTCCTTTTTTACGGAACAAAGAAAAGGCGACATGATGTCCAGGATATCCAACGACATCGGTGCAGTAGAAGCCGGGATTATGGGAAGTTTGGTAGACATCATCAACGCACCCTTCATGATCATTTCGTCTTTGGTAGCATTGTTTTTACTTTCTCCCAATTTAACATTGTTTTCCCTATTGGTATTTCCGATTATGGGATGGATAATCTCAGCAGTTGGAAAGTCTTTGAAAAGACAGGCGCATTTTGCACAGGCTGAATTGTCCAACCTTTTTTCTTTAGTCGATGAAACTTTGAAATCGTCCAAAGTCATAAAAATATTTTCTGCCGATACCATTTTGAAAAATAGGTTTAACGAAACCACGGACAATTGGCAGCGTTTCGTAATCGCTATGAGCCGAAGACGAGAGTTGGCATCACCGTCTTCCGAGTTTTTGGGATCGGTAACGATTTTAATGATCACTTGGTTTGCCGGAAAACAAATTTTACAAGAACACACCATGGAACCCGAAACCTTTTTGGTATTTATAGGAATGTTTTTCCAAATCTTGGATCCTGCCAAAAAAATGTCATCGGCCGTATCGTCCATACAAGGTGGGATGGCAAGTTTAGAAAGAGTGTCGGAAGTGTTGGATTACGATTTGAAAGTGGAAGAGGTGGAAAATCCGGTGTCCATATCTACGCTGAACCATCAAATAGAATTTAAAAATATTGGTTTTTATTACGACAGGGATAATGTCATTTTGAAAAACTTTTCGCTGACCGTACCCAAAGGAAAAACCGTGGCTTTGGTCGGACAATCGGGTTCTGGAAAGACAACCGTAGCCAATCTTATGGCCAGATTTTATGATGTTTCTGAAGGTGAAATACTCGTGGATGGCATAAATGTTAAAAATTTAAAACTGAAGGAATACCACCATCTTTTGGGAATGGTAACCCAAGAGTCGGTGCTTTTTAACGATACCGTATGCCATAATATTTTGATGGGCAAGCCTGAAGCTTCTATGGAAGAGGTTGTTCATGCTGCTAAAATTGCAAATGCCGATCAATTCATTACCAACCTGCCCGAAAGCTACAACACCAATATTGGAGACGATGGAGGCAAATTGTCTGGCGGACAGAAGCAAAGGGTTTCCATCGCGAGAGCCGTACTTAAAAATCCACCGATCATGATTTTGGACGAAGCCACCTCGGCATTGGATACCGAAAGCGAAAGAGCTGTACAAGAAGCCTTGGAAAAAATGATGGAAAACCGCACCTCGTTGGTGATTGCTCATCGACTTTCGACCATACAAAAAGCCGACCTTATCGTGGTTATGGAAAGAGGTGAGATTGTAGAACAAGGGACGCACCAAGAACTTTTGGAAAGGAACGGGGTCTATAGAAAATTGGTAGAACTCCAGAATTTTAGTTAATTGTAAGAAGTAAAACAACAGCCAAGCTGTTGTTTTTTTATATTTGATAAATTTTTTTTTATGAACCTACCCAATAATCCCATCGGTGGAGTTGTTATCAAGCAATTGTTTTTACTCGCGGTAATTATTTTGTTGTCTGGGGTTGTCCTTTGGCATTTGTCCATGTTTTTACCATCCTTGTTGGGAGCGCTAACCTTGTACATTCTTTGTAGGAAACTTAATTTTTATCTTTTAGAAAAACGAAAGTGGGCGCCGTGGTTGGCAACCTCTTCTATCTTTTTGCTTTCGGGGATTGTTTTGATCTTGCCCCTCTATTTTTTGGTGGATGTGTTGATTTCCAAATTTGGAAATGCACAAATGTATCTGGGCAATTTCACTGAGTTTTTAGAAAAAATCCATGTCTATCTGAAGTTGAAATTCAACATCGATATATTGGACAAAGATCTTATGGAAAAACTGCAAGGATGGGTAGCTAAAATGTCCGGAACGCTACTTAGTGGGACTTTCAACGCACTGACTGTCGTATTTTCCATGTATTTTATCTTGTATTTTATGATGACCAATCCTAGGAAATTCGAAAAGATATTAACCACAATTGTCCCACTAAAAAAAGCCAACACGGAACGAATTGGAAACAAAATTATGAGCATGGTGGTTGCCAATGCTGTGGGAATACCTGTGGTGGCTTTGGGACAAGCCATTATTGCACTTATTGGTTATTGGATTCTGGGCGCGCCCAATCCCATGCTTTTGTTTGTCCTTACCTTCATCACCTCCATGCTGCCTATTGTGGGTGCTGCAATTGTATATGTCCCGGTGGGGATTTATATGATGGCAATGGGCGACAATAACGGCATTTGGCTTATTGCATATTGTGTAGTAATAGTCGGGCTTACCGACAATATTCTGCGTTTTACTTTATTGAAAAAATTAGAAGACATACATCCTCTCAATACCGTTTTTGGAATTATTTTGGGCTTGGAGATTTTCGGATTTATGGGCCTTGTGTTTGGACCTATTTTGGTGTCCATCACGCTTTTGTTGATCCAGGTGTATCACAACGAATTTTTGTCCAAACCCAACTCTGTTTTGGTGGATGATGAAGGCAATGCACTGTCAGCAACCACGGAAGATGTGGTGCAAAACGACTAGAAACTTTTATTGATGCCCACAACAATATGCAGTGGGAGCAACCTTTGGATGTAGGCGCTTTCGCTGACATTGTCCAAGCTGTAGGTTAAAATTTCTTTGGTATTCAGTAAATTGTTGGCCTGGATGAAAAATCCTGCTTTGTATTTCGCAGAGTTATAATTCAGGTTGAAATCCAAAAATTGGGTGTTTTTCTGATTGGAATTTCCGGATTTATAATACTCATATTTAAGTTTGCTAACCACGGTTTTGCTAAGGTTATAATACAAATTGACAAAGCCTTTTTGGTTCAGGTAATTGTTGTTGCCCATTTCGGTTTTCACAAAACTAAAATTCCAATCGTAACCCAATTCATAATTGAAATTGAAGAGAAATCCGGACTTCATTTCAAATCCTGTTTTTAGGTTGCTGAACTTGGTTTTCATCATCGGCTGATTGTTTACACTGCTTTTATAATCGGATTGGGTATAGGTTGTATTGATGGAAATTCTGGATTTAATAAATTTTATATACCTCTTCAGTTCCAACATCGACATAAAAAGCGAACTGTCATTCACCAAAATGGATTGGTAGAAAGAATAATTGGGGTTGATGATGGATTTGCTGGACAGGTAATTTTCATTCTTGGTATAACTTACAGAAAGCATCAAGTTTCTGGTCAACTGATCGCCACGGTTGTAGGTAATTCCAGCATTGTAGCTGGGCATAAGTGCGAAATCCAGGTCGTTGCTTTTAAAATATCGGTTTCCTTGATAGATGTATCCGGTGTACAAATTGTCCACCTCGGTTGTGGAATATCGCTTCGAGGCATTGATGGACAAAGTTCCGAATCTAAAAGTTCCGTAACTGAGGTTAAATGAAGGCGATACGGAAAGTTTTTCTTTTTTATTTTGGTTAAATTCGGTCCAAAGATATTGGTTGAAAACCTGAGCCGTAAGTTTCCAATCTTTTTTCCAAGTCAGGTTGTAATCGATTTGGTTGAATATTTGATTTTTCCTAAAATCAACATCATTCTGATAGAGCGAATGGTCAAAGATCAACGCCTGATTGTTGGCATCCAAGACTTGTAGGTTGGAGCTCAGCTGGTGTTTTCTAAGATCGGTACCGGTCTGTATTTGCAGGTTCTGGTCTTTAGAAAAATTATTGAGCCACGAGAGTTTTACTCCCCCAAATTCCAATCCCGAATTCAGTTCTTGATGCATGATTTTTGCCAAAGGATTTCCGGATATGATGCTTGCCAAATTGTTGTCTTCAGAAAAACGATACGGACGATCTTGGTGTATGTACCTTGCCACGGCAACTAAGGCTTGTGACGAGTCTATTTTTTTGGTGTACACCAAACGATTTTCTAAGGCCGAAAGTCGGTTGTCTCCTTTTTGAAAGTTGGGTACACTGTTGAAGATGAATTGGTTGTCGTTGTCCTCGTTGAGGGATGAAAATTTGGTGTAGAAAACCAAATTGCTCTTCTTGTTTTCCTTGCTTATTTCCAATTTTCCGACCACATTTCTGTTGTTTTGTTTCCAGGTTTTGTTTTCGGAATTGGCAAAGGCAGTACCTCCGTAATTGAAACGGTAGTAACTGTCGGTATAATTGCGGTTTTCTGTGGTGTTGTAGATGGTAACGGCCTTTAGTTTCCAATTTTTTTTGAAATTGTAAATGTAATTGATGGACGCCAATTGGTCGTTGTTGAAGTTGGTCCTTTCGTCGCCAAAGCTGTAGTTTTTCTGGTGGAGATTCAGCATGGAAAGGGTCGATATTTCGTTCCCAACATTTTCTACCGCTTGGTTGGATTCTGGGTTGATCAGATAGCTCACGCCGTTCATTTCGTTCAGTCCAAGGTTGTTGGCGTTGTACAGAAGGTATATTTTTTTTCTTTTGGAAAAATTCATCAGGTTTATTTTTCCCTGTCTCATGTCTTCTATGTACGAGGTGCTTGCCAGAAAGACATTCCCGAACCATTGGTCTTTGGCGTCTTCCTTCAGGGTGAGGTTTATGGCGATCCCTTCACTTTTCTCAACCCCTTTCAGGAGTTTGTTTTTAGAATAATTTTTCAGGATTTGTACTTTCTCCACCGGTTTGGTCGGCATATTTTTGGTAAGGGTTTGGTAGCCTCTTTCGAAAAGGTCGTCGTTTTCTACCATCACTCGCTCTACTTCTTTGTCGCCCACTTTTATTTTTCCATCGTTCAGGACGGTTACGCCGGGTAATTTTTTCAGAAGGTCTTCTACATTTTGTTCGGTACCGTTGGTGAATTTGGAAGCGGTGTATTCTACCGTGTCTTTTTTTATTTTGATGGGATTGCTCCTGGTGATGACCACTTCTTTGATGTCCTTGGTGTTGATCTTTTCTAACACCAAAGTTTTTAGGTCTATTACGGTGCCTTTGCGGATGAAAGAGACTTTTTGTTTGGCAGAGGTATGTCCCATAGCGTTGATCTCTACGGTAAAGTCTCCGTAGCTGTTGGTGACCATGCTGAAGCTGCCATCTGCCGAAGACAGTGCGTAGGTGTCTATGTTTCCGTTTTTGTCCAGCAATATAATGTTGGCTCTGGACAGGGGATTTTGGTCGCTGGATTGTAACTTTCCTTTGATGGTGGTCTGTGCCGAAAATAGGGCACAGCAAAAAATGAGCAAAAGGTATTTCATCTATTTTCTTCTAAAACAAAAAGGAGCAAAATACTCCTTTTTTGTCCAATATTTTTACTACTTGCAATTATTTATTTTTATTATTAATTGCATTTATTATTTGTTTTTGTTCAGCATTTATTAATTGGTCCGATTGTATTTTTAAGGGTTCTTTTTCCCATTCGAATTGCAGTTCTCTTTCTTCGCTTCGTAGGTAATCAGACAACCAAAATGTTCCAGGTGGAGAAGATGCTCTGATTCTATTTTTCATTTTAATAATAAAATCATTTTCAATATCAACAAATTCTTTTATTGTTATTTTTTTTAGCATCATTTCATCAATGTGATTATGCAATTTATCCGATACATCTAATTTAGAATTTAGTAAAACTCTTGTTGCTACAAATACAATTTTGTCATCCGAGTCTCCGGCTTTAAGGATTAAACCGGGCAATCCATAATATTTCCAAGGACCTGAATTGGTTGATATTTGAGGGGTAAAATAAGCATAAACTTCTCTACCTCTAAAATTCCCAATTGCTTTTTTACAGGGAAAACCTAATATTTCCGAAGTTTCATTTGTTATTTTCCATTGTATGGGAGGAGCATTGTCTTCGGCAATTGTATTTCGTAATTTCGGGATAAGACCGGTAAGATAAAACAAGTTATTTTCTCTAGAAATGAGATAGCCTATATCTTTAATCGTATAGTTTTCAGATAAAATCTGCTCTGCGGAAGGGGTGTTCTTTTCATTGCCAATTTGAAAAAAATAGGTTTTGTTGTTATTTTCTATCATTGTGCATGAATGAATATTTGAACCCCATATTTCAGCATATTCTACAACTAATTTATTTTGTGAAAAAAATATAGTAGGAAACAGTAGTAAAAAAGATATAAGCTTACTCATATTAATAATAATTAGATTGTTCCTTCTAATGATACATCTATTTTATTTGTTTTATAGCCACCAACAGCATTTTTGCATTGATCACCATGTCCAATTGTTGCTTGTGTACTACTTCCTGTTTTTACACCATTTTGATCTCTGAAAGTTACTTCAGTTAGAATTAAGCAATCGCCTGGTGCAAGAAACATATCCAAGCCACCACCGCCACTTTTTACAGTTGCGATTTTCAGAATTGCTTTTTGCACTTTGTTGTCTTTTTTCTCTACAACCTTCCCCTCACTTGCCCAAGCGTTTCCGCAGATACCGGCCGTTAGTAACAGCCCTAATGCTAATTTTTTCATTGTTTTTTTGTTTAAAAATTGTTAAAATTTAATTTTCATCTTTGCAAAGATTTGACAAAGCAAAAAAAAAAAAAAAACAATTGCGCAAGAAAAAGCGGTAATTTTTGTTAAATATTTTATTATGTTAAATAAGTACTGTTGTTATAACGGTGTTTTGCTGTTATTTATTGCAAATGTATTAAAAATTCGCAGGCGAAGTTTCCCATTCGTAGGATATTTCCATATCGGCTTGATTCAAATTGTCGGATATTTCGGAAATATTAGTGCCGTTTGGGAGGGTTGCTTTCACTTGTTCTAAAATTTTCTTTTTATTTATTCTGTCCAGATCTACCCAAAATGTTATTGGTTTTGCTTTTGGTAGATTTTTATTGAAAAAATCTTGTACGCTTTTGCGAATGGGATGGGAGAAATTTAAAACAATTTCTTTTGCTGAATAATTAAAAATGCCGTCAATGTCTTTGGCTTCCAATATAAGACCTGGTAGGCCGTGTAGTTTCCATGGTCCAGTAGAAATTGGGATATCCTTTGCGAACCAAACTTGCCACTTTCTACCTCTAAAATCAGCTTCTGCCAATTCGCAGTCGTAGTTCAATATTTTTTTTGATTTGCCCTTTGTTATTTTCCAGTTTATAGAATAATCGTCTTTGATCATGTGGTATTTCTGACCGTAATAATCATATCGGGTGGTGTAGATGGATGCGGAATCTAAATTTTTATAATACAGTTCTTCCGCACCTTCTGTTGGGTCTTTTGTTTTAAACTGTTGGCTATTTATCGAGTTTTCTGAAAATTTGCTAATGATAAAGTAATATGCTTCTTTTTGATTATGCATTAGTACATGGTCACTAACTTTCGATTGATTTTGGATGTGTGTACGCTCGGTGTAAACAACAAAATTTACCTCATTCTGGGCATTGCCCAGAATGAAAATAAATAGAAATAATAAATTGAATTTCATTAGTTGATGGATTGGTTTGGTTTTTCAGGTGTACTGGCACAACCGGGAACAGTAGTTTCATAAACGGGAAATAGCATATTCATCTGTGCTCCTTCGCAATCTTTACCTGTTGCATGGGTCACGGTGGATGTTGTGCCAACTTGTTTTCCACAGCTGTCTTTTATTTTTATCAATGCATAAATCGTACACCCTTCATTGTTTGTTTTCTTTATTCCCGTTTTTCCCTCACTTGCCCAAGCGTTTCCGCAGATACCGGCCGTTAGTAACAGCCCTAATGCTAATTTTTTCATTGTTTTTTTGCAAAAAAATTGTTAATATTTAATTTTCATCTTTGCAAAGATTTGACAAAGCAAAAAAAAACAATTGCGCAAGAAAAAGCGGTAATTTTTATTAAATATTTTATTATGTTAAATAAGTACTGTTGTTATAACGGTATTTTGCTGTTGTTTATTGCAAATATATTAAAATTTTGCAGGTGCGGTTTCCCATTCGAATTGGAGCTCTTTTTCTCCAGCCCTTACAAAGTCAGATTCTGTTGTTTTTATTGTTTTTGAACCAATCGGTACCAATGTTGCTATCTGTTGACGCAATTCTTTAAGAAATGTATTCTCTAAGTCAATCAATTCTTTAAAGCTTGTTTTTTCATTTTTTAGACTTTCGAAATATTGCGTTAGTGGTTTTGGGAATTCTAATTCTTTATTCAGTTCAATTTTTTTTATGAGATATGTCCTGCCAAGATTATAGTCATCTTCTGCTTCTAATATCATCCCGGGCAAACCACTTAGTTTCCAAGGCCCTAGTTGAAAGGGCAACTCTTTTGTAAACCAGACTGTGTAATTTCTTCCTCGGAAATCCCCAATGGCTTTAGTGCAGTCATAGCCTAAAATTTCTTTCTTTTCTTTTAATATTTTCCATTTAAAATTTGGTTTTTCATCTCTTATTAATGTGGTATTTTCTATTGGCAAGCTAGTTTTTACCCAATATTCATTTTTTTGAATCAGAAAAAGACCACCGATTAAGTTAATTTTTAAATCTTTTATTATTTCATCAAATGAAATTTGTTTATTAGCAGAACCATATGTCATATAATGAGAAGTATTGCTCTCGTTGGAAGGTATTATGAGAAAACCATTCGTCATGTTAGGAGTCGCTTTACTTTGTCGTACTTCATTGTATTCAAAAATTGCATATTTGAGTTGAGCATTGCTAAATAATGATAATAAAATCATTAACAAAATCGGTAATCTTTTCATTATATAATTAGTTTAGTGTCTTAACTTGTTTCCCACTAATCCTGACAGATTGCTGGTATCTCACTTCTCCATTTACTGCCCCATCACAATCTGCTCCACTTCCTTGACTGCAGTAGGTAGTAGGCTGACCGACCTGATTCCCTTCAGAATCATAAGTCGTAACCGTTGTATAAATGGTACAGTTTATTACATTTGTTTTTTTTATTATTTTCACATCTGCTTTTCCCTCACTTGCCCAAGCGTTTCCGCAGATACCGGCCGTTAGTAACAGCCCTAATGCTAATTTTTTCATTGTTTTTTTGTTTAAAAATTGTTAATATTTAATTTTCATCTTTCTTAGATTCAACTAATAAATGCAACAGCATTTAAAATAACCAAGGGAAGTGTTTTGCCCCTGGGGCAAAACACTTCCCTTGGTTGGCGAAAAAAAATCACCTTATTTTGTGGTCACTACACTAC
>NZ_REFA01000016.1 GCF_003852705.1 Amniculibacterium aquaticum
TATTCTTTTGCATAGAGAAATTTGTAGTTATTTTTCCTCTAATATACTGAATACCAGTCTTTTAAACAAATAATTAACGCCTTTTTTTAAAGGTGTTTATCGATTTTTTTACTTTAAACAAGTTCATCATGTAAAATTAATGTTTTTTTTATTCTACTTAAAATATTTCATTCTTTTCTTTAATAAATTTTATGCCAAACTTGAGTTATTATCCATAGTTTCATCAAACGATTTTCTAAAAATTTGAACTGAGGTTTTCATTTCTTCTTCATTCATGTGTGCATATCCCAACCGAATGGCTGAAGTGTTTTTGTCCTGATACAAGCAATATTTTGGAAGGTACAAACCGTTGGCTAAGCATTGGTCAACCCACTTTATAAGGGAGATTTTAGCATTTACATTCAACCATAAAGCCATTCCTCCATTGGGGATTTCTGTCTGAATTTCTTTAGGAAAATATTCATTCAAAAGTTTAACAAAAAGATTTTGTCGTTCACGATAGATTTTTTGAATTTTCCTTCGGTAACGGTGGATGTCGCCTTCTGCAATCATTTCGCCCAATGCCTGTTCTTTGTAATCGTCGGTATTGCCGTAAAAAGAAAGGTATTTCTGTGCTTCGTGGATGATGTTTTCTGGGGCAACCATAAAATACGATTGAAATCCCGGAATCAAAAACCTTCCGAAGGCTCCCAAGTAGATGACCCATGCGTCATTTTTTTCTTTGTACAACGAGTGCAAGTTCTGTTTGTCATAAGAAATTTCAAAATCGGTATCGTCTTCAACAACCAGTATGTCCAATAATTTAGATAATTCCAAAAGTGATTTTCTGCGATTTTCGGACATATTTTCGCAAGTAGGATAGGAAAATTTTGAATTGAGGTACAACATTCTCACTTTTCCTTTTTCAAAATTTTTAAGAATGTAATTCGTATCCAGACCTTCATGGTCCATGGGGATGGTGGTCACTTTAGCTCCTGCCTGTCGGAAAATCATGTTCGAGAAAAAATAACTTTTCTCACCCACCAAAACAACATCTCCTTTTTTGACGAACATTTGTGTGATGATGTTCAGGATGATTTCTCTACTGGATGATGTAATCAATTGATTTTTGTTCAGATGAAGGTTTCTGCTTGTATTTAGGTAGTAACTCAATTGTTCCTTAAAGTACAAATTTCCTATTCTGTGAATGTTTTTTTGTTGATGGTATTTGTTTTTTCTCTTCAATACACCGGAATAAAATCGAGCCAATTCATCACTTTGTATGATGCGAAAATCGGGAAGACCGTCGGTGAAAAAGTACGGACAATCCATTTCATGAACCGGATTTTCTAAAATATAATTGCTATAAAAACGGATCGGAACCAAGTGTTTTTGAGAGTTAGATTTCTCCTGATAGGTTTTAAAGGAAGGGTTTTCATCGTTTTTTACAAAAGTTCCTACATTGGGGATGCTCTCTATCCAATCTTGAGCTTTCAACTCTTCCAATGCCGCCACAACTGTTCTTCGATGTATTTTCAATTCAGAAGCCCACAATCGACTCCCCGGCAGTTGGTTTCCGTGCTTTAAAGTACCTCTTTTTACCGCATTGATGAATTGGTAAACCACCTGCAGATAGATGGGATCTTTGGCATTTCTGTCGATTTTTATGATGGATGTTATTGGATGTTCTACCGGACTACTCATTTTAAATATTCTGGACGAGCAAATTTAAATTTTTATTTCTAAAATTTGCAGACTTAAAATAGTAAATAAAGAAATTAAAATTCATGAAGAAATCGTTAATGACGCTGAGCATGTTGGGATGTTTTGCTTTTTTTAGTGCACAAAACACGGATAAAGAAACTCAGGTAGAAGAAATCGTAGTACAAGGAAACCGTTTGGATACGCCATTTAGTCAATCCAGCCGTGATATACAACTGATCAGCCGTGAACAGATTGCTAAAATGCCTGCAAAGTCCATCAATGAACTTCTTTCTTTCGTCGGTGGTGTCGATGTTAGACAAAGAGGACCGTTTGGTACACAAGCCGACATCAGTATTGATGGGGGATCTTTTGAGCAAACTTTGGTTTTGGTTAATGGTATAAAATTAATTGACTCACAAACCGCTCACAATATGATGAACTTGCCCATAGCAATGGATGCCATCGACCATATCGAAATATTGAGAGGTGCAGCAGCGCGAATGTACGGAATAAATGCCCTGACCGGTGCCATCAATATTGTAACTAAAAAAGATAAAAAATCCTTTGTTTCTGCCGATTTATTTGCGGGTTCGTCGTTCAAATCCAAAGAAGAAGGGGATGAAGATGGTATTTATGCCGGTGGTGGAATACAGGTTACGGGAAATTACGGTACCGAAACACAAAACCATTTGTTCTCGGTCAATAAAACCAGCAGTAACGGACAACGATACAACTCGGCGCAAGAAGGTCACAAATTTTTCTACAACGGAAATTATGATTTCAACGCCAATCACAGTATTTCTGCACTTGCAGGATACACAAAAAATCAGTTTGGAGCCAACGGGTTTTATGCAGCTCCTGGAGATAAAAATTCTGAAGAAATTGTTAAAACCTCTTTGTTTAGCATTTCATCCAAACATCAATTTGGGAATTTGATCCTTTCACCTAGAATTAGCGATCGTTACAACGAAGACGATTATCGCTACTTCAAAGACAAGTTGGATGTGGCCAGATCCAGACATTATACCAATGCGCTGATGTTGGAACTGAACGGTAGTTTGGCAACATCAATTGGTAAATTTGGCATGGGTTGGGAGTCGAGAATAGAAGAAATCAACAGTACCAACATCGGAGATAGAAAAAGAAACAACCACGGTGCTTTTGCTGAATTCAAAACCAATCTTTCAGAAAAATTAATTGCAAACGCAGGTTTGTATGTTAACTACAATACCGATTACGGTTGGAAAGTCTATCCGGGAATGGATGTGGCGTATTTAATAAACTCCAATTGGAAATTTTCTGCAAGTGTAGGAACGGGACAAAGAATTCCTTCCTTCACCGATTTGTACCTTAATCAAAAGCCTGGAAATGTGGGTAATCCTGATCTTCAACCGGAAAATGCTTGGCAATACGAAGCCAACATCCGATATGTTAAGAATAATTTCAATTTCCAAGCCGGATATTTCCAAAGAGACATTACCGATTTTATCGATTGGGTAAGACCAAACACAAGCGTTCCGTATTCGCCAATTAACTTTGGTAAAAATAGGGTGCAAGGTATGTATGCTCGTATCCAACAGCAATTTTACCTAGGAGAATCTCAAAGTATTGGTTATAAATTGAGTTACAATTACCTTAATCCTGAACTGATCAGTAACGGAAGTGTTATTTCAAAATACACCTTAGAATCGCTGAAGCATCAACTGATTGCCGGACTACAGTACAAATACAAAAACTTTTCGGCACAAGTAGAAAATCGTTGGTTGAAAAGAGAATTGAACGATGCCTATACCATCACCGATCTCCGTCTGAATTACCAATGGAAATCGTTCACGGTGTACAGCGATGTTACCAATATTTTTGATACGAAGTATAGAGAATCCGGAGCCGTTCCAATGCCAACGAGATGGTTTAGTCTTGGTTTCAAATATGTATGGACCAAATAATTAAAAACGATTTATCTCATGAAATCAATATCCAAAGACGAAATTCGAGAAATCTATAATTTGCCTCTGATCACGCTGATCCATAGAGCTTCAGAAATACATAGAATGCATCATTGTCCGGAAGAAGTGCAAATAAGTACTTTGGTTTCTATAAAAACGGGAGGCTGTCCGGAAGATTGTGCCTACTGTCCACAAGCTGCAAGATACCACACCAAAGTGAATGTGGATGAAATGTTGTCCGTAGATGATGTGGTGAAAGCGGCTGAAGAAGCCAAAGAATTGGGCAGTTCTAGACTTTGCATGGGGGCAGCTTGGCGAAATGTCAAGAACAACAAGGACTTCGACCGGGTTTTAGATATGGTAAAAACCGTAAATTCTATGGAAATGGAGGTCTGTTGTACCTTAGGAATGATTACAGAAAACCAAGCCAAACGATTGGCAGCCGCTGGTCTGTACGCATACAACCACAATATTGACACTTCCGAAGAGTATTATAAAGAAATTATTTCGACCCGAAGTTATGATGATCGCTTGAAAACCATTGATAACGCCAGAAATGCAGGAATAACCATCTGCTCTGGAGGGATTATTGGAATGGGCGAATCGGCAGAGGATCGTATCGACATGTTGTTTACTTTATCCCTTCTTAACCCATTGCCGGAATCGGTTCCTATCAATGCCTTGGTTCCGGTAGAAGGGACACCTTTGGAAAATCAAACAACGGTTTCTTCTTGGGAAATGATCCGTATGATTGCCACAGCCCGTTTGGTACTTCCTAAAACTCAAATTCGATTATCTGCCGGTAGAAAACAGATGAATCATGAAGCTCAAGCCTTGTGTTTCTTGGCCGGAGCAAATTCAATTTTTTCTGGTGAAAAATTATTGACAACACCAAATCCTGAATTAAATGAGGATAAAATACTTTTGGACACCTTGGGGCTTAAGCCCAAAAAGCCTTTTGAAGATCATAAGAAACCCGAAGTATATGATTTGGATTTGTCAGAATTCAATGATGAAGAAATTATTCGATGGTCAAGGCCGAAACACAAAATCGAAAAAAACATTATGGCTTCACAAAAGAAGTGACAATGGGAAAGCTGTTCTTTTACGAACGGCTTTTTTTAGCGGTAAATACACTACGATTTCTACATCAAAAAGCATTAAATTTTGTAAATTTGGAACTTTACAAAATCAAAAATGAAACAAGCGTATATTATTGATGGGGTGCGTACCGCCATCGGAAATTTTAAAGGCAGTTTGTCGGCGGTGCGAACCGACGATATGCTGGCCACTGTACTGAAAAAAATTGTTGAAAAACAACCTCAAATTCCCACAGAAAAAATTGATGATGTCATCATAGGATGTGCCAACCAAGCAGGAGAAGACAATAGAAATGTGGCAAGAATGGGACTTTTGTTGGCCGGGCTTCCGGTAGTGGTTCCTGGCGAAACGGTGAACAGGTTGTGTGCTTCCGGAATGTCTGCCATTGCCCAAGCTTCCAGAGCTATAAAATCCGGCGAAGGCGATCTTTTTATTGCCGGTGGTGTCGAGGGAATGTCTCGTGGCCCTTTTGTGATTTCTAAAGCCGAATCTTCTTTTGCAACCGATCAAAAAATGTTCGATAGCAGCTTTGGATGGAGGTTTGTCAATGCCAAAATGGAGAAAATGTACGGTACAGAAGCCATGGGAAAAACGGCCGAAAATCTAGCCGAAATGTTTTCCATTTCCAGAGAAGAGCAGGATCTTTTTGCTCTAAACTCTCAGCTGAAAGCTAAAAAAGCTCAAGAAAGTGGGAGATTGGCAGAGGAAATATGTACGGTTGAAATCCCACAAAGAAAAGGGGAAGCCGTTCTTGTAAATCAGGATGAATTTATAAAACCCAATACTTCGCTAGAAGGTTTGGCCAAGTTGAAACCGGCTTTTGTAAAGGAAACCGGATCGGTAACAGCAGGCAATGCCTCCGGATTGAACGATGGTGCTGCTGCAGTTTTGGTGGCTTCTGAAGATGCTGTGAAAGAATATGGACTAAAACCTTTGGCTAGAATTGTAACTTCTGCCGTAACAGGTACCGAACCTAGGATTATGGGGATTGGTCCTGTTGAAGCAACAAAATTGGCCTTGAAAAGAGCAGGGTTAACTCTGGATCAGATCGACATCATCGAACTGAATGAGGCATTTGCAGCTCAGAGCATTGCCTGTCTAAAAGCTTTAGGTTTGGCCAATGATGATCCTCGTGTTAATGTCAATGGTGGAGCGATTGCTCTAGGACATCCACTTGGGATGAGTGGTGCTAGAATTACCTATTCTGCAGCGTTGGAATTGCAAAAAAGAGGAAAACGATACGCCTTGGCTACCATGTGCATCGGAGTTGGACAGGGGTATGCCATCGTACTTGAAAATGAAAATGCTAGATAAATGAGCCTGTTCATTTTTAACAGGTTCTAAGGATAAAAAAGGCTGCTTGAATATTTCAAACAGCCTCTTTTTATCATAATATTGACGATTAATAGTAAGTGTATCTTCTTACTTTCGCAATATGTTTTGCTAAACGCATAACTTGGTGGCTGTATCCGTACTCGTTATCGTACCAGATGTACAATACCACATTGTTTCCGTCTGCACTTACGATGGTTGCTTTGCTATCGTAGATGGATGGGGCAGAAGAACCTATGATATCCGAAGATACCAATTCGTTGCTTACAGAATATTTTATTTGTTCTACCAATTCGCCTTCCAATGCATATTTTTTCATAACATTGTTGATGTCTTCAATGCTTGTTGTTTTGTTAAGTTCAAGATTCAAAACAGCCAAAGATCCGTTTGGTACAGGAACACGGATGGCGTTAGAAGTTAATTTTCCAGCCAATTGAGGCAATGCTTTAGCAACCGCAGAACCAGCTCCTGTTTCTGTAATTACCATATTTACACCGGCTGCTCTACCTCTTCTGTATTTCTTGTGCATGTTATCTACAAGATTTTGATCGTTGGTATAGGCGTGGATGGTTTCCAGGTGTCCGTGTTTTACACCATAAGCATCTTCCATAACTTTCAAGATTGGAGTGATGGCATTGGTGGTACAAGATGCGGCAGAGAAAATTTTAACTTCGTCTGGATTGTATTCTTCGTGGTTCACACCATATACGATGTTCGGAACTCCTTTTCCTGGAGCCGTTAGCAATACTTGGTCGGCACCAATGGATTTTAGGTGAAGGCTCAAGGCTTCCTCATCTCTGAAAACACCGGTGTTGTCGATAATCAAAGCATTGTTGATCCCGTATTGTGTATAGTCGATTTCTTCTGGACTTTTAGCAGAAATCATTCGAACGCTGTTTCCGTTGATGATTAGGGATTGGTTTTCCAAATCTGCTTTTACCGTACCTGGAAAAGCCCCGTGTACAGAGTCGTCTTGCAATAATGCAGCTCTTTTGTCCAAAGATTTTTGATCGTTGGCATCTCTGGTAACAATAGCACGAAGTCTTAGTTGTCCACCTTTTCCAGCCATAGAGATTAATTCTCTGGTAAGGAGACGGCCGATTCTTCCAAATCCGTAAAGAACAACATCTTTAGGAGCAATGTTTTGGTCTTTAGCATCTTTTAATTTATGAGAAACAAAATCTACAGCGTTAGAGAATTGGTCTCCTTCCATCTGGTACTCATAAGTTAGTTTTCCGATGTCGATTCTTGCAGGGCACAAATCAATTGATTGGATTGCTTCAGCAATTTCTAAAGTTTTGTAGATGGAAATAGGTTTTCCTACAAATTCTTCTGAATAATCATGAAGTCTTAGGGTTTGGCTTACACTTCTGTCCACCAATTGGTTACGGAAAATTACCAATTCTATGGATTTTTCATACCACAGATTGCTCACGATTCTGATTAATTCAACAGTTGCTTTTTTGCGATCTGTTTGTTCGGATAGTTGTTGTTCAAAAGTTCCTTCGAAACTCATTTTTACTTAGATTTAAAGGTTGTAATTATTAGCGTATAAAAATAATCAAATTAATGAAATGATCATCATGAGATGTTTCATGTTTTAAGTGGTTGGAATTGATTGAGTTAATGTTTTTTCAATAAATAATTTTCACAGTTGGTATTTCCCAAAAAACAATTCTAACTCCACTTTTTTTGTTAAATTTTTAATTTTTCTTCAACATATTTTGCCGTTCTAGAAGTTTTACAATTCACAATGTCTTCTGGTGTTCCTTCAAAAACGATTTCTCCGCCGTATTTTCCAGCATCTGGACCGATATCAATAATCCAGTCGGCCGATTTGATGATGTCGGGTTGGTGCTCGATAACAATCACCGAATGACCCAAGTTGATCAAGGCTTGCAAAGATTTCATCAGTTTGTTGATGTCGTGAAAGTGAAGTCCAGTGGAGGGTTCATCAAAAACGAAAAGGGTTTTGTCGGTTGTCACCCCTTTTACCAAAAACGAAGCGAGTTTTACCCTTTGAGCTTCGCCACCAGAAAGGGTAGAGGAGCTTTGTCCCAGCTGCAAATATCCCAAGCCAACATCGTGCAAAGGTTGCAATTTGTGTGCAATTTTTTCTTCTCGTATTTCATGGAAAAACTCCAATGCTTCGTCCACCGTCATGTGCAGGATGTCCGAGATGTTTTTACCATCGACTTTTATTTCCAGAATTTCATTTTTGAAGCGTTGTCCTTTACATACATCGCATTCCAGTTCGATGTCGGCCATAAATTGCATGGAAACATTGATTACGCCTTCGCCTTTGCACTCGTCGCATCTACCGCCATCGACATTAAAGGAGAAGTGCTTGGGTTTGTATCCGTGCAATTTTGATGATTTTTGTTTGGAGAAAAGATCTCGGATATCGTCGTACGCTTTCAGATAAGTTACCGGATTGGATCTGGACGATTTCCCTATTGGGTTTTGGTCAATCAGCTCTATGTTTTTAATAAGTTTTTTTGGGAATTCAACCTCGTCATAATCGCCTTTTTTCCCACCCATTCCCAGTTGGATTTGGATGTCGTTAACCAAAATTTCCTTCATCAAAGTCGATTTTCCAGAACCCGAAACTCCGGTTATCACAGTTAAATTTTCAAGTGGAATGTCAACAGAAATGTTTTTCAGGTTGTTTTGTCTTGCTCCTTTTATTTTTATGAATTCTTTGGCGGATCTTCGTTTCTTTGGAACTTCAATTTCCAATCGTCCATTTAAATAATCCGAAGTTAAAGTGTGTGCATTTTTTAGTTGATCGTAATCGCCTGAAAATACCAATTCGCCACCCAGATTTCCTGCTTCTGGACCGATATCGATGATGTAATCTGCGGCATGCATCACATCTTCATCGTGTTCCACAACAATTACGGTATTTCCCAAATCCCTGAGACTTTTTAATACTTCGATGAGATTTTCGGTGTCTTTAGAATGCAAACCAATCGATGGCTCGTCTAAAATGTAAATAGAACCCACCAATGAACTTCCCAAACTGGTGGCCAGGTTAATTCTCTGACTTTCGCCTCCGGAAAGGGTGTTGGAGGTTCTGTTTAAAGTTAGATAACCTAGGCCAACTTTGATCAGGAACTCCAATCGAGTGGTGATTTCGTAGGTCAATCTTTTGGCGATTTCCGCTTCGTGTTTGTTTAGTTTCAATGATTTTATGATGGGCAAGACCTCATCCAAAGGAAGATCAACCAAAGACTGTACGGTATGTCCGTCAATTTTCACATAATTGGCTTCTGGTCTCAAGCGGTTTCCTTCGCAGTCCGGACACTCGGTTTTTCCACGATAGCGAGAGAGCATCACGCGATATTGTATTTTATAGAGGTTTTCCTCTAACATCCTGAAAAAATTATTGAGAGACGGGAAGTTTTTGGTATCATCGCCCTTCCATAAAAGATTTTTCTGATCTTTAGTCAGTTCAAAATACGGTTTATGAATGGGGAAATCTTTGGCTTTTTTTATGAATTCTTTTTTCCATTCTTGCATGGTTTCGCCTTTCCAACAAGATGCCGCATCTTCAAACAAAGAGAGGTTTTTGTTAGGGATCACCAAATCTTCATCAATACCAATAACTTTTCCATAGCCTTCACAGGTCGGACAAGCTCCGTACGGGTTGTTAAAGCTGAAGAAATGAACGGTCGGTTCTAGAAAATCCATGCCGTCCAATTCAAATTTATTGGAGAAGGATTTTATTTTATTGGTATCCGTATTTTTTAAAGAACACAAACCATGACCTTCGTAAAATGCCATCTGAACCGAGTCTGCCAATCGTTGAAGGAAACTCTCGTCCTCTTCATAAGTAAATCGGTCGATGACCAAATGGATGTCCATATCTTCGGTCGGACTAAATCCGAAACTTTCCAAATCTTCTATGCTTGCGACATTTCCATTGATTTCTAATCGTGTAAATCCTGAAAGTTTTAAAGTCTTTAGATTTTCTTTAAACAAATGGATGTCAAAGGAAAGAGGGCAACGAAGTAGAAAGGAATTTTTAGAATTTTTCTGTATAAAATCGATTACATCGGTTACGCTATCCTTTTTTACCTCTTCACCAGAAATTGGGGAGTAAGTCCTGCCGACTCTTGCAAATAAGAGTTTCAAATAATCGTAGATTTCTGTAGAAGTACCAACTGTAGATCGAGGGTTGGAAGAAATAACCTTTTGCTGTATGGCGATGGATGGAGCCAATCCTTTGATGTCATCTACTTTTGGCTTTTCTAATTTTCCTAAAAATTGTCGTGCGTAGGAACTTAGAGATTCTACATATCGCCTTTGTCCTTCGGCATAAATGGTATCAAATGCCAAAGACGATTTTCCCGAACCGGATACTCCTGTTATTACAATCAGTTTATTTTTTGGGATAACGACATCCAGGTGTTTTAAATTATTAAGATGGGCATTTTTTACAAAAATTTCTTTCTTTATGTCGATGCTTTCCACTGTAATCATTGATAAATTTTAACCCTACAAATATACTTAATTTACTTGTTAATTTTTTTGATTTCTATTTGTAGATTTCATAAAAATAATTAACTTTGTCCTATCAATAACCAATTAAATGTAACTGATCATGATTAGATTATTCAAAGATTTAGTTACACATCTGATGAAAAAGAGATAGTTTTACGAATATAAGGACTCAGAAATGAGTCCTTATTCTTTTTTAGATCCTCTAAACATCGCTGTTATAAGAGGTTTTTATTTTTCTATTAAAAGTTTATCTTTACGCAAAAATTATTATAAAGTTATGGATTGGATTACCGTAAAAGAATACGAGGATATTACCTACAAAAAATGCAACGGCGTAGCAAGAATTGCAATTAACAGACCCGAAGTGAGAAACGCCTTTAGACCCAAAACGACTTCCGAATTGTACGATGCTTTTTATCATGTGTCCGAAGATGCGTCTGTGGGTGTGGTTTTGCTAACAGGAGAAGGGCCAAGTCCAAAAGACGGAGGTCATGCTTTTTGTAGCGGTGGCGATCAAAATGCCAGAGGACACCAAGGTTATGTAGGCGAAGATGGAAGACACCGTTTGAATATTTTGGAAGTTCAACGATTGATCCGTTTTATGCCCAAAGTGGTAATCGCTGTGGTGAACGGTTGGGCTGTAGGTGGAGGACACTCTTTGCATGTGGTATGCGACCTTACTTTGGCCAGCGAAGAACATGCAATCTTCAAACAAACCGATGCCGATGTTACCAGCTTTGACGGAGGTTATGGATCGGCTTATTTGGCGAAAATGGTCGGTCAGAAAAAAGCGAGAGAAATTTTCTTTTTAGGAAGAAATTATTCCGCTAAAGATGCCGAAGCAATGGGAATGGTAAACGCCGTAATTCCTCATGCAAAACTGGAAGATACCGCTTACGAATGGGCTCAAGAAATTTTAGGAAAATCACCTTTGTCCATCCGAATGTTGAAATTCGCGATGAATCTGACTGACGACGGAATGGTGGGGCAGCAAGTTTTCGCAGGCGAAGCTACCCGATTGGCCTATATGACAGAGGAAGCCAAAGAAGGTAGAAATGCTTTCCTTGAGAAGAGAAAACCGGATTTCGGTGACGACAAGTGGATTTCATAAAATGTTATAATTGAATGTTTTATGAACGAAAGTAGATTTGAAAACAATCAGATTTTTGTTGATGATTTGCCCAATTTTGAAAATGTAGAAATGCAATCGATTTCTCGTGATTATCTAAAAGTAAAAATGATAAATGCTGGGATACTCTCGGCGTTTTTCATTTCAATAACGATAGCGGTATTTTTTATCTGGCAAGAAATTTTTTACGAATATTCCATTTATATATTTTCGACCTTGTTTTTATTGGTCGCATTTGTTGTGGTGTATCACTATTTTTCTTTTTTTACGATAAAGTATGCATTTCGGGAAAAAGATGTGGTTTGCCAAAAAGGGTTATTCCTGAAAACCATAGAGTTGTTGCCTCTCAGTAGGATACAGCACATTGATTTGGAAGAAGGTTGGATCTCGAGAAGCTATGGGCTGAAATCTCTTGTTTTTTATACCGCAGGCTCAATTTCGGAAATTCGTATCGCTGGGCTTCCAAAAGATGTTGCAGAACAATTCAACCAATTTGTACTTCAGAAAATTAATGAGGAAACAATGGATAATGCTCTTTTGGAAGATGAAATAAGTGAAAACAAGTTAAGAGAAAATCAGGATGGACCAACAGAATAAGCCGTCGCAAAGCAATGTGTTCCAAAAAAACAGATTGTCCAAAAAAGGAATCGTACTGTTTTCACTCATTCATTTTTTGCAAGTACTAAAAGCAATTTGGCCTTTATATATCCTGGCTTTATTTAAGAAATCATCAAAAATTGAGTTATTAGTGGGTATTTTGATCGTTGTATTTCTGTTTCTGGTTGTAAATGCAATCTTAGAATTTATTAATTTCTCGTATTTTGTTGATGAAAAAACAGGTGAATTGATCATTAATAAAGGACTGATCAACAAGAAAACGACAAAAATAGAAGTTGAAAAAATTCAGGAAGTAAACATTCAGCAACCTTTTATCCATCGGATTTTAGATCTGTATAAATTGGAAGTAGACAGTCCTGGCGGCGACAAAAAAGAAATGCAAATTCATGCCATTTCTCATGAAAATGCAATGGCTTTAAAAGAGTATTTACTCGGACATCGTGTTGAAAATAAATCTGTTGTCTTTGAAAATAACCCTTCTCAAAAAACGATAATAATTTCGAATGCCTCTTTGTTAAAGTATGGATTTACAGCGAATTATGTAAGTGGTTTTTTTGCGATTTTTGGTTTCATTTTTTACATTTATGATAAATTAAAAGATTTTTTTGACCAAAAAGAAATTGACGATTTTGTCTTGGGGTATCAAAAACAACTGTCCAAGCATTGGGAAGAAGTAGTCTATACTTTAGGTTTTCTAAGCATGGCTTTGGGGCTTTTCCTTTTAGTGGTACTCATTCGTGCGGTGATGATTTTTATAAAATTTTATCAGTTTGAGATTGTGAAAACACCCAGACATTGGACCATGAAGTACGGATTGTTCCATACCAAAAACACCACAGTTGGGCTATCTAAAGTACAAATGATCACAGCGTCTCAGAATTTTTTTCAGAGAAAATTGGATGTTTGGCAATTGAAAATTCAACAAATAGAAACGGATGAAGTCAAGGAGAATGCAGAGGTAATTCCGGGTTGCAACCAAAGAGAAAAAGAAGAAATAGTGTACGATATTTGGGGCGATTTGGGCGATTTTTTAATGACTATCAAACCGAATATTCGAAAAATAATCCTGACCAATGTTTTATTCATTTTAGTCCCGATAATTATCAGTATTTTTGCACTTTCTATTTTTGAAAAATATACCATTGGGGTTCTCATTTATGCTTTGTTGATGGAAGTGGTCATTCTTATTTCCTTCAGAAATAACAAGTTGCAAATCAACAATCAATTTGTAAAAGTCGATTCTGGATTTTGGGATGTTAAAACAAAAATCATCGATTTGGAAAAAGTTCAAAGCATACGACTGACCCAATTTTTTTGGCAAAAGGAAAGTGATTTGGGAACGATTACTCTAAACACTTCCGGCGGAAACTTGAAGCTGAAAACAACCTCGTTTTCTTCATTAAAAAAAATAGCCAATTTTTGTCTTTTCAAAATAGAAAACTCTAAGAAAAATTGGTTTTAATTATAAAAATATTTTATAAAATACATGATATCTAATTGGATACAAGCAGCACGACTCAGGACGCTACCACTTTCGCTCAGTGGGATAATAATGGGGTCTTTTATAGCAAGATGGAGGCTGGTGAAGGAAGGCGAAATTTGGGATTGGAGCATTTTGGTTTTGGCATTGGTGGTAACTTTATTTTACCAAATTCTTTCCAACTACGCCAATGATTATGGCGATGGCGTGAAAGGCACCGATGCGCAAAGAATCAGCGAAGCCGAGTCCAGAGCTGTAGCTTCAGGCAAAATTACAGCTCAACAGATGAAAACCGCAGTCATCACGATGGCCATACTTTCTCTTTTGGCAACCGTACTCTTGTTGTACATAGCTTTTTTTCCAAATTTCATGCAAGAATTTTGGATTTTTATAGGCTTGGGTGTTGCTTGTATTCTTGCAGCAATAGGTTATACCGTTGGTAAAAAACCGTATGGATATTTGGGATTGGGAGATCTTATGGTTTTCCTTTTCTTCGGTTGGGTTTCTGTGGGAGGTTCTTATTTTTTATTCACAAAAATGTGGTCTTGGGATATTTTATTACCAGCAACTGCAGTTGGGATGATGAGTACCGCCGTGCTTAACCTAAACAATATGAGGGATATAGAAAGCGATAGAGCCAGCGGAAAAAAGACCTTGGCTCTGCGATTGGGCTTTAGAAATGCGATGGTCTATGAAGTGGTTTTGTTGATGCTGCCTCTAATTTTATTGCTTGCATTTTTAGGGTACAACGGCTTTTTAGAAACCGGAAAATACTATCCATTCATCGTGATGGTTTTGTTGTTGCCAATGACCGGACTGAGAAGGAAAATTATGAAAGTCTCCGAACCCAAAGAGCTGGATCCTTTCCTGAAACAAGTAGGCATCATGACTTTGGTTATGTCTTTATTACTGGCAGCTGGTCTCAATTTGTTTCAATAAGGAGCTGAAAACTTAAAATATTATGTTAAATTTGCCTAAATAACTTTGTGAAGTCCTTCACTAAAAGACAAAAAAAAATTAAGTTAGAACTATGCGTATAAAATTCTTAGGTCAAAATTGTTTTTTATTTTCATACCAAGGTAAAACGATACTGTCGGATCCTTTCTATACTTTACAAAAAGAAAAAACAGGATTTGATATCGCTGCTCAAAAAATCGATTATGTCCTAATTACTCATGCACATGGCGATCATATTGCAGATGTGGCAGAGGTTTTGTCCCTGCATCCAGAAGCAGTCGTTATTGGACAGCCCGAGATTTGTGCCTATTTCAAACATCCCAAATTTATAGATATTAATTTTGGAGGATCTGCCAAGATTGATGATCTTAAAATCTCCATGGTGCCTGCATCACATACCAGTTCATTCCCCGACGGAACTTACGGCGGCGAACCTTGTGGGTACATCTTCAGATTTATGGACAGAAATCTCTATTTTGCTGGAGACACCGGAGTGATGAGCGATATGGCGATATTCCCACAGCTTTACGGGCCTATAGATACTGCAATATTACCCATCGGCGGTCATTATACCATGTGTCCTAGAAAAGCCAGTTTTGCCGCTTCTGATTTATTGAATACAACGAAAGTAATCGGTTGTCATTTCGATACTTTTCCCGCGATAAGCATCGATCACGAACAAGCTAAAATTGCTTTTGAAGATAAAAATGTCGAATTGATATTACCCAATCTAGGCGAAGAATTTGAATTTTAAAAAATATTAATTGTTAAGATATGGATAAAAGAGGTGAAACATGGAGAGAATATCCACTTGATGAAAATAGAACAAACAAAGAGTTTCGATTGTTTTTTTCTAATCTGGGTCGTGTAAAATCGGTCAGCTACCTTTGTCCTGAAGGCAGGATTATTAAAGGCTCTCTCAGAGAAGGATACCCAATAATTTCTGCAAAAGTGATGTTGGAAAGACCCAAAAGAATTCAAAATAAAATCGATGAATTTAACTTGAAAATTAATCTGTTACAGCAAGAACTTAAAGAGCTTAAAAACATTCAAGATTTACCGGAAGAGGTCGTAGAATCCAGAATGCTGATCCTAAACGACAGAAGAGACGAGATTGTACAAAAAAGGTCAGAATACACGAAGAAAACCGAAAAGAAAAGGACCTCAAATGTACATATCTTGGTACACAGAGCCATTGCCGAACTTTTTTTGAGAAAGGGAGAAGCCGATGAAGTCGTTATACATAAAGATTTTGTAAAAACGAATAATGAGTTAGCGAATCTAGAATGGATGTCCAAAGAAGAGGCTTTCAATAGGTACAAAGAAGCACCTTATTTCAAAAAGAAAACCTACATAACAGACAGAAAAAATGCTCCAAGAAAAACTCCGAAACATCAAAAATTGACAGAATCGGATGTATTGTACATCAAAGAAAGACTATCTAAAGGTAAAACTTTGAAAGAATTGGCAAAGAAATTTGGCGTTTCGGATATGCAAATCCACCGAATAAAAACCGGAGAAAATTGGAGTCATGTAAAAACCGTTGCCGAACTAAATAATCTGAATAATAGAAACAAAAAATGGCAAGCTACCTAAATCACACCGCTACAACCGATTACCTTTGCTGCGTTCCCACCCTGGAGGATTCTCAGGAGCTGGTTGTTTAGGACTTGCCGGTGCAAATATAGGAAAATTATTTATTTAAAAAAGAGAATATTCATTTAAAATAACAAAAAAGCCTTTGTATAAAAGGAAATAGAAAATTTAAAATAAAATTATGACAACTAAAAGCCCTGTAAATCTTGGACTTATCCTTTTCGCCATCACCATGGTTATTTTCTTCATTGTTTATTATTTTTTTGGTGGAAGCCAATATTATGATGTAACATTGAAGGTCAATTCATTTATTTTACCAATACTTTACTGTGGTGTGGCCTTCGTTTCGGTAAGAAGCTTTTGGAAATCCAACCCTGTAGTTCGTTTTAAAGAAGCCTACAAAAGAGCTTTTGTACCCATGTTTGTCGGTGGCGGCCTATCCATGTTAAGCATATTTGCGTTCTTAAATTTTGTCGATACAGAAGCTAAAGATTTACTCAATCATCAATATGTTGAAAGACAAAAAGTGGAGTTGGACAAGGAATACAAAGATGCCTTGGTCTTTGTAAAAGACGATGCCGAAAGAAAAGATTTGGATAAAAAATACCAAGACCGATTGAAAGGTTTTGCTCCGGACCAAGTTCAGGATAAAGACATGCTCAACTTCAAATTTTTTGCCGGATATTTTGCTGCAATCCTTATTTTTTATGTTATTTTGTCCTTCTTTTTTGGATCGTTCTTTAGAACGAGAAATCCGGAAACCAATTTGTAATTTTAAGAACAATAATTTTGAACAATATCCTACATCTATCCGTTGTTGTCCCTTTGTTGAATGAAGAACAAAGCCTAAACGAACTCTATTCTAGAATCGATACGGTTTGCAAAAACCATCAGATCCACTATGAAATCTGGTTTGTTGATGACGGTAGTACCGATTCTTCTTGGAGCATCATCGAGATGTTAAAAACTCAAAATCCCAATGTTCATGGGATAAAATTTTCCAGAAATTATGGAAAATCTCAAGCCTTACACGCTGCTTTTGAACGAACAAAAGGAGAGGTGGTCATTACCATGGATGCTGATTTGCAGGACTTTCCAGAAGAAATTCCGGAACTCTACAAAATGATCGCTCAAGACGGATACGATTTGGTGTCTGGCTGGAAAAAGAAAAGAATGGACAATGTGATGACTAAAAATTTACCGTCCAAACTCTTCAATGCGGCTGCAAGAAATCTCTCTGGAGTTCAACTCAACGACTTCAATTGTGGATTAAAAGCCTACCGAAAACAAGTGGTAAAATCGGTGGACATCTACGGCGATCTTCATCGATGGATTCCGGTTTTGGCAGCCAATGCAGGGTTCAAAAAAATTACTGAAAAACCCGTACAACACCAAGCCAGACCTTACGGAACTTCGAAATTCGGAGCCGAAAGATTTATTCGAGGTTTTCTGGACCTGATCACGCTTTGGTTTGTGAGTAAATTTGGCGGAAGACCCATGCATTTTTTTGGAGCTGTGGGAACGGTGATGTTTATTTTGGGGTTTCTATCGGCACTTTGGCTGGGGATTTCCAAACTTATAGATGTTTATATACACCACATCTACGGAAATATGATTGCTGAAAACCCTTGGTTTTTCATCTCTCTTACACTGATGATTTTAGGAACATTGCTTTTTGTTGCAGGTTTCTTGGGCGAACTCATCATCCGCACCAACAGAGGTCATAAAAATTATCTTGTAGAAGAAGTTATTTAAACAAGAATCCCAATGAAAACCATAGATTATTTATTTCTTTTCATCGCCTCATCACTCTTGTTTTCTTGCGGAAAAATCTCTCCAAAAGGGAAGATAGAAACCAAAACTGTAGAAGTTTCTGATTTTTCAGCTGTTGATCTTCAGGGCAAATTCAGAGTGTTTTATGTTAAAGATCCCAAAACCAGAATAGAGCTGGAAACCTATCCCAACCTGATGGATAATTTGGACATTTCTGTTTCTGATCATGTTTTGAAAATCCATGAAAAAAGAGGTGTAAAAGGAGTGGATTTCTATAACTTAACCCTCTATTCCCAAAAAGACATTCAGCATATTTCTATTTCAGATTCAGTTGAATTTAACGGTTCTTCAGAGATTAAGGCAGAAGATTTTAAGTTGAAAATTAACAAGTCGGCTAAATTTATTGGAGCTATAAGAACGAAGAAGGCTCTGGTTGAAATGAACAATCATGCTTTAGCCAACATCAAGGGATTTAGTGACGAAGCGACATTCAAACTTACAGATTCAGCAAGTATTATTGCTCCGTTTTGGAAAGTAGAAATCTTGGATCTGCAAGCGAATAAAAATTCGTATGCAGAAATCGGTGTTGACCAAGAAATTAAAGGAAATTTGCTTAATAATGCACAATTGCTATACTACAACTCGCCGGCATTAACTATAAAAAAGGATAAAACAACCAAAGTCAAAAATAAAATTCAACCTTAATTTTTAGAATTAAATAGGTATTTGGTATTCAATTTTAATACCTTATTTTTGGACTTTTAACCTCAATAAAAAACATGAAGACCATAGAAAAAGCACAACTTTGGCTCAGTGATACTTTTGATGCTGAAACCAGAGACAAAGTAAGAAAATTAATCGACAGCAACAACTCCGATTTAGAAGATGCCTTTTACCGAGAATTGGAATTCGGAACCGGTGGAATGCGCGGTATTATGGGTGTTGGCACCAACAGGCTCAACAAATACACCCTTGGACAAGCCACACAAGGTCTTGCCAATTATTTGTTGCAACAATTCTCTGGCGAATCCATAAATGTTGCCATTGCATACGATGTTAGAAAAAATTCAAAAGAATTTGGAAAACTTTGTGCAGATGTTCTTACCGCAAACGGAATAGGGGTTTTGCTTTTCAAAAACCACAGACCAACTCCGGAATTATCGTTCACGGTGCGTGACAAAAAATGCAACGCAGGAATTGTACTTACCGCATCACACAATCCACCGGAATACAACGGTTACAAAGTGTATTGGAATGATGGAGCGCAGGTTGTACCTCCACACGACGAAAACATCATCCGAGAGGTCTATGCAACACCTTTTGATCAAATAAAATTTGACGGAAACGACGAGCTTATCGAATGGATAGACGAAACCCAAGACGAGGTCTATATCGATGCTTGTATGGAAAATTCTCTGTATCAAAATGTGGGGAGGGACAATGTAAACATCGTTTTTACCTCCATTCACGGGACAACATATACGACCATTCCACGAGCATTGGAGAAAGCAGGATTCAAAAAAGTAGATTTTGTAACCGAACAAATGATCCCAAGCGGAAACTTCCCAACCGTGGAATCTCCCAATCCTGAAGAACCTGCAGCGCTTTCCATGGCGATGGATCTTGCCAACATTACCAATGCCGATATTGTCATAGGAACCGACCCGGATGGCGATAGATTAGGGATTGCAGTGAGAAATTTGGAAGGCGAAATTCAATTGCTAAACGGTAACCAAACCAATACCATCCTTACCTATTATATGTTGGAGCAATGGAAAAAAGCAGGAAAATTATCCGGAAATGAGTTCATCGGATCCACCATCGTAACTTCAGATATTTTCTATGATATTGCCGAAAAATTCGGTATCGAATGCAAGGTTGGTCTTACCGGTTTCAAATGGATTGGGAAAATGATCCGCGAGGCTGAAGGAACTCAGAAATTTATCTGTGGTGGCGAGGAAAGCTTTGGCTTTATGACCGGAGATTTTGTAAGAGATAAAGATTCTTGTGGTTCCATACTTTTAGCTTGCGAGATTGCAGCGGTATGTAAGGCCAACGGAAGCTCGATATTTCAGTACATGATCGATATTTACAAAGACTTAGGAATGTACTATGAAGGACTTGTAAATGTGGTAAGAAAAGGTCGTTCTGGAGCGGAAGAGATTGAACAAATGATGAAAGATTTCCGAGAAAACCCACCAAAAGAAGTGTCTGGTTCTCCAATTTCCATTATCAAAGATTATAAATTGCAAACGAAGACTTTGGTAAAAAATAATGAAACTCTGGTAATGGACGACATTCCAAAATCCAATGTATTGATTTATTATACCGAAGACGGAACAAAAATCTGCATCCGACCTTCGGGAACCGAACCGAAAATTAAATTTTACATTTCAGTAAAAGATACGGTAGATTCCGAAAGGGATTTCACACACAAAGTATTTGTCCTGAATCAAAAAATAGAAAAAGTAAAAGAAAATCTTCATCTTTAATACCAATTTAATAAGGCTTTACCATCGTGAAGCCTTATTTTTTTAATTTATATTTGAAGGTTATTAAATTAATCATGAATTCATTACTCCCAAAATTTTTCGAAAGCTGTTTAAGAGGTCTTGGACAAATCATGTTACAAAATAATCCCATAACCGGGCTTTTATTTTTGATAGGAATATTTGTAGGTTCGGTCCCAATGGGATTTGCGGCACTGTTGTCCGTGGTTGTGGGTACTTTAACCGCAAAAATTTTGAAATTTAATTCTCAAGAAACAGAAGCCGGACTCTATGGATTTTCAGCTGCTTTGGTGGGTGTTGCGTTGCTGATATTTCTTAAAAATGAGTGGGTTGCTTGGCTTTTGATGGTTGTAGGAAATTTTTTCTCTGCATGGATTCAGAATTTTTTTAACCAAAGAAAAATAAGCGTTTATACTTTACCTTTTGTTCTGGTCACTTGGGGAATTTTGTTTTTTTGCAATCATTTTCTCCCCGAATTGATAAGCGTTACAACGACCACAAGTGTAGAAAAATTAGATTTTTATTCGTTTATTTTGAGGGATTTTGGGCAGGTGATTTTTCAGAATCATTTGGGGGCAGGAGCTTTATTTTTATTGGGAATTGTCGTGAATTCTCCGAAATCGGCTGTGTACAGTTTGGTTTTCTCAACCGTAGCAGCAGTTTTATCGTGGAAATTTTTTTCCAATACCATCGATTTTCAACAAGGATTGTTGGGGTACAATGTGGTTTTGTGTACCATCGCTTTGATGAACGATAAAAAATGGAATTTTGCTTGGATTGCCTTTTCTACGGTAATTTCAATGCTGATTTCTTATATTTTCATTCAGTTCCAGTGGATTCCGTTAACTTTTCCATTTGTATTATCAACAGTATTTTCGTTGAAGATAAAAGAATTTTTTTCATTAAAAACAGAAAATTACAGTTGAATTTTAACAGTAAAAAATAAAAATTTTTCTACTGATTTTTTTATCTTTAACCCTTTAAAAAAGGAAATCATTTTATGAATATTCAACGATTGAATTATTTGAATTGGATCATGCTTGTCATGTTGTGTTTGGTTTTTGGAGGCAAACTTTCAACTTGGTTTATCGACTATTCCGATGAAACGAAAAACTCCATAGCCTCAGCAATGTTTGTTGTAATAGGCATTTGTTATCTTTCAAATACAACAAAATACAGTAAAAATTGGATGAAAATTCTTGGTTTCTTATCCGGTATCTTTGTTATTGTTTTTAAGTTTTTAGATCAAAATACAATGATTTTTATTTTAGCTTTTACAAGCCTTATTACACCATTTGTATTGAACAAGATCGATAAAAATACATGGTCTTTTTTTCAGAATAATTAATAAATCTATATAAAAGTGAAAGTTTCAAAATTAGCAGCCCATCTCGTTGGCTCCGAAATCGTAAAAATCGGTAACGAAGTCAATGACATGAAGGCAAAAGGCGCTCAAATTGCCAATCTAACCATTGGCGACCTCGACTCTAATCTCTATCCGATTCCAACTTTGTTGAAAGAGGAAATCCAAAAGGCGTATCAAAATAATTTGACCAATTATCCACCAGCCAATGGACTTTTGACCCTTAGAAAAGCGGTGTCCAAAGACTTAAAATCCCGCTGGAATTTGGATTATTCTCCAGACGATATCTTGATAACCGCAGGATCCAGACCCTTAATCTATGCAACTTACAAAGTAATAGTGGATGAAGGCGATAAAGTGATTTTCCCCATTCCATCGTGGAACAACAACCATTATTGTTATCTGACGGGTGCCAATGGTGTAGAAATAGCCACCACTCCGGAAAATAATTTCTTGCCAACAGCAAACGATATTCGTCCGCATATCGAAGGTGCAGTGCTTATTTCGCTTTGTTCGCCTCTCAATCCGACAGGAACCATGTTTACCAAAGATCAACTTTCAGAAATTTGCGAAATGATTTTAGAGGAAAACAAAAAAAGAGGTGAGGATGAAAAACCTCTGTATTTGATGTACGATCAGATTTACAGCAACTTAACTTTTGATGCCGTTCATCACGATCCGGTTTCTTTGTTTCCGGAAATGAAGGAATATACCATCTACATCGAGGGTATTTCTAAATGTCTTGCTGCAACAGGTGTGAGAGTGGGATGGACATTTGGTCCAAAACACATTATGGATCGTATGAAAGCTCTTAATACCCATATTGGAGCTTGGGCACCCAAACCGGAACAAGAAGCTACGGCTAAATTTTATGAAAATAAAGATGCCGTTGACACTTTCGTTAACGATTTCAAAGGCAAGCTTCAGAAAAGTTTGGTTACTTTACACAACGGCATTCAGGATCTAAAAGCCAAAGGATTAGCGGTGGACAGCATAGTTCCGATGGGAGCTTTGTACCTTACCATACAATTGGATTATGTTGGAAAAACAAAACCGGATGGTAGCAAAATTGAAACATCATCAGATTTGGTTTTCTACTTGATTAACGAAGGTGGGATTGCCTTGGTTCCGTTCTCATCTTTTGGGGATACCAAAACTCAACCTTGGTTCAGAGCTTCTGTTGGAGGACTTTCCATCGATGAAATATTGGATTGTTTGCCAAAATTGGAAGCCGCTTTAAATAATTTAAAATAATTTTGTTGATGAAAATCATTGCGGTAATTCCTGCTCGATACAATGCCAGTCGATTTCCGGGTAAGTTGATGCAAGAACTTGGCGGTAAAACAGTTATTGCAACAACCTATAAAAATGTGTTGGAAACAGGGCTTTTTTCTGATGTTTTTGTAGCAACAGATTCCGAAATTATCTTTGACGAAATTAAAAATATCGGGGGAAATGTTGTGATGACAGGCGAACACGAAACCGGGAGTGATCGAATAGCTGAATCAGTGCAAAGTATTGATTGTGATATTGTTGTAAATGTACAAGGAGACGAACCTTTCCTGAAAACAGAACCTCTAAAACAATTGATGGAGGTTTTTGAAACGGATGATAAGAAAGAAATTTCTTTGGCTTCTTTAAAAATTAAACTTCATGAAAAAGAAGAAGTTGAAAATCCCAATAATGTTAAGGTTATTACTGACTTACAGGGATTTGCACTTTATTTTAGCCGTTCTGTAATTCCGTATCATAGAGAAACTTCGTTGCAAGCAGAGTATTATAAGCATATTGGTGTTTATGCCTTTAGAAAAGAAGCATTACTCAAATTTTCTAAGTTAGAAATGACTCCTTTGGAAAAATTAGAAAAGATAGAATGCATACGATACCTGGAAAACGGAATGAAAATCAAAATGATAAAAACCGATTTTGTTGGTGTTGGTATTGATGTCCCGGAGGATTTGGAAAAAGCCAAAAAAATTATTGAAAATCTATAAAAAAAAGCTTTGCAAATTGATTTTTGCAAGGCTTTTTAATATTAAATTCACAAAGGATTTTCTATTCTTTTATGAATTTGCTTGATAAAATAATCTTCTGATTTCGATCTTTCAATTGTAAAAAGTAGTTTCCAGGATTTAATTCATCTATTTTAATGGTGTTATTATTTAATTTATTTTGAATGATTAGTCTTCCACTTGCATCGAAAATTTCAAAATTATCTATGTTTTTTCCATTTTTTATTTGGATAAAATCTTTAACAGGATTGGGATATATACTCAATTCTGGATTTGCTATTTCTTCAGTTTTCAAGCTGTTAACGGTAATGTTCATGGTTTTTACAGAAGTTTTTCCACATCTGGACACCTTCAGTTCTACAGGAAATATCCCGGGGCTGTTAAAGTTATGAAGCGGATTTTTATCAGTTGAACTTTGTCCATCTCCAAAATTCCATAAAAACTGAACTCCACTGTAGGGATAATCAGCATAAAATTGAATGTTTTGTGGATTATTGGCATCTACAGATGAAGAAAAATTTGAATTAAGATCGTATTTTCCCACATTCCAAGTCAATAATTGATCGAAAACAACCGTTTTTGCAGCCTCACGAATTTGTGATGCCGTTGTAGGATCCAAGTTAGCCGTATAGGGAATAAGACTTGGATTTTCTCTAAAAATAACGGTATAAAACGCACAAGCAGCCGCATACGAACCGGCAAGTGAAGGGTGGCTTTCGTCTGAAGAATACAATTCGATGTTTGGATAATTGTTTCTGATGTACCTCCAAACTGCTCCAACAGGAGACACAATGCCGTTGTTTTGAAGAGCCATCATTTCATAACGCGTTTTTATAGCATTGTCCATTCCTTGATAAGTGCAAACTACAGGGTTGGCTGCGCAGTTGCCTGCATCTCCATTTTTTCTTCCCCAAGTCATATAAAAAATAGTTTCTGCGCAAGGATTGTTTTTATTAATCAATGAATCCAGTTTTTTTGCATAAGGAAACATGTTATTATTCACATAGTTATCCGGAAAAGAAGGAATTTGACTTTGCTCCTGAAGAACGACAAAATCCCAATTTCCCTGTTCGATTTTTGATTTCGAAATACCATTTCCCCAATGTCCTTGTAGGGTATGTCCGCCAGGAGTATTGGAATCAAAATTGACCGTATTTCCAACAGAAATGGCCATATTTTTAACCAAATTGGGCAAATTGTTTACTTCTGTATAACTATTTCCCAAAAAAAGAACATTTTTGGTTGTTTGTGCAGAAATGTAAATTGATAACAGATTGATAAATAGTAAGATATAGATTTTCTTCATAGATAAATTTTGATGCCTAATGTAGAAAAAAAATGATGATTATCATAGAAATTAATAAAAAATAATTTGTTAAATTTGAATCCGATTAAACGAAATTATTTCATGAAGAAACTATTGATATTTTCATTATTATTTATATTCTCATCTTTATTTTTCAGCCAAACAGCAAAAGAAATTATCGGAAAAAATATCGAACTATCTGGAGGCTTAACGCATTGGAAGTTGTTGAACTCCGTGCAATTACAAGGTAAGGTTGTTTTGGGGGTGAACGATGAATATCCCATAAAAATTTACCAAGAAAGACCCAACCTAACAAAAACCATTATCGTCATTAACAAAAAAGAAATTCCAACTGCCGGTTATGATGGAAAACAAGGTTATGGTATGAATTATGCAACCAATAAATTGGAAGTTTATAAAGATTATTTACCAGAAAGTTTTGATAATGATTTTATTGATTGGGAAAATAAGGGCTTTGTAGCAGAATTATTGGGCAAAGAAAAAGTAGAAAATGTAGATTGCTTTAAGGTCGAACTAACGAAGAATGTGAATAAGACAATCTATTATTTTGATGCTCAAAATTATAGATTATTAAAAGAAATTAAAAAGGACGAAACTCTACAATATTCTGATTATAAGAAAGTTGGAAATCTATTTTTCCCCTTTAGAATTGAAAGTTTTAGTCCAAAAAAAGATGGAGATTTTGTAATGATTTTTAATAAAATAGAAATCAATAAGGTGCTTCCTGAAAATACTTTTAAGTTCAAATAAAACACAAGATATGAATTTTATTATCCGACTTATTATTACAGCTGCAGTTGCTTTTGGCTTAACAAAATTTTTGTCAGGAGTTCATTTTGATAACTTTGCAACAGCAATCATTTTTGCAATTGTTTTGTCCTTGCTTAATGGATTTGTAAAACCCATATTCAAAATTATCGGCTTTCCATTAACCATCATTACTTTAGGATTTTTCTCCTTGGTCATCAATGCCGTTATTATTTTAATGGCCGATTATTTTGTTTCTGAAATGAATGTTGATGGTTTTTGGTGGGCATTTATTTTCTCAATTGCATTGTCATTTTTTACTTCTATTTTAAACTCAATTTTTACCAGTTCAGAAGAAAAAGATTAACATCAATTTAATTTAAGGCTCATAACTTTCAAATTTTCCATTTTCATAAAAGATTACAATCTTTTTAATTCTAACATCCTGATTTTCAGTTTTTTGAATATCTTGATATTTTTCTTTGTTTTCTAATCGCTGAGAATCGGCTGTTTCAAATTTATTTGATAAAAGTACATCTGTATTCAAATCTCGAGGTACTTCTTTTAGGATACGATCTTCACTTTCCGTTTTACCGTAGATGTCATCATCAATCAGTGTGAATAAATCGGGTAGGGAAGTTGTACTTAATTTTGCATTTTCTTCAGCTTCATTTTTTTCTGAAGCCAACATTTCACCTTCATTTTTAATTAACCAATCCCATTGCAATTCCGGAAAGCGATCTTTTACTTTAATTAAAAAATCAAGTGAAGGTTTATTTCTTCCCGAAGTAATGTGAGAGATGGATGATCTTTGCACATCAATTTCGTCAGCAAATTCTGAAAGACTAAACTGTGAGTACTCGATAATTTTTGAAATTCTTTCGTTCAGAGTCATGGTTTAACATTGTAATTACATTTACAAATGTAACAAAAGATTTTTAAGTAAGAACCAACAAATGTAAACTAGCATCTTCTTTAGTTAGTTACAAGTGTAAAATTGATGTAACTATCTAATATACAAATTATTATATGTCAAAATGTTAATAACTTACGAATTCTGACCATAAAATTCATATTTTCCGTTGTTTTTCCACACGAAAGAGGTTTATATTGATTATTATTGTGAATAAAGGATTATCCTCATCGTTGATAACCTCGTATGGTATACATTTATAGTGTGTTATACTTATTAACATTAAGTTTGTGGATTACAATTTATTCGTGTAATTTTTTGTTTATCATAATTTTCATAAAGTATAATATACATTTGTAAAGTGCTTTTTTTTACGGTTTGTAAGTCATAATCTGAAGCATTATGATCCAATAAAGTTAGATCTAAACGCTTCGTATTTTATTTCAGATACTATCGTTTGATGGATATAATTCAAAAAAAACTCAGCCAATTCGGCTGAGCTTCTATCGTATTAAAGAATAATTCGCATTAAAGAATACTTGTTAATGTCTCGGAAAATTCTTTTTCTCGTCCTGCTGTGGATGCAATTTTCTTTCTTTTTTTCTCTCTGGAAATAACAAAGAAGTTATAACGCTAAGCCCCAGTATAAAGACGATAATCAGTAAAGAATGACTCGTTTTGAAGCCCATTTCTTCTAAATAATGATGGGCCAGCATTTTGATACCGATAAACACCAATAATGCAGCCAATCCTATTTTTAAGAATCTTAATTTATCCACTACACTGGCCAATAAGAAGAACATGGATCTAAGTCCCATAATCGCAAAAATATTGGAAAAGAAAACGATGTACGGATCGTGAGTAACCGAAAATATTGCGGGGATAGAATCTACAGCAAAGATAAGATCGGTAAATTCGACAATGATAAGTACTAAAAATAAAGGAGTCATTTTCTTAATTCCGTTTACCACAACAAAAAATTTATCCTCTACAAAATGGCTGTGAATCTTAAAATATTTATTGGCCAACCGAACAACAGGGTGGTGTTGTATATCGATTTCTTCGTGTTTATTTCTTTCCAAATACATCTTAACCCCTGTATAGATCAGGAATGCACCAAATACATATAAGATCCATCCAAATTTGGTGATCAATGCTGCTCCAACAAAAATGAAGACAAAACGCATCAATATGGCTCCTAAAATTCCCCAAAATAAGACCGGATGGTAATTGTACTTATCCACTCTAAATGAGGTGAATATGAGCATGATTACAAAAATATTATCTACTGAAAGCGCATATTCTACAATATAACCGGTTAAAAATTCCATTCCCAGGTTGTAGTTATACCTCACAATGTTTTCATTAAAATCGGTACCGATAATGCGGATAGGGTGGTGGTGCTTGTTGATCACGGTTTGCAATGTTTCAAGACTGTTTATGCCATGAATGAGGTGACCGTATTGTGTGATTATAAAGTAAAATGTCATGGCTAAAGCAACCATTAAGAAACTCATCAGTCCAGCCTGCTTCAGAGAAACATCTTGATTTTTTTTGTGGAATAAGCCCAAATCCATTGCGAGAATAACGCCGATAAACACGATGAATCCGAGAAGAAAAAGTACTTCGTTTGTCATTGAAAAAATTTTTGTCAAATATAATAAAATTGACTTTTAAAAACACAGAATTTAACAGATGTAAATAGGATTTTACAACCAGAAATAACTTCAAAAATAATGTTTAAAAAAAGTTTCAATAAATGGGAGAAAATACAAAAAATTTACTTAAAGCAATGTTAAAGTCTTTTATGAAGTAAAATATGTAACTATTTGATTTTTAACAATATAGCAAAATAAAATAAAAATAATTCAATCCACAAAATTACCAACAGACATTATGACAATCTGTCTTGTTTAATGAGTTAACAAATGTGAATAGTATGATTTGTTAGTCAGATTGAATGTTTTGGATTATATTTGAGAAATGTAAATTTTAACGATGTCAAATTTTCAACTCAATTACTGTTCAAATCCTAATTTCCCTAACCGCTATATTCCTTACTGTAAGCTTGAAAAATTTCTACAGGAGAATCTCAGCGATTGTATTTCCCTAATTGGTACTTCGACTCAGGGAAGGAATATTTATATGGCGCGATTTGGGAGTGGTGGTACCAAAGTGTTGGCGTGGTCGCAGATGCATGGGAATGAGTCCAATGCTACGCATGCAATGCTGGATCTGTTAGAATCTTTTAAATATTCTGAAGGATTGGCTGAAGATCTGTGGTCGAAAATTCAATTGGATTTTATTTTTATGCTTAATCCTGATGGTTCACAGGTTTGGACCAGGAGAAATGCTCTAAATATTGACTTGAATAGAGATTATAATATGCTGTCCAGTAAAGAATTTCCGTATCTGAAGGATGTAGCAGAGAATGGGAATTATGATTATGCACTTAATTTGCATGAGCAACGAACGCTGTTCTCGTCGGATGGGGTTTATCCTGCTACTCTATCTTTTTTGGCTCCGGCTGAGGATGTTGATCGGACATTGACGGATACCAGGAAAAAAGCAATGGCTGTAATTTCTAGAATTGTTGAAAAGATGAAGCTTGAAATTCCAAGCCAAATTGCGAGATACAACGATGAGTTTTATCCAACTTCAACAGGTGATAATTTTACAAAAATGGGTTTGCCTACGGTCTTGTATGAGGGTGGGCATTTTCCTGAGGACTATCTTAGGAAAGGGACAAGGAAATGTTTTACAATTGCGTTGTATGAAGGGTTGGTGGCGATTGCTGATCTGGCTGGCAGTATGGACGGTTGGGAGAAATATTTGGAAATTCCAGAAAATAAAGAAGATCATTACGACATTATATATAGGAATGTGAAATTGGATACCAATTATCCTTGCGTTTTGGATATTGCTGTTCAGTATAAAGAGCAAATTTTGGAGGGACAGGACGAAATTACATTTGTACCTGTGGTGGTAGAGGTTGGTGATTGTGGGAAAAAGAAAGGTTGGAAAGAGGTGGATTGTCGCGATAAAAAATTCATCTCCAAGGACTTGTTTCCAAAGTTGGATGAAGTTCAGAATTTTCAAATTTTGTAATTGTGGATAACTTATTTTCATAAAAGTTTACAAATTTTTAATGTTAAATAATTACGAATGAGTTAGTTAATGTTTTTCATTTCTATAAAAGTTTACAAATAATGTAAAAATCATTTTTCTATTTGAGAAATTTATTTACCTTTAATCCATAAAATTTTGGATATGGAAATTTCTACAATGGAAAGAAAAACAACAACATACACATCTAAAGAAGCTAATGATGCAACTTTAGAATATTTCAAAGGCGACGATTTGGCTGCAAAAGTTTGGGTTACCAAATATGCTTTGAAGGATTCGGATGGTAATCTTTATGAGAAAACTCCGGACGATATGCATCGCCGTATTGCGTCAGAAATCGCAAGAATAGAGAAAAAATATCCCAACCCACTGACTGAAAATGACTTGTTTGATTTGATCAAAGATTTCAAATACATCATTCCTCAAGGCAGTCCGATGACGGGAATTGGAAATCATTTTCAAATTGCCTCTTTGTCCAATTGTTTTGTGATAGGAAACGGTTCGGATAGCGATTCTTACGGAAGCATCATGAAAATTGACGAAGAGCAAGTGCAGCTCATGAAAAGAAGAGGTGGTGTGGGACACGACCTGTCTTTTATCCGACCAAAAGGTTCGGCAGTGAAAAATTCTGCACTCACTTCTACCGGTTTGGTACCGTTTATGGAAAGGTATTCCAACTCGACTCGTGAGGTTGCCCAAGACGGAAGACGGGGTGCTTTGATGCTTTCCGTTTCCATCAATCATCCTGATGCCGAAGATTTTATCGATGCCAAATTGGAGCAAGGAAAAGTAACAGGGGCCAATGTTTCGGTAAGGATTGATGACGATTTTATGCAAGCGGTTAAAAACAACTCAGAATATCTTCAGAAATACCCTATCCACAGCGCTAAACCCAAATTTACAAAAACCGTTCAGGCTCATAATATTTGGAATAAAATTGTACATAACGCTTGGAAATCTGCCGAACCTGGCATTCTGTTTTGGGATACCATTGTCAAAGAATCCCTACCGGATTGTTATGCCGACTTGGGCTTCGAGACGGTTTCTACCAATCCTTGTGGCGAGATTCCGCTTTGTCCGTACGATTCGTGCCGATTAATTGCTCTTAATTTGTACTCGTATGTTGAAAATCCATTTACCAAAGAAGCAAAATTCAATTTTGAATTGTTCAAAAAACATGCTGCAATCGCACAAAGAATGATGGACGACATCATCGATCTTGAAATGGAAAAAATTGATGCCATTTTGCAAAAAATAAATTCGGATCCTGAAGATCAAGAAATAAAACATACGGAAAAACATCTTTGGGAAAAAATTCAGAAAAAAACCTTGCAAGGCCGTCGTACCGGTGTGGGCATCACTGCAGAAGGCGATATGTTGGCGGCTTTAGGTTTGCAATACGGAAGCCAAGCGGCTACGGATTTTTCAGTTTTAGTACATAAAAATATGGCTTTGGCGTGCTACCGATCGTCTGTGGTTTTGGCCAAAGAAAGAGGCGCATTCGAAATTTTTGATGCTAAAAGAGAGGAGAATAACCCGTTCATGCTTAGGCTAAAGGCTGCCGATGCCGATTTGTATGAGCAAATGAAAATCTACGGACGCAGAAATATTGCCTTACTTACCATTGCACCAACAGGGAGTACGAGCCTGATGTCGCAAACAACTTCCGGTATTGAGCCGGTTTTTCTTCCGGTTTATAAAAGAAGAAGAAAAGTTAATCCGAACGACAAAGATGTTCGTGTTGATTTTGTTGACGAAGTGGGAGATTCTTGGGAAGAATACATCGTTTTTCACCACCATTTCAAAACTTGGATGAAGGCGAATGAACTGGATACCGAGAAAAATTACACCAATGAAGAAATTCAAGAACTTATCGCTCAGTCTCCATATTATAAAGCCACTTCCAACGATATCGATTGGCTCAGTAAAGTGCAAATGCAAGGCGAAATCCAAAAATGGGTCGATCATTCCATTTCTGTAACCATCAACATACCGAACGAAGCAACGGAAGAATTGGTCAATCAACTTTATGTAAAAGCTTGGGAGTCTGGTTGTAAAGGAGTTACGGTCTATCGTGACGGCTCTCGAGCTGGAGTTTTGGTGGCAGCAGATGATAAAAAAGAAGAGAAAACTGAAGAAATTCTTTCTCATTTTCCAACAAAAAGACCTCAGATTTTGGAGGCCGATGTGGTTCGATTTCAAAATAATAAAGACAAATGGGTAGCTTTTGTAGGTTTGATTGATGGAAAACCGTACGAAATCTTTACCGGTTTGGCCGATGATGACGAAGGTATATTATTACCAAGATGGGTGAATGAAGGTCTGATCATAAAAAATAAAGATGAAAACGGACTATCCAGATACGATTTCCAATTCAAAAACATCAAAGGCTATAAAACCACCATCGAAGGACTTTCTCATAAGTTTAGTCCAGAATTTTGGAACTATGCCAAATTGATTTCCGGAACTTTAAGACACGGGATGTCCATAGAAAAAGTAGTAGATCTGGTGAACCAAATGGAACTGGACTCCGAGTCCATCAACACTTGGAAGGCCGGTGTAGCTCGTGCTTTGAAACGATATATCCCCGACGGAACCGAAGCCAATGGTCAAAAATGTTCCAATTGTGGCACCGACCAAGTCATCTACCAAGAAGGATGCTTGATTTGTAAAAACTGTGGCAGTTCAAAATGTGGTTAATGAACATGTAGATTTCAACTAAACTCCTTAAATATTTTATTAACGAAGGGCTGTTTTATATTTTTTATAAAGCAGCTTTTTTAGATTTACAACGGTCAAGTAGTTTTCTAACAATTTAAAATTTTATCTTTGCATCGTTTTTTAAAATACAAACATGATCAAAAGCAATAAAAAATTAGCTATCGATTTTGATGGAACCATCGTAGATGATGCGTATCCTGGAATTGGTAAACCCAAAATATTCGCATTCGAAACCTTAAAAAAACTACAAGCAGAAGGGTATAGACTTATTCTGTGGACCTATAGACACGGAAGATCTTTAGAAGAAGCCGTTGAGTTCTGCTCAAAAAACGGAATCGATTTTTATGCGGTTAACTCCAGTTTTGAAGGAGAAATTTTCGACTCAGAAACTCAATCCAGAAAGATCGATGCCGATTTGTTCATTGATGATAGAAACTTGGGCGGCTTTCCAGGTTGGGGCGAAATCTATAACATCATCAACGATAAAATTGAATTTAGAGTAGATGGAAAAGAAGTTCTGGCCTATTCAAAATTAAAAAAAGAAAAGAAAAAGGGACTTTTCTGGTAGTTTTTTCTCAATTTTTATATACAGTATGATACAACTAAAAACAATAGAAGAACTCCGACTGATGCGTCAATCTGCACAATTGGTTTCTAAAACTTTAGGAGAGATTGCTAAAATTATTCAGCCCGGTGTCACCACTTTACAGTTGGATAAATTGGCACACGATTACATCAAAGATCACGGTGGCGAACCTGCATTTTTAGGAATGTACGGCTTTCCAAACTCTTTGTGCATCTCTCCAAATGCCGAAGTGGTACACGGCATCCCAAACAACCAACCACTGCAAGAAGGCGATATCCTTTCTGTGGATTGTGGGGTTTATATGAATGGTTTCTACGGAGATCATGCCTACTCTTTCGAGGTGGGAGAAGTGGCTGCCGAAACAAAAAAATTATTGCAAATAACCAAAGAATCCTTATACAAAGGGATAGAGCAATGTGTGCGAGGTAAAAGAGTTGGAGACATCTCCAATGCGATACAAACTTATTGCGAAGCCCACGGTTATGGGGTTGTAAGAGAATTGGTGGGACACGGTTTGGGTAAAAAAATGCACGAAGATCCACAAGTTCCGAATTATGGAAGAAAAGGAAGTGGTAAAGTCTTAAAAGACGGCATTGCTTTGGCCATTGAACCCATGATCAATCTTGGTACTCATGAGGTGAAATTTCATGACGATGGATGGACAGTAACTTCTAAAGACAACTCGCCTTCGGCTCATTTTGAACACGATGTTGCCATCATCAACGGGAAGCCGGTTTTGCTTTCTACATTCCAGTATATTTACGATGCATTGGGTATAGTAAGTGACGAGGAAAAACCATTTACCCAAGATTTTTAAAATTTTTTAAAAAATAGTCAAGATACGGTTCAGAAATTTTTATTTTTGAACCGTATCTTTTTTAAATTCAAAAAGTGAAAAAAAAAATCACTCAGATTGCCCTGAATGTCATACCAAGACCTTTACTAATAAAATTTAGTCTTTGGATTCGTCCTGTTCTTTATCAATATTATAAAGGAGATCAATTTACCGATCCTATTGATGGAAAATCCTATCGTAAATTTTTACCCTACGGATACGGAAAGCAAAGAGAAAATGCACTGTCTCCCGGGACTTTAAGTTTGGAAAGGCACCGTCAAATGTGGTTGTACCTTCAGAATGAAACCGATTTTTTCATCAAAAATTTAAAGGTTTTGCACATCGCACCCGAACAGGAATTTCTAAAAAGATTCAGGAAAATGTCCAATTTGGATTATACTTCTGCCGATCTGTACTCTCCAATTGTCGATGTAAAAGCCGATATTTTAGATCTGCCTTTTGCCAGTGAAAGTTTTGATGTGGTCATTTGTAACCATGTCTTGGAGCATATTGCGGACGATAGAAAAGCCATGTCCGAACTTTTCCGAGTGATGAAACCGGGTGGTTGGGGTATTTTTCAGGTTCCCATGAAAAATTCATTAGAGAAAACTTACGAAGACTTTTCCATTATTGACCCCAAAGAAAGACAAAAACATTTTGGACAATACGATCATGTCAGATGGTACGGAATGGACTATTTCGATAGATTGTCCGAAGTGGGTTTTGAAGCACAAGCCTTGTTCTATTCACAACGATTTGCAGATGAAGATATTAAACGATTTGGACTTAACAAAAATGAAATACTTCCCGTTGTAAATAAAAAATAAGACATTTTCATCTTAATAAATATTTCCTTAACTCAATAGTAAATTGTACGATTGGTAGATTGTTATTTGTATAGTTTTAATATATTTGTAAAAAATAATACAGAAACAATAATCTAAAAAATAAAAATGTCAACACTCACATTTGCAGAGAAAATCGCACAGGCAGAAAATTTTTTGCCCATTAACGGTACCGATTATATTGAGTTTTATGTAGGAAATGCTAAGCAATCCGCACATTATTATAAAACGGCTTTTGGTTTTCAATCCGTAGCCTACGCAGGACCAGAAACCGGAGTTAGAGACAGAGCGTCTTATGTTTTGCAACAAGGAAAGATCAGGTTGGTATTAACTTCCGGTCTTAACTCAGACTCTCCCATTTGCGAACACCAAAGAAAACACGGCGACGGTGTAAAAATCCTTGCTCTTTGGGTAGATGATGCCTACAAAGCGTTTGAAGAAACCACTAAAAGAGGTGGAAAACCATACATGGAGCCTAAAACCCTTACCGACGAATTTGGAGAAGTTAGAATGTCAGGGGTTTACACTTACGGAGAAACCGTACACATGTTTATCGAAAGAAAAAATTATACGGGTGCTTTCATGCCGGGTTATGAGAAATGGGAAAGCGACTACAACCCATCCGATGTTGGTCTTTTGTATGTAGATCATTGCGTAGGAAATGTAGATTGGGACAGAATGTTGCCGGTTGTGAAATGGTACGAAGATGTAATGGGATTTGTAAACATCCTTAGCTTTGATGACAAGCAGATCAACACAGAATACTCTGCTTTGATGTCCAAAGTAATGTCTAACGGTAACGGTTATGCCAAATTCCCAATTAACGAACCTGCTGAAGGTAAGAAAAAATCTCAGGTAGAAGAATATTTGGATTTTTATGAAGGCGAAGGTGTACAACACATTGCGGTGGCCACCAAAGACATCATCAAAACGGTTACAGAACTTAAAGCAAGAGGGGTCGAATTCCTTTCTGCACCACCAGAAGCGTATTACAATATGGTGCCGGAAAGAGTAGGTCATATTGACGAAGATATTAAGAAATTGCAAGATTTAGGAATCCTAATTGATTGCGATGAAGAAGGTTATCTGCTACAAATCTTTACTAAACCCGTAGAAGACAGACCAACATTATTCTATGAAATTATCGAAAGACACGGAGCGCAAAGCTTTGGAGCAGGTAATTTCAAAGCTCTTTTCGAAGCCTTGGAAAAAGAACAAGAAAGAAGAGGGAACTTGTAAAATTGAATGAATTTTTTAACACTTTTGGACTGGTAAGTTTTGCTTATCAGTCCATCTTTTAAAACACATAAAAAATGAAAAAAATAATTTACACTCTTGTTTTTGGAGCCTCTGTCATGGGCTTCAAAGCTCAGTACGGAACGCTGAACGCTATTTTGGATAAATTAGAAACTCAAAAAGGCATTAACCAAAAAGTGGACAATGTTAATTTTGATGATAAAAAATTTATTCAGATCAAAGAATTTGATGATCATACCGAGAGAATGTTCATCATCATCAAAGGAAAAAATGCCAATTTTGTAGAAGTTTTTGATGATAAATCCCGTGGCGATAGCTCATCCAATGTCTTTTCAGGGGATGTTGTGAAAACCGGAAAAAATGTAGTTTCGCTTCGTTTTGATAAGTTGGAAGGGAAAAAAATAGCCGTTCCCATCACCAAAGTGATGCTCTTGACCAAACAAGACGATATCCTGTACCTTTTAGACTCCAACAACAAGGATCGTTGGATAGACGAAACCGCTGTAAATAAAAAGAAATAAAAAAATCCCGGATCAACTTAGACGATCCGGGATTTTTAAATTTTAGTAACTCATTTTTACAATTTCCAAAACCTCATCGGGGCCGATGTTTTTCCTTTCGCCCAAGATCCAATTTCTTTCGGTAAACGATTGTTGAATTTTTTCAGCAGTTCCTTCATATTCTTCAACATAGCCCGATAATCGGGTAGGAATGCCCATTCCTTGGAAAAATTCTTCCATTTTTTTAATTCCAAATTCTGCTTTTTCTTTTGCATTTTCCCCAGAGATATTCCAAACTCTATCTGCGTACTGACAAAGTTTTCCTATTTTATTTTCCATATTGAAACGATAATGCGACGGAGCAATTATTGCTAAAGTTCTGGCATGATCTATACCAAAGAGTGCTGTCAACTCGTGTCCCATCGAATGTACCGCCCAATCTGTAGGTACCCCTTTGCTGATCAAACCGTTGAGAGCCATGGTGCAACACCACATAAAATTGGCTGCAGCATCGTAATCAAATTCATCTGCCAAAACTTTAGGAGCAACTTCTTGCAGGGTAATCATAATGCTCTCCATAATTCTTTCTTGTAATGTGGCAGCGGTTGGATAGGTCATGTATTGTTCCAAGACATGAGAGTAGGCATCGGCAATTCCGTTGGCAATTTGTTTTTTCGGAATGCTGCGAATGACTTCCGGATCCATAATAGAAAATTGAGGAAATAATCCTGGGCCACCACTGGAAAGTTTTTCTTTGGTTTCTCTTCTGGAAATGACATAACCCGAATTCATTTCAGAACCTGTTGCGGGGAGTGTAAGCACCGTTGCGAAAGGCAAAGCATCGCCTTCAAAAAATCTAATTTTTTGGGTTAAAATATCCCAAGGTTCATCTCCATCGTATTTTGAAGCAGCCGCTAAAAATTTAGTTCCATCAATTACAGAACCACCGCCAACTGCCAAAAGATAATCGATGTTTTTCTCCTGGATCACCTTCAGGGCATCCAATAAAACAGAATATTCTGGATTGGCAGGTATGCCTCCAAATTCGGACAAATCAAAGTCTGAAAGTGCCGATTTTACTTGGTCGTAGATGCCGTTGGATTTTATACTTCCACCGCCATAAAGCATTAATATTTTAGCATTTTGAGGGATCTCTTTGGATAGTTTATGGATTTCTCCTTTTCCAAAAATAATTTTGGTAGGATTTTTAAATTCAAAATTGAGCATATCTATTTTTTAGAGGATAAATTTATGTTTTTATATTTCAATAAAAAACAATTTGTATTATTGATAAAAAAAATCACTTCCAACGAAGTGATTTTTTAGGTGTTAATCAACTGATTTGAAGAAGGAAGGAGCGTTGCCGTAAATAGCGGTTTTGCCGTCCCATTTTTCAATAAATTGTTGTTGGATAAGTAAATTGTTAAGCGATTGTTTTCTTAGTTCGTTGGCTTTAGCCTCTGCTTCAGCTTGTACGATAAGTTTTTTAGCATTGGCCTCAGCAACTTTTAATTCGTTTTCCACTCGTTGTGCTTCTTGTATCGCTGCATTTTTTGCATTAATGGCTTTGGTAATGGCATCTGGATATTGTATTCCGGAGGTCAATTGCTCCATGGCAAAACCTTCTTTCTCCAAAAATTTATTCATTTTATCTTGAACCCCGTTTTCAAAAGCTTCTCTACGACTGATGATGGAATCGGTTGTGTACTTGTTGAATTCAATTCTATATACATCTTTAATGTGGTTAACCAAAGTGTTTTGTAATACTTCGTCAATGTTTTTTCTGTACTTTTTAAATATTTTAGGCGATTGTCCATCTATAACTTTCAGAGACATGGTGGGATCTACAGTAAATACCGATCCGTCTTTGGCATTCACGGTAAAGGGTTGATAATTAATGGTCTGAACATAAGTTGGCACCTCGAAAACCTGTTCTGTAAGTGGGTTATACCAAACGCGACCTGTAACCAACGCTACATCTTGCACCCCTTTGTCGGATCCGTACATTTTTACCAAAAGACCTTCGTGTCCTGCATCAATTCTTTCGGTACAGGTGAGTACAATAATTAGCATTATAAAACTTAACGCTCCGCCAATAGCTAGGCTGATTTTGTTTTTATTCATTTGTAAAATATATTTTTTTGATGATGAAATATGTTGAAACAAAAAGTAAACTCAGTGAAACAACACCCAGAATAACAGAATTGTTATCGGCTTCGGATAACCACCCGAAAATAATCTGAAGTGCATATAGAAATAAGGCCAATAAAATGGGTACCAATGCAATTTTGAATATAGAATTTGCGCTCATTATCTTTGTGTTCGATTTGTACAACGGTGCTAAAATAACCATTAATAGATGGTTTTCAAAATAATTTAATTTTTTTTGATGAACTTCTTAATGGTAAAGTCTTGGTTTATGAAAATTTTTAAATAATAGATGCCATTGTCTAAAGAATGTATATTTATAGACTTTTCATTTTCATTTTTCAATATTAATCTTCCAAGCTGATCGTAGATTTCTACCTTATCGGGAGTTAAATCACTGTTGATGTTTACCGTTTCATGGGCCGGATTTGGATAGACGGTAACTGGAGTTTTTACTGAAAATTCTTCGGCACTCAAGGTGTTCAGTAACAATCCGAAATTCAAGATACCATATCCAATTTGGTTGGTATAATTTGGAAATAACGAAGCGGTTTCTCTCAATTTTGTTCTCATAAGATCACGGTTCATATTGGGGAATGCTTGTATTAGACAAGCCACTCCACCAGCTGCAACCGGTGTTGCAAGAGAGGTTCCGCTGGATGTGGTTGCACCCGTTCCGTTTACAGAAGCCGTAGCTGTACCTCTGGCACTGGCATCCGGTTTTACAATTCCTAAAGAATTGGGACCAAATGATGAAAAATTAGAGGAAACTCCCAAGTTATCCACAGCACCAATGGTGAAAACCTTTGCATTGTCCGCCGGTGTCATGATGTAATGCCAGCTTTGCTGACCGGCATTTCCTGCAGCTGCCAATACAAAAATTCCTTTTTCTGTAGCAATTTGTGCACCTCTGGCAATAAAAGAAGTAGTACCGTTCATGTCACTGTATTGCAAATTGTATCTCGGGTCGTCAAAAACATTGTAGCCCAAAGAAGTGGTGATGATGTCCACACCTTTTCTATCGGCTTCTTCCGCGGCTTCTATCCAATAGAGTTGTTCTTCTGGGATTTCTTGGTTATAACTTTCGGTTGCGTACAGATAAAAATCGGCATCTGGAGCAGACCCTACAAAAGTTCCGTCGATATAACCGCCTATGGCTCCTAAAACCACAGTGCCGTGTGCATAGAGGTTGGTATTGTAAATGTCAGTATTTTTCGAAATAAAATTGTAGCCGCCTTTTATTTTGTTGTTGGTCCACAATCTGGAAAACGGTGTCCCGCTATCAACTTGCGGAAAACCGGTGTCTATAACAGCAATTGTGGTTCCGTTGCCTGTGTATCCGGACAAATGCAGGTTTCTAAGATTAATTTGGTCAATCTGTGCTAAGCCATTCCCATAATTAAAATTGATTAATGAGGCTTTGTTGGTATTTTCCCATTTGTTGAATGTGGAATTTTTAGTTGAAGGATTCGTATTTTTTGCAAAACTTTCCACCGATTGTACAAAAGTTTGGCTTTGTAATACAACCTTTTCTGCTGCTGTAGCGTTTACGGCAACTCCATTTAACCATTTAGAATAATCGGTAACGGTAAATCCTAAATTCTGAATATTCTGAATATAAGAAGGCTCAATAGGAGCATCTTGATCGTTTAGCGAAATGCCTAGAGCCAATCGACGGTTTAGGGACTTTTGTGTAAGTTCGGACAAAGGATTGGCGTAGAATGCGGCTTTATTGGGTTTATCTTTAAAAAAAACAAAGACCAACTCTGTCTGTGCCGACATTTCAAAACTTATGGTTGCAAATAGAAGAAGTATGGTTTTTTTCATTTTTTAGTGGATATAGGTTTTATTTCCGTTTTTGTTGATGTAGTATCGTCCACCATTTGGGCCGGTGTAGATGGTACGGTTCTTATATTTTTTGTTTGTACTATTTTTTGAAACGGATGTTTTTTGTGACGATTTTTTTCCAAATAGCCAAGACCAAAAGGACGACTCTGATTTTTTTGGACTGTCTTTTTTTTCAATTCTTTCGATAATGCTCGGTTCGTTGTTTGTTTTCGGCCCCAAGTCTTTATCTTTCTTATCTGCCAATTCTGCTTTTATGGGCTTGGTTGCGTAGGTTCTTTCGGGTTTTATATTTTGGTTGGTAGTACCCGTATTCAACTCTTCTTTTTTTGTATAAGTTCTTTTGTGAACGACCTTGGTATCGGTGTTTTGAGTGTAGAAATGCGTATATCCGAAAAATAGAAATACAAGACTTAGGGTTGTGGTTATTTTCATTTTCAAATGTTGTGTTTTGTATATATTTAATTCAAAAATAACAATACTTTTTCAATTGAATTCAATTTATGATAAAGTTGTATTTAAAATTTGTTTTGAATGAACCCAAGATCCCTTGAATAAATTTTTCATACTGAAAATAGGCGAATTAAATACGATATGGAAAAAATATTAAAGTTTATTTAGTAATATAAGTTAAAGTTTTTAAATTTTTTTTACTTTCGTGAATTGTAAAAATATATTTATATGTCGAATATTTGGATTAAAAAACCCATGGAAGCTTATGAAGCAGACATCAAAAAAAGTCAGCTGAAAAGGGTATTGGGTAAATGGAGTTTAACAGCCATTGGGATTGGTGCCATTATCGGTGGCGGTATTTTTGTACTTACCGGAACCGGAGCTTATTATAACGCAGGACCTGCATTGGCGCTATCTTTTGTAATAGCCGGAATAGCTTGTGTTTTTGCAGCTTTGTGTTATGCCGAGTTTGCCTCAATTCTCCCCGTAGAAGGTTCTGCTTACGCCTATGCTTACGGAACTGTAGGAGAAATTTTTGCGTGGGTTATCGGTTGGGGGCTTATTCTGGAATACGCCATGGGATCGATGACGGTAGCTGTTTCTTGGTCCGGATATTTTGGTAAGTTACTTAAAATGTTTGGCCTGCATCTTCCGGATTGGCTGACGACAGATCCACAAACTTACGCTGCGGCAGGTAACTCAGGATTTGCCATGAATTTACCCGCATTATTAATCGTTTTGTTTGTCATCGGTATTTTGCTGAATGGAACTAAAGGAGCTGCAAAAGCCAATAATTTTATAGTAATGCTTAAGGTTTCTGCAATTATTTTTGTAATTATTGCGGGAGCATTTTTTATCAATATGGACAATTGGGTACCGTTCATCCCTGAGCCAACAACCATTACAGAAAATGGTGTTTCGCATTCAGCATACGGGATTGGAGGAGTCATTGCCGGTGCTTCGGCCATATTTTTTGCTTATGTTGGTTTCGATGCCGTTTCTACACAAGCCGGAGAAGCCATCAATCCGAAAAAAGATGTACCTTTTGCCATCATCGCTTCATTATTAATCTGTACAGTACTTTATATCTTGGTGTCTTTAGTATTAACCGGGATGATGCATTATTCAGATTTCAATCCATTAGGAAAATATCCGGATGCCATAAAAGCTCCTGTAGCCTATGCCTTTGATATTGCAGGTCAACAATGGGCAGGTTATATCATTACCATTGCTGCAACTGTTGGTCTGATCTCAGTTTTGATGGTACTGATCATGGGACAATCCAGAATATTCTTAGGTATGTCTAAAGATGGTCTTATTCCTTCGACTTTCTCAAAAGTGAATCCATTGTCAGGAGTTCCTAGAAAAAATCTAATTATTGTAGGGATTGTTATTGCAGTGGTGGCTTCTTTAACGCCCATTAACGATTTGGCACACATGACCAGTTTCGGAACTTTGTTTGCCTTTACCATGGTTTGTGTTGCCGTTTGGATCCTAAGAGTGAAAGAACCGAATTTGCAAAGAAACTTTAAAGTACCTGCTTTACCAGTTATTGCTGTATGTGGGATACTGATCAATATTTACCTTATTTTTAACCTGAGTTTAGAAGCTAAAACATACTCAGCAATTTGGATGGTTTTGGGATTGATTATCTATTTTATGTACAGTAAGAAAAACTCTAAATTACAAAAATCAGGTGGTTTTGGAGAGACTTTTAAAGCAGAACAAGAACCCTTAGAAGAATACGATATCGATCTTGACAATAAAGATTAAAAATAAACCCAAATCCGCTACAGCAATGAAGCGGATTTTTTATTTTTGTGTTATGAAGAATTTTATACTTGCTTTTTTAGTAGCGAATGGGATTGCTATCCAAGCTCAAAAATTGAGTTTCTCACCTTTGCTGAATGAAAAGATCAGCATTAGAGCGATAACCTTAGATCAGGATAAAATTTGGTATTCCGGTACCGATTCCAAAATTGGATTTGTTTCTCTAAAAGATTCAACACAAAATAAACAAGTGTTGGTTTCGGACAAAAAGTTGCAATTTCGAACCATCGCTGCAGATAAAAAATCTGTTTTTGCCATCAACATAGAAAGTCCAGCGTATTTTTTTAAAATTAACAAAAACGATTTGTCTTACACTATCGTTCATACAGATTCAGATAATAAAGCGTTCTATGATGCATTGTATTACGATGATAGTGATTTTTATGTTTTTAGTGATCCGGAACCAAATAAAAAACTTAAATGGGGGTATTTTAATAATGATAAGGAAATAAAAATTAATTATTTCACAAAAACGATCATTTTAAATGAAGGTGAAGCAGCATTTGCAGCCAGCAATTCCAATATTGCATCATCCAAAGATTATGTATGGCTGGTTACGGGAGGCATGTCTTCTAAAATATACAGATACAGTAAATTTACTAGAATTGTAAAAGCAATAGAAACTCCATTTGTACACGGAAAAGCCTCGCAAGGGATGTATTCTATTGATTTTTATAATAATAATTTTGGTATTGCTGTAGGTGGAGATTATACCGATCAAAAGGCCAATATCAACAACATTGCAACCACAAATGATGGTGGGGAAACATGGCAAATTCAAGCATCTGGAAATAATGCCGGGTATATGACCTGTGTAAAAATTCGTCCAAAATCAAAAGGTAAAGAGATGATTGCTATTGGAGATCAACACATTTCATATTCTAAAGATTTTGGTAAAACCTGGATGAAGATTTCCGATGAAAAAAATCTTTATACTTGCCTTTGGGTAGATCGAGATCGTTTGGTGTTTGCAGGTAAAGATAGGATTTTGAAAGCCCATTTTACCGAACAATAGCAAGAGGCTTCGCAGATGCTTAATTTTAGTATAAATTCAAAAGACTCAAAAAAAAGTTCTATTTTTGAAACATGATAAAAGCAAAAAATATTCATAAATACTACGGCGACCTCGAAGTTTTGAAAGGGGTTGATGTTCATATTAAAAAAGGTGAGGTGGTCTCTATTGTTGGAGAATCGGGAGCCGGAAAATCGACTTTGTTACAGATTTTGGGCACCTTGGATTTGCCTTCGCGACCGCAGCATTACCAAACCGAAATTTTGATTGACGGTCAGTCTTTTGTGAACATGAAAGATAAAGAATTGTCAAAATTCAGAAACCAAAACATCGGTTTTGTATTTCAGTTTCATCAATTGTTACCGGAATTTACCGCTTTGGAAAATGTACTTTTGCCCACAAAAATATCCGGTAAAAACGAAGATTATCATTCCAAAGCCTATTCGCTTTTTGAGGATCTTAAAATAATTGATCGCCTGCACCACAAACCCAATGAACTGTCCGGAGGCGAAGCCCAAAGAGTGGCGGTTGCCAGAGCTTTGATCAACTCTCCAAAAATTATCTTTGCCGATGAGCCTACAGGAAATTTGGACTCCAAAAACGCCGATGATCTGCATCAATTGTTTTTTGATTTGAGGGACAAATACCAACAAACCTTTGTCATTGTGACACACAATACCAAATTGGCAGAAGTGACCGATAGAAAATTGGTGATGAAAGACGGTTTAATTATCTGATAATTAAATAAATAGAAGAAAAATGTCCATAAAATTTCTAGCTGAAGACGACAGACCTCGGGAAAAATTTTTACTGAAAGGTAAAGCGTCTCTTTCCGATTCCGAATTGTTGGCCATAATTATGGGAAGTGGCAATAGGGAAGACTCGGCGGTCGAGTTGGCTAGGAAAATTTTGGATTCTGTGGATAACAATTGGCACCACTTGTCCTTGCTTACTACAGCAGATCTTATGAAATTTAAAGGAATAGGAGAGGCCAAAGCCATAGCCATAGCAACCGCATTGGAAATTGGCAGACGAAAAGCAGCTCAGGAACTTCCAGAAAAGACTCAGATTAGCTCTGCAAATGATGTTTTCAAACTTTTACATCCCTATTTAGGCGATTTGAGAACCGAGGAATTTTGGGTGGTTTTTGTTAATCAACACAACAAGGTTTTGTTAAAAGAAAAAATATCACAAGGTGGGATTTCCGGAACGGTGGTCGATGTTAGAATAATTTTAAAAAAAGCTTTGGAACAGATGGCTACAGGGATTTTCATCGCTCACAATCATCCTTCTGGAAATTTGAAACCCAGCCAAGAAGATCTAAAAATTACCAAACAGATCTCGGATGCCGGAAAGTTGATGAATATTGTTTTGATCGATCATCTTATCATTACTCAAACTTCTTTTTATAGCTTTGCCAACGAAAATTTATTATGATAAAAGAGGTTGAATATAAAAATATAGATTTTACAAAATATACCCACTGCATCAACCAATCGGCACAAAAAAAATATTCAGTTTCTAAAGAATTTTTAGACATTACAACGGGTAAAAAATGGAATATTTTGGTGGAAGGCGATTATGATGCTGTCATGCCTTTGCCTTTTGTCAAGAAATTTGGCTTGAAATTGATTGTTAATCCCAGGTTGTGTCAGCAATTGGGCGTTTTTTCTAAAAAAGACGATTTAAAAGTGAACGATGAGTTTTTAGAGTATTTAGACAAAAACTATTGGGTCTGGAATTACAACTTCAATGAGTACAATAAATTCTCTAAAACTTTAAAATCAAAGAGAAATTACATTATTCCCAAAAATGATTACGATTTGGTTTACCAAAAATATTCGCCCAAAAGAAAAAGAAAAATTAGACAAGACGAAGAGATAAAACAACATTCCGAAATCAAAAATATTGAAAACAAAACCGAGGCACTCTTGTTTATCCAAGAAACAGCAATAGGTGCTTCGGATAGCAATGATACGAAGTTGTATGTAAAATTATTCTCTGATTTTCACGATGCCGGATGTTTGACTTTTTATGGCTTTTACCACCATCAGAAATTAATAAATCTTATCGCAATCTATGAAAACCATGATGTAGCCGTGCTTTTGGGAACATTTAACCAAAAAGAAAAACTGAAAATTAGTGGATCTTCTGTATTGATTGATTCTGTGATTCGTGAAAAAATAGGAAATAAAGATTTCGATTTTGAAGGCAGTGAGGTGGCCAGTGTCGAGGAGTTTTTTAGAGGCTTTAGACCTGAAAATCATCCGTACACCAATTTTGAAAATCTTTCCAATCATTGGGCAATGAAATTCTATACAAGATTGAAAAAGATTATTTAATTATTCGATTTGGATGTCCATGATGAGAAAGTCATTAAAAAAAAACAAATAATGAATGGAAAATACAATTAATCATTATATTTGTGCAACAAATATCAAATTTAATAATGAAAAAACTTCTATTCTTATTTTTGGGGCTTTCAACTCTTTCAATCGCAACATCGTGCAGAAATGAAGAGGATACAGAAAACCCGCCTTTATATACCAATGCCGATCGATACATAAAAGATAGTGATGGGGCTAGATATGTCATCAATTCTGCTCAATTAATTGGTAAAAAAGCTAAAAACTCTTCAGAAACCAATGAATATACCATCATTCTAACAGGGACCGAAGACGGAGTTACCAGAACGGTAAAACTGTATCAAACTTTTCCTTTTAATGATAAATTGGACGGCGGTTTTAGTACAACAAGCTCTATAAGAAACCTAAGCGATTCTCAATCCAAATTTACCAGAGGTACCACAGAAATTACCGATTTCGAATTCGGTAGCAGCAGTATTGTTGATCTGGATGCCCATAATTTTAGAGTGATTTTTAATTTGAAATCTCAAGGTGGCGAAACAATTACCGGAACCTACACCGGGCAATTTCAGTACGATGTCAATTAAAGTTAATCTTTTGAAAATAAATGAATTGTTTCTCTTTTTGGGAAACATTTTTTTTTAGGAAAATGCGTTTCATTAAGGATTTATTAACTTTTGAAAAGATACTGCCCGAAAAAACAAAGTTTTTTCTTATTTTTGCTCACTAATTTCGATCAACTATGAAAGAATTTTCCAAGGAAGTTTACCTAAAATGGTACGCAGATATGACAATGTGGAGACGATTTGAAGACAAATGTCGTTCTCTATACTTGAAACAAAAAATCAGAGGATTTTTACATCTTTATAACGGTCAAGAAGCCATTCCAGCAGGTTTTACCCATGCAATGGATCTTTCCAAAGACAGTATGATTACCGCATATCGTTGTCACATCCATCCAATGGCTATGGGAGTAGATCCTAGAAGAATTATGGCCGAATTGTGCGGAAAAGCAACAGGAACTTCTGGCGGAATGGGTGGATCTATGCATATTTTTAGTAAAGAACACCGTTTTTATGGAGGTCACGGTATCGTTGGTGGACAAATTCCTTTGGGTGCGGGTATTGCCTTTGCCGATAAATTTTTTGACAGAAAAGCAGTCAATATCTGTTTCTTTGGCGATGGTGCAGCAAGACAAGGTTCTCTTCACGAAACCTTCAACATGGCAATGAATTGGAAATTACCCGTAATTTTTGTGGTAGAAAATAACCAATACGCCATGGGAACTTCTGTGAAAAGAACAGCCAACCACGAAGATATTTATAAACTAGGTTTGGGCTACGAGATGCCGTGCATGCCGGTAGATGCTATGGATCCCGAAAAAGTAGCAGAAGTAGCTTATGAAGCTATTGAGAGAGCTAGAAGAGGTGATGGGCCAACTTTTATTGAAGCAAGAACTTATCGCTTCAGAGGTCACTCCATGTCTGATGCAGAGCCGTACAGATCCAAAGAAGAAGTAGAAGCACACAAACAAGAAGATCCAATTGAATTGGTAAAACATAGAATATTGGAAAACAAATGGGCTACCGAACAAGAATTGGAAACCATGGACAACGAATCCAGAGCTTTTGTTGATGAATGTGTAGAGTTTATGGAAAACTCACCGTATCCAACCGAAGAAAAAATATACGAGTATGTATATGCACAAGACAATTATCCATTCTTGGATCAATTAGAAAACTAAAAAGAAGATGTTTTGAAAATTCTAAATGTTTACTGGATTTTCATTTCAATAAATTATTAATTATTATAGCATCATATAAAAAATTATGGCAGAAGTAGTAACCATGCCTAGACTTTCGGATACAATGACCGAAGGAAAAGTAGCAAAATGGCATAAAAAACTTGGAGATTCTGTAAAAGAAGGCGATATACTGGCCGAAATAGAAACCGACAAAGCGGTACAAGATTTCGAAACCGAGTGGAACGGAACTCTTTTATACATCGGTGTAAACGAAGGCGACTCGGCTCCTGTTGATAGTATATTAGCCATCATCGGTCAAAGTGGAGAAGATATTTCTGCATTAATTGGCGGACAGGCTCCCGTTGAAACTGCAAGCCCAGAACTAAAAGTCGAAACAACTGCTCCTGTAGAAGTTGCAACAACGGCTGAAATGCCTGCTGGTGTTGAAGTGATCAATATGCCTAGACTTTCGGATACCATGACGGAAGGTAAAGTTGCAAAATGGAATAAAGCTGTTGGTGATGCCGTAAAAGAAGGTGATATTATTGCAGAAATCGAAACCGATAAAGCGGTACAAGATTTCGAATCCGAATTTAACGGAGTTTTACTTTACCAAGGGGTGCAAGAAGGCGAAGCTTCTCCTGTTGATAGTATTTTGGCTATTATTGGCCCTGCTGGAACCGATGTTTCAGCCATCGTGGCAAGTGGTGGAAAAATACAACCCGTAGCTGAAACCAAAGCGGTTGCAGAAACGAAAGTTGTTGCAAGTGCACCACAGGTTGTCGCTACAACTGGTCAAAGATTGGCCGTTTCTCCTTTGGCAAAGAAAATGGCTCAAGATAAAGGAATAGATTTATCCACAGTAAAAGGTTCTGGTGAAAATGGAAGGATCATTAAAAAAGATATTGAATCCTACAGTCCTCAAGCAAAACCAGCTCAGGCAGTTGCAGTTGCTTCTCCAGTTGTAATGAATATTTCCGGTGGTGAAAATACAGAAACGCCAAATTCACAAATGAGAAATGTGATTGCAAAAAGACTGGCAGAAAGCAAGTTCACAGCACCACATTATTATTTGATGGTCGAAATTTCTATGGATAAAGCCATTGAAGCAAGAAAAGAAATCAATACTCTGCCGGATACTAAAATTTCGTTTAACGATATGGTCATCAAGGCGGTAGCGATGGCTCTAAGAAAACATCCACAAGTAAATTCTTCTTGGGCAGGCGATAAAATCGTACACCACGGCGATGTTAATGTAGGAGTTGCGGTTGCCGTGCCGGATGGATTGGTGGTTCCGGTGTTGAAGAATACCGATTTCATGAACTATAACCAGATTTCTGCTTCGGTGAAAGATATGGCTTCTAGAGCCAAATCAAAACAATTGAAAGCTAACGAAATGGAAGGATCTACTTTCTCTGTGTCCAATTTAGGAATGTTCGGGATAGAAACCTTTACTTCCATCATTAACCAACCCAATTCAGCAATTTTATCTGTAGGGGCTATTATTGAAAAGCCTGTGGTTAAAAACGGTCAGATTGTCGTTGGTAATACCATGAAATTGTCACTTGCATGCGACCATCGTGTGATTGATGGAGCAACAGGTGCAGCATTTTTACAAACACTAAGAACTTATCTAGAGCAACCCTTAACATTGTTACTCTAATTCTTTCTGAGTTAATATAAAAAAGGCTGTTTAGATTGCTAAACAGCCTTTTATTTTTAATAAATTAATAGAGAATATCAATTTATCATAATGTTAATAAATTTCAGTATTTAGCCATTTATCCTCAATTAGTTGCATTAAATAGTCTGGACAAGAAGTTATTTTGTTTTTAATGGAATCTAAGAAGTATAAAGTTACTTGGGCTTCAGTAATCTTTTGTTTAGATTCATTATAAATTTCATAATCGAAAACGATCCTAACTCCTGGCTTTTTTCTAACAAAAGTGTGTATTTCTAGCATTTCATCGTATAGTGCAGGTTTTAGATATTTTATTTTGTATTCAGAAACAGGAAGCCAAATGCCTCGAAGTTCGATCTCGTTATAGGACATGCCAAGCTCACGGAAAAGTTCGACTCTTGCAACTTCCAGATATTCAGCATAGTTGCCGTAATATACATATTTCATCGGGTCTGTCTCTCCGTAACGCACTCGTAATCTGTGTGTTGTGTGTATCATTTTAAGTTTATTCTTATACATACAAATATATTTTTAAATAATCAATAGTCCAAAGATTTTTTTATCAATATTAAATTATGCATTTTTGCTTTCCCGATAAAGTTTACTCATCTTGTAAAACATTCCTTGTTATGAACGAAAATTTAATGTTGGTTTGGGAGAATTGTCTTCAATTTATGCGAGACAATTTGAACGCCGCCGAAGAACAGTCTGACCTTAAGAAACTGGAAAATTCTTTCAACCTTCTCTTTGAAAAGGTTCAGCCTATCTCGTTGGTGGATAACAACCTAACATTGATGGTTCCAAGTGATTTTTATAAGGAATATATTGAAGACAATTACTTGTCTTTACTTTCGGCTTCACTCAAAAAAAATATCGGGAAAGGAGTAAAGCTTTGGTATTCGGTTATGGAAAATAAACCGGTCGGGAAAGAAAATCCTATTACGGTTAAGGTGAAGGGAAATTCCATACCGACACCTAAAGTACAAGCAACCATGCCTGCACAGTCTTTGGCTTCTAATATTGTGAATCCATTTGTTGTTCCGGGAATTAAAAAAGTAAACATCGATTCTAACCTTAAATCTGATTTTTCATTTGATAATTATGTAGAAGGTGAGAGCAACAAGTTTGCATCTACAGTGGCCAAATCCATTGCGAAAAGACCAGGCGCAACTGCATTCAACCCTTTGTTTTTACACGGTGGTTATGGGGTAGGAAAAACCCACTTGGGACACGCTGTAGGATTGGAAGTTAAAGCTCAGTTTCCTGACAAAATTGTTTTGTACATTTCTTCAGAAAAATTTATTCAGCAATTTGTTTCTTCAGCTAAAGCTCATAAACAAACAGAGTTTGCCAATTTTTATCAAATGGTGGATGTATTGATCATTGACGACATCCAATTCCTTTCCGGTAAGCCGGCTACTCAGGACAGTTTCTTCCATATTTTTGATTATCTACATCAAAATGGAAAACAAATTATCCTAACTTCCGACCGTGCTCCTGTGGATATTATGGACATCCAAGAAAGGATTGTGTCCCGTTTTAAATGGGGATTGACTGCCGAAATTAAGTCTCCGGATTTTGATACTAGAAGAAAAATTATTGTTGATAAATTGAGCCGAGATGGCATACAACTTTCAGTGGAAATGTTGGATTTCCTAGCTAATGAAGTGAACAGCAGTGTAAGAGATTTGATAGGTGTTATCAATTCTGTAATAGCCTATTCAACGGTATATAAATCCGATCTTTCCTTAGAATTATTAAAAGATACGATCAGTAAAATTGCATCGACCAAGAAAAAAGTAATTGATGTAGTCTATATCCAAGAAGTGGTTTGCGATTATTTCGGAATAAAAAGAGATCAATTGTTGTCCAAAACTAGAAAAAGAGAAATCGCACTTCCAAGACAGTTGGCCATGTATTTTGCTAAAGAATTTACCAACTCTACTTTTGCAAAAATTGGTGAAGAAATGGGAGGTAAAGACCATTCGACTGTTATGTACGCATGCGACCAAATAAAAGACATGTCGAAATTGGATAAGGAAGTTAAAAAATATGTAAAAGAACTTTCTGAAAAATTGAAAAGCTAATAATTCGTTTAGAAATAAAAAAATCCGGAAATCTTTCCGGATTTTTTTGTGACCTATTTTTTGGGTTTTAATTCACCCAGAAGGTATTTTCTTCTTTGGATTTTTGGTACGGATACCATTTCCCTTTGAACTCAATTTTTTTGTTAGTAACTTGTTTGGTATCCTTGTCCCAATCAAAACTGAATATAAATTTACCTTTATAGATTCCGGAGTTATTCCCGGTATTTTCTTCGGCAAATTCATAATTTCCAAATAATTTTCCTCTTTTTTTGAAGTCTTTATATTTTTTTACCGTCATCGATCCTTCCAATTTAGCATCGGTATTCTCTTTGGTAGATTGTCCGGAAACAAAATATTCTTGATCGTTTTTTTTATTTTGCTCAGAGGTTAGAAGCATGATTTTTAGTGGAGATTTTTCACCAAAACCACCGTTGTATGGGAGGTTGTTGTTGGTCCAAACCTTTGAAATATTCGGCATTTGTGCAATAACAAATCCCGAACAAAAAACGAGTAGTGCAAATAATTTTTTCATAGTATTTTTTTTAAAATTTATACTCCAAATTGTGAAAGGTGATGGTTCAGGTGTTTTGCCATCATGTTGTTCCATTCTTTAGCACTAAGCTTTCCAAAAGAAAGACTTACTTTTCCTTCGAAAGCCGATGGTCCCAACTGTTGCACTTTTTGCAAATATCCGATGAGCTTTTTTTGTTCTTCTTCAAATTGTCTTTCGTCGTGGATTAAGAAAGCCGGTCCTGTAGGAATACTTTGTTTATAGGGTTGTTCGTTTACAACTTTGTCTTTTACAAATTGTTTGAGCAAAAAGGAAGCGATCATTCCGGGTTTTTTATGCTTCTCGGGTTCGAAAATCATAGAATAGGTGATGTTGCAATGAGCCAACATCTGATCGACAGACATTTTCCCCCATTTTCCTTTGGTATTGGCATTCAGTTGTTGTATTCTATCGATATAATTCTGAACCGTTTTGGCATCAAATATATTTTCCATGTTAATGTGTTAGATGTTGGGTTATGGACTCGTCTGTTGGCAGGGTAGAGCTGATGTACGAATCGATGATGAAGCCGTTTTCGTCCAATAAAATTTTGGTGAAATTCCAAAGGATTGAAGTGTTTTTCACACCATTGAGTTCTTTTTTGGTTAAAAACTCGAATACGGGTGCGATATCATCTCCTTTTACCGAAACTTTGGAAGCCATTGGGAAGCTTACTCCATAATTTTTTTTGCAAAACGAAGCGATTTCTTGGTTGGTTCCAGGCTCTTGACCTCCAAAATTATTGGCAGGAAAACCTACGACAACCAATTGGTTTTTATAAGTTTCGTACAATTTCTCCAGGCCTTCATATTGTGGGGTAAAACCACATTCTGAAGCCGTATTGACAATCAGTATTTTCTTTCCTTTGAAGGTGGAAAAATCGATGATTCCTCCGTTTAATCCTTCAACTTTAAATGTGTGAATTGATTTTTTCATCGCAATTGTATTTTTATTCAAATTCGATTTTCTATTGCTGCAATTTTGAAAAATGGCAGTTAAAGACAGCATCAATATAAAAAGTCTTTTCAGCATTTTTTTTAATTTTAAACATTAATTTTTCTGTGCAAATATCGGGTGAGCTTAATCCCCGTATCGGTCCAAACGATCTTGGCGTTGGCATTTCTTTCCAGATGATAATCGGCAGTAGATAGCTCGGTAAGGATGTCCTCAATATTAGCACCGTGTATGTAGTTTGAAAATTTTTCCCACTTGAAACCGTTAAGTTCTATTTTTTTGTAAACCATGTCCGGATGTGCATAACTTTGCATGAGTGCCAATCTGAAGATTTCTGCACAATAGTCCAAAAAACTTTTTTGTTTCTCCCGATTCCATGAGGCGATATCACGACTCCATTGTATGATGTACCTTAGATACTCTGGCTTCGTTTTCACCATAAATGCATTCCTGACCCATGCAATAAAAAGCTCTTCAAATTCCAAATGAGCTTCTTGGTTTTGAATTAATTTTCTTGCCTCGTTCCAATTTCCTTGAGTTTGGTGGCTGATGGATTTTGCCACTTGGGAGTCCAAACCATGATGCGAAATGAGTTGTTGTTCAATTTCGTTTTCGTCAATTCTAGAAACATCAACAATTTGTGTTCTCGAAAGTATGGTGGGCAGCATGTTGTCTGCATTTTCAGCAGTAAGAAGAATGATGGTTTTAGCTGGTGGTTCTTCTAAAAATTTCAAAAACTTATTGGATGCAGCAACATTCATTTTATCAGCACGCCAAACGATGAGTATTTTTGTTCCGTTTTCATAACTTTTTAGGGAGAATTTCTGACTGATATCTTCCATTTCGCCTGCCGAAATCATGAGTTGTTTGTTGTCGGACTCTAAAGTTTTGGTCCATTGGTTGTAATCGGCATAGGGATTTTCCAATATCATTTCTCGGAACTCATCAAAAAATCGCTTGCTGCTGGAGTCGCTTTTTTCAGAATAAACAGGGAAAGAAAAATGCAAATCCAAATGGTTAAGGTGTTCGATTTTGGAGGCTGCATGTGGATTTTCTTTTGAGAAAATTTCTTTGGCATAGGCCAGTACCAAAGGGAGAACGCCGTATCCTTCCTTGCCCACAAACAATTGTGCATGGCTTATCCTGTTTTCTAAAATACTGTCTTTTAGTATTTTTTTTAATTTTTCTTGGCCTACGATATTGTCCCAATTCATGTTTCAAATATAGTCTTTTTTCGAGATTGATTTTTGCAAAATTGAACTCTAATTTTAACTTAATTATGCTATGATTTATAAAATTTTAAGGCTTAACAAATTTTAACCTCAGTAAATTTTTACAATTCGTTAATAATTTAGATATTTGCCAATCATTTTTCTAAAACTCAAGAATGAAAAAAGTACTAGGTATATCTTTTATCACAGCAGGTTTTTTTCTGCATGCACAAAGTATCGGTAACTCTCCATATGCCGCATTTGGATTGGGAGATACACAATATAATAATAATGTAGAAATATCTGCCATGGGAGGTGTTTCTACCGCATACATTTCGGATATTAATAACAGTTTTAATTTCGATAACCCTGCGAACAATAAAAACTTGGAGCTGACTTCTTTTAAATTAGAAGCCAATAATGAGAATAATTTCTTCAAATCCAATTACAACAATTTGGATGTTAAAAAACATTCTACTTATCTGTCCAATATTTCTATTGCTTTTCCTCTTTCTTCAAAAGTAAAATTTGGATTGGGCTATCAACCGTACAGTTCCAAAAGATACAATTTGGTGATGAGTAAAACCTTGAGTGACGGAACTTTGGAGGCTCAAAGTTTTCGTGGAGAAGGGTCTTTGAATACCGTTCAGGCTGCGTTGTCGTACACCATTGTTCCTGAATTTTCATTAGGGGTAAAAGCCAATTATTATTTCGGAAACTTGTACGATATTAATGAGCTTACCTACAGCAATGCAGAGCTGATCAACGGTTATGAAACCCATAACAACATCAGAAATTTTAACTTTACCTTAGGCGCTAACTATCAAAAAACATTCTGGAACGATCATAAACTTACCGTTGGTGCTACATCAACACTAGGGAATACCGATACCATGAAAACGGAATACCTGAACAGCACCTATTATTACAATTCTAAAAGTGAAAAAGTTTACGAATCCGTTATCGAGAAAAAAAGCCAAGAATCTGATAATTTAATACCAATGGAAGCTTCTTTTGGTCTAGGATACGGACACGGTTATAAGTGGTTTGTAGGTACGCAAGTGGATTATAAGAAAGGAGAAAATGTATTGTTCTTAGGAAAACCTTTTGCATATCAAGATTCGTATAAATTTTCTGCAGGTGGTTGGGTATTGCCCAATTCCAACAACTTTAGAAACTACCTTTCAAGAGTCATTTACCGTTTTGGAGCGTATTATGAAAAAGGGAATTTGCACATCAACAACAAAGACATCAATGCTTTTGCAGTAACTGCCGGTGCATCCTTGCCATTCAAAAACAATTCCATCAATAAAATGTCGTCCATCGATTTAGGAATTGAAGTCGGAAAAAGAGGAACAGTACAAAATAACCTAATCAGTCAGACCTTTGTGAACTTGAAAATAGGAATCAATTTTGCAGATAAATGGTTTGGTAAGAGATTGTATAACTAATGATAGACCAGCAAAATATCAATATTAAAAGTATAGCATCCGCATTTGTGGGAGCTATATTTTTTTTGGTTTCGTATTCTTGTGAAGAAGATTTGGCAAAAACCAACAGCAAAAACAATAAAAATTTTCCTTCACAGATCATTTACGATGCACACATCATCCAAAGAGATTCTGGATTTATTAAACTAAAAGCAACGGCTCCGATTATTGAAAAATATGAATTGATCGATACGCCGTATATCGTTGCAAAAAAAGGAGTAAAAATCGAATTTTACGATCCTAAAAAGCCAAAAGTTCCGGGTAAAATTACAGCCAAATACGCCAAATTTTCCGAGTTGAAAAAATTCTACGAAGCCAAAGGCAATGTAAGAATTGTAACCAATGAAGGACAAATGTTTGCCATGCAATCTGTGTTTTGGGATCAGGCCAATCGATTAATTTATACCAAAGACACGGTATTTGTAACCGACAAGGACGGATCAACCCTTATCGGAAATCACGGCATGAAAGCCAAAGACGATTTTTCAGAATATACTTTTTTCAACAATACAGGCGATTTTTCTGGTGGAAAAATTCCGGCTTCTTCAAAATAAATTTGAATGAAAAGCGAGACACTTTATGCCATAGGATTGATGTCCGGTACCAGTTTGGACGGGCTGGATATTTGTTTCGTTTCGTTTTGTCAGGATCATTGTTCTCAATGGAATTATGAAATTCTAGAAGTAGAAACCATCGTTTATCCCGAAACATGGGAAGAAAAACTAAAAAATGCCATCCACCTAAATTCTGAAGATCTTTTGGCCTTGAATGCAGAGTATGGTTTTTATTTGGGGGATAAAGTTCGGGAGTTTATCATTAAAAACAACATCAAAAAACTTGATGTAATCTCATCTCACGGGCATACCGTTTACCACCAGCCTCACCGAAAATTTACCCTTCAGATTGGTGACGGAAGAGCCATAAAAATCATCAATAATTTCCCAATAGCTTACGATTTTAGAAGTCAAGATGTGCTTATGGGTGGCAACGGAGCACCGCTGGTCCCGATTGGAGATCAGTTGCTTTTTTCAGATTATGATGCCTGCATCAATCTCGGGGGCTTCTCCAATATTTCTTTTCAAAAAGACAATAATCGTTTGGCTTTTGATATTTGCCCGGTCAATATTGTTTTGAATCTTTATGCTCAAAAATTAGGAAAACCGTTTGATGAAAATGGCGATTTTGCTAAAAAAGGGAATGTAAATGATTGTATTTTGAATGAATTAAACAATTTACTATACTACAAGTCTGATTTTCCTAAATCTTTGGGAGTGGAATGGGTGAACCAAGAAATTCTTCCAATTTTGAAATCCATTTCTGATATCGATGTTCTGGCTACGGTAACCGAGCATTCTGCAGTACAAATTGCCCAAGTCATTAACGGATTCGGATTTCAACAGATTTTGGTAACCGGTGGTGGAGCCTACAACTGCTTTCTGATTGAAAAAATTCAGAATAAAATTGAAGGACAGATCGTCATTCCAAAGGATGAAATTATCAATTTTAAAGAAGCTTTAATTTTTGCTTTTATGGGAGTGCTAAGACTGAAAAACCAGAACAATGTCCTTGCCTCGGCAACAGGATGTTTTCAGGATCATTGTTCCGGAATATTAATTTAATTTTTCTCTGAAAGATAAGTCTGAAGTCCTTTCAAAAGGTTGATTTGATTTTTGGTTCTGTCCAAATTGTGTTTCTCGTATTTTGTTGAGTAATAAGTGCTTCCATTAAGATAATCGGTGAGAAATCGAACGGCTTGTATGTAAATTACCACCTGGGCTGCATAGTCCAAATTTTCTTTTTCAATATCGGTCAATGTGCCGTTTAGAGCATCCGAAAATCCTTTTTTTACGGCTTCAAAAAGCTCAGGATTAAAATTGTTTTCCTCACTAGCCTTGTCTTCGTCCAAAATGTTGGTGTAAGAACGGATCATATCTCCAAAATCGTATAGTAAAGAAGCATTCATTACGGTGTCCAAGTCAATGATAAACAAAGGATTATCTTCTTGGTCAAATAAAATATTAGAAATTTTAGGATCGGCATGAATGACTCTTTCAGGAAGTAGATGTTCATGGTGTAATCCAATCCATTTCAATGGAAGTTCGGATTGTGCAACCACGAATTCTATTTCGATTTTGGCATTTTCTAATAAATTTATTTTTGAATTTTTCAAAGATTTATCAAAATCTGACATTCTTTTTCCGAAATCAGTAAATCCTGGTAATACCTCTTCCAAAACCAATTTTTCGCGATTTAGGAATTTATAAAATTCACCAAAAGCTTGAGCTGCTTTTCTCGCTAAATTTGGACAAGAGGTTTTTAGATAAGTTTTACTGTTTTCAACAAAATCCATCATGCGCCAAACTTCTCCACTGTTGTCAGTAGTCAACAGTTCGTTTGTGTTGTTGGGTACCAAATGTATGACTTCTTTTGGATATTTATTTTTCTCCAAAGTTGTATTGACCGAAATCTGATTTTTAACAAGACCTTCTGGATTTTTGAATATAGAAATGTTTATTTTTTGAAGTATAAATTTTTTCTGATCTTAGATTCAACTAATAAATGCAACAGCATTTAAAATAACCAAGGGAAGTGTTTTGCCCCAGGGGCAAAACACTTCCCTTGGTTGGCGAAAAAAAATCACCTTATTTTGTGGTCACTACACTACAAAAAAGGATGGGACATTTAACGCTTGAACAAAGATACAAAATTGAGGCTTACAAAAGTCTGGGAAAAGGAATAACTGAAATTGCAAATTATCTTGGTAGGGATAAATCTGTGATTTCAAGAGAAATTAAAAGAAATGCTGATGGAAGAAGTGGTTTATATAAAGCTGATTTAGCACAACGAAAAACCAATCAAAGACATCAAAATAAGCGTAAAATGTGTAAGTTTAATCCTGAAGTGGAAGCTAATGTTTTACACCATTTAAAACAAGATTACAGTCCCGAACAGATTGTCGGAAGAGCTACGATAGACGG
>NZ_REFA01000017.1 GCF_003852705.1 Amniculibacterium aquaticum
ATTGAAAGGGTAATAAATATTTTAAACAACAGACCACGAAAAAGATTTGGTTTTAAAACGCCCAATGAAATTTTCGCTCAAAAATTGAATGAAAACTGTGATGTTGCATTTATAACTTGAATCCACCTTTCATTAAATTTTCTATCATGAAACTTATTTTTGAATCTCAGAATGTCCAAGATTATTTGGAAGAGATTCCATCGATCATCGATTTTAATCAACCTTTGGTTCAAGAAAAAATTAAAAATATTTGTTCTCAAACCGATATTCCGTTGGAAAGGGCAAAATTGGCTTTTGAATTGGCCAGAGATCAAATTCAGCATTCTTTTGATTTGAATTCAGAAAAAATAAACATTTCTGCAGAGGAAACTTTAGAAAATAAAGAAGGAATTTGTTTTGCTAAATCTCATTTACTGGCCGCTTTGCTCCGAGGAATGGGTATTCCTACCGGGTTCTGTTACCAAAGGGTTCTAAGAAAAGGAAGTCTAGATTCCGGTTATGCTTTGCACGGACTGAATGCCGTTTTCTTGCCCGAAGTTGGTTGGTTCCGATTGGATCCTCGTGGAAATAAACCTGGAGTTGATGCTCAGTTTTCGGTGGAAAAAGAGCAATTGGCTTATCCCATTCGTACCGAATTGGGAGAGGTGGATTATCCGCAGGTTTTTATAAAACCCAACACGAAAGTCTTGGATGCCATGACAAATTCTGAAAATTGCAAACAACTTTTCTTTAATCGTCCAGAAGTTTTAGAATCGTCATTTTAGAGATGAATTTGAACTTTATAATTTTGATGGGCACAAAATTTAATATTGATTCTTCCATCAAAAAAATTATTTTTGTCGGATAAATTTTTATTAAATGCTGACACTACTTTCCGTATTGGAATTTCCGAATTTTGCCGAACCGCAGATCTGGATCTCACTTCTCACCCTTACTTTTTTAGAAATAGTTTTAGGGGTAGACAACATTATTTTTATCTCCATTATTTCCAACAAATTGCCGGAAGCCAAACAAAAACAAGCCCGCAACATCGGTTTGGTATTGGCCATGGTTTTCCGTGTGATGTTGCTGTTGATGCTCAATTGGATCATCGGCCTCAAAGATCCGGTGATGTCCTTGGGTTGGATACACGAACCGGGTACCGAAAATGCAATAGAACTGAGTTGGAAAGACATAATTCTGCTGGCAGGAGGTGTTTTCTTGATTGCAAAATCAACTTTCGAAATTCATGGGAAAATGCAAGGTGGACATGCCGATCATGCTCCTAAAACAGCCTCGTCCGGATTGTTGATGACCGTTATTTTACAAATTATTTTGGTGGATATGGTTTTCTCATTGGACTCTATCCTTACCGCAGTAGGATTGGTGGACAATGTGGTTTTGATGATTATTGCTGTGGTGATTTCTATCGGAATTATGATGCTTTTCGCGGGTAAAATCTCGGCCATTATCAATAAATATCCAAGCTTACAGATGTTGGCGTTGTCTTTCTTGGTGGTAATTGGAGTGATGTTGGTGTCCGAAGGAATCCATCAACATGTGAGCAAAAACATCATCTACTCGTGTTTGGCATTTAGTTTAATAGTCGAAATGTTGAACATCACCATGAGAAACAAACAAGAAAAAGCCCTTCAGATTAATCCTGAATTGAATGAGGATCTAAGCATCAAAGAAGAAAAGTAATTTTTCTAAAATTCAACTAAGTACATAACAAAAATTGTAACAGCTATATAGGAATCTGATAAAAACCACATAGAAACATAGAATTATTGGTAATAAGATTGCATAGTTGCACTTAGTATCCGTCAAAGACGGATTTCTATTGTGTACTACTCGTATTTATTTTCGCAACAAAGACACTATCTATGCACCTATGTGGTTTTGATTAAGCTATTCTATTTTTTGTCATGTATTAAAAAAAATCAAATAAAAAAATCCGTTTTCGTGTTGAAAACGGATTTTTATTTTATGTTTTTAGCAATTCCCAAGCATCTTCAATCTGATGAAGATGTAGAAGTTTTTGTGCCTCTCGATGCAAGTTTTCATCTGCCGAATATTCGCCTGCAGGATGTTGTTCTACATTGGCAAGCATGCCCAAATCATTTCCTGTGAATACCGTACTGAACTTGATCTCTTTAGGTAAATTGTCAAAACCAATTCCCAGAGTTACCAAAGGTTTCGGGACTTCAAACAAGTTGTCGGCATTGTTTCTGGAGTACCAATTTCCGCCCAATCTGGCAACCATATCCAATTTTTTCTGATCCAGATTTCCGTTTTCGTCCAAGTACTCTTCACGAATATGGATTTTTACCACTTCGCAAATGATGAGGTTTCCGGCACCGCCTTCTGTACCCAAATGTTTTACTTCTTGTACTTTGCATTCGAAATTCACCGGGCATTCTTCAATAAGTTTTGGGCTTACCAAATCGGCATCTTTCATGTTGAAACCGGCTTTGATGAACTCGTTTTCATCTTTTCCATATTCTGTAGAAGCCAAAGAAACCTGCTGAACAATAGGGTGGTTTACCGTGCCGATCACCACTTCCGGAACTTCTAAAATATTTTCCAAAGTATGTTTTGTCGTATTGTCCCTCACCCTTCTCGCTGGAGAAAAAATTAAAATTGGTGGTTGTGTGCTGAACATGTTGAAAAAACTAAACGGCGAAAGGTTGATCTTTCCGTCTTTGTCTACGGTAGATGCAAAGGCGATGGGTCTTGGCGAAATGGCCGTTTGCATAATGGTTTGCAACTGTACCGTGCTAATATCTTTTGGGAGAACTGTTTTCATTTCAAGTTAAAAAGTGGCTGTAATTGTTTGCTTAATCGTAGTGGTATCTGCATTTTGCAATGAGGATTTGGTCGTTTTCATATTTATAAATGAGTCGATGTTCGTCATCTATTCTTCTGGACCAAAAACCGGAATATTTATGCTTCAAGGCTTCTGGTTTACCAATTCCATCAAAAGGATTTCTAGAAATATCTTTTAGAAGTTCGTTGATTCTTTTCAGTTTCTTTTTGTCTGTTTTTTACCAAAACAAATAATCTTCCCAAGATTCATCAACAAAAATATATTTCATCTTAGTCTTCGATCAATGGTTTGCTGAAGGAGTTATCCTTTTTTAATTTTTCAATAGCCGAATCCAATCTCATTTCGTTCTTTTTTGAGCTCAATTCATGATTGGTGGCCATCAGAGAATTGTATTCATCCAAGGACATCACAACGATGCCAGAATCTTTTCCACGATTGATAATCAAGGTTTCAAAGTTTTTTGAAACCTTGTCCAAATAGGTTTTTATATCTTTTCTAAAATCGGATACGCTGGCTATTAACATAATTTGATGTATTTATTTGTACAAATTTATGTACAAAATTGAACATTTCAAAATAGTATTATTTATTTGGTAAACCGCTTGATTGGGTTTGATGTTATTTTGCCGGTAAAACTTTTCCGGATACTTCACCAAAACCTACTCGGATACCGTCTTTCTCAGCATAACCTCTCATGATGATGGTATCGTGATCTTCAATAAATTTTCTTTCGCTTCCGTTGGAAAGTTTCAAAGGTTCAGTACCTCTCCAAGTCAGTTCCAACATGGATCCGAAAGAAGATTTTTCGCTACCGGAAATGGTTCCGCTGGCATACATGTCTCCCACTTCAACATTACAACCGTTCACCGTGTGGTGCGCCAATTGTTGACTCATGTTCCAATACATAAAGTTGTAGTTGCTTTTGGAAATTAGGTTTTCTTCACCATTTTCCGGTTGAAGATAAACTTCCAGGTTGATGTCGAAATTTTTATCACCTTCGAATTTCAAATAATCCAAAACCTCAGGATCTTGTTTAGGAGAAGCGGTTCTGAAAGGTTCCAAAGCTTCTAAAGTAACCACCCAAGGAGAGATGGAGCTGCAGAAATTTTTCCCTAAAAATGGTCCTAACGGAACATATTCCCAAGATTGAATGTCTCTTGCCGACCAGTCGTTGAAGATCACCATTCCGAAGATGGCATCTTCTGCTTCTTTGGTAGAAATGGATTCGCCCAATTCTGTATTTCTATTCACGATGAACGCCATTTCCAACTCGAAATCCAATTGTTTGGAAGGACCAAAAACCGGTTTTTCGGCATCGGCAGGTTTCATTTGTCCTTTGGGTCTGTGGAAATTTACACCGGAAACGACAATGGACGAAGCTCTACCGTGATAGCCCACAGGAAGGTGTTTCCAGTTCGGGAGCAATGCGTTTGCAGGATCTCTGAACATTTTACCAACATTGGTGGCGTGTTCTATACTGCTGTAGAAATCGGTATAGTTTTGAACATGAATCGGCATGAGCATTTCCACTTTATCCAAGTCGTAGAAGCATTCTTCAATGGTTTTTTGATCCAATGATAGGGGAGAGCCTTCTGTGAAGAGTTCTTGCAATCTTTTTCTAACAGCAGAAGTGGTATTTTTTCCGAGTTCAATAAACTCATTCAGGGTGTACGCTTCAAAAACATTTTCTTTCAGCCCAGCGATGTCATCAAAAAAACTGTAATCATAAAGAGAAGCCAAATCGACCACCATATCGCCAATTCGAGTGGCACAAGCAATGTATTCTTTATTAAAAACAGCAACCCCAAACGGGATGTTATGGATGGAAAAATCGGATTGTTTTTCGTCGTAGGAAATGAAAGATTTCATAATGTTATACTTTATTTGATTTTTTTGATTTTCTTAAATAATCCTCATTCAAGAGGAATTGGAATGCGTAAAAGTACAAAAAAAACGATGAATTGGGTGATAACAATTCTTTCTAAATGTAAAAATGACTAACTTTGTTTCTATAATTTTCTAAAATAGAATACGATGAAAAAATTAATGTCAGCTGTAATTTTTACAGGAATTATCGCGTTTTCTTCATGCAATCAAAGCATCAATGCACAGACTAATAATCTAGCAGTAACAGAGTATGCCAATGAATTAAAAAAGAATCCTGAAATTCAATTGATTGATGTGAGAACGCCTGAAGAGTTTGCCGATGGTCATTTGGAAAATGCAGTGAACATCGATTGGAACAGTAAAAGTTTTGACAAACTGGTTTCAACATTAGACAAGAAAAAACCTGTATTTGTCTATTGTCTCAGTGGTGGTAGAAGCGAAAAAGCGGCTAATAAATTAACTAAAATAGGATTTCTGTCGGTAACCAATTTGGCTGGTGGCATGATGAAGTGGCGTGGTGAAAACCTACCTGAAGTGAAAGGACAAGTCGCTCAAAATAGGGGTATGGACACGGGTGAATATGAAACTCTTATTGGTAATACTCCGGTTTTGTTGGTAGATTTCTATGCCGATTGGTGTGCTCCGTGCAAAAAAATGAAGCCGTATTTGGACGAAATCGATAAAAAAATGTCCAAAGAGGTAAAGGTGCTTCGTATTAATGTGGATAAGAATAAACATTTGGTTAATAATTTAGGAATTGATGCATTGCCTGTTCTGAGATTGTATAAAAACAAGAATTTGGTGTGGAACAAACAAGGTTTTGTGCCTAAAGAAGAAGTGCTGAAAAAGTTAGCAGAAATTAAAAAATAATACATCGAGTCGATCTTAGGATCGACTTTTTTATTCGGAAATGGGGATTGGATCTTTTAAAATAAATGAAAAATCCATCTTCTTTTCGTTTCTGCTAATGGTCACGAAAATCTCCTTACCTTCTTCGGATTTCATGAGGTTGATGAGGTCTTGCAAGGACAGGTTAGAGGCAGGTTTTCCGTTGATGGCCAGGATGATGTCGTCTTTTTTTAGTCCCGATTGATCTGCTGGAGAGTTGGGTCTGCATGCAGCAATTGCAAAAACGGGTTTCAACTGAAATTTGTATTGAAAGTTCGAAAAAACGGCATTCTCATCTTCATTTTTCTTATGTTTTTTTTCGTCCATGCTCACCCAAATTTTTTCCCATTGCATGCCTTGATGTTTAAATTCTAAGCCACTCATGTTGAAATGATAGGGATCATCAAAGTCTTTATTCTTTTTTAAGTAGATTTTTTGGTTTTTATAATCAAAAACGACATCAAATCTTTTAAGAATTTCATCGCCTACGGATCCTACGCGGTTGGTGACAAGGTTCAGACTTTTTATGGCCTCGTCATCGGGCAATGAAACGGTTGTTTTGTTTAGCATAAATGAGCCAAAATTTACGGTACTTATCCGACTTTTTTTACCGTGGATATCACCATTAAAGCCTCTGCCCAGATAGTCTTCAAAAAATGGAGCTCCCAGCTGGAAGTTCTCGATTTTGTTTGGGAATAACCACAAAGCATCGCTATTTCCGGTGTCGATTAATAATTTGGATTTTTTATTATCGCTTTTTAATTGGACTTGAGCTTCAAGGTAGGGTTTGTTGTTTTCTATTGAAATGGGGATTTCTTGGTAGTTTTTAGTTTTTCTTTTTGCTAAAACACGGTCTTTGTATAAAGTTATTCTTTTCTTTTGGTAATCTATTTTTACCGGATGATTTTCAAAGAAATCATAACCGATAATTCCATTTACAGGGATGCCAATTTGTGATGAAAAATTAAAATCGGTATTGAGGATGATGTACAAAGTATGAGAATTGTCCAATAGTTTTCCAATTTCTAATTTATTTTTTTTTGAAACCAAACCTTGGGTTTCGGTTCCTTCACCCAGACCCGTAAAATTAATTTTCTCCGTATTTTTCAGGGTGATTTCCTTTTCTTCTATGCTAAAAATGATGGTTTCAGAAACCCCCGTATCCAAAAGCAAAGTCATCGGGATTCCGTTGATTTCAGATTCAATAAAAATAAGGTTGTTGATCAGACGAAAAGGAATTTTTATTTGACTCGTGTTTTCAGGAATTTGAAGTCCATTCTGTCCGAAAATCAAATTGAAAAAAAATAAAAGTATGAATACTGGATATTTCATAGTTTAAAATTAGTCTTTTTTCTAGATTCAACAATTTTTCCGATTCATTCTTTGTGTTTTTTTTTACATGAGTGATGAATAGCCGCTGTAATTTTATAATTTCATAATTTGTTGAAGAAAACTGACTTCCCTCATTTCAAATTTTAAAGATTAAGCGTATTTTTGAACATTATTAAAAATCACACAAATACTTGTATTATGTCGAAATATGTTAGTATAGAAGAAGCGGTTTCTGTCGTTAAAAGCGGAAATAGAATTTTTGGTCATGGAAGCGCCTGTACTCCTAATGTTTTTTATGATGAATTGGCAAAGCAATCGGCTAATCTTCGTGGAGTAGAATTGGTATCCATCACCCAACAAGGAAATGTAGAAATTGCGAAACCTCAGTATAAAGATTCTTTTTACATCAACTCATTGTTTACTTCCACTCCGGTTCGCGAAGCCGTAAATTGTGAGAGAGGAGATTTTATTCCCATTTTCTTATCCGAAATTCCAACTTTATTTAGAAATAATATTCTTCCGTTGGATGTGTCTATTGTTACTGTTTCTCCTCCGGATCTGCACGGATACTGCTCTTTAGGGACTTCTGTAGATGTAGCCAGAGCAGCTGTTGATTCGGCCAAAACTGTTGTAGCAATTGTTAACCCTAAAATGCCTAGAACCCATGGAGACTCTATGGTACATGTGGACAGAATTGATAAAATGGTATGGCATGAAGAAGAATTGATGACCTTAGATTACGGAGCAAAAGTTACCGATGTCGAATTGCAAATTGGTAAAAATGTTGCCGAACTTATCGATGACAAAGCGACCATACAAATGGGGATTGGGACCATTCCGGATGCCGTATTAAAAGCTTTGAGTAACCATAAAGATTTGGGAATTCATACCGAAATGCTCAGTGATGGAGCCATAGACCTAATCTTGAAAGATGTGGTGAACAATAAATACAAAGGAACACACATCAACAGAACGATTACTGCATTTTGTTTTGGGACTAAAAAATTGTATGATTTTGTAGACGATAATCCATCCATCGCTTTTATGGATGTTCAGCATGTTAATTTCCCAATTAACATCATGAAAAATAAAAGAATGCACGCCATCAATTCGGCAATAGAAATCGATCTTACCGGTCAGGTTTGTGCAGACTCTATCGGTACTTATCAGTACAGTGGAATAGGTGGACAAATGGATTTTATGCGTGGTGCAGCACTTTCTGAAGGTGGAAAACCCATTATGGCTATTTCCTCCAGAACCAACAAAGGTGTGCCAAGAATTGTTCCTTTCCTAAAACAAGGTGCAGGAGTGGTAACCACCAGAGGGCACATCCATTATGTTTGTACCGAATACGGAACGGCCTATCTTTACGGGAAAAGCTTGAGACAAAGAGCAAAAGCTCTTATCGAAATTTCTCACCCGGATGATAGAGAAATGCTAGAAAGAGCCGCTTTCGAAAGATTTAAAGTTGAAATTTAAACTTCTTTTATACCTGTAAGACTGTCAGATTTGGCAGTCTTTTTTTGCAAATTAATTGTAAAATATTTTGCAAAATGCTGATGTTGAATGCTTTGTGAAAGTTTTGAGATCATTGTTTCTATTTCAGGAATAATTATTGTATAGTTGTTCGTGTTAAAATTTAACTATGAAAAATAAATTTGCAATCGTTTTTTCTCTAATCGTTCTTGCAGCCTGTGAGCCAGGTGATGTACAAAAAACCAAAGATGCCATCAGTTCTGTGGAAGAGTTGATGAATAAAACTACAGACGGGATGAAAACCCTAGACTCTATTTCCAAAATTATTGGGGATACAGCGCAAGTCAACTCTCAAATTAAAAACATTCAGAAACAAATAGACGAACATCGTAACAACGGGACTTTGGATCATTTTGATGTTGATTCAATGGTAAAAGTTGCCAAAAAATCGGTTCCTGAACTAACGAAAAAAGCAGAAACCATCAAGGCCATCGATTCTGCAGCTACTGCTCTTAAAAACACCGATAATCCGGTAGAAATCGTAAGTTCTGTAGCAAAAATTTTGGATCAATTGGGAAATGATAAAACCGCATCCAATCAAAAAAATGAAACGAAATCCGAAGTAAAGAAAGAAGTTGCGCCTCCTTCTTCTGAAAGAATAGAAATTCGAGATAACGCGACACAATTGGTTTCCGATCCGTTGGTACAAACGGCAAAAATGGATTTTGGAGTTCAGAATTTAGCAACGACCAATCAAAAATTAAACGATGTATTAAGTCAATATAATGTTGTTATTTCATCAGATAAAACCATAACCGAAGAAGGTCAGCATAAAAAAGAACTTGTTTTGGAGATGCCCAACAACCAATTTTCTCGTTTTATTGGTGATTTAGAAAGTGAATTCGGCAGTCCAAAATTCAAATTAATAGAATCAACAGGAAGCGATAGGATTCCCGAACAAAAATCGACCGTACAACTTAGTTTTACAGAAAACGCATCTTTGGCAAATACTGCTTTTGAAACGGAAAATCCCTCTGAAGGCACTAAAGATGAAGGTGTAGGTGCTGCATTTGCAAAAGGTTGGGATGGACTTTCTAAGGTAGGCTTGTGGCTAATTCCTTTTTGGCCTTTGTTTTTAATTGGTGGATTGCTGTGGTTTTTTATTTCAAAATTTTCAAAGAAAAAAGAAAGTAAATTGCCTCAACAAGAGTATCACAGGACGGAAAATATGGATTCTTCCGAAACCAACAATATCGTCGAGGATGCTCAACCCAAGAACGACGATACCGATTATTCTAAATTTATGCCTAAATAACAAAAGGCTGCTCGATTTGGGCAGCCTTTTTCGTATATTTCTAGTGGATTATTCCTGACTTCTGTCTTCTTTATGGTTGCTTTCGTCTTCCAACCAGGAAGTTAGATAACTGGTGTCTTCCACTTTCATCGCTTCTTCAGTCAACTTCAAAGGTCTGAAAGGATCTACCATAACGGCATATTCTTCAGTTGATTTTTTTCCGATACTTCTTTCCATTGCTCCAGGATGTGGTCCATGAACGATGCCACCAGGATGTAGGGTAAAGTCCATCAAATCGATATGGTTACGGCTCATAAAATCGCCTTCGGTGTAGAATAAAACTTCGTCCGAATCGATATTGGAGTGATTGTACGGTGCCGGAATGGCTTGTGGATGGTAGTCGTACAGACGAGCTACAAATGAACAAATTACAAAATTATGAGCTTCGAAATTTTGATGAATTGGCGGTGGTAGATGCACTCTACCGGTGATGGGCTCAAAATTTTTGATGTTGAATTTGTACGGGTAGAAGAAGCCGTCCCAACCCACAACATCAAAAGGATGTGTGGCATAAATGAAATCCCAAAGTTGGTTTTCTTTTTTTACTTTAATTAAAAATTCGCCTTTTTGGTCGATGGGTTCAACAAAAGTTGGCGCTACAATGTCTCTTTCACAAAAAGGAGAGTGTTCTAGCAATTGTCCAAACTCGTTTCTGTATCTTTTCGGTGTGTATATTGGAGAGTTGGCTTCAATAAAAAGAAAAACATTATTTTCCGTAGAAAATTCCATTTGGTAGATCGTTCCTCTTGGTACTATCAAATAATCGCCTTGTTCAAAATCCAGATTTCCCAGCATGGTTTTCATGGTACCTTTACCTTCGTGTACGAAAAGCATCTCGTCGCAATCTCCATTTTTATAGAAATAATCCATGGATTTTTTTGGCTTGGCTAATCCCATTTTCAGGTCGTTGTTGAACATGAGTATCTTTCTACTGTCCATAAAATCGTTCTCAGGACTTACATCTTTCCCCTTGAACATTCTTGGAGTAGCATTTTTTTCAATTGCAATTTTTGGACTTACATCTACGGCATCGCCCACACGAAGGATCTGAGTAGGTCTGTGGATGTGATACAGTAACGATGAAATTCCATGAAAACCTTCGGTACCGAAGAGTTGTTCGTAGTAGAATTTGTCATCTTTCGATTTGAAGATGGTATGTCTTTTTTGTGGGATATTTCCCAGTTTTTCGTATCTCATTTTTATAGATTATGATTTTTGTAAAATTACTATTTTTTTTGTTTTTATATGGTACTAATTTCTCAATTGTATCACAAAAAAACGAAAACCTACAGGCGATGCTGCAGGTTTTATCTTTTCTTTTGTTGATGAAAGTGTGTCAATATTTTAGGAAGCAAAGTGAAGTAGAGCTTCATAAAATTCTTCTTCTTGTATGCCCAATTGCTGACAAAGCAGACGAGTGGCTTCGATGTATTGAGCGTTTTGTGTGCTGCTTTTTATCGAGATCAGTCCAAGGTCTGTTTCTAAAGAAATCATTTCGCCATTTTCTTGATGATCAGGTGTGGTAAAAGGGATTTTTCTAAAATATTTTTCTGCCGATTGAATGGCTTTTGTTAGTTTTTCATTTTCTTGGTTGTAGATAACAATTCCTCCGGAGGTAATGCTGTTTAAGAAATCCGGATAGTGCTCGGAATAATCCGTTACTACAGCAATGGTGGGCTCTAAAGAGCAAATGTTATCGTTGTTTTTGTCTAGGGCTAGCAATACAAAATCATTCTGATTGTGGCTGATGGTTTCATCAAATTTTACAGCATCTATGGTTTTACCCAAAAAATCCAAAGTAGATAGGGTAAGGTTGAAAATGTGCTCACTGCCTTCTCCAACGACTGCAACTCTTGTTTGTTGTTTATATTGATTTTTCAAAATACGATTTTATAAATTGTTCGATTGGGTATTTTTATCCTGTAGTTTTTTTGCTTTCAGCTCTTCATCGTAATCGTGTAAGATATTGAATTCGTTGGTTTGCTCGATAGCGGTCATGATTTTGTCCAAAATTTGCTGTGCATTTTCGTTGTCGTAATCGATATCCAATGGTGCTTTGAATTCTAGAGTTGGTTTTACTCCTGTAACTTTCACTCGAAGTCCTTTTTTGTCAAAAGCCCTACGGAATCCGTTTATTTTGATAGGAATTACAACGGGTCTTTGGTTTTTCACCAATTTGGCCGTTCCTTTTCTTCCTTGTGCAAATGCGGTGGTAGTCCCTTGTGGAAAGGTGATGACCCAACCTGTGGAAAGGGCTTTCATGATGTTATCTACCTCGTTCAAGTCTACCATTCGGTTTACATTTTTTCCTTCTGCCCTCCAAGTTCTTTTTACGGTAACAGCACCTGCCAATTTGAAAATTTTGGAGAGTATTCCTTTGTTCATGGTCTCTTCGGCTGCGATATAATAAAAATCGACCTTAGGATTCAGGAGGTAAACCGGGTTTTTTATGGAGTTCATATAACCGTTGTTGGCAGCACAGAAAGCATGATACATGGCTGCAACATCGGCAAAATAAGTTTGATGATTGGATACGAACAATACATTAGAATCAGGCAATCCCAAAAGGTTTTCGGTACCGGAAATTTTTAGTTTGTTGAAACCGTTAAATCTTCTATAGGAAATCATTCCTAAAATAAAGATAATCAACCTTTTCAAGATATACAGATGTCCGAATGCATCGGTAAATATACTTTTCTTCGACATTTTTTATGGTACAAGAAATGCAAAAATATTATAAATTTTTGAGTATTTGGCTAAATTCAAACAAAATCATGGAGGTGGCACCCCAGATGTGGTATCCCTGGTACTCAATTACCGGTACTTCGACTCCTCTGGATGATGGAAGTGCTTTAAGCTCTGGACTGGAACTGAGTTTTACAAGGTCCGAAACTCGAAACTCAATAAGCTCTACAGCCTCGCTCTCTTGCAATTTGAATTTTGGATTTTTTTTGGTAAATGAAATAAAGGGATGTACAAAAAAATTACTTGGTGGTATGTACATGGGACTCATCTCACGGATGATTTTTACATAATGCTTGTCGATGCCAATTTCTTCAGAAGTTTCTCGGATGGCAGTTTCTGCAAAGTTGAGGTCTTCTGGATCACGACTGCCACCTGGAAAGGAAACTTGTCCACTGTGTTTGTCGTGTGCGTTTATCGTTCTTTGCATCAGAGGGAAGTACCATTCGTTATCTTTTAGGTACAAAAGAATGTTAACCGCAGCAAATCTAGGGTTCTTCTCTAAAATTTCTTCGTAACTGTACAAGGGTCTGTACGGTGGCGAGTAGATTTTATGAGCATTTTCGCCCAAGAGATCGGCGTTTTTAATTTTTTCGATTAAATCTTTCCCAATGCTTTTCATAGTTCAAATATAGTTCAAAATAAGGAATAATTGCATAGGTATTCTTCAATTTTGTATGCAGACTCGGTCTTTGGATTTTGAATATTTCATGGAATATGATAAAAAAAAGACTGTCGATTTGGACAGTCTTTATTTAGATAAATTTTTGGGATTTTTAGTTAGAATCTCCCATCAATTCTTCTTTATTGGCATTGTAAATTTTATATTCCAAGTATTTAAAACTATCTCTCGGAATGATGGTCACCCATTTTTTGTATTTAAAAAACCATTTCATCTGTATGCTGTTCAGCCCTTTGGTTAGGTAGGCTTCAACAAAAGGATGTACATGGAGGAAAAGTTTTCCTTTTTCACTTTGCATGAGGTTGCGGATGGTTTCACCCATTCTTTCGATCACCACTATTGGTGCTAGGATTTCTCCATCGGCATTTGGGTTTTCTTCTTTGGTTTCAATGTATTTTTCTGGTCTTACCCTTTGTCTGGTCATTTGTATCAGACCAAATTTACTTGGGGGCAGGATTTTATGTTTCGCCTTGTCACGATTCATTTCATTTTTAAAATGTTCGTGCAATTCTCTTCGGTGATCCGGATTGACCATGTCAATAAAATCCACCACGATAATACCTCCCATATCTCTCAGTCGTAGTTGTCTTGCTATTTCTGTAGCCGCCATTTTGTTCACATTCAGTGCATGGTCTTTGTTGGTGGCAGAGTTGATGTTGGGGCCGGAGTTTACATCCACTACATGTAGGGCTTCTGTATGTTCTATCACCAGATAGGCACCTTTAGAGCTTGGGATGTTTACATGTTTACCAAAGCTTTGTTTCAGTTGTTTCTCGACATTGTAATATTCTAACAATGGGATGTGAGAGTCGTAAAACTGAACAATATTTTTTCTTTCAGGAGCGATAAGTTCTATGTAATTGCGCATGTCGCTTGACAATTGCTCGTCGTCGCAAATAATGCTTACAAATTCTGCATTAAAGTTATCTCTAAGTATGGCCGATGCTTTATCCTCTTCGCTTAAAACTTTGGAGGGTACTTTATTTTTTTGAATATTTTTAAAAGTAGTTTCCCATTTTTCGATTAGGGAATTCATGTCGTTGTGCAGTTCAGCTACTTTTTTTCCTTCGGCTACGGTTCTGATAATTACGCCAAAGCCTTCGGGTTTGATACTTTCGATCAGGGTACGAAGTCTATCTTTTTCTTCTGTACTTCTTATTTTTTTTGAAATTGAAACTTTATTGTCGAAAGGGATTAGGACAAGAAAACGACCTGTAAGTGATATTTGGGTAGAGATTCTTGGTCCTTTGGTGGATATGGGTTCTTTTGTAATTTGCAACAAAACCACATCGTCTTTTGCAATTACTTTGTCCACCGTGCCGTGTTTGTCAATTTCTTTTTGAGTTTCAAAATTTTTCAGACCGGCAGTCTGCTGTTTTTTGTGGAAAGTATCTTTAATGAATTTTTGATAACTTAAAAAATCTGGACCTAAGTCCTGATAGTGTAAAAATGCATCTTTTTCGTAACCAATATTTACAAAAGCTGCATTAAGGTTGGGTGCCAATTTTTTTACTTTGCCTAAAAACAAATCGCCTACCACAAACTCGTTTTGGTCTTCTTCCTCGTGCAATTCAAAGAGGCGGCCATCTTCGAGTAGGGCAATTTTTGTGCGATCATCTTCATGAGAAATAATCAATTCTTTCTTCATTGCTCTTGTTTGTTAGGCTTTTCCTGGTTTGGTAGGAAAAGTAGTTGTTTAGATTTAGTTCTATTAGGATACTCAATTGTAATTTATTTTTTAATAATTGAGTAAAAACAAAAATATAGTTAATGAAAGTTTTTAAAATTTTCATCAACTATATTTTATATGGGTTTAGAAAAATTATTTTTTCTTATGTCTGTTAGCTCTTCTTCTTTTCTTTCTCTTGTGAGTCGCTACCTTGTGTCTTTTTCTTTTTTTACCGCTTGGCATAATCTTATAGTTTTAAAAAGTTAATATTCAGTGAATTATTTTACTTGTACTTTTGTTTTTACTTTTTCTACAAAAGTCTTTGATGGTTTGAAAGCCGGAATGTTGTGCGCCGGAATTTCGATTGCAGTATTTTTTGAAATATTTCTTCCCGTTTTTGCTGCTCTGGTCTTGATGATGAATGACCCAAAACCTCTAAGATAAACATTGTCTCCGCTGTACATAGATGTTCTTATCTCTTGCATGAAAGCTTCGATAACTTTCTGAGTCTCATTCTTTTCTGTTCCCAATTTATTAGAGATAATATTTACCAATTCTGCCTTTGTCATTTCCTTTATTTATTTATAATTTTGGTGTGCAAATATAAAACTAATTTTTGAAAACTAACAAACAAAACCCTGATTTTCCACACCTTGGTAAAAAATTATTGAAATGGTACGATTTTCATGGCCGTGACCTGCCATTTCGAAATACTCAAACTCCTTATAATATATGGATCAGTGAAATTATTTTTCAACAAACCCGTATAGATCAAGGTCTGTCGTATTATACTAAATTTATTCATCGATTCCCAACGATTTCGGATTTGGCAGTGGCTCCACAAGATGAAGTCTTATTGTATTGGAAGGGTTTAGGCTATTATTCCAGAGCTCTTAATTTGCATAAAACAGCTAAAATTATTCATGGCGATAGAAATGGGATTTTCCCTACGGCTTATCAAGATCTTTTAAAGTTGCCCGGAATTGGCAAGTACACGGCAGCGGCCATAGTAAGCATTTGTTACGGCGTTGCAATGCCAGCAGTCGATGGTAATTTTTATCGAGTTTTTAGTCGTTTGTTTGCTGATGATTTTGATGTGTCGAACGCTTCTGCTTTTCAATATTATTCAGATTTGGCCTTGAGGGTGATGCCTAAGACAAATCCTGGAGAATTTAACCAAGCGATTATGGATCTAGGATCTTCGGTGTGCAAACCCAAAAATCCAGATTGCGATAAATGCCCTTTTGTGGACGATTGCTTGGCTTTTCAGCTGGGAAAAGTACAAGAGTTTCCTTACAAATCCAAAAAACAAAAAGTTTCAGAACAATCGATGGACTATTATTTTATCACCTTTCAAGATCGGTTTTTTATACAACAACGAGACGATCTTGGGATTTGGAAAAAACTTTTTGAGCTCCCACAGACATTGCCCGATCGACTTTCAGAATGCATCGTTTCTACATCAACCGTAGAACATAAACTCTCTCATCGGAAATTGAAAATTAATTTCCACCATGTGGTTGTAGAAGATGAAAAGGATTTTATTTCCATCGCGAAGTCCAACTCAAATATTTGTATAAATCCTTTGCAGTTGCAACGCTACGCATTTCCCAACCCCATCGATAATTATTTAAAAACAAGGGCGTTTTCTTCTTCAATTCCATTAAATTCTTTGTGAAGAATATGAGCAACTTCCGATTAAAAATGTATTTTTGCCGAATGCTTAAAAAAATAGTCTTTGTTTTATTAGGAAGTCTTCTGTTTTCATGTTCAGAAGACGCACATCCAAAACCGTATGGAGAGCTTCGTTTGGAATATCCAAAGGCTCAATACCAAAAGTTTGATGCCTGTTCTTATGATTTTGAATATTCGAATTTTGCAAAAATCACGGATGCCAAAAAACCATGTTGGTATTACATCGATTACCCGGAAATGAAGGCAAAGGTATTTATTACCTATTTCCCAATAAAAAATGATTTCGTTCAGCATGTCAAAGAATCCGAGAAAATGGTTTACGAACACACCATTAAGGCAAGTTCTATCGATACGAAATCGTTCAACTATCCCGATAGAAAAGTTTACGGAAATTTCTACGAACTCAAAGGGCAAAGTGCTTCAAACATTCAGTTTTACATTACCGATAGCACCAAGCATTATGTTACAGGAAACTTATACTTCAACACAAGACCCAAGCCGGACTCTTTAGCTCCTGCTGTTGGATACATCAAACAAGATCTATTAAGATTAATCGATACATTTCATTGGAAATAATTTTAACATTAAAAAATACTTAGAAAATATGAAACTTATTGCAGTAGGGACGGTTGCTTTTGACGCCATTGAAACCCCTTTCGGAAAAACAGATAAAATATTAGGTGGAGCTGCAACTTACATCGGTCTTGCCGCTGCCGCTATGAAAACTCCAGTTCATTTGGTGTCCGTAATCGGTGGAGATTTTCCACAAGATTATCTGGATATGATGACCGGAAAAGGCATCAACCTGGACGGTGTAGAAATGGTGAAAGAAGGAAAAACCTTTTTCTGGAGCGGAAAGTACCACAACGATCTCAATACTCGAGATACTTTGGCTACTGAGCTGAATGTTTTGGAAAATTTCGATCCTAAAATTCCGGAATCGGCTCAAGATGCAGAAGTTCTATTGATGGGGAATCTTCATCCTGCTGTACAACTTTCGGTATTAGAAAAAATGAACAACAGACCAAAATTGGTGGTCTTGGATACCATGAATTTTTGGATGGATCATACTTGGGATCTTTTGATGGAAGTTATTGCCAAAACCGATGTCATTACCATCAACGACGAAGAAGCAAGACAGCTTTCCGGAGAATATTCTTTGGTGAAAGCCGCTAAAAAAATTCACGAATTGGGACCTAAATATGTGATCATCAAAAAAGGAGAACACGGTGCTTTGCTTTTCCATGAAGGGAGAATTTTTGCCATTCCGGCATTGCCATTAGAAGAGGTTTTCGATCCAACAGGTGCAGGAGATACTTTTGCCGGAGGTTTTGTTTCCTACCTTGCGAAAAAAGGAGATTTTTCCTTTGAAAATATGAAAGCAGCCATTATCGCAGGTTCTGCAATGGCATCGTTTACGGTAGAGAAATTTGGAACCGAAAGGTTAGAAGAAATTACAGAAACCGATATCTTAAATCGCGTGAACGACTTCAAAGAACTTACCACTTTTGATGTGGTTATCTAATAAAATATCAATTTTAAGAAATAATTATCATTAATTTTTGGACGCTATTGTCCATAGAATTATATATTTGCAATTCTATTAAAAATTAAATATGACGAAAAAAATAAATTTAACCTTAATATTAGGATTTTTTATGCTCCTTTTTACGGTTAAAATGAATGCGCAATTGAAACCAGGTGAAATGGTGGACGGGATAGCGGCTGTAATTGGTAACGAAATTGTGTTGGAGTCCGATGTACAGGAGCAAATGAACTATGCCAAACAGCAAGGTGAGAAAATTACCGACAAATGCCAATTTATGGAGAGAATTCTTAGCCAGAAACTCTTGATCAACGAAGCCAAAAAAGATACTTTGATTGAGAAAAGAGATGCTGCAATCCGTGAAAGAGCAAACGAAAAGTACAACCAAATGCTGATGTCTTTCCCGGACGAAAAAACCATGCTGGATGCCTATAAATTCCGTACCGGTTTCGAAATGAAAAATGCCATCGAAAAAATAGATATTGATAGCTATTACGGTCAGTCAAAATACCAAAGAATCACCGAAAAAGTAGATGTAACACCCAACGAAGTTACCAATTTCTATACCACCAATCAGTACCAACTTCCTGAGGTAAAAGACGAAGTAACTTTGGCTAAAATCTCTATGTTTCCTGTGCTTACCGAAGCCCATAAACAAGAAATTATCGATCGTTTGAAGAAAATAAAACAAGATATTTTGGGAGGCGAATCTTTTGACAGCCAAGCCAGAATTTATTCTGAAGACGAAGGAAGTGCTGCAAACGGTGGTCTGTACAAAAACATATCGAAAGGACAAATGGTAAAACCTTTTGAAGCAGCAGCTCTTAACTTGCAAGAAGGTGAAATTTCTGATCCCATCGAATCCGAATTCGGGTTTCATATCATTCAATTGATCAAAAAAGCAGGTAAAAAATACGATGCCAAGCACATCTTGATTAAATCGACTCCAAACGACGAAGAGATGGCGAATGCTAAGAAAGAATTGGAAAAAATAAAGCAAAGCATTTTGGACGGTAAAATGACTTTTAAAGAAGCTGCATTCAAATATTCCGACGATAAAAAAACAAAATTTAACGGCGGAGTTATGGCCGATGAAAACGGTGATAAGATTGAAAAATTAAACCTTCCTCCAACTCTAGGTTACCACATTGCCGGACTTAATAAAGGCGATATGACGGATGTTTTTGAAGAAGATGTCAACAAAAGAAAAGCCGTAGCTTTGGTAAAAGTAGAAGAGGTAATCCCGGCGCATAAACTTACTTTAGAATCCGACTATGACCGTGTAAAACAAATGGCACTGAACCATAAGAAAAACGGAATCGTAGAAAAATGGGTGAACGGCGAATTGCCAAATGTATTCATCTCCATCGATAAAAGATATAAAGATTGTAACTTCAAAACCGACTGGAATAAGCAATCTCTTTCTAAATAAAACAAATTTATCCTCAATTTTTATTGAGGGTTTTTTTTGTTCAAATCGAAATTTGTATTTTTACCAACATGAGTAGTTTTATAGACTTTGGTTTGGCCAAAAAACAAATAGATATGCAAGAAAATAGAAACAAAATCACCCACTTATTTCAAATCCAGTATCCCATCATCCAAGGCGGTATGATCTGGCATTCCGGATGGAAATTGGCTTCTGCCGTATCCAATGCCGGAGGTTTGGGACTGATCGGTGCCGGAAGCATGTATCCGGATGTTTTACGAGAAAATATTCAAAAATGCAAAGCAGCAACCAACAAACCTTTCGGGGTCAATATTCCCATGCTTTATCCCAATTTGGACGAAGTCATTAACATCGTTTTGGAAGAAGGTGTGAAAATCGTTTTTACCTCGGCAGGCAATCCGAAAACCTACACCGAAGCCTTACAAAAAGAAGGACTGAAGGTGGCTCATGTGGTTTCTTCGACCAAATTCGCCATGAAATGCGAAGACGCAGGTGTAGATGCGGTTGTTGCAGAAGGTTTTGAAGCCGGTGGACACAACGGAAGAGACGAAACCACCACGCTTTGTCTGATTCCAAATGTTAGAAAACACATTACCAAACCACTGATTGCAGCGGGTGGAATTTCCTTGGGTTCGCAAATGAAAGCTGCCATGATTCTAGGAGCCGATGGGGTGCAGATAGGTTCTCGATTTGCAGCAACAACAGAAGCAAGTGCCCATCAGAACTGGAAAGATAAAATTGTTGAACTGAACGAAGGCGATACGCATCTTACCCTGAAAGAGTTGGCACCTGTTCGGTTGGTGAAAAATAAATTCTTCCACGATTTGGAAGAAATTTACCAGTCCGGTAGAAATACAGAAGAACTAAAAACGGCTTTGGGAAGAGCAAGAGCCAAAAAAGGAATGTTTGAAGGAGATTTGGTGGAAGGCGAATTGGAAATTGGACAATGCTCGGCTCTGATTCATGAAATTTTACCGGTGAGTAAAGTCTTCGAAAATTTAATTAATGAATTTAACCAATCTATTAACCCAACCATTTAGGAAATAATGTCAAAAGAAAATCCCTTGTCACAGTTTAGACAAGGGATTTATTTTATAGATTTTCTAGGGTGTCTTTCAGTTGAGCGTAACCACCACCGTTGTATCCGTTTTTGAATCCGTTGGACTCTAGCAACTCCAAAGCTTTTCCGCTACGGTTACCGCTTTTACAAAAAAGAACAACGGGACCTTCTAGAGATAAAATTTCATCTTTACGGTCTTCAACTTCACCCAAAGGGATGTTGATGGCATTATCCATTTCCCCATCCATTTCCAATTCCATAGGTTCTCTAACATCGATTAAGGTGTAGTTCCCTGATTTTAAAATTTCTTCTAGCATGATTTTATTTTTTTATGGGTCAAAAATAAAACTTTCAATACGAATATTGAAAGTTTTTGTAAAAAAAATAGTCGAAGATGAGTCTTCTAAGTCGCTTTTTGTCTTCTTAGTTTTGGTTTCCCATTAACATGTTCAAAAATCCAAAACCACCACCGTTGCTGACATCGTTGATGTTGTGGTTTTGTAGAAACTGTACTGCCGAAGCCGATCGGCCTCCGCTTCTGCAAAAAAGAATTTTGTGATTGCTAATGTTTTTTATTTCATTCAGTCGGCCCTCAATTTCGCCCAAAGGAATGTTGATGGCTTCTTCAAATTTTCCATCCATCTCCAATTCAATCGGTTCTCTAACATCGATTAAGGTATAATTGCCGGTTTTCAATATTTCTTGTAAGTCCATTGTACTAATATTTTGATGCAAATGTATATTAACTCTTATCTTTGCACAGTAATTTATGTCACAAAAGGAAAATTTTTCTCATCTTATAAAATCCAAAGCCAAAAAATTTGGTTTTCAATCGTGTGGGATTTCACAAGCCGGTTTTTTAGAATCTGAAGCGCAACCTCTTGAAAATTATCTTAAAAATAACTATCAGGGCGAGATGAAATATTTGGAAAATCACTTTGATAAACGGTTGGATCCCAGACTTTTGGTGGATGGAGCAAAATCGGTTATTTCTTTGTCCTACAATTATTTTCCTGAAGAGAAACTTTCTACCCTGGAGAATTTTAAAATTTCAAAATACGCTTATGCACAAGATTATCATGAGGTGATCAAGGACATTCTTCGGGAGATGTTGGTCGAATTGCAAGAAGAAATAGGCGAGTTCTCGTTTAGGATTTTCACCGATTCGGCACCGGTTTTAGAAAAAGCCTGGGCCAAAAAATCAGGATTGGGATGGGTCGGAAAAAATGCTTTGCTGTTGACCAAACAACGAGGATCTTTTCAGTTTTTAGCAGAAATTATTTGCGATTTAGAATTGGAAACAGATCATGCCGTAACCGATCATTGTGGTTCGTGCAGAAAGTGCATTGATGCATGTCCTACCGATGCGATTGTCTCGGACCGAGTGATTAATGGGAGCAAATGCATTTCGTATCTAACCATAGAACTGAAAAACGAACTTCCCTCGGAGTTTATGGGTAAAATGGACGATTGGATGTTTGGTTGCGATATCTGTCAAGATGTCTGTCCGTGGAATCGTTTTGCCCTGCCGCACAACGAAGACCGGTTCCGGCCCAACGATTTTTTAAAATCCTATACCAAAAAAGAATGGCGAGAGATAACCCAAGAGATGTTCTCAGAAATCTTTAGAAAATCACCTGTGAAAAGGACAAAATTTGCGGGTTTAAAAAGAAATATTGAGTTTTTAGATTCCAGCAAGGATGAGGTTTTTTCTGTCGATTAAAATAATAAGAAAAATCCGTATATTCGCAAAAATAAATTCTGAAAATGAACTACGATATCATTGTTATTGGAAGTGGTCCCGGTGGTTATGTAACAGCCATCAGAGCGGCACAACTTGGTTTTAAAACTGCTATTATTGAAAAAGAAAACCTTGGAGGTATCTGTCTTAACTGGGGTTGTATCCCAACGAAAGCTTTGTTGAAATCTGCTCATGTTTTCAATTATTTGAAACATGCTGAAGACTACGGTTTGAATAAAGTTGAAAATCCCGGGTTCGATTTTACCAAAGTGGTTCAAAGAAGCCGTGGCGTTGCTCAAAAAATGAGCGGCGGTATCCAATTCTTAATGAAAAAAAATAAAATTGATGTGATCCTTGGAACTGCTACCGTAAAACCCGGTAAAAAAGTTTCAGTAACGGATAAAGATGGAAAAGTACAAGAATATGCAGCTCCTCACATCATTATTGCAACAGGTGCAAGATCCAGAGTATTGCCAAATCTTCCACAAGATGGAGTGAAGGTCATCGGATACAGACAAGCATTGACATTGCCAGAACAACCAAAATCCATGATCGTTGTAGGTTCTGGAGCTATTGGAGTAGAGTTTGCAGACTTCTATAACGCAATGGGGACAAAAGTAACCATCGTAGAGTTTATGCCAAGCATTGTTCCGGTTGAGGACGAAGATGTGTCTAAACACCTTGAAAAATCGTTGAAAAAATCCGGTATCGAAATCATGACCAACGCTTCTGTTGAATCTGTAGATACCAGCGGAAACGGTGTGAAAGCTTCTGTGAAAACGGCTTCTGGAAATGTAACTTTAGAAGCAGATGTTTTACTTTCTGCGGTAGGTATCGCTGCCAACATAGAAGGAATTGGTCTGGAAGAAGTAGGAATTAAGACCGATAAAGGTAGAGTTTTGGTCAACGAGTGGTACGAAACTTCTGTACCGGGATATTATGCCATTGGAGATATCCTTCCAACTCAAGCTCTTGCTCATGTCGCTTCTGCAGAAGGAATTACATGTGTTGAGAAAATTAAAGGCATACATACTGAAAAAATTGACTACGGAAACATCCCTGGATGTACCTACTGTCACCCAGAAGTAGCTTCTGTAGGTCTTACAGAAAAGCAAGCCAAAGAGAAAGGTTATGAACTGAAAGTGGGCAAATTCCCATTCTCGGCTTCTGGAAAAGCTACCGCAAACGGAGATACCGATGGTTTTATCAAAGTTATTTTCGATGCCAAATACGGAGAGTGGCTTGGTTGCCACATGGTAGGTGACGGTGTAACCGACATGATTGCCGAAGCTGTTGTTGCTAGAAAACTAGAAACTACAGGTCACGAAATCCTAAAATCCATCCATCCACATCCAACCATTTCTGAAGCGGTGATGGAAGCTGTAGCTGCAGCGTATGGAGAGGTAATCCATATTTAACATAATATATTCCAAAATATGATTAAAACCACAGAAATTCTGTGGTTTTTTTGTTATATTTGATACATGGAAAATATCGAAACAATAGGATTGGTACTTTCCGGTGGTGGAACAAAAGGTGTGGCTCACGCCGGAGTACTTAAGTTTTTGAACGAAAAAGACATTGCTGTTGACCGTATTGCATGCTGCAGTGCGGGTTCTATCGTTGCTGCTTTGTATTCAGTGGGCAAAAGTCCTGAGGAAATTCTTCACTTTTTTCAGTCCATTTATCTGTTTAGTTGGAAACACCTGACCATTAGTAAATCCGGTTTTTTGTCCAGCACTACTTTCAGAGAACATCTAGAACCCATATTGGGAGATTTGAAAATTGGTGATTTGGAGGTGGATTTAAAAATTGTTGCAACCGAAATGGTTAGCGGCAGTCAAGTGGTTTTTGATAAGGAGTTTAACTTGATTGACGCTGTAAGTGCATCGTGCTCTATCCCGGGGATTTCTGTACCTTTTATCAAAGACGATAAAGTCTATTGTGACGGCGGCGTACTTAATAATTTTCCGGCAGACATTATTCGGTTTGATTGCGATAAAATTATTGGAGTTTTTCTCTCTCCACCTCAAAGTGTTCAGCCTAAAGATTTGGATTCTATAAAATCGGTAATATCAAGGTCGTATGACTTAATATCGTATCGAACCGAGCAATATAAATTTGCCTACTGCGATTGGTTCATCACTTCTCAAGATTTGGCTCAATTTGGTACCTTTGAGAAAAAAGCTTCTCGATTGCAAGAAATATACGACTTGGGTTATCAGTCGGCTCAGGAAACCTATTCTTGGGGCGATGAGGAAATTGCAATTTAATTGTTGTTTTCTTCCGATTCTGTCCAAATTTCTTGAAGTCTGATGAATCTTAACCCCTTTTCCTTGTTTTGGGAAATCTTCAACATGGCTTTTGCTAAAATTGATGTTGGTAATGGCTTGTATTTCTTGAAAAATGTAAACTTTGTGATCCCGTTTAAAATACTAACCGACCATCGTTCTCCTAATCTATCCGAATTTTTTCTGAACAACAATCCGGGTTGAAAAATGCGGAGTTGAGGGAATTTTAATCGAATGATTTCTTCTTCTAATTCTCCTTTCATTTTAGAATAGAATAATTTGGAATGGGAGTTTGCGCCGTAGGACGATATCAAGATGAAGTGTTCTGTTCCGTTTTCCCGTGCTGCTTTTGCAAAATTCAATTGATAATCAAAATCGATTTTCTTTTGCAACTTCTTGCTTCCTGCAGCTTTCAAGGTAGTACCCAAGCATGAAAAAGCAATATCACCTTTTACCAAATTTTTCCATTGATCGTATTGATCAAAATTGATGATGCAATGGTTGAGTTTTGGATGTTGTATGTCAAGTGGCTTTCTGCCCAAAGAAAGTACGGCATCTGTATTTTCCGATTGCAAAAGTTCTTGTAAAAGATCTTTTCCTGTGGCTCCTGTGGCTCCAATAATTACGGCTTTCATTGTTTAATTTTGTTTAAATTTAGTATTTTTGAATGAAATAAAGAGCTATGGAAGCAGAAGAAATACGGCAATATTGTTTATCCAAAAAAGGGGTGACCGAAAGTTTCCCTTTTGATCAAGATACTTTGGTGTTCAAAGTAGGTGGGAAAATATTTCTGTTGATGGCTTTGGAAAATCATCCCATTGTTTTTTCGGCTAAGGCAAATCCTGATTGGTCGGAAGAGTTACGAGAACGCTATTTTCAAATTTCTGGAGCTTATCACATGAACAAAACCCATTGGAACTCTGTGCTTTGCGAAGGCCTTTTGCCGGCATTAATTCTGGAATTGATCGATCATTCTTACGATTTGGTTTATCAATCTTTAACCAAAAAAGTAAAAGTTGAAATCGAGAATTTGTAAGTTTTTACGGTAGTTTTTGAAAATATTTTCTGGTCAATTCTTCGTCTTCTTTTAGTCGTTCTATCAATTTCTCCAAAGATTCGAATTTTATCTCATCGTGCAAAAATTCCTTGAAATGGACTTCTATTTTTTGATCGTAAATTTCTTCTGAAAAATCCAAGATGTTCACCTCCACGGTTAGTTGTTGGCCATTGACGGTTGGGTTGTTGCCAATGCTTAGCATCCCTTTGTATACCGTGTTTTCATGAATAACTTCCACAATATAAGCTCCTTTTTTGGGGAGAATTTTTATAGGATCCCAATCTAAATTTGCAGTTGGAAAACCTATGGTTCTGCCAATTTTTTTACCATGAATAACCGTTCCCGAAATGGAGTAGGGATATCCTAACATTTCGTTGGCTTCAGAAATGGAGCTTTCGGAAAGGGCTTTTCTAATCTTTGTAGATGAAATGTTGTGGTTGTGAATGTTCACAGCATCCATTTGCTCAACTTCATAATCCAATTCCGAACCTAAGGTTTTTAAAAGTTCAAAATTTCCACTTTTATTTTTTCCAAAAACATGATCGTGACCAATGACCAAATATTTTACATTCAGTTTTTCGACTAAAATTTTTCGTACAAATTCTTCACCACTCAGGTTTCTAAATTCTTCATCAAAAGTTTTTAAAATAAGATGGTCTATACCGAATTTCTCCAAGAGATGGGCTTTTTCATCTATCGTATTCAGAAGTTGCAAATCATCATTTGGGTTGATCACCAATCTCGGATGTGGCCAAAAAGTGAGAATTGCCGTTTCCGAATTCGGAATCTCTTGAGATTTTTCTTTCAGATGATGAATGATCGATTGATGCCCCAAATGCACCCCATCAAACATTCCTAAGGACAATACCAAAGGTTTTTTAGCTGAATAATTTTCTAATTGCTTGATGAGTTTCACTGTAGCTTGAGGCTTTTTTTTGAAGTTGCAAAAATAGGGTATTTCGATGACTTTTAGGGTTTAAAATCCATAAAAAAATCCTTATCAAAATTTGATGATAAGGATTTTAAAACCATTCGCCAATAGCTTTGGCAAATAAGTACGACTTATTTGTAAGCTTCTATCGCTTTGTTAATGGCATCAATTTGTTGGTTGATGGTCGGACTGTTGGGGTTGGCTTTCAAAACCGTCATTTTTTTAGCCAAACCGTCTTTTAACATTTGCGATAGCATCATTTTTACCTGAGGGTTATCCGGCATTTGGGATTTTGCCATTATCAAAAGCTTGGTGATGCTTTCAGTAGCTTTTATATTGTCGGAGGACATGATCCAGTTAAAGCCTTCTTCAGCAGTTTTTCCTAATTCGATATCTTGAAATTTCAAGAACGGATAAAAGGCAACCACCTGTCCAATGGCAGGCATTTGCTTTTCAATTTTGTTTTTAACAATTAGGGGTAAAAGATTGGTCAATTCCTCTTCATTGGAGCCTTCAAGGTCGATGTTGGACAGTATTTCTTTTATTTTATCCGAATTCAAACTAGCCAAACCACTAAGTGATGCACTTTTTACAGCATTGGAAACGGCGGTTGATCCTTTCTCGTAAATGCCTAAATATTTTGGATTTTTTGTTTTGACCAAAGATGAAATTGCAGCAGCTTGTACCAAAGTTTTTGCATCGTTGGTGGCTAATTTTTCCACTTCGGCAATGGTGTTTTTTGAAGCATTTTGTGTGAGATCCAAACCGTTCAATGCCTTAATTTTTGTTCTGAAAAAAGGATCTTTCAAAGCTGCCGTTAGTAGCTTTATAGAGGCTTCGTCTTTGCTTGTGTTTTCAGCCACCTTCTTAACCGCTTGGTATCGTCCGTAAAAATCTTTGGTACCTAAATATTGACTGAGATATTGTGCATTTGTTTTGTCGTCATTGATGTCGGCAACTAAGATCCCGTCGGGGTTTAGATTGATGAGCTCCGGAGTTTTGGTGTTGGAAAAGTTAAACGAATTTTTTTGTTTGGCATCTACCCAAATTTTTTGTCTTTGGGCTTTTCCATCAACAAAAACATCTACGGTTAGTGGGAATTCAAAATACTGATCTTGGTTTTGGGTAATGGTCAGTGTGGTTTCTTTTTTTACAGGTTCAAAGGTGTAACTGTACGAGATTTTAGGATTTCCACTGCCAAAATACCATTGGTTGAAAAACCAGTTGAGATCTTTTCCTGAAACTTTTTCGAACGACAGCCTCAACTGATGCGCTTCTGCATTTTGATATTCGTTGGTTTTCAAGAAGTCAGTAATGCCCGCGAAAAAAGCATCGTCGCCCAAGTAATTTCTAAGCATGTGCAAGATTCCGCCTCCTTTTTGGTAGGTCACCAAATCGAAAACATCTTCACGAGATTCGTAATCGAATCGTACCAAATCTTTTTTGAAATCTCGTGGATTGTGCAGGTACATTCCAACATCGCTCATCAAATGATAATCGGCGGCATCTTTTCCGTATTTGTATTCGTTCCACAAATATTCGGAGTAGTTGGCGAAAGATTCATTTACAGTCAGGTTGCTCCAGCTTTCAGCGGTAACCAAATCTCCAAACCAATGATGGAATAACTCGTGGGCGATGGTGTTTTCCCATTTGTTTTCATCGATTAATTGACCCGGTTTTTGCTGTGCCGAAGATCCGTGCAGGGTGCAGGTCGTGTTTTCCATAGCACCAGAAATGTAGTCTTGACCGGTTATTTGAGCGTATTTTTGCCAAGGATAATCATAATTTAATTTTTTAGAGAAAAATTCCATCATTTCCGGAGTATTTCCGAAAATTTGTTGTGCATACGGTTCGTATTCTTTTTCTACATAATAATCTACAGCGATATTTCTCCATTTGTCCTTAATCACGGCATAGTCGCCAACACCCATGAAAAATAAGTACGGAGAATGCTTTTTGTCCATCACCCAATGGTCGGTTCTCAATCCGCCAGATTCTTTCTTTTGCTCTTTAAGGATCCCGTTGGAAAGGGTGATGTATTTGTCAGGAACCGTCATGTAAATTTCCTGAGTGGTTTTTTGGTTGGTTTTGTCAATGGTAGGGAACCATGCCGAAGACGATTCGGTCTCTCCTTGGGTCCAGATTTGTGTTGCTTTGTTTGAATCTTTTCCTTGAGCGTTGATAAAGTACAAACCTTTGGCATCGTTGATGGCTGCAGACCCTTTTTGTTTTACCTCATTGGGTCTTGCCGTGTATTTGATATAGACGGTATAGTCTTGATTTTTCTGATAGGTTTTATCCAGATTTATTTTAAGGATATCGTTTTTATAATCGTATTTCAATGGTTTTTTATCCAAAGAAATTTCATGGATCAACATGCCTTTGGCATTCAGTACCAAAGAGTCTGTAGGGTAGAAGTAGGGACTCGCTGTCAACCATTCTTCCCCATTAACTTGTTCTTTTTGATAATCGAAGCTGACCTTTAGTTTGGTGTGTTTTAACTCGGTCATTTTGTTGTGAGTAGCTCTGTAAATGGGAGTTCTGCCAGAGGTAGCCGTTTGAGCTTGGATAAGATTGAATGGCAATACAGCTGCTAGAAGTACTGCGGATACGATTATTTTCTTCATTTTTAGTTGTTAATTTTTTGACCTAATCTTGAATTTTCATTCCATTGAAGTTTCTAAAGGTCAATTGGTCCTTGTTTCTTTTGATTTTTTTTGCAATTCAACAAAGTTAATGTTTTTTGGAACAGATGTAAAAGTTGAATTTTGAAATTTATTGAATTAAACGGTTTTTGTTGTGAATTTTAACAAAATTTAAGATTGTTATGTAAATAATTCAAAATAATGAAAAAATATTTTAAATTATTGAATTCTATTATTATCTTTGATGAAAACCATTTGTCATGATTGCCAACTCCAAATTCAAATTGTACCTGCCAGGACTGAAGAAAAGACAGGATAATGACAGTACCATTCTTGTGGCTGACTTAGGCGAAGAAACCAGTATTCTAGGACTTTTTATGGTCAAAGACGGTTGCGTCTATTTGCAAAAAGAAGAAATTGTAGATACCCATAATTTTTCGGATTTCGAAGATATGATTGGGTATTTTATTAGAAACCATCAGTTGGAAAATATCACAAGAATTGTGGCCTCTTTGCCGGGTTTTGTTTTGCACGGAAAGTCCAACCCCAAACGATTGCATTGGGAATTGGATGCCTACGATTTGAAAGAAAAATTGGGTGTAGAAAGGGTGTGTCTCATCAACGATTTAGAAGCTGCTGCTTATGGTTTGGCCGGCGTATCGGATCCGCAATTGGTAACCGTCTTTCAGCCAGAAAATACCATTCCAAAAGGGAATATGGCGGTTATAGCTCCTGGAAATGGACTGGGTGAAGCCGGACTTTTTTATGATGGAAAATACCTTCGCCCCTTTGCTACAGAAGGTGGGCACTGCGAATTTTCGCCAAGAACCAATGTCGAAGTCGAATTTTATCAGTTTCTCAATCATATTTACGGAATTGTCACCTGGGAACATGTGCTTTCAAAACACGGATTGTACAACATCTACCGCTTTCTGAGGGATGTCAAAAGGCATCCAGAACCGGAATGGTTAAACGATTACCTTTGTCAGGGCGATTTTAGTCAACAATTGTATTCCGCAGCAGTAGAAGAGAAAGTGTCAATTTGCCAAGTTACCATAGAAACTTATTTGGAATTTTTGGCCAGAGAAGCCAACAGTTTGGCACTGAAATTGAAAGCTACAGGAGGTTTGGTATTGGCAGGTGAACTGCCTATATTATTGAAAAAGCACATCAGTTGGCAAAGTTTTTATGATAAATTTAAAATTAGTGATAAAATGGAAAATTTATTAAAAGAAATTCCGATACATATCGTAACCAATCATAAAATTTCACTTTACGGTGCAGCCTATTTTGCTGCTTTTTCTGAAGATTAATCAGAAAAAAAAGTTTAAATCTCATGCATTCATTTAAAAATTTAACAGCAGCACTTTTGCTGATCTCCGGTTTGGCTTTTGGACAGGCGAACAAGAAAATTCAAAACTCAACCATCACTTGGAAAGCATACAAAGCCCTAAATGCTGATGCCATGTCGCATTGGGGGACTGTAAAACTAAAAGCTGGAAATATCGTAACCAACAGCAATAACGAAATTGTAGGCGGTAATTTCATCATCGATCTGTCCACCATTTTGGCCGATGATATGAAAGGAAATAAAAAAATGAAACTCATGCTGGAAAATCATCTGAAAAGCGACGATTTTTTTGATGTGAAGAATTTTCCAACCGCTTTTTTCAAATTAACTACAGTAAAGCCCAATAACGATAAAAAATACAACTACATTTTTTCCGGAAATCTAACCATCCGAAATGTGTCCAAACCCATTTCTTTTCCTGTTTTTGTTAGTAATGATGGAAATAAAACTACCGTTCAATCGGCATTATTTACTTTCAATAGAAAAGATTATGACCTGAATTACAACATCTTCGAAGATATGATTCTGAAAAATGAAGTGGAGATGACGGTGAAATTCATGGCCAAGTAATAAAACATCTCAAAAAAACTTGTGCTTTTTCATTTTCTTTTTATATTTTTGGTCAATGTTTAAATAATTTTTAAGAATGAAAAAATTTTCTCTTTTAGTTTTCATGTTTGTTGGGTTTTTCTTCGCAACATCACAAATGAAAACCGTTCAGTTGGTAGGCGAAAAATCCTCTAAAGTAATCAGTTCATCCGTTAATTGGTGGGGCTACAAAATCATCAGAAGCGAACCTTTTAGCCACAACGGACAATTAAAATTGAAAAATGGTAAGTTCAACTTCAAAGACGGAAAACTGATCGATGCCGATTTTATCATCGATATGCGTTCATTAACCATTGACAATGCCGCAGGTGCCGACAAGGAAAAATGGACCAAAGATCTAAAAAGCTCTAACTTTTTCGATGTTAAAAAATATCCATTAGCACTTTTCCACATTTCCAAAGTGTTGCCAAACGATAAAAACGACGGTTTCAACTCTCTTGTCATTGGCGAAGTAACCATAAAAGGCAAAAGAAAAACCATTTCTTTCCCTGCAAATGTCAACATCAACGGGTATTCTGTAAGCATGGAAACGGCAAAAATTACCATCAACAGGCACGAGTTCAATGTCTTCTACAAACCGGGAATCAAAGACTATGTCATCAAAGACGAAATGGATATCCAGGTTAAATTAGCCACCAAATAATTTATATAACTCAAGAGCAGCTGTTTGGTTGCTCTTTTTTTTTCAAAAAAAATTATGAAACTTTATACGATCAGCGGTTTGGGAGCCGATTACAAAGTCCTAGAAAAATTGCAATTTCCATCAAGATATGAAGTGGTTTTTCTGGACTGGCTGATCCCTGAAAAAAAAGAAGATTTCCACAGCTATGTCAACAGAATGGCTGCGAAAATCGATACTTCCAAGCCTTTTGTACTTTTGGGATATTCTTTTGGCGGGATTGTGGTACAGGAAATTAACCAAATTTTTCCAGCCGAAAAAGTCATCATCTTGGGTTCTATAAAATCGGATTTGGAGAAGTCAAAATTCATTAATTTAGGTAAGATAACCAAAATTCCTAAGTTGCTGCCCGAACGATTTTTCAACGAAAAAAACATCACAGCATATTCTTTTTTACGCAAACTCTTCGACTCCAAAAACCCTAAAGTTTTAGACTATTTTACAGTCCGAAATGCCTATTACCTCAAATGGTCCATCGAAAAAATTGCAGAATGGAAACACCAATCCAATGCCGAAATTATTCAGATATTGGGTGACAAAGACATCGTTTTCCCCATCAAAAATTCCAAACCCGACTTTGTCATTAAAGGCGGTACCCATCTTTTCCCGCTCACCAAAGCCAAAGAGGTTTCCGAAATTTTACAACAAATTTTGGATTAGTAGCTTCACCATTTAAGATGCTTTCAATCCCGGTCCGGCTGTACGCTGTATCTTTTGTGCCAAGGCTTTTCCCAAGGCATACAAAAGGATGCCGCTTCCATCCGGGCTAGAAGATCAGGAAAAGATTTTTAGCTATGAAGCAGCAGTTTTTGGGATAGCAAAAATATCACAGGTTCTTATTGTTTTTATAACGAAAATGAAAGACTTTTTCGCTATTTTTGTACTATGCAATCGATAAGTGTTTTTGAAATTATAAAAGTCGGCATCGGCCCATCCAGTTCGCATACCATGGGACCTTGGAATGCTGCACAACTTTTTTTAGAACTCATCCAGAGAACTCATAAAATTGAAGATGTTAAGGAAGTTTTTGTAGAGTTTTTTGGCTCATTGGCAAAGACAGGCATCGGTCACGGTACCGATATTGCTGGGATGCTAGGACTTTCAGGTGAAAACTTCATCACCATAGATACCACAAAAATTGATGTAAAAGTCGAAGAAATAAAATCTTCACAAATCATGAATCTTGGCGGTGTCAAAAAAATACCCTTCATCTACGGACATCATTTAATTCTTAATAAATCCAAATCCCTAGATTTTCATCCCAACGGAATGATCTTCAAAGCCATTTTCGAAAACGGTGATGAAATCTCTCAAGATTATTATTCCGTGGGTGGTGGTTTTGTAGCTACCAAAGAAGAAAATTCCATAGAAAGCAATTGTGTGCGTACTCTGTACCCTTGTCATCATGGCGAAGATATCAAAAGAAATGTAGAAAAGTTAGGTCTGTCCAAAATTTCAGATCTTATATTTCTGAATGAAGAAAGTTGGAGAACTCGTGAAGAGACCGAGAATCAAGCATTGTACATCTGGAAACACATCAAAGAATGCATCTACAAAGGCGTGAACAAAGAAGGAATATTGCCGGGTGGATTGAAAGTGAAAAGAAGAGCTCCTGAGTTTAACCGTAGATTGTTGGGCGAAAAAATCTATAAAAACCTCGACGAATGGTACACCATGATTGCCGATACGGACAGAAGTTTTACTCAAATTTCGCGTTGGGTATCGTGTTTTGCTTTGGCGGTGAACGAAGAAAATGCAAGCTTTGGAAGGATCATTACTGCTCCTACCAACGGTGCTAGTGGAGTTATCCCTGCGGTATTGATGTATTCTCAACTTTTTACAGAAGGTAAAGGCGATGATAATATTATCCGCTTTCTTTTAGTTGCAGGTGAGATTGGTACTCTTTTCAAGAAAAATGCAACCATTTCCGCAGCAATGGGCGGTTGCCAAGCAGAAATAGGTGTTTCTTCGGCAATGGCTGCAGCGGGGTTAACCGAAATTTTGGGCGGAACTCCAGGTCAGGTCTTGATGGCTGCAGAAATCGCTATGGAACACCATTTGGGACTCACTTGTGACCCGATCGGAGGTTTGGTACAAATCCCGTGTATAGAAAGAAATTCCATGGGAGCCATAAAAGCCATTACAGCAGCACAAATTGCTCTAGACAGCGATCCGGAAAGTGCAAAGGTAAGTTTAGACGCCGTGATACAATCCATGTGGGATACGGCACAATCCATGAGCGAACGCTTCAAAGAAACCTCCGAAGGTGGCTTGGCCATTTCGGTAAATGTACCGGAATGTTAGTTTTTTTTTGAAATATTAAAGTATAAAAACGAACCAACCATATTCTAATTGTATAATTTTGAACTGAAGTTTAGCAAAAATAATTTGTTTTTTTTTGTGTTGTATATTTGTTATTAATCATAAAAAAACAGTTATGAAGTTAAAAGTAGCTTATGGAAATTCAGTTTATTTGTTTAAAGTGGTTTCAGTGAAAAATGATTTTAAGTTTTTCTATAAGAATAGGGATAATCTATATGATTATAATTATTTTTCATTTCAAAAATTTACTTGTTCCTTAGAATGTAGATTAAAACACTATAAGGATTTTAAAAGTCAAATTTTTGGAAATTGTTGGATATGTAATTCCTATTCTAAATGTGGTAATCATTTAGATTTGTTAACTCCAGAGAAGGATGAAATAATTAAAATATAAATCATTTCATTGTTGTCCGATATAAAACACAAATGAATCGAAGGATTGAATGGCAATAGGAAAATAGGATAGGTCGCTCCTCTGGAGCTTTGATATTATCTGATTTATTTTTTCTATTATCAGTAGATCTCTCCGAGACCAGATATAACTCCGATAGGAGTAAAACTGCTAATAGTTAATATTTATTAAAGAAAGTAAAGCTCTAAAGGAGCGACCTGTCAATTGTATTTATTTTCATTGGACAATAATGAAATAATTTACCTATTGGTATTTAAGTTTCTACAACTCCCCAGTAACTCCCAAACCAAACAAGGCAAAGTCGTACTTCGCGGGATCTTTTGGATCAAGGATTCTTAGAGTTTTGTCCAGTTCTTCCACGGTTTTCCAGTCGTTTTGTTTTCTATGGACTAGGTTTAGTCTTCGGGAGATGTTTCCGGTGTGCACATCGAGTGGGATGGATAGAACCGATGGTGAAATGCTTTTCCAAATACCAAAATCAACTCCTTTTTTGTCTTGCCTTACCATCCACCTCAGGAACATCATCAGCCTTTTTGCAGATGAATTTTTATACGGTGATGCAATGTGTTTTTGGGATCGATGCAAAAGATTGTCACCTAAAAATGAGACTCTAAACCTTTCGATGCTGTGGTAGCAATTGCTTTCGTTATCATTTAACAGAAACAAAGTTTCCAAGCTGTTGTTTTCTTGATAAATTCTTTTCAAATTCCACAGAAACGATTGGAAGTCTTCGGCTGAAAAAGTCCGGTGAATGGCTTTGTCCGACAGGTTTTTCAAATCTTTTTTGGTGAAATTCATTACAAAATCATAGGGCGAGTTTCCCATGAAATTCAACATTTTATGTGCGTCGTTGATGATGGATTTTCTATTGCCCCAAGCGATGATGGATGCAAGAAATCCTGCAATTTCTATATCTTGTTTTTCTGTGAAAAGATGCGGAATTTGTATTGGATCGTTTTCGATAAAATCGGGACGGTTGTAAAGATTTTCTTTTTCGTCTAAGAAAATTTTTAGTTCTTCTAATTTCATCAAATTAAAATTTGAATTCCTCTAAAATTTTTGGAACTACTGAATTTTCAAATACCGTTTGGGCTTCAGCTTTGAAAACGGAAGTGTCCAAATATCGGTTGGAAAAGTGTCCTAAAATCAGTTTGCCAACTTCAGCTTTTTTTGCAATCGTAGCGGCTTCCAAAGCTGTGGAGTGTCCGGTATAATCGGCCATTTCTTTTAGATCGTGTAAGAAAGTGGCTTCGTGGTACAAGACATCAACACCTTTGATGGTAGGGATTATTTTTTCTGAATATCGGGTATCGCTGCAAAAAGCATACGAAACCGAAGGGCTGGGTTCTGTTGTAAGGCTTTCGTTTTTCAGTACAAAACCATCGCTCAGTACAAAATCTTTTCCTCTTTTGAGGTTGTGGTAGTCGCAGGTTTCAATTTCCGGATATTTTGAAATTTCCACCATGTTCAGGTGTCTTTCCTTTGGTTTTTCCTTGAAAAGATAGCCGTTGCAATAGATTCTGTGATCGAGCGGAATGGTAAAAACCTCAATTCTTTGGTCTTCAAAAATTTTTTCTGAGTTTTTTGAACTCAATTCATGGTACACCAATTCAAAGCCTTTGTTGGTTTCTGAAAGTCTGAAAATGGTTTCCAACATTTCTTTTATACCTTTCGGTCCATAAATGTGCAAAGGCGTTTCCCTGCCCAATAATCTAAATGAAGAAATAAGCCCCGGCAGACCAAAACAATGATCTCCGTGCAAGTGGGAGATAAAGATGTTGTTGATCTTGGAAAATTTGGCTTTTGCCTTTCTCAGTTGTACTTGGGTTCCCTCGCCACAATCGATCAGAAAGTGTCGCTCTTCCATTTCCAAAATTTGTGCTGTTGGCGAAGAATTAACGGTCGGAATGGCCGAATTGAAACCCAATATTGTAAGTTTAGTACTCAAAATTTGTAATGTTTTTTTATTCAGCTATGACTTTTAAAAATTTGTCAAAAGCTTTTTTTCTGTGGCTAATTTTATTTTTTTCTTCGGGTTGCATTTCTGCAAAAGTGATTTCATGACCTTCCGGAACGAAAATCGGATCGTATCCAAAACCTTGATGCCCCTTATTTTCAGTCAGGATATTTCCATGAACTGTACCTTCAAAAAATTGTGCTCCGTTTTCATCAAAAAGACATAAAACGGTGATGAAATACGCTTTTCTATTCTCCACATTTTCCATTTCGCCCAAAACTTTGGATATGTTTTTTTCAAAATCGTGATTTCCGGCATAACGAGCTGAAAAAATACCAGGTCTTCCGTCTAGGGCTTCTATTACCAGTCCAGAATCGTCACCAATAGAAGGAATTCCGGTTTTCTCAAAACAGTATTGCGCTTTGATCTGGGCATTGGCTTCAAAAGTTAATCCGTCTTCGATAATTTCATCGTGAAGGTCAAAATCTGAAAGACTTTTCACCAAGAAATCTTTTCCTAAAATTTGTTGAATTTCTTCTTTTTTATGAAGATTATGAGTGGCAACTAAAAGGTTTTTCATGTTTATTTTGATAGAAAATTAGTAGTGTTCGAATTTGTTTTTTGATAAAAATAATAGGCAGAAATGGATAAGACCACTGCACCTATCGCTAAAATGATAAAGTCTGAAGTATGAAGAGCAGCGGAAAAACTTTCTGTTTTCAGATTTGAAATCATAATGGACGCAATCCCGTTGTTGAATGCGTGAAGCATAATGGGCAAGAGCAGAGATTCTGTTCTTTCATAAATCCACCCCAGAATAATTCCCAAGAAAAAAGCACCTACGGCTTGCCAAGGATAACCGTGAATGGCTCCAAATATAAGAGCCGAAATGAGTATGGCATTTTTGGGATTAACACCCTTATTCAGCATTCCTTTCAAGATAATTCCTCGGAATAATAATTCTTCTAAAATGGGTGCAAAAACGACCGTCATCACGACCATACTTATGGTTGATGTAGAGATGCTTTCCATTTGCTCGGAGAAACTTTCGTACCATGAACCAAACCAAGGTCCGGAAATTGGGATCAAAGAAACGATGAATTCCGAGACCAACATCATCCCGATCATCATCGCTAAAGCCAAAATAGAAACGATAAAATTTGAACCTTTCAACGGTAAGGGAAAGGAAAATCCTTTGGGTTTTAATAAAGTGAAATAGAATACAACCAGAGGGAAACCCATGGTAAAAAGATAGGCAATGGGCATAAACCAAGAAGATTTTAGTACATTTTCATCGCTCGCACTTCCAAGGATTAATGCCAAGATGCCGGTTGCTATTTGACCAAAGATAAAGCCTCCCGCCAAAACGGATATTTCTGACCAACCCATTTTGAAAGGTGGGATTGCATTTGGATGTTGGACGGTGTTTTCGTTTGAAATCATGGAGTAAATTAAAAATATACGCAAAGATAATTTTTTGAAAGTCAAAAAACTAAAAAAAAGCAAAATTCTAACCGCTTCAATATTTTCACATCTCGTTAAAAATCACGATTTTTGCAAACAATTTTATATACAAAATTTCAAATAATGTCTTTACTACAAGAAATTGCCAAGAGAAAAACCTTCGGAATTATTTCCCACCCCGATGCCGGAAAAACTACCTTAACGGAAAAATTACTCCTTTTTGGGGGAGCAATTCAGGAAGCGGGTGCAGTTAAATCCAATAAAATAAAGAAAGGAGCGACTTCCGACTTTATGGAAATCGAAAGACAAAGAGGGATTTCTGTTGCGACTTCGGTATTGGCATTTGAGTATAAGGATCATAAAATTAATATTTTAGATACTCCTGGACATAAGGATTTTGCTGAGGACACTTACAGAACTTTAACAGCGGTTGATTCTGTTATTGTGGTGATTGATGTTGCCAAAGGGGTTGAGGAGCAAACTGAAAAATTGGTACAGGTTTGTCGTATGAGAAACATCCCAATGCTGGTCTTCATCAACAAATTGGATAGGGAAGGAAAAGATGCCTTTGATCTTTTGGATGAGGTGGAGCAAAAATTGGGACTTACCGTTTGCCCTCTTTCGTTACCTATTGGTATGGGAGCCGATTTCCAAGGGATCTACAACATATGGGAGAAAAATATTGAATTTTTCTTGGAAGAAAAAAAACAAAAAATTGGTGAATCCATTAGGATAACTGATGTTGCCGATGCCCAAGTTGATGAAATGATTGGGGAAAAAGCGGCACAAACCCTAAGAGACGAATTGGAATTGGTGGAATCTGTCTATCCAGAATTCAACCGAGACGATTATATGAAAGGCGATTTGCAACCGGTATTTTTCGGTTCGGCATTGCATAATTTCGGAGTTAGAGAATTGTTGGATGCCTTTATCGACATTGCTCCGATGCCTCAACCTAAAGAAACGGAAGAAAGAATTGTAAAGCCAGAAGAAAAGAATTTTACAGGTTTTGTATTTAAAATTCACGCCAATATGGATCCCAAGCACAGAGACCGTTTGGCTTTTGTGAAGATTGTTTCCGGAACTTTTAAAAAGAACGAAAACTACCTTTTGGTACGAGAAGGAAAGAAGATGAAATTCTCTTCGCCCAATGCATTTTTTGCAGATAAAAAAGAAGTGGTGGACGAGTCCTTCCCTGGAGATATCGTTGGGCTTCATGATACAGGAAATTTCAGAATTGGCGATACTTTGACGGCTGGAGAAAAAATTCAGTTCAAAGGAATTCCGAGCTTCTCACCGGAACATTTCCGTTACATTAACAATACCGATCCTTTGAAAGCGAAGCAATTGGCAAAAGGAATCGACCAGTTGATGGACGAAGGAGTCGCACAGCTGTTTACTTTAGAAATGAACGGTAGAAAAATTATTGGTACCGTAGGAGCTTTGCAGTACGAAGTAATCCAATACCGATTGGAACACGAATACGGCGCTAAATGCAGCTACGAAACCCTTTCAATGCACAAAGCGTGTTGGGTAGAAGCCGATGAGAGATCTGAAGAATTCCGAGAATTTGCTCGATTGAAACAAAGATTTTTAGCTAGAGATAAGTACAACCAATTGGTTTTCTTGGCCGATTCTTCTTTTACCATTCACATGACTCAGGAAAAATTCCCAAATGTGAAGCTTCATTTTATCAGTGAATACAAAAATTAAGAACCTGTTTAAATTTTATATCTATACAAAAAGGCAGATAAGAAAGATTAGAAATAGCCGAATTATAATTTCGGTAAAATTTTAAACGAGCTCTTAATTTTAGTTTCAAAATTTTATTAATTTTAGAATCTTTAATTTTTTCATCTTAAAAAAAAGCCATGCAGAATTATCTTGATTTATTACAACATATTTTGGACAACGGTTCCGACAAAACGGACAGAACGGGTACTGGTACTAGAAGTGTTTTTGGGTATCAGCTTCGTTATGATTTGTCCAAAGGTTTTCCGTTGGTAACGACCAAAAAAGTGCATCTTAAATCAATAATTTACGAATTGTTATGGTTTTTGAAAGGTGATACCAATATCCAATATCTGAAAGATCATGGAGTAAGTATTTGGGACGAATGGGCTGATGAAAACGGAGATTTGGGACCGGTTTATGGTGCGCAATGGAGAAGTTGGTTGGGTGCAGATGGAAAAGTTGTGGATCAGATTACTGAAGTTATCGACCAAATTAAAAAAAATCCGGACTCCAGAAGATTGATCGTCTCTGCTTGGAATGTTGCTGAGTTGCCCAAAATGGCGCTGGCACCTTGTCATGCCTTTTTTCAGTTTTATGTGAACGATGGTAAATTGTCTTTGCAGCTTTACCAAAGATCTGCAGATGTATTTCTTGGTGTCCCGTTTAACATTGCAAGCTATACATTGTTACAAATGATGGTGGCACAAGTTTGTGGACTAGAATTGGGAGATTTTGTACATTCCTTCGGCGATGTTCATATATATAACAATCATTTCGAACAAGTAAAAAGACAACTTTCTAGAGAAACGAGAGAGTTGCCAACCATGAAATTAAATCCAAATATTAAATCCATTTTCGATTTTGATTATGATGATTTTACTTTGGAAAATTACAATCCACATCCAGGAATTAAAGCGCCCGTAGCAATTTAATAGGAGCAACAGTAATAAAAAAATAAAGCCGGCATTTATTTACCGGCTTTATTAGTCATCATCTTGTGTTTTGAAGAAAATAGAAAGTATGTGTCAAATGTATAAGCTTTTTAATCTTCGCAAAAGAGGAAAATCACCCTAAATTAAATATTGTTTAACTTTTTATTTGAAGCATAAAAAAAACCGTCAAAAATTTGACGGTCCATTTTTTCTTCTGGGGAAAGATTACTTTTTGTAAGGAACATCCTTAATTCTAGCTTTCTTACCTCTAAGAGCTCTAAAGTAGTAGATTCTTGCTCTTCTAACTTTACCTCTTCTGTCCACTTCAATTTTTTGTAAAGCAGGTAGGTTGATCGGGAATACTCTTTCTACACCAACATCACCACTCATTTTTCTGATGGTAAAAGTTTTAGTAGCTCCGGTACCTCTCAACTGGATTACAGTTCCTTTGAAGAACTGAGTTCTTGTTTTGTTACCTTCTTTAATTTCGTAATACACAGTAATTGTGTCTCCTGCTTTGAATGCAGGGAATTCTTTTTTCGCAATGTACTTATCTTGTACATACTTTAATAAATCCATTTTTATATAATATAAAATGTTAAAGTCAAACAACATTCACGGCTTTCGTCAGAGGTTGGATAACAGTCGGCAAAATTAATATTTTTTTGTAAATAAACAAGTAAATTAATTACAAAATTTTAATGTTGTTTTTAAAACACGAGTGGATGTCTTCATTGTTTCTAAGCAACATTTGCTGAAAGCCCAATAGAGAAATTTTAGCACAAACTTCGGCATCATCGCCTGCTCTGTGATGTTTGAAGTCAATTTGATGAACTTGTGCAAGGTTGCCCAAACCATAACTCTTGAGTCCAAGCCAAGATTTTTTTGCAATTTGTAAAGAACAAAGATAATTGATGCTGGGCTTAGGAATGTTGTAATAATCCAGACAAGCTCGAAGTACACCGGCATCAAAACTCGCATTGTGTGCGATCAGCATGTGGTTGCCAATAAGATTTTGTACTTCTGCCCAAATGCCTTCAAAGGTTTCTGAATTTTCCACATCGTCCGGAGATATTCCGTGTACTGCAATGTTGTGTCGGTTGAAGTAGGGGAAACTGGGTGGTTTTATTAACCAAGATTTCGACAATACAATGCTTCCATTTTCCACCAAAGAAATTCCGATTTCACAAGCCGAATTTCTTTCATGGGTAGCCGTTTCAAAATCTATTGCACAAAAATTAATCATTTGGTTTTTATTTTAAAAAATGCTTGAAAATTAAGTATTTATTGTTGTAGAATTTCTTTTTTTGTGATTTTTGCCTAAGTTTCCAAGTTTGTAAAGCTTGGCCGTAGAATGCGAAATGTGCTCGTACCACAGCCCAAAGATGTGAAAATCCCATTTGCTTCCAAAAATGCAATCCTGCAAGACCGTCCAGGCAAAGTCGTATAAAAATGATGAAAAACACCTGTGGGAAAGGTAAGTTTTTAAGCATCATGCTCAGATTGTTTCTGAAGTTGAGGTAGGTTTTTTGTGGTGATTGTTTGTTAAGCGTCCCACCGCCTACATGGTAAACCTCAGATTTGTAAGTATAAAAAATTTTTCTCCCCGAATTGATAAGCCTCCAACAAAGATCAATTTCTTCTTGATGGGCAAAAAAGCGGGCGTCAAATCCTTTTTGATCCCAAAAATCTTTAGACCGTATGAATAAAGCACAACCTGAGGCCCAGAAGATTTCCGTTTCGTCATCAAATTGCCCAAGGTCTTTTTCCAAGTGGTCAAAAACACGACCGCGACAGTAGGGATATCCCAAATTGTCGATTAATCCACCGGCAGCTCCTGCAAATTCGAAATGGTCTCTATTGTGATACGATTTTATTTTTGGCTGTACAGCAGCGATGTTTTGGTCTTTGTCGAAAAGAGCGATAACAGGATCAATCCAATTTTCCGTAGCTTCTACATCCGAGTTGAGCAGGCAATAAAACTCAGTATCTATTTTCATTAAACCTTCGTTGTATCCCCCTGCAAATCCGTAGTTTTTGTTGTTTACGATGATCTTTATTTCAGGATAATTTTGTTTGATGAAATCCAAACTGTCATCCGTAGAAGCATTGTCTATGATGTAGATGTCTGTAGTTTTAGAATGCTCTACCACAGTGGGTAGAAATTTCTCCAACCACGATTTTCCGTTCCAATTCAGGATAACAACAGCAAGTCTTTTCAAATTTTTTAAGGATTTAGTTTAGATTTTCCATTCTTTTGATGGCGTGTTGGTATTTCCATTTTCTATGGCTCCACAGGTAATTGTCCGGATTTTTTCTAATGGTTGCTTCTAACATTCTGTGGAATTTATTGACCACTTCAAATTCTTTAAATTTTTCGCCATCCGGGAAAATTCGATAATAATTGACTTGATAATAGCCTCGCTTCACCTTTTTCATATCACAATAGATAAAGTGATAATCCATTCGGGTTGCCAATTTGTCGTAACCGATAAAAGCAGGAGTCCTTTGGTTCAGGAAATTCACTCCATAATCGACCATATCCACATGCGGACTGGGATCGGCAACAAACATGTAGACCGAATTGCCGTCGTTGGTGTTTCTAAAAATGTGTTTTAGTACATCGTTGGCTTCAATCGCTTGGTTTCCGTAGTTTCCACGGATTTTTTTTATCTGATCTTCCCAAAAAGAATTGTTCACTTTTCTGTAAACAGCATAGGTGTTTTTTTGAGGTAAAATTGTAGATAAAGCATTGAACCACTCCCAGTTGAATACATGACCTGTAAGTAAAATGATATTTTTCCCTTCGGATTTTGCTTGATGAAAAACCTCTTGGTTGATGTGCTGAACTCGAACTCTAAGTTCATTTGAAGAAATGGTAAAGGATTTCACCGTTTCTACAAGATAATCGGTGAAATTTCTAAAAAAAGCTTTACTAACGGATTTTAGTTCTTGGTCTGACTTTTCAGGAAAAGAGTTTTTCAAGTTGTTGTACACCACTTTTTTACGATAACCTACCAAATAATAATTGGTGTAAAATAGAAAGTCCGAAAAAAAATAATGAATTTTTAACGGCAATCTGGAGATCAGTAAAACAATTTGGAACAATAATTTCATATGCAATTGCAAATTTAAAGAATTATCCATCATACCAAAGTTTAAATTCTTTTTAAATTGTACTTTTGGTCTTGTTAAAAAAAATAAAAAATTATGAAAAATACTGTTTTAAAATTAGCTGTTCTTTCTTTCGTCATGCTAGGCTTGTCGGTTCAGGCTCAGAAAAAGAAAGATGAAAAAAAAGTAGAATTGTCGGTTGCCGAGAAAAAGAAAGCTCTAGAAGCTGAAAAAGCGAGGTTGATAAAACCGTATAATCCCAAAGAAAATGCAGAGGTTGAATTGTCGAAATTGATAGAAAAAGCTCAAGCTGAAAATAAGAATATCATCGTGCAAGCCGGGGGTAACTGGTGCATTTGGTGTCTGCGCTTTAACCAATTTGTTCAAGATACTCCAGAGTTAAAATCATTTGTGGATAAGCATTTCTTGTACTATCACCTCAATTGGTCTCCGGATAATAAAAATGAAGCACTATTCGAAAAGTACGGTAATCCAGGAGAAAAATACGGATATCCTGTATTTATTATTCTGAATAAAAACGGAGAAATGATCCATGTACAAGAGAGTTCTGGTTTCGAGGAAGGCAAAGGATACAGTGTGGATAAAGTGAAAGAATTTTTCGAAAAATGGGCAGAAGCATCCAAGTAAAATTTTGAATTGTACTTGGATCAATCCCGTCCTAAATAGAAGAAATAAGAAGGTATTTAAGTAACTCTAATTATCTTAGAGGTTGTAAAACAAAAAACCTTCTTATGGATTCAAAAATAACATTATTGACTTATCCTTTTAATTAATAATTGATTTGTAATAATGTTGAGCACCAGTCTTTTAAACAAGTAATTGATGCCTTTTTTTACAAGTATTTATCGATTTTTTTACTTTAAACAAGTTCAATAATAAAACACTAAAAACAACTATCAATTTTTCAACTACTGATGTTTTTCCTAAACTAATATGTCCATAAATTAGAACTCTTAAAAAAGCAAAAATATTTAATAAAAATGTAATTACTAACATTACTATTATATATATACCATTTTCTCCACTCTCACCAAAGTATTAATATTGTACGTTGGCTCCAAGTCAATAAATGTATCTGAAAAATTTTTTAATTTTTTTCATATTTTAAAAAGGATTTATATTTAAAGCTGCGAACTTTGATACAATATCATTGGTTTGCAAGGTTCAATATAAAGACAAAAGAAACTGCAGAAAACAGCCATAATATGAAAAATATAATAGTATGGAATATCCTTTTCTTTTTACTTATGTTTAAAAATTCTGGATTATTTTTTATTGGAATATGTTTAGTTTTCTTTCTTACAACATAATATATTGTAAATCCGATAATTAAAAATGATAATTTAAAAATATTTTTAAAATTATAACCGGAAACATCTGTGAAACTTTCGTTATCAAAGAGTAGTACCCTAATTACAGAAAATAAAAAAAATATTATGGACATTATAAAAATGGCGATAACATACACCCCATTATCTCCGCTCTCCCCAAAAATCCTGTAATTCTGATGTGCAAATATCCAATAAATATATCTAAATACTTTTTTAATTTTTTCCATGTGTAAATTAAAATTTAATTAATGTTGCATTATTTCCTAAACTATTATCGATTTCCTCAGCTATCATATCATTTAGACCCTTCCCATCATTAAAAAATGCAACCCCAATATCTGCGCCCATCCAAATCCAGCCAACAGGCCCCGCATATGCGGATACAACATTTATTGTCATTTTGGAAACTTCACCTGCCGTTATTTTACCATCATAAACTGCTTCGGCACCATCTAAAACATAACCCGCAAAACCTGCCTTTTTTGCTATTTTTCCTAATGATCCTGAAAATGCTTTTGCAGTAGCAGCAGATATTCTTTTTCCTTGTACCCCTCGCAAGAATTTACCATTAGCTTGCTTTGCTAGTTCACTCATCCTATGGTAATTTCCTTTAGCATCTAACCAACCGTATTTACTATAGCTTGCTGCTGCCATACCACTATGTACAAAATCAGTAGAGTTGGCTGCTAGTTTTGCAGTATTCCATAATCTATCAGCAGCATAATCCCATCCGTATTTATCATTCCCATACTTAGAATTCCAATCATGCATAAAAGCATTAAAATGATCTTGCAATTGTTGTCCCCAACCTTTTCCTCTAACAATAACTTCAGGTATATCGATAGTGTTGAGACCATCATTACCGCTTCCAAAATTTCCGCCATTATAACCGAAACTACCAGATGCAGCACCAGAACCAACACCAGAACCACCTCCAAATCCGCCGCCACCGCCACCATTGGCTGCGACATATTGTACAAAAGCACTAAACTGGGCACCACTCGCAAAATTATGCCAATCTCCAAAATTAATTCCTTCTACATACTCCCATCCAGAATAAATATTGGGCATAGAGTCTTTAAGGCTTTGTATTTGCGAGGTATATCTTCCATCGGGATCAATCATCATGATGGGATTATTAACCACATACGCATAGGGACTAAAGCTATGGTACTTTTCTGCCAACTGATCTATGCCAAACCATCTTCCCAGCTCGGGTTGGTAGTTTCGCCAGCCGTAATCATACATGCCGTTTTCCTGCAATTCTTTTCCATTATACTTATGGGTATACGACGGGTTGCCGGTATTCCCCGTGTTGTACCCATCGTGCTTTAGCCCAAAAGGATAATAGTTGTTTTCTTCTAGCACTACCGCTGCTCCGCTGCTGTTTTTGGTATAGCTAAGTCTTACATTTCCTAAATGGTCTTTGTAATTGTAAATATACTTGGCGTTTTTAAAATCATAGTATCCTTCTGCATTTGGATAAAACTGTAATGTAGTAGTACTGGATACGGTTTCATAAACAAATCCGTCCAAATAATCGATGGTTTTGCTGCCTACTACTTTTTTTATCTTTGTGCCATCTGCTCTATATTGGTAGGAAACATTTTGTCCGTTATTGGTAGTTATTGCCATTGGAAGATTCAGGAAATTATAGGTAATTCCTGTAACACCTTTGTCCAAATTAGAAGTTTGGTTTCCATTGTTATCGTATCAATAAAATCAATATTTATTCAAAATACCTAAAATTAAAAGAATAAGCAACGGAAATAATAAAAGTGAAAAAATTAACCAACCTCGTTTTTTTTTAATTTCACTTAATTCTTGTTTCCATTTGTTTTCAAGATTTTTTTTAACTTTTGTTGAATAAATTTCATCGTTAATAAAAGTTAACACTAAAAATATCAACCCCCAACCTAACGATATGTTTTTTGAGTTGCCTACCATTTCAGATTTATTATATAAAATTTTAATAAATAATATTATTATAACGGCTAATGATGTGGATTGAAACATACTTAATCCTATTGCAGCTGTAATGCCAGTATCTTTATCCCATTTATAATAAAATTTATAAATACGATAATACATATAATCAAATAAATTCTTAATTTTTCTAATAATTACCATCTTCCTAAAATTGTATTATCAATACCTGCTCCAATTCTATCTGTCAATGTAGTACCTGTAGTTAAGCCAACTGTCAAATCTATTGCGCCATATACCCATCCATATGGGGTAAAAGTTGTTACCAATCCTATTCCAACTTTAACAACATCACCTGCTGTTAGCCCATTTTTATCAGTTGCACCTTCAATCCCGTCCTAAATAGAAGAAATAAGAAGGTATTTAAGTAACTCTAATTATCTTAGAGGTTGTAAAACAAAAAACCTTCTTATGGATTCAAAAATAACATTATTGACTTATCCTTTTAATTAATAATTGATTTGTAAAAATTGTACGATTTTTTGGGGGCAGCATAAACATTTAATCATTTAAAAAATCTTGCACTTGAAAGTATCAATATAAAAAGAGCAACACTGCATATTACAATGAAAATTGCCGAAATAAAAAACAGTATTCTTTTCCATCGAGGAGTTACCTTATAAAGACTTTCCAGTTCTTGCATAGAAAAAATTGTCAAAATATACTTTTTTATTAATCGTCTGGTAACCAAAAACTCAAAGGGAACAGCTATGACCATAATAGAAAATATGCTTCTAAAACCTAATTCAAAACATATAAGGCTAATAATTCCGTAAACAACAAATGAAATATTGGAAGTAGTAATATTAAGTAAAGACTCCTTTAAATCTGCACCTTTAAATTGTCCTATCTTCTGTCCACAGTAATTAATGAATAGCCACTGTTTTATTATTGATTTAATCATAGATATGTGTATTTATACCGCCAAATTGAGCATCTAGTTTATCTCCAATATCAAAAGTATAATCTAAAACCCCATAAGCTAAAACAAATGGTGCTGTAACAGGAAAAGCTAAACCTACTGTTAAAAGACCAAGATTTACAGCTGTAGAAGTTTTTACATTTCCATCATCTAACCAATCTGCTAGACCAGCAACAGCAGACAATGCTGTACTTAATTTACCTAACTTTCCAGCCACTTTCCCTGCTTTGCTCATAAATGCCTTGCTGTTTTGATAAATTTTCCCAGACTTCATATTAGTAATTTTAGAAAGCTCGTAAGCCATTTTACGTTTAAAATCATTAGGGATTCTATTATATCCTTTTACAGCTACATCTGTATATCCAAGACCCCCGTTAAAGTTTTTTTCAGTAAATGCTATAGCTTCGCCAACAGTTGTTTTTATTAATCTATCAGAAAAAGAATCAATATTATTAGAAACACCTACCGTCCAATTCCCAAACTTATCCGCGGTACTCACAAACTTTCTATGCCAAGTCCCCAAATCCATTCCTCCTGGTATGCTACCGCCACCAGTCCACCAGTTGTAATAAAAACCACCATTTGCATAACTTACATTACCTCCTGCATGATGAAAACCACCAGAAAAATTAACATAACTGCCTACCAAACTTCCACTGCCTCCAATAGGATTATAGGTTCCGCCAGGATTCATGGAACTATAACTTCCTGTCCAATGATTGGTAGCGACAAAACCGCCACCACCACCAGAACTTCCTCCAGTATCAAGACTTTGTGTTACCGCCTGCCAATGGGAGTTGGTTCCCCATGGTGTTGCAATATCATCCCCGATTTTTCGGAACGGCTTTCGCCTCCAATAATATACCCCGTTGAAGTTAAAGCTATGGTTCTCAAATGATCATCCCCGTTTCCTCCAAAATTTTTCTCCCACTCAACCTTATTATCCTTCGAAATCTTAACAATCCAATAATCTCCCTCTCCATTATTTTCAGTCTTTTTTGAACCCCCTATATCACTTCGGGAGTAAATTCCAAGTAATGCTCCTCCATCTTTGGTGGGAATCATTTTTTCTACTTCATCTAAGCCTTTACCTCCCAAAATAATTTGTGAAAGTTCCTTTCCATTTTTATCCAGTCTTATAATGAGGACATCTTTGGAGCCATATCCCTTAGCAGAATTTTGAACATTTCCTGCAATAACAAAACCTAAATCCGTTGTTTGAATAACTGCTCGTGATTCTTCATCAGAGCTAGTTCCTATGGTTTTCTGCCAAAGTTCATCTCCAAATTCATTGAGGCGAATCAACCAAATATCTGATCCTCCATTAGATTCTTGTTTTTTATCTAATCCCACATTTGAATAAGTGGTTCCTGAAACAATAAATCCTCCTTCTTGAGTGGCAACAGTTGATCCGATAAAATCATGGTTTTTTCCCGAAAAGTACTTTTCCCAAACCTGTTCGCCCTGTTGGTTTAGTTTTACCAAATGGAAATCATATCCAGTGTTTTGGTTTTTGGCAGAAATATCGTGGTTATTGGATTGAATAGAACTTCCAGAGATGAGATACTGCCCATCTATAGTAGTGGTTACTTGGTTTTAAAAATCTTGTGTGGAAGACTGAACGTCTTTTTGCCATAAAACCTCTTGAGCAGATAGGTTTATAAACCCAAGCAATGCTACGACAAGAGTATTTTTTTTCTTCATATGAATAGGTGTTTTTCCATGTTATAAAAATGACATTAACTTTTTAGTAATTGTTTTTCAATTTGTTTTTCAAAATTTTGCATTTCAAAAATATAAAAAAATTTACCTTCAGCAAATATTTTTAAAAAGAACAATCCCGTCCTAAATAGAAGAAATAAGAAGGAATTTAAGTAACTCTAATTATCTTAGAGGTTGTAAAACAAAAAACCTTCTTATGGATTCAAAAATAACATTATTTTGACTATGAACTTGTTTAAAGTAAAAAAATCGATAAACACCTTTAAAAAAAGGCGTTAATTATTTGTTTAAAAGACTGGTATTCAGTATATTAGAGGAAAAATAACTACAAATTTCTCTATGCAAAAGAAT
>NZ_REFA01000018.1 GCF_003852705.1 Amniculibacterium aquaticum
TTCGGGACTGCAAAAGTAGAAAGATTATGTTAAATAACAAGCGTTTCGCCTATTTTATTTTTAAATCTTTCTTAACTCGCTGATTGTGATGGCCTTTTTTTTAGTTTTTGGTGTTTGGTGTTTGGTGGATGGAAATGTAGGATCGCTTTAAATGGTGGGGAATTATTGGCGGTACTGAATAAACTCCTTCAAGAATGGTGAATCCTTGAAGGAGGGGAAGGTTGATGGTGTTTGGTTGATGGCTGATGGGGATGTAGGATCGCTTTAAATGATGGGAAATTATTGGTGGGCTGAATTAACTCCTTCAAGGATGGGGAATCCTTGAAGGAGGGGAAAAGGTTGATGGTGTTTGGTTGATGGCTGATGGGGATGTAGGATCGCTTTAAATGATGGGAAATTATTGGTGGGCTGAATAAACTCCTTCAAGGATGGGGAATCCTTGAAGGAGGGGAAAAGGTTGATGGTGTTTGGTGTTTGATTGATGGGGAGTGTTTTATTAATATCTTTCTTCTGGAATATATTTGAGAGGGCATCAAAGAGATATTATTGTTTTATACTTTGATTGAAAAAAAGTTAAAAACATCAAATATACCAAACACTATAAAACTAAACACACAGACCGATTGGAGGTCTCTGTCCCTCTATCCTAGCCCCGATGGGAGCGGCATCCTTTTGTAAGCCTTGGGAAAGCCCAGGCACAAAAGATACAGCGGACAGCGGGACGAGTAATGAAGAGTGACGAAATCTTGTTGCTAAAAATTGTAGAGAGATAAAGGTATGGAAATGAAAAATCGATTTCAACTAATTATGAAATCGATTTAAAAACTTCTGAATGATGTTTTAATTTTTTGAACACCTATATAAGCAATCCCGGTTCCTAGTAGGTCGGCGATGATGTCTAAAAACTCAGCTTGCCTACCTAAATCCATATAATATTGTAAAAACTCTGTGAGAAGTGCATAGAAAAGCATGATGAGAAAATAGGGAGTTGTCTTTGTTTTTGGAAATGCCAAAAGATAAAAAACACCTAAAACAATGAATATACTGAGATGCAATACCTTGTCGACCCCAGAAAACATAAAAAAGTATTCTTGGTTTTCTGTTCCGGGTTTTAGGAGCATATAGGTAAGAAATGCCCAATAAATGGGCAAAATCTTACGAAATATTTTTATGTTATTATCCAATTAAAGCTTGATAATCTTCTGCTGAAAGCAATTCGGACTGATCTGCATCTGCTGCGATTTCTACTTTAATGATCCATCCTTGTCCGTATGGATCGGAGTTTAGCAATTCTGGTTGATCTTCTAATTCTTCATTGAATTCGATAACTTTACCTGCAACCGGTAAGAAAAGATCGGATACCGTTTTCACTGCTTCTACGCTTCCGAAGATATCGTTGTTCGCCAAATCTTCGTCTACAGTATCAACATCTACAAAAACGATGTCTCCCAATTCGCTTTGTGCAAAATCCGTAATCCCGATTGTTGCTACATTTCCTTCGATCTTTACCCATTCGTGATCTTTAGAGTACTTTAATTCTGCTGGTATATTCATTTTTAGATAATTTATTTTTACAAATGTATTTAAAATATACTGATGTGTCCAAATTTAGTTGTTCAAAAACCTTAAAAACCTTTTCCATCAAAAGTGAAAGATGCCGATATCCCTGCTCTGATGGTAGAAAGTGGGAAGGCTGTTGACACTTTGTACTTGGTCATCATCTGATCGTAGAAAAGTCTTAGGTTAAGATTTTGTGAAACATTATAGTCTGCTGAAAGCTTGATGGAAAATAACCGTTGTCCACCGGTAACTTGGGAGTCGTTCAGCAAGATATTGGTGATGTTGGTGATGTTGTCTCTAATTCTAAAATCACCTCGAATGTTCAGGTCACTCTTGTAGTTTTTCTTATTCTTGCCATAGTTCATGCCCAATACAAAATCTTTGATGATGTATCCGAAACCGATCACATACTCTTTTCCGGAATCTTCGGTTAAGGTAGAGTTGACCAATCCCAGCATAAACATACGATCTCTGTTGTATTGCGCACGGAATTGAATGTTGTTTCTCATGGTAAAATCGATCCCGATAAGTGGAGAAAACGCTTCTACATAACCCACTTGGGAATATACAAATGGATTGATGAAATTACCGTTGATGTCTACAGCCGATGGATTGTTGTAGAAATCGATGTTGGACTGTATTCCGCTTGCGGTATAGGTTGATGTGTAGGCATGGTTGATGTCGAACTTAGAAAATTGTCCGTTGATTAATGGGAAATTTCTTAGTCCGGAATAAGTCACCTTCCAGTTAGGCAAAGGAAAGCCTGTTTTCTTTGCATTTTTGAGAGGTCCATCCGGAGATCGCCCTTCAATTGCTGCTCGGAAAGCCGGGATTAGCACATAGGCATTGCCCAATCCGTGTCCTTGGGTATATCCGTTGGCATCCAAAGTACCTCCCATTTGTTGAGAGATTATTTTTGAATTTTCAATCATGTTGTTGTAGATATCCCTACCGTTTGTGAAGGCTGTTTTGGCCGTAAAACTGGTATTGGAATAGGTAAATGAATCGTTTCCGAAAGAAAAATCAAACTCCGGTGTTGAAGGATTGGCATCGACATTAAATCCAGATTGGGTAAAAGTCCGGTTATAGTTGTGCAGTACATTGAAATCTACCCTAAAATCATTGATGGGTTGCACCTGAACATTGGCGGTAAAATTACGATTGGACATCTGAGAGTACGGATCGTTCATCAGAGAAGAGCCTGTTACCCATCCATTTTCAATCGCCATTCTACGGATATCGGATTGTGACCCTAACAAGAATCCGTAAGAAGGTCCGCCTGTCGTTTGTCCATAACCGTACCAATTGGGCGCAGACAGCAATCCCGGAAGTATGGTTCCGTTGTTTTCGTTGTAGTTAAAGTCAATCTGCTTAACGGACATAAACAAAGAAGCTATGCTTTGCAACGGTGTAAGTTTATTCTTGAATTTATACGGTTTGTGCACATACTTTTTCTTTTCCCAATCTTTGGTGAAGGCCGTATTCAGCGAGTCCATTTCTTGTTTTCTCTTCTGAAGTTTGGTGGATATTTTTTTGAAATAATTAAACTTACCCAAGAATTTAGGGAAATCCACAGAACCCGTAGCCATGATGGTATTGGTATTCTGCCCGATGCTTCCCAAATTTCCTTCCGGACTGGATAAAAGAGCAGTCGATCTGGAGTTCCAATTGTAGGTTAACCCGTATCCTACCTCAGCATTTACAAAATCCATGTACGGCAGATATTCAAAAGGCAGTTTGTAGTTGAGTTGCACCTTATGATTGTACAACACCGGTCTCCCTGCACGGAACACCTCTTTGAAAATGGAGTTGTTGTTCATGCCGTTCACATCCAGGTTGTCGTTCATGGTTCTCATGGCAGAATTGACTTCTGCTTTTAGTGATTTGGTAAAGTTAAATCCTAGAGCATATTGCCACCCGAAGTAGAAGTTTCTATTTTTTAGGACATCAAAATCGGCACCGGCGTTTCCACTCAACAAGGCATCGATGTTTCTAAACTCGAGTTCGTTATAATTTCTATCCACTTCCGTTCTGAAAGACAATCTGGTTGGCACCGGATTTAGGTTAAATTCTCTCAGCCATCTCAGATATTTTGTAGCATAAGGTTTGGTCCCTCCAACTTTAGCAAATGGTTTAATGACCCAAGGTTTCGGACTAAAGTTGTAATCGATATACCCTTTTAGGTACTGTCGGTAGTTGCTTTTTGTGTAAATATCACGGTAGAAATCGTCGTTGTACACGGCAGTTACCGATAGGTTTTCCACATCATAAAACTTTGGTTTGCTGTTCGGATTGGTTTTTTCCTTGTGCATATTAACCACTCCAATGCTTCGTTGTTGGGTATAGGTTCTCGCAACTTTTTTCAGTTCTTCTTTATTATTGGCTTTATCAAACTCTACATCGTTATCCAAAGGGTTGTACTTAGGATCTTCGATGGTTTGAGAATACGAATAATTCAACGGAATTTTCATTCCTGATTTTTCCGGTAAGAATTTATCTACATTAACGGTCGTATTGATGTTAAATGCCGATTGCGTCGTTTGATTTCTTTCTGCAGGTCTGGAGTCGATGTTTCCGAAGCCTACAGTAGAATAAGAGGCTGCAGTATTCACCATTGCAAAATCACCAAGGTTGAAATTCAAGCTGGTATTCCCCGCATAACCTCCTTTGTTGTCGATTTCGCCTAGGCGCAATTCATTAATCCATAAAACCAAATTTTTAAGATCACGATTGCTCAGGTTTCTTACCCCAATCATAATTGTGGTTATGCCTCCCAATGACGGACGACCTTTGATGAATATTTTCCTATTCGCATCACCAAATTCCATATCTTGGATACGGTTCATGATTTGGTTGGAGAATTGCTTGTCTCTTCTCAGCTTGGCATCAACAAAATTTTGTACATCCAAATTCATTTCGTTTTCGGAAGGCCAAATTTCCATAGGCGAAGTCGCTAATTTGTCGGTGTACTTCAGCGAGGCTTCGTATTCGTAATAATTATCTGTGGCATCGCTACCAAAACGGATAAAGAATTTGGCATCGCCATCGTAATTTCCAGGAAAAGTCTGACCTTGGTTTAGGTTTTCTGCATGTACAAAAACTTTCAGTTTTTTGTACCTTCTCATGTCCAAATTCACATTTTTATATACGCCTCTTGCTTCTTGAGCCAGGTTTTTGACCTTCATATAAAGCGAAGCTTCGTTTTGTCGTTGCGCTCCGGAAGTTCCGCTCAGTACCTGTCTTTCAATTCCTGGAGGCAAAACATACGGCGGCTGGTTCAGTCCGTTTTCTTCTAAATTAACCGATCCCAAATCAAAATTGGAATTGTCAACTAAAAAAGTGCCTTCGTTGGTTGATGTCGAATTGTCTTTTGCAATATTTTTGGTGTAAGTCCTCCAATCGGAACGCACCAAATCCATGGTTGCAAAACGAAGTGTTGAAGGTTGATCAAAACCTTTCACAATCATTCTGGCAAAACGGATGTTGTTCAAAATGGCAGGATCGGCATCGCCACCTTCTGTTGCCGATACAAAATCCGACACCGGAATTCTGAACAAATACCATTTAGAGGTCGAAGTTTGGTTGTTTTGGAAAGTTACCGGAACCGTTTTTACATCCACGATATGGTTTTGTCCCAATACCAAACTTGTAGGGCTAAGGTCGATGTTGTACTGGTTATAGTTTTCGTTTTGATCCAAATTATAGTCGCGGTTAAGATCCTCGGCATCCGGAGTCTGTGTTGCCACTTCCATAGAATTGCTCTTGGAATTTCCTTCTGGATTTCTGAAATACTTGTATCGTTGTCTTACCGAAGATCCCATGGCACCGGTAAATTGATCCGAGAGATAAAATACAAAATCGTCCGATGCCGGATCGGCTAGATTGGTGATGGGGTTGGTAAAACTAATCCCATATCTAGAAGCTTCGCCTGTGGCATCCAAGCCGTCATAACCCAAATCCTGTGCGGTACGGTCTGCACCCTCGGTGGAAAATGCATACAAAATAGGATTTTGTTTTGGCTGAATTCCCCAATTGGAATTTGTAGTTGTCGTTGCAGGTGTAGACGGTGTAGGCAAGCCATTTTCATACTGCATCATTCCGTCTTTTAGTACATCTTCCGAAACATTACCCAATTGCAATAAAAGTTTTGGTGCAGTACCCAACTGTTGGCCATCTACATAGGGATCCATCATCCAAAATTCTACATATTGAATGTTGGAATTCACAAAATTAGAAACCGTTATCGGGCGCATAAGTCCTGCCCATCGTTGTTGTGTAGATTCTGAATTTGGATTCACATTATACGGACCTCTTTCTGCCGGGAAATACGACAAATCCAGAGTGTTGGTAAAGGTTTGATCTCCGGCTACAAAATCTTTGTAGTTGTAGATTTCGGACATTTTCACCCTTCTGGAAATGTGGTTAGAAACGGCTGCTGCATCGATACCCGAAGGAGCTTTTCCGCCCACTCCGTAAAATCGTGGATCGATATTGTACCAGGTCAACAAGCCTCTTCCGTTCCCATTGGATAAGGAATTGGCAGCACCGGCACCTGCAAACAAAGGATCGTTTTGGTTTTTCTCCGGTTTGGATGCTAAAGACCAAGCATTGGGTTCTTTCAAAGAAATTTTTGAAGAAGTTTGTTCAAAATCATCGATATACGATTGGTCGTTGATACCGCTATTTTGTCCCGGCAAAAGATAGGCTGCTTCTGCTCTGAAATTAATATTGGATGGAGCTTCAGTATTCACAAACGGTATTTTGTCCGTCAATCGGGTCAGGAAAGGCAATTGATTGTTGTACAAAATATTCATCCCTGCCATGGTATTGTTCACCGCTTCTGATCCAAAATTCACTTTCTGGGTTAGTGGCACTTCTCTGTAATTGACCACCGTTCCGCCAATGGTTAGATGTTCATTGAATTTTCTTTCCAAATTCAGTCCCATAAATCGTTTTCTTTGGGTATTGAAGGTCAACTGATTTTCCAAAGAAATATTAATGGCTTGTCCGGATTGCTTCACCGTTTCGTTGATGATATTTACCGTTCCTAGCATATAGTCCACTGTAAAATCTACCCCTTCTTGCAACTGAACGCCGTTGGCGGTTACCTTAACCGAACCTTGCGGTACATTGATGGCACCCAAAGAAATCCCTTGACCTTGTGTTCCCTTGAAGCGGCCTTCCAAAGTATATCGTAGTGCCAAATTGCTTTGTGCAGCCACTTGTTTTTGTTGAGAATAAAGATCGGAATAGACATATTGTGGGTCGTTAGTTCCTAATACCGAAGCCATGTACGAACCAAAAGGCTGAACTTTGGTAAAGATTAGTTTCCCGTTATCTGGATTGATGGTAACTCCAGGTACAAAGTCGAAAATCCCATCGCCCAAGACACCACCACTTTGTTGGATGTCGTTATTGGTATTCAGTCGGTCCCAGTTGAATAATTTCAACAATATTTTATCTTGCACGGGCGTATTTGGGAGGTAGTTCACCTTTCCTCCGGTTTGTGCATCTCGGTAATAGACATTCAGTAAGAAACCGTCTCTGTTCAGGTTATTGGTGTTGAGAGAATAGATGTTTTTCATCATCAAATCCCACATTGGAGATGTGGTTTTCACAATGGAATTCGGTTTCAATAATTTTGAAACAATTACGGGACTTTCTTCAGAAAACTCTCCAATTTTGTAGACCGTATTGGATCCGTTCACCGTGAATGAATAAGACACTGCCAACAATTGATTGTCGTTCAGTCTTTGGTTTAGGGAGATGTATCCCAACTGCGCTTGGTAAGAAAACTCGTTTGGACTCAGTTTTCTGGCTTTTCTGTTGAAGATGAAATTTTCACCGTCAACAAAATTTTCAGTTCCCCCGTTTGCATTGGGCAACAATTGTCCATTGATGGTGTTGTAGGAGGTATCCACATTTCTAAGTCCAGGACCTAATGCCACGATACTGTTGTACAAATTATTTTGCGAATTGTTGGGATAGCCGGACGATCCATCGCCCAAATCTCTTACGCCGACAATACTTTTTTGGTTACTCAGGTTGCTATTTCCCTGATCCAAAACCCATACTTCTATTCGGGTGATTGAAATTTTTGAATTGATGAGCGGATAATTTTGTACTGCTGCATCGTAATTGTTTAAAAAATAATGGTTTAAGAAATAGTGTTGGTTATCTTCATAATCTACGGCATTTACTTTGAAGGTGTTCATCACGCCACCGCCTTGCACCACGATATTTCTAGCCTCACCTTGTTGTTGTGAAAGGACAAGTGTACCTTTGGTTTTCCCAAATTGAAATTCGGATTTCAGACCAAACAAAGACTCCGACCCTCGAATTAACGAGGTAGAAAGCGGCATGTTGACATTACCAAACTCTAATCTTTTCAGCCATTTGTCTTCGCCTCCCGTTGTTGGATCGTTGAGTCCTTTTTGTTGCAAATCTTTCCAAGTCCCTTTGGCTTGCCAAACCATGTTCATTTTATTTTCAAAGGCAAAACCACTTTGGGTATCGTAATTGGCTTTTAGCTGAAGATTTTCACCTACTTTTCCTAACAATCCCAACTGAATTCTTTGTTGAATATCAAATGCAAAACTGGTTCGGTTTTGTGGTAAGATAAGAGGATTATCGATTTTCTGATACAGACCTCCAATATCAAATGAGGCAAAGCCGTTGGGGATAATTTCGATTTTATTGCTGCCAAAAATGCTTTCGAACAATTTATTTTTAATGTAAAGTGCTGGGATCAATCCTTTCTTTTGGGCATCCGATTTATCCTTTCTGAACATTAGATTGTACTTGTTGGACTTTTCTTTGTAATATTCTTTTGCCAACTTCAACCGCATAAATTCGCTGTACTCTTCAGGCGTCATGGAAATGGCGTTTCCGGAAATGACATTTCCAATTTTTGGATATACAAAATACATCCCAGACGGGATATCAAAATAGGCATCGTAGGTGGTAGGATCGGGCAATTCGTACTTTTGCTTTACATAAGTACTATCAACAACCGGCTTTTTCTGTCCCAAAGCTGCAACAGAAAAAGATACGAAGACTAAAAAAAGGAGCTTATAGAATATGGATTTTTTCTTCACCAAAACTTATATGTTTTTTAATATTTGTTTCACCAAATCTTCCACAGAAAGATCCGGATTTTGTTTTAACAAGCGATCGGCCAATTTTTCACTGGTTTTTTTAGGAATACCTAATATCTCTAAAGCAGATAACGACTCGTCTTTCACTTTATTGTTTATTACCGTTGCAGCTGCATCGATTGCACCAAATTTCTGTACTTTATCTCTCAATTCTACAATGATTCTTTCTGCCGTTTTCGCGCCTATTCCTTTTACTTTTTGAAGCATCAGAGCATTGCCGGACATAATTCCGGATGCAATTTCTTGAATGCTCAACGAAGACAGCATGATGAGTGCAGATGCCGGACCTACTCCATTCACACCGATAAGCAAGTTGAACATTTCCTTCTCTTCTCGAGAATAAAATCCAAACAAGAGATGCGCATCTTCTCTAAAAATTTGCTGTGTGTATAAAAAACAAGTTTGCCCAAGAAATAACTTTTGAGAAGTCTGTACCGAAACCCCAACAAAATATCCCAGCCCAGACACTTCTACAACGGCATAAGTAGGACTAAGCTCTTGTACAATTCCTCTTAATGAATAGATCATAACTTTAAAAATTCTCTGCTTTATTTAGATTTCAAATATAAGAATTTGAAAATAAATTCTATTTTGCTTTTAATTAGATGAAAAAAGATTAAAAAATCCATTCACAAATAGATATTATACAACAACTTGTAGAAAAAAATGTAAAGTTCGTGGAGCGAAATAGACCGTTCAACGAACATTTGTTGAAAGTTGATTGGTGTTACGAAATCTTAACATGAATTCTTATTCATATTTCTTAAATTTGTTAGTACAATAAAGATATGGGAGAAAAAATCATAAATAAAATAGGTGTTTTAACCTCTGGAGGCGACGCACCAGGAATGAATGCTGCCCTACGAGCGGTAGTAAGAACAGCAAACTTTTATGGATTAGAATGCATCGGTATCCGAGAAGGTTTTAATGGTTTAATAGAAGGGAATTTTATAAAAATGGGACCACGATCCGTGAGCAACATCATTAATCTTGGAGGCACCATTCTTCGATCGGCTCGATCTAAAGAATTCAAATCGTATGAAGGAAGACAAAAAGCCTTTCAAAACTGCAAAGATCAAGGAATAGACGCTTTGGTATGCATTGGTGGAGATGGCAGCTTTACCGGTGCAAAAATTTTTGCAGAAGAATTTGGCATCAAAGTCATTGGAGTCCCAGGAACCATAGACAACGATATTTTCGGTACAGACAATACCATAGGTTTCGACACGGCTCTGAATACCGCCATGGAAGCCATCGACAAAATTAGAGATACGGCAACCTCACACAACAGGATTTTCTTTGTTGAAGTGATGGGTCGGGACGCCGGTTTTATTGCGCTGAACAGTGGAATTGCTACAGGAGCAGTGGACATCTTAATACCGGAGGAAAACGACAGTTTCGATCAGTTGGTGGACAGCTTTGAAAAGGCAAAAAAAAGAGGAAAAAACTCCAGTATTGTTGTCGTTGCCGAAGGCGAAAAATTGGGCAATGTATTTGAATTGGCCCAAAAAACCAAAGAACAATTTCCCAATTACGACATCAGGGTTTCGGTATTGGGTCACATCCAAAGAGGAGGATCACCAAGTTGTGCCGATCGCGTATTGGCAAGCCGATTGGGATTCGGTGCTGTCACTGGACTTTTAAAAGGCCTTACCAATGTTATGGCAGGCATACAGGCCAACCAATTGGTGTACACCCCAATTGATGATGCCATCAAAAAACACAACGAAATCAACCAAGACCTGCTTCTAATTTCAGAAGTTTTGGCCTTATAAAATAAAATAGAAATTAAATACACAAAAAAATTATGTCAACAATCAAAGTAGGGATCAACGGATTCGGAAGAATAGGCAACTTGGTATTCAACACCATGTTAGAAAGAGACAATATAGAAGTCGTAGGAATTAATGACCTCATCAATGCCGAATATATGGCTTACATGCTAAAATACGACTCTGTCCATGGCCGATTTTCCGGAGAAGTCCATGTAGAAGGAAACAACTTGGTTGTAAACGGTAAAACCATCCGTATTACAGCAGAAAAAGACCCCAACAACATCAAATGGAATGAAGTTGGTGCCGATTACATCGTAGAATCAACAGGGATATTTTTAACCAAAGAATCCGCAACAGCCCACCTAAATGCTGGAGCTAAAAAAGTGGTACTTTCTGCACCATCCAAAGACGACACCCCCATGTTTGTGATGGGTATCAATCATCATGAACTGAACAAAGACACCCCAATTTTCTCAAACGCATCCTGCACAACCAATTGCTTGGCACCGGTTGCTAAAGTCTTGCACGACAACTTTGGTATTGTAGAAGGATTTATGACAACCGTACACGCAGCCACTGCAACACAAAGAACGGTGGATGGAGTATCCATGAAAGATTGGAGAGGTGGGCGATCTGCATTGAACAACATCATCCCATCCACAACAGGAGCCGCTAAAGCCGTTGGAAAAGTAATTCCTGAGCTTAACGGAAAATTAACCGGAATTTCGTTTAGAGTACCTACCGTTGATGTTTCCGTAGTCGATTTTACCGTTAAATTAGAAAAAGCAACTTCTTACGAAGAAATTTGTGCAGCAATGAAAAATGCATCAGAAGGCGCTTTGAAGGGTATCTTGGGCTACACCAATGACATGGTGGTTTCACAAGATTTCGTAGGCGACAAAAGAGCTTCGATATTTGATGAACATGCAGGAATGATGCTTTCTCCAAACTTTGCAAAAATCGTTTCTTGGTACGATAACGAAACCGGATTCTCCAATAAACTGACCGACTTATTGTACCATTCATCCACTTTATAAGAGATCTTTATTTCTTCATATCCATAACCTCTTGACGATTTGAGAGGTTATTTTTTTATCCACATTTCCATTTTTTTGAATGAATAATTGTGTATTTTTGGCAAATAATATCAACAGATGAGCAACATAGAAGACAAAAAAAAAGCACTGAGTTTGGTGCTAGAAAAACTAGATAAAACCTACGGAAAAGGAACGGTAATGACGCTTGGCGATTCGTCCATCGACGATTCCATCGAAGTCATTCCTTCGGGATCTCTAGGCTTGGACATCGCCCTAGGAATTGGCGGCTATCCAAAAGGAAGAATCATCGAAATCTACGGTCCAGAATCTTCAGGTAAAACCACACTGACCCTACACGCCATTGCAGAAGCTCAGAAACAAGGAGGCATCGCAGCTTTTATTGATGCCGAACATGCTTTCGACAGAAATTATGCAGGAAAATTAGGCATCGATTTGGACAACTTAATCATCTCACAACCGGACAACGGAGAGCAAGCTTTGGAAATTGCCGACAACCTGATCCGCTCCGGAGCTATTGACATTGTGGTGATTGACTCGGTTGCTGCACTTACTCCAAAAGCAGAGATTGAAGGCGAAATGGGAGATTCCAAAATGGGACTTCATGCCCGATTGATGTCTCAAGCACTTAGAAAATTAACGGCAACCATTTCCAGAACGAAGTGTACCGTAATTTTCATCAACCAGTTGAGAGAAAAAATCGGAGTTATGTTCGGAAACCCTGAAACCACAACGGGAGGAAATGCTCTAAAATTTTATGCTTCCGTTCGTGTGGACATCAGAAAAGCAGCAGCACCAATCAAAAACGGAGACGAAGCCATTGGTAGCCGTGTGAAAGTAAAAATCGTGAAAAATAAAGTCGCTCCACCTTTCAAACAAGCGGAATTCGACATCATGTACGGAGAAGGTGTTTCCAAAGTAGGAGAAATCCTGGATGCTGCCGTAGATATGGGTATCGTTAAGAAAAGCGGATCGTGGTTCAGCTACGAAGACAGCAAATTGGGACAAGGTAGAGATGCTGTGAAAGAAGTCCTAAAAGACAATCCAGAACTGCAAGAAGAACTGGAAAACAAAATAAAAGAAGCGTTGAAGAACAAGGCATAAAAAAAAGGGAAGTCAAAATTTGACTTCCTATTTTTTTTCTCTTAACCCATTTAGAAATTGCATGAAATCCGAATTTAAATCTTTTGCCAAGCACAAAGAACCAAAGGTATTGAGATGTCCTTTGTCGTAGTACATGATGCTGTCATTTTTATAAGGTGCTTTTTCAAAAATTTTACTTTTTCCAATATCATAAAAAAAGACATTCTTTTTTCCTTTTATGATTTCATGGATTATTTCAGAATTTTTTGTTCTTGGCCAAACCTGAAATTCATCATTCATCTTTTTCATGTAACTGTTGTTCAAACGAAGCGGACTCATATCCAAAGTCGGAAAACTATTCAAAAGGACCAATTTCTGATCCGGACGAATGGTGGTTGAAAAATGATCAATCGCTTCTTTCACCGATGGTTTTATATCGTATGCAATGGCACAAAGAAAAATAACATCGGCCTTTTCTACCTCATTTTTTGTTTTCGCGACCAAAGACCTGGACCATTCATACATTTTCTTTTGAGTAGGTTCTGCATCTTCAAACCTCACCCCTTCCAATGCCGGAAAAGCATCACAAGTTAAAGTCCTAAATGAAAAACCATTTTCCCTTCCCAACTGATTAAAAAACGGTTTCAACATCAAGGCATTGCTATCACCGATCAATAAAATCTTATCATTTTTTGTTGTATCACCCATCGTTTCTACCTTACCTTCATAATGCGATGACCTGCCCATAATCGGCTTGGAAAAATAATCCGGAATGGCGTTTTGTGCAGTCAATTGGGGTAAAAAATAAATGAATCCCAGAGCAACAATTCCTTTTGCAGAAATAATGGTCAGTGTTTTTTTATAAGAAACTTTTCTAAAAACCGATTCTACAAAACGATAAGAAAGCCAAGACATCAAAATCGTAAAAACAATCACAATTGCAATTTGAATGGGCGTAAATTCATAACTCTCGTATTTGTAACGGATAAAAGCCATCACTGGCCAATGCCAAAGGTAGAGCGAATAGGAATATTCCCCTATTTTCACCATCCATTTGTTGGTAAAAATTGAAGTTAAACAATGAGATTTCAGAACCAACAACATGGCGGAAGCCAAACATGGCAACATTACCAAAACACCAGGAAAAAGAGTTTTCTCGGTAATAAAATAAGAACAAGTCAATAAAGTTATCAAACTTAGGACTGAAAGAATATTGTTTTTTACTTTCCCAAGATCCAAACCATTTTTAAACCACAAACCAAACAAACCACCTATGAGAAATTCCGGAATTCTGGCCCAAAGTGAAAAATACATTTCTGTTTGTTGACCTCGTCCGTAAATTTGAAAAGTAGAATACGAAAGAAAAAGCACGATTAAAAACACAAAAATGTAGGACAAATATTTCCTTCCCCAATACACCAACATGGGAAGCAAGAGATAAAACTGCATTTCTATAGCCAAAGACCAAGTGTGCAAAAGTGGATTTTCAGATAATTTAGCTCCAAAATACGATTCTCCATTAGAAAAAACAGTATTGGACATGAAAAAGAACGAATTTTTCAGATAGTATTTCAGCGATTTCATATCCACATACATATAGATAAAAGCTCCGCAAAGGGTTACAAAAAGAATCATGACCAGATAAGCGGGTACAATTCTAAAAAATCTTTTGACATAAAACTGCCAAAAAGAAAACCGATCTTTTTGTATATCGCTGACAATAATTGAGGTGATTAGATAACCGGAAATCACAAAAAACAAATCGACCCCTAGAAAACCACCAGGCAGCCAAGCCGAATTGAGGTGAAAGAAAAAAACCAATAAAAAAGCGACGGCACGAAGTCCTTGAATATCATTTCTAAAAATCATCAATTGTTTTTTTTTAGCAAATATATCAAACGAGATTCAATATTCAATGCCATTCTGTCAGTTTTGACAAGATGGTATTTTTTTTGTGAAGATTTGGAAAATTTAATCTAAAAATATAACATAGAAATCCAACATAAAATGGCAAAAGGAAATATCAATGTTTCGGTGGAGAACATCTTTCCACTCATCAAAAAATTCTTGTACAGCGATCACGAAATCTTCCTAAGAGAACTTATTTCTAACGCTACCGATGCAACTTTAAAGTTAAAACATCTTACTTCCATCGGCGAAGCCAAAGTAGAATACGGCAACCCGAAGATTGAAGTAAAAATAGATAAAGAAAACAAAACCCTTCACATCATCGACCAAGGTTTGGGGATGACGGCAGAAGAGGTGGAAAAATACATCAACCAAGTGGCATTTTCCGGTGCCGAAGAGTTTTTGGAAAAATACAAAGACACAGCAAAAGATTCAGGGATTATCGGTCACTTTGGTTTAGGATTTTATTCGGCTTTTATGGTGGCGAGCGAGGTAGAAATCATCACCAAATCTTATAAAGACGCTCCAGCCGTGAAATGGACTTGCGACGGAAGCCCGGAATTTACCCTAGAAGAAACCGATAAAACCGAAAGAGGTACAGAAATCATCTTGCATATTGCGGAAGATTCTACAGAATTTTTGGACGAGTTCAGAATTAGAGAACTCCTGACCAAGTACAACAAATTTATGCCGGTGCCGATTAAATTCGGGACTAAAACCGAAGAACTTCCTTTACCAGAAGGTGCTGCCGAAGATGCAAAACCCGAAACTGTGGAGGTGGACAACATCATCAACAATCCCAATCCGGCGTGGACCAAAGCTCCATCTGAACTCACCGAAGAAGATTACACCAAATTCTACCACGAGTTGTACCCGATGCAGTTTGAAGAGCCGCTTTTCAACATTCACCTGAATGTGGATTATCCGTTCAACCTGACGGGGATTTTGTATTTCCCTAAATTGGGCAACAATCTAAACATCGAAAAAGATAAAATCCAATTGTACCAAAACCAAGTTTTCGTGACGGATGAAGTAAAAGGCATCGTTCCGGATTTCTTGATGTTGCTTCGTGGCGTGATCGATTCTCCGGACATCCCATTAAATGTTTCCAGATCGTATTTACAAGCGGATGGTGCAGTGAAGAAAATTTCTTCTTACATCACCAAAAAAGTGGCAGACAAAATGTCGTCTCTCATCAACCAAAATCGTGAAGATTACGAACAAAAATGGAACGACATCAAAATCGTGATTGAATACGGGATGATTTCCGAGGAGAAATTCTTCGAAAAATCCGACAAGTTTGCGATGTACCCAACAACGGATGGGAAGTATTATCTTTGGGATGAATTGGTAGAAAAAATTAAAACCAACCAAACCGACAAAAATGACAATACGGTAATTCTTTATGCTTCGGATAAAGATGCACAGCACGCTTACATCCAAACAGCTAAAGAAAAAGGCTATGAAGTTTTGTTGTTGGATTCGCCAATCGTTCCGCATTTGATCCAAAAATTGGAATCTGCAAAAGAGAAAATCCAGTTTGCGAGAGTAGATGCCGATCATATCAACAATTTGATTAAAAAGGACGAACCGGTTATCGCAAAATTGAACGATACTGAAAAAGAATCTTTGAAAAAAGAGGTAGAAACAGCGGTTAACGATAAAAAATTCAGCGTTCAGTTGGAAGATTTAGATTCTACAGACACGCCGTTTATGATTACCCAACCGGAGTTTATCCGCAGGATGAAAGACATGCAAGCGACTGGTGGTGGCGGTATGTTCGGGATGGGCAACTTCCCGGAAATGTACAATTTGGTGGTGAACGCCAATTCGGACTTGGCTACAGAAATCCTAAAAACGGAAAATATCGAAGAGAAAAATGCCAAAATTGGGTACGCTTTAGATTTAGCAAAACTTTCTCAGAATTTGTTAAAAGGAAAAGAGCTTACGGATTTTATCCAAAGAAGTTTCCAAAAGCTTTAAAACACAAACCCAAATCACTTCTTCATATCGAAATGATCCAGAGTTTTAAAGCTCTGGATCTTTTATTTCCGACAAAGGATCCCAAAATAGATTTTTGAAATTTTGGATTCTCATATTTTTTATTTCTATACCTTCAGCTTCTAATTTTTCTTGAAATTCAGCAACCCTTAGCACACCACAAGCCGCCACTACCCGATGGGCAGGGACATCTTTTGGGCAAAGACCCATCGCCATTCCCACCTGTCTGGAAAGGTTGGGATAGCCTACGGCTTTGGCTATCGCGCCATAAGTACTCACCCTTCCTTTGGGGATAGAACGACTGATTTGGTAAACCGATTCTTTAAAATAAGCATCCATATTGTTGTGAAATTTCTAACACAAATTTAGCATAAAAAAAGACCCACTTTCGTGAGTCTTTCTTTGAAAATTAAGATTTTTATTGTTCTGAAAGAGAAATTTTCTTTCTTACTGCGTACCCTGCAACAGCAGTTGCCACCAAGATCAAAACAGGAATGTACTGATCGATGGGAGATGGATTAGCATCACCCGGAGCTCCAGGATCGGTTTCCATGGTTTGGTACTCTTTGTAAGCAGCCATTTCTTCATCACTTGGATTTTCGTCATCAAAAATACCTGCTTGTAAGGAATTCATTGCAAAAAATCCAAAAAGACATAGGAGTGATAGTATCTTTTTCATATTGTTTTATTTAATAATTTTTTTAGTTTGTTCTTTTCCACCGCTGATTACTTTTACAAGGTAAACGCCTTTTGTATTCAGTTCGAATTGAGCTTTTTTCGCTAGAGGTTTCAGAGACTTCACCACTCTACCAGCAGCATCCAACACCACAACAGCATCTATATTCGTAGAATTTTCCACGACAAATACTTCTGCATTTCTGTACACTTTCAGTTCGTCTTTTTTCACCTCTGCAGTTGCCAAAGAACCTTGAGGTTGGTACACGATTTCGAAACGGTTGGTAAACTCACCTGTGGTTGAAACAAAGGTATAAGCCTGAGAAGTTAAGTCCGTATAAGTGTTCAGTTGTTTGTCTCTCAAGTAGATGGCTTGTCCATTTTCGAACAATCCGGATACTTTTGCCAAAGAAATGGTATAATTTCCTGCAGCGGCAAATTTATTACCCAAGACCACCATATCGGTATTCACAAAATCGGCTCTACCTTGGATTGCCAATTTTTTATCGGAAACCGTTGTATAGATGGCATCATTAGGAATCGACATCATTTTAGAGTCATAAGCATCAAAAGCATTGCTGGCTCCTTGTCCGTAAGTAACCGCTATGGTAGTATAGGTATTGGCAGGGTTGGTCATTTGCAACCAATATTTTCCATTGTTTGTCGTATTTGCAGCTCTATTAAGGAAAGAAACTCCCGTATTGGTTGTCGTTCTCATGTCGTTGTTAAAAACAACAGAAGTCGTAAGTCCTTTCACAATAAAGGCCTGTCCCGGGCGAATAATTTCGTTGCTACCAGAGGCAGCAGCACTCCAAGTGGTGGTATTGGCATTGTACACCGCCCAACCTGGGTTACCTGTTGCAGCTCCCGTCTGTGTTGTATTGTTTCCTGTTGAAGAGTTCCAGAAGTAGAAAGTCTCTCCTACATTGGATAAATTCTCCAAGTAAAACGCTGCCAAATCCAAATTGGTAGGATACGGATTTCCGATCAGGTTGTAGGCATTGCCATTGGAATTGGTGGTATTGTTGATGGTTACGGATTGCGTCCCGTTGTTAGGCGTCCCAGTAAAGGTGGCCAAACCTTGTGCTACCGGCACTTTTACAGAATACCCCGTACCAAACGCAGCAGCAGTTGGGTTGGCAAGCGTGTCGTAGTAATCGGTAGCCGTATTGTATGCCATAACAAACGGAGAAGGCGAAGTATAGATGCTGTACATATTTTGTGCAGCTACCGGCGAAGACCAGAATACATATTTATTGGCATCTGCCGTAGTGGCTTTTTCTAAGGTAAATGTACCCGAACCGCTGTACGAACTGTGCTTGAAGTTGGCACCGTCTTTTACCGTGATGGTACCGTCGTTGGTAACCTTACCTGAGGCAAGTGTTCCATTTATTACAAGATTTCCGGATACTTCTAAACCGTTATTTTCATTTAAATTTAATGTTGCAGTACCTCCGATTGATGAATTTGCACCACTAAATACAATTTTACCTGCTGTATTTTGAGTCATAGTACCTGCGCCAGTTATTCCATTTCGAATTGTTTTAACTCCAGTTGAAGCCCAAGAAGCTGTAACTCCATTTACAATTTCCACAATACCATTGATGGTAGTTGGATTTAATCCTCCCATACTTAACGCATTAGTTGAAAATCTAAAAATGGGTACTGTAGAATCATCTACATTTGGAAAATATGTTACTCCCGATGCTGCAGGAGTACCTGTTGAATTCCAATCCAATACAGATGCATTTTCATAAATTGTTTTGGTGTGCAAAACAGAAGTTGCTCCCACTAAACTTCCCGCTTGTAAACTGATAACACCACCTGTCTTCACTATTACTGAGGCAGAAGTTTGATAAGTGGGTAAACCTTTTAAAATTAAAATACCTCCATTTTGGATTTCAACATCATCACCTGCCCCATCATTAAGAGTTAAACCTGCAGTAGTTGATAATGTACCTCCGTTTTCTATAACAATCTGGTCGGCTGTTATAGAAGAATTAATTGTAACGGTGTGTCCATTTCTAATGGTAATGGTATTGTCTGTATTTTTTGGAGTACTACTTGCTGCAGTCCAAGTCACTCCATCTACTGAAGATTCCCAAGTAGAAGCTTGATTCCAATTTCCTGTAGCTGTTGTACGATAGAATGCAGCCGGAGCAGCCAATGTCGTAAAATTCCCAACCAAAGGATTTGTTGTATTGTAGCAATTTCCTGTGTTGTTGTACTCGTAGATTGCCAAATGATAATTTTTGTTGGACAGTAAATCGGTTAGGGTAACCGTATTTGCAGGTCCGTTGTACACCACAAAATTGCCCGTACCAATCTGGTCGCCCAAACCTAGAGCCGGGTCTCCAACATAACTTGTACCACTTACAGGAGCAGCATTAACGGCAGAACCTTCTCTAGCCACCACCAATACATTGTCGCCATTTCCTCTGACCCAATTGATTTGTGCAGAAGATGTACTTATGTTAGTGGAAGAAAATGTCGTGGATTGCGTTGCGGGAGAGGTGCAAGTAACAGGCAATGTATAAGTAACTTCAATCCCTGTAAGTCTTAACTGAGTATTAGAAGCATTAGCATTTCTGATAATTAATTTTGAACCTGCACTTATACCAGTCACAGGGTAGGTCGTCCCACTTGGTATAGCAGAGTGGTTGGTAGTTGCAACAGCCTCTGTATCTATCTGATATCGAACCGTTGGAGTATAACCTGAAGTTGCAGTAAGTTTAAAACCTGTAATTGTAGCCCCATTTTTAGGAGTAAGTGTTATAGAACCACCATTGTATGGACTATTACTTGCATAATAAAATCTTAATGTATTATCTCCAGTGTTAAATGCGGGATTATTTGAAGATGCGTTTTTCTGCGTGGTAAACGCAATATTAGGATCTATATCACCAGAAGTTGCAGTAAAGGTATGAGATACCGTTGTTTGTCACCAACCCAATACACCGAAAAGGAGGAGAATCATGGCAAAAAGCCGATAGAATAAATTTTGTTTTAGCATAAATAATAATTTTTTACAAAACAAAAATATGAAATATTCAATAACACCTCCATTTGTAAACAAAATTTAATACAGTTTTCAAGAAAACACCCTTCTATTTAACAATAATATAAAAAATAATATCCACAAAAAACAAAAGAAAAAAGAAAATATTTTAGAAAAGAAGCAAATGCTTCACAAAAAAGTGAATAATATAAACCTAAGCGGCAAAAATGCAACGATTAGGATAAATAAAATACGACAATTAGATAAAGAGTAAAATTTAACACTTTTGAACGGTTGACGAACTTTTCCATCAAGCGAAAACCTTGAAAATCAGACGAAAACCCTAGCCCTGATTGCAGTGGAAAGCCCACAGCCAAGCTTGGGAAAAGCAATGGAGGCGAGGACTTGCAACGGAAAGCAGGTTCCCGGCTACAAAAAAAAAACCTCAACAACTTGGGCGTTGCTGAGGTGGATTGTTTTTCTTGGGAAAAGAATTTCTACTAAGAATTTTCCAAAATGTAGGTAAACATCAGTGGTGCGCAGATGGTGGCATCCGACTCTACAATGTATTTTGGTGTATCGATATCCAGTTTCCCCCAAGTGATTTTCTCGTTCGGTACCGCTCCGGAATAGGATCCGTAAGAAGTGGTAGAGTCCGAAATTTGGCAGAAATACGCCCAGAAAGGTACATCTTCCCACTCCAGATCTTGGTACATCATCGGTACCACACAGATTGGGAAATCTCCGGCGATACCGCCACCAATTTGGAAGAAACCAACACCTTTTCCTTCGGAGTTTGCTCTGTACCATTCGGTTAGGAAAATCATGTATTCGATTCCGGATTTTACGGTAGAGGCTTGTAATTTTCCTTTGATGACATTGGAAGTGAAGATGTTCCCCGTGGTAGAATCTTCCCATCCAGGTACTACGATGGGCAAGTTTTTCTCTGCCGCAGCCACGATCCAAGAGTCTTTAGGGTCGATTTCGTAATACTGCTCCAACACTCCGGAGTTTACTACTTGGTACAAAAATTCGTGTGGGAAATATCGTTCACCTTTGTCTTCGGCAGCATGCCAAACATCTTCCAGGTGCGTTTGCAATCTACGGAAAGCCTCTTCTTCCGGGATACAAGTATCGGTAACTCTGTTGTAGTGAGCGTCCAAGAGTTCTCTTTCTTGCTCTGGAGTTAGGTCTCTATAGTTAGGCACTCTTTTGTAGTGGGAATGTGCGACTAAATTCATCACATCTTCTTCCAAATTGGCTCCTGTACAAGAGATAATTTGCACTTTATCTTGACGGATCATTTCCGCAAGAATTTTCCCCATTTCCGCTGTGGACATTGCCCCAGCAAGGGTAATCATCATTTTACCACCGTCTTTCAGGTGAGCTACATATCCTTTGGAAGCATCTACCAAAGCCGCAGCGTTGAAATGTAAATAGTACTTTTCTAAAAATTCAGAAATCGGTCTATTGCTCATGTTAAAATTTTTATGGTGCAAAGATAGGATTTTTTAATGTTTCGTGTTTGGTTTTTAGTTTTTGGGGAACTGACAACTGACAACCGACAACCGACAACTATTAACCAACAACCAACAACCAATTCATTTTTTTTACCGAAATTTGCGCCATGCATCCCAGAGAATTAAAAATAGAAAATTTCACCTACGATTTACCCAACGAAAGCATCGCCTACACACCGGCAGAACCCAGAGACACCTCCAAACTTTTGGTGTACAAAAACGGGAAAATCTCCCAAGATATTTACAGAAATCTAGACTCACAACTTCCAGAAGACACGGTTCTGGTTTTCAACGATACCCGAGTGATCAAATCCAGGATATTTTTCCAAAGACCCACCGGAGCGGTGATTGAAGTGTTCTGTCTAGAACCGTATGGAGAAAATGCCCACTACGAAGCCTTCTTCCAACAAAAAGGAAGCGCATTGTGGACTTGCCTCATCGGGAAAGTCGGAAAATGGAAAGAAAAACAACTGACCAAAAGCCTAGACATCAACGGGATTGCGGTTGAACTTTCTGTGGAAATTGTAGAAAAACAAAGTGATGCCTATGTGGTGAAATTTTCTTGGACACCTGAAAATATTTCGTTTGGCGAAGTGATTGACGCTGCCGGAGTAACGCCTCTCCCACCCTACATAAAAAGGATTGCCGACGAACACGACGAGGAAACCTACCAAACCGTGTACTCGGAAAATGAAGGTTCGGTGGCTGCTCCCACAGCCGGTTTGCATTTTTCTCCTGACATTTTTGACCGTTTGGAAAGGAAAGGAATTTCTAAATTGTTCACCACACTTCATGTTGGCGCCGGAACTTTTATGCCCGTAAAATCCGATACCATGGACGGTCATAACATGCATGCCGAAGTGATGAATATTTCTGTAGATTTTCTTGAACAACTTCTAGCAAAAATAAATTCGAAGATCATCACCGTTGGGACAACTTCCACACGAACTTTGGAAAGCATCTATTGGATGGGAAATAAAATCATCAACCAACCCAACATCAGCCTCGAACAACTGAAGGTGACGCAATGGGAACCTTACGAAGGCATGAAAAGACACGGTGCCGAAGATGCGGTTTCGGCCTTGATCGAATGGATAAAACAACGCAAGGAAACCGAGCTTTCCGTAGAAACCCAAATCATCATTGCCCCAAGTTATGAATTTGGAATTGTAAAAGGTCTGATCACCAATTTCCACCAGCCGCAATCGACTTTGCTGCTTTTGGTTTCGGCATTGATTGGGGAAAGATGGAAGGAAATTTACCAGTATGCTTTGGAAAATAATTTCCGTTTCTTGAGCTACGGCGATGGGAGTTTGCTGTTGAAGTAATTTTTTTTGAACTCAATCCTTCAAGGATTTAAAATCCTTGAAGGATTCTAAACTAAATTAATTCTCAAACAAAGCAAAAATCCAAATAAAAAAGGATTCAATATTAAATAAATCATCATGGAAAAAATCTTAATGAATTGGAGCGGTGGGAAAGATTCGGCCATGGCTTTGCACCTGCTTCAACAAAATAAAAACATTGAGGTGATTTCTTTATTAACCTCGGTCAACAAAGAGATGCAAAGAATTTCCATGCACGGTGTACACATTGATTTGTTGAAAAAACAAGCCGATTGCATTGGGCTTAGTCTTCATTTGTTGCAGGTACCAGAATCGACGGAGATGGATGCTTATGAAAAAGCAATGGAAGAACAGCTGTCTTATTTCTCAAAACTTGGTGTTAGGACTTCGGCTTTTGGGGATATTTTGTTGGAAGATTTGAAAGCGTATCGGGAGAAACAGTTGGCAAAAATCGGTTGGAAGGCTGAATTTCCTTTGTGGCAAAAAGACACCAAAAAATTGGTGCATGACTTTATTGAAATGGGCTTCAGAACGAGAGTTTGCTGCATCAACAAAGAATTTTTGGGGACAGAATTTTTAGGAAGAGACATCGATGAAGATTTTATCAATGATTTACCAAAAAATGTAGATCCTTGTGGTGAAAATGGCGAGTTTCATACCTTTGTGTACGACGGACCCATTTTCAGAGAACCCCTGAACATCAGCAACGGAGAGAAGATCGAAAAATCGTATTCCCACGATGGGAAAAGCTACGGTTTTGAGTTTATCGATTTGAAATAATCGGATAACCATCAGTCACCCAATTTGAAATTTCTTCTGTTCTTTTTTTCAGAATGTTGTTTTTTTTGGTCTATTCTTTTTTCTTTAGAAGCTCTTGTGGGTTTAGTTTTCAACCTTTTTTTATCCATTTTCAGAGCACGATCTACCAATAACAAGATTTTATTGATGGCTAAAACCTTATTTTCCAACTGCGATCTGGTTTCTTGCGCCATCACTTGCAAATATCCTTCGGAATTAATTTTATTTTTCAATTTTTCCATTATTCTTAATTTTTCATCCAAATTGAAAAATAGAGAATTCATCACCAACCATTTGGCGGTCACCATGGTTTCCACTTTATTTACATTTTGACCTCCAGCACCACTGCTTCTGGCGGTTTTGAATTCTAACTCCGAACTGAAATTTTTCATAAGTACAAATGGTTCATTCTTTACACCATTCACAAATGTAAGGGAATAAAAAGGCTTTTAAAACATGATCTGATAAAAAAATATTAAAAAAATTAATGATATTAAAAAAACTTTTATACATTTGCAGTCAAGAATTGCTCTTTTACATACTGAAAATGTTATCCAGAAAGGTGGAGGGAATAGACCCAACGAAGCCTTGGCAACCTCTCGCGAAAGCGAAAAGGTGCTAAATTCTATCCAAAAAATATTGAGGAGAAGATAACAATCATCCATTTCTTACATACTTTCTTATGTAGCATTTTCATTGTTGAATTATTAAATAATAAAAAATGCTACAACACTTACTCATCACCGACTACACTTGTCTTTCGGGACAAACCTCTACCATTAATCTCACATTCGAAGTTTTTGGTCAACCCTTGCATTCTGCACCTGTGGTACTCATCAACCATGCCCTCACCGGAAATTCCAATGTTGCCGGCACCAACGGGTGGTGGAAAACCTTGGTGGGACCTGAAAAAACCATCGATACTGAAAAATACACCGTCCTTTGCTTCAATATTCCTGGAAATGGATATCAACATTATGGTTCTGTTGAAATCACTCAATTTACCGTTCAAGATGTAGCAAAAATTTTCAGATTGGGATTGGAAAAGCTTGGCATTCAAAAACTTCACACCATAATTGGTGGATCAATTGGTGGAGCGATTGGCTGGGAAATGCTTGCTCAAAACCCTAAAATTACGGAACGACTGATCCCTATTGCCACAGCAGACAAAACCAGCGATTGGCTGAATGCACAATGCCTCATCCAAAATTTTTTATTGGATTTACCCGAAAATGCGTTAGAAAAAGCACGAATGCACGCCATGCTGTGCTACAGAACTCCAGAATCCATCAACCAAAGATTTCAAAATGAAAAACAGGATCAAGAAAAATTAAAATCCCAAGAATGGTTGGAACATCATGGAGACGCCCTGAAAAACAGATTTCAAAAAGAAGCCTACCGAAACATGAACCACCTTTTGACCAGCATACAAACGAATCTTGAGTTGTTAAAAAATACCGATGCTGAAATTCATCTTATTGCTGTGGATTCCGATTTATTTTTCCCGGCCATTGAAATTAAAAATACCTACCAAAAATTAAAAAAAGAAATTAAAAACATCAGTTACAACGAGATAAAATCGATTCACGGTCACGATGCCTTTTTAATAGAATACGAACAACTCAACCAAATCCTTAACCCCATTTTAAATTATCATGAACAACAATACCATTACAATCTACAAGAACAAAGCACTTATTAATTTCGAAGGTCAAGACTTCCTAGGTCAATACGGCATAGATTCTAGAATTTTCCACGCTCTGAACAATCAAAAAATATCCGTGGGCATCATTTCTCAACAAGCCATTGAAAATGGAATTTCCGTTTTGGTGGACGAAAAAGATGCTAAAGAAGCGGTTTCTTGCCTTGAAAGAGAGTTTGAAAAAGAGAGAAAATTTGGGGTTGTCAACAGCATTTTCAATATCGAAGGACTCTCTGCCTTGGGTTTTGTTACAGACAATTTCAATAAAATCCTTACTGCTCTCAAAAAAAATAAAATCTACCCTCTGTTGCTCAATCAAGTTGCAATAGACGGTCGGGTTAATTTGGTTGTAGTAAACAGTCAGCTTGAAAAAACAAAAGCCATTATTGAAAGCGAAATTTTTGGTAAAGCAAAGTCCGTACATTTGGCACTCATTGGTCACGGAAATGTGGGTGGAGCGTTATTAGATCAGATTCTGGAATCTTCTACCGAAATTTTATCCAGAAAAAACATCAATCTGAAAGTGGTTGCCATTGCCAATTCTAAAAACCTTATCGTGAATCAATTTGGTTTGGGAAATGATTGGCTCAAAAAAATAAAATCATCGACTACGGCATCAAAAGTGGATTACATTCTGGATTTTGTTAAAGAAAATCAACTGGAAAACCTTATTGTTGTTGACAACACCGCAAGTAAAGATTTTGTAAAACACTACCCTACTTTTGCTGAGAATGGCTTTGATGTGGTCTCTTCCAATAAAATTTTCAATACCCAATCCATTTCCAGTTACAGAAACTTCAGAAAGATCCTGAAGAAAAACAATAAAAAATACCTCTACGAAACCAATGTTGGAGCAGGTCTGCCGTTGATAGACACCATTAAACTTTTGCACCTTTCCGGAGAAAACATCACCCGAATAAAAGGCGTATTTTCAGGTTCATTGAGTTATATCTTCAACCATTTTTCTGTTAGAAACGAAAAGTTCTCTACGATTCTCCAAGAAGCTCTGGACAAAGGATATACAGAACCCGACCCTAGAGAAGATCTCTCCGGAAATGATGTTGCCCGAAAACTATTAATCCTTGCCAGAGAGTTGGATTTAATCAATGAATTTGATGACATCAACATTCAAAATTTAATTCCAGAAAACCTCCAAAACATCGATAAACAAGAATTCTTGAACCGTTTCGCCGACCTTGATGATTATTTTCAAAATATAAAAAATAACCTTCCAGAGAATCATGTACTTCGATTTGTAGGGGATTTACACGGAGATCTTCAACAAGAAAAAGGAAGTTTAGATGTCAATTTAATAACCGTTCCCGCTCAATCGGCACTCGGCCAACTGAAAGGTTCGGACTCCATTTTTGAAATTTACACCGAGTCTTATGGCGAAAATCCTATTGTCATCATGGGAGCCGGAGCCGGAGCACAAGTTACAGCGAGAGGCGTTTTTGGGGATATTTTAAGAATTTCTGAAACTAGATAATTTATAACTTTAACACTATGAAATCACTTTCTCTAATAAAAAATATCCTTTCCCAACGCATCCTCATCCTCGACGGTGCCATGGGAACCATGTTGCAACGCCATCAATTTTCAGAAGAAGATTTCCGTGGCGAAAGATTTAAAGATTGGCCAAAACCGGTGAAAGGAAATAATGATTTACTTTCCCTCACCCAACCCGAAGCCATTGCCGATGTACACAGACAATATTTTGAAGCCGGTGCTGATATTGTGGAAACCAATACCTTCTCCGGAACCACCATAGCCATGGCCGATTACGGCATGGAAGAATTGGTATACGAACTCAATTTCGAGTCTGCAAAAATTGCCAGAAAAGTAGCCGATAAATTTACCGCCGCACAACCCAACAAACCAAGATTTGTTGCCGGAGCAATCGGTCCTACCAATAGAACGGCATCTCTTTCTCCGGATGTAAACGATCCGGGTTTTAGAGCCATCACTTTTGAAGAACTGAGAGTTGCCTACAAACAACAAGCAGAAGCTTTGCTGGACGGTGGTGTGGATATCCTTTTGGTGGAAACTATTTTTGATACCTTGAACGCCAAAGCTGCATTGTTTGCCATTGATGAAATTCAGGAAGAGAGAAATATACAAATTCCAATTATGGTCAGCGGAACCATTACCGATGCTTCGGGCAGAACGCTTTCTGGTCAAACTGCCGAAGCTTTTTTAATTTCTATTTCTCATCTTAATTTATTGAGTGTAGGCTTCAATTGTGCTTTGGGAGCAAAACAACTTACGCCTTACTTGGAAACCATTGCCAACAAATCCAATTTTGCCATTTCCGCTTATCCCAATGCCGGACTTCCGAATGCTTTTGGACAATATGATGAAAGCCCGGAGCAGATGGCAGAACAAATCCGAGAGTATGCCGAGAAAGGACTCATCAACATCGTTGGAGGTTGCTGTGGCACTACTCCACCGCACATCAAAGCCATTGCTGAATTGGTGGCAAAGTATGAGCCGAGAGGGGTTGGTGTTTGATGGTTTTCAGTTGTTGGTTGTCGGTTAATTGATAATTAAAGAGCCACGAAGTGGCGACATCAACAACATAGGGTGAAGCCCTATGAACACAGAGAATAACCCCATAACGAATAACAGAAAGAGGTCTGAAAGACCGACATCATTTTATAAACTTAAAATTAAATATCATGGGACAATCATTAAATAAAATATATGTTCATTTGGTATTTAGCACCAAGAATAGACAACCCGTAATTGATGATTTTATTAAAGATGAATTATTCAGTTATCTTGGTGGGATATGCAGAAATTTAGAATGCAACCCCATTCAAGTTGGAGGATATAAAGACCATGTACATATCCTATGTTTATTATCAAAAAAGATCGCACTCATGAAATTGCTTGAAGAAATAAAATCCAATTCTTCAAAATGGATAAAAACAAAAGGTACCGAGTTTAAAGATTTTTATTGGCAAAATGGATACGGTGCTTTTTTAGTAAATCCTACGGAAATAGAGATTGTGAAAAAATATATCATCAACCAAAAAGAATACCATCAAAAAAGAAGTTTCCAAGAAGAATACCTGGCATTTTTAAACAAATATAACGTTGAATACGACGAGAAATATCTTTGGGAATAAAGGATGTCGCCCTTTCAGGGCTCCCCTCTTTTGCCTTAAAAATCATAGGGTTTCACCCTATGCTATTGATTTCGCCACTTCGTGGCTCCTCTACATATTCACAAAAAGGTCTGAAAGACCAATAACATTAACATCAGGTGCAGCCTTATGAAAATTTAAAAAAATGGAAAATAAAAATCATATTAGCAACCAACAACTAAAAACTAACAACCAACAACCAAGATATCTCAGGCTCTCCGGTCTGGAACCGCTCGTCGTTACTCCGGAATCCAACTTCATCAATGTGGGAGAAAGAACCAATGTGGCAGGTTCTAAAAAGTTTTTGAGACTCATCAATGAGGGAAAATATGCCGAAGCTTTGGAAATCGCCAGAGATCAGGTAGAAGGCGGTGCACAGATTTTGGATGTCAACATGGACGATGGACTTTTAGACGGTAAAAAAGCCATGGTGAAATTTCTCAACCTCATCGCATCCGAGCCGGATATTGCCAAAATTCCTCTGATGATCGACTCCTCGAAATGGGAAATTTTAGAAGCCGGTCTGCAAGTTGCCCAAGGGAAATGTGTGGTCAATTCCATTTCATTAAAAGAAGGCGAAGAAAAATTTCTGCACGAAGCCAAAATCATCAAAAGATACGGAGCCGCCGTTGTGGTAATGGCTTTTGATGAAGTCGGTCAAGCCGATAATTACCAAAGAAGAATCGACATTTGTAAAAGATCCTACGAACTTTTGGTTGAGAAAATCAACTTTCCACCTGAGGATATTATTTTCGATTTGAACATTTTCCCTGTCGCTACCGGCATGGAAGAACACCGAAGAAATGCTTTGGATTTCATAGAAGCTACAGCTTGGGTGAAGGAAAATCTACCCTTTGTGAGCATCAGTGGTGGCGTTTCCAATGTTTCGTTTTCTTTCCGTGGGAACAATGCTGTGAGAGAAGCCATGCACTCTGTTTTCTTGTATCACGCCATCAAAGCCGGAATGAATATGGGAATTGTAAACCCAACCATGTTGGAGGTTTATGACGAAATTCCGAAAGAATTATTGGAATTGGTGGAAGATGTAATGCTCGACAGAAGAGACGATGCCACTGAGAGGTTGTTGGACTATTCGGAAAAAGTAAAATCTACCAAGAAAGAAAAAGTAGAAGATTTGGCTTGGAGGCAAGAGGATTTACAATCCAGAATTACCCATGCCATGGTGAAAGGTATCGACAAATATATCATCGAAGATGCTGAAGAAGCTCGACAACTAGCCTCAAAACCTTTAGAAGTTATCGAAGTAAATTTGATGACCGGAATGGGCGTTGTGGGTGATTTATTCGGTGCCGGAAAAATGTTTTTACCTCAGGTGGTAAAATCGGCAAGGGTGATGAAAAAAGCCGTTGCCTACCTTCAACCCTTCATCGAAGCAGAAAAAGACAGCAGCCGACCTTCGGCAGGAAAAGTTCTGATGGCAACTGTAAAAGGCGATGTTCACGATATCGGAAAAAATATTGTGAGCGTGGTTTTGGGTTGCAACAATTTCGAAATTGTCGATTTGGGTGTGATGGTCCCGTGTGAGCAAATCATCCAAACCGCTATTGATGAAAAAGTAGATGTCATCGGATTGAGCGGATTGATTACCCCAAGTTTGGACGAAATGGTGCATGTTGCCAGCGAATTGGAAAGACAAAACCTGGATTTCCCTTTATTAATCGGTGGTGCAACAACTTCCAAAGCACATACTGCGGTAAAAATTGATCCTTCGTACAACAGAACCGTCGTTCATGTGAACGATGCCTCCCGAGCAGTAGGTGTGGTTTCTAGTTTAATCAACAAGGAGAAATCTACGGCTTACGGTTTGGATATTAAGGCAGAATATGAAGATTTCCGTGAGAAATTTTTGAATAGAAGCGATCATAAAGAATATGTTTCTATTGAATTTGCCAGAGAAAATCATTACACCATCGATTTCAAACCCGAAGATATTGTAAAACCTAAAAAATTAGGAATTACGATTATCGAAGATCAGGATTTCAACGAGCTTTTAGATTTTATCGATTGGTCGCCGTTCTTCAGATCTTGGGAACTTCACGGGAAATTCCCGAATATTTTAACCGATGAAGTGGTGGGAGCCCAAGCAACGGAACTCTTCAACGATATGCAAAAAATCCTGAAACATGTATTGGACAATAAACTTTTCCATGCCAAAGCCATTTTCGGATTATTCCCTGCCAATGCAGTGGGCGATGATATTCAACTAAAAAATGAAAACGGCGAAGACTTGGCGACCTTCATCACGCTTCGTCAGCAAGTGAAGAAGTCCAAAGGCAAACCTTATCATGCTTTGAGCGATTTTATTGCTCCTTTAGAATCCGGAATTCAGGATTTCGTCGGTTGTTTCTGTGTTTCTGCTGGTTTTGGAACTGAAGAATTGGCCCAGAAATACCGTGCTGAAAACGATGACTATTCCGCGATTATGGTTCAGGCTTTGGCGGATCGATTTGCCGAAGCTTTTGCCGAATTTCTGCATCACAAAGTAAGAACCGAATATTGGGGATACGCTTCCGATGAGGCTCTGAGCAATGAAGAACTTATCAAAGAAGAGTACAAAGGCATCCGTCCGGCTCCGGGATATCCTGCTTGCCCGGATCATTTGGAAAAGAAAACCATTTGGAAAATTTTAGAAGTGGAAGAAAAAATCGGAGTTATCCTTACCGAAGGATTGGCGATGTGGCCGGCAGCGAGTGTGAGCGGTTATTATTTCGCTCATCCAGAGTCCAAATATTTTGGTTTGGGTAGGATAAAAGACGACCAATTGGAAGATTATGCACACAGAAAAAATATCCCGTTGGAAGAAGCCAGAAAATGGTTGATGCCTAAGATGGGGTGATTTTATTGGTTGTCAGTTGATGGTTGATAGTTGATGGCTTAAACTATCAAAAGAACATTGAAGAATAAATAAAATTGTAGAAATCATGAAAAAAGAATATACAGAATTGGATGTTTGGTTAGAAAGTCGAAAACTCGTGGGGTTAATTTATGAGGCAACGAGTAAGTTCCCTAAGGAAGAACTATTTGGAATTACCAATCAAATTCGACGATGTGCAGTTTCTATTCCCTCCAATATTGCAGAAGGATTAGGAAGAAAAACAAATAGTGAAACTATCCATTTTCTGCATGTTTCAAGAGGTTCTTTATATGAATTAGAAACACAAATATACCTTTCTTTTGATCTCCATTTTATTTCAACTGACAAAACAGACCAATTATTAGCCCAAATTTTAACTTGTAAAAAACTGATTAACGGATTTATCAATTATTTTAAAAATCTTAATTCATAATTTCCAACAACTGACAACTAACAACCGACAACCAAATATCAAACAATGAAAATAACAGAACATCTACATAACGCCCAAGGCAAAACCCTTTTCTCTTTTGAGATTGTCCCACCCGAAAAAGGCGTAGGCATCACCGATTTATACAAAAATATCGACCCGTTGATGGAGTTCAAACCACCCTTCATCGATGTTACCACTTCCAGGGAAGAATACATTTTTCTGGAAAGAGACGGCGGACTGATGGAAAGAAAAATCACCAGAATGCGTCCCGGAACATTAGGAATTTGCTCTGCCATTCAACACAAATACAATGTGGACACCGTTCCGCATGTGCTTTGTGGCGGATTTACCAAAGAGGAAACCGAATATCTTTTGGTCGATTGTATGTATCTCGGCATTGATAATGTGATGGCTCTGAGAGGCGATGCGATGAAGGGCGAAAAATATTTTGAAGCCACAAAAGGAGGCAACCGTTATGCTTCGGATTTGGTGAAACAAGTTCAAAATACGGGCAAAGGAAAATACCTGCACCAAGATATCAATTGCAAAGATGAAAGTCATTTCTGCATCGGTGTTGCGGGATATCCGGAAAAACACATCGAGGCTCCATCCATGAATTATGATTTGGAAATGCTCAAGAAAAAAGTAGAAAACGGTGCCGATTATATCGTAACCCAAATGTTTTTCGACAACCAAAAATATTTTGATTTTGTAAAATCCGTTCGCGAAGCCGGAATTGATATTCCGATTATTCCGGGCATCAAACCCATTGCGACGCTCAATCATTTACAACTTTTACCTCAGGTTTTCAAAATCGATTTGCCGGAAACTTTGGTAAATGAAGTTTTAAAATGCAAAAACAACCAACAAGTCCGCCAAGTGGGTGTAGAATGGGCCATCCAACAGTCCAAAGAACTATTGGCGAACCAAGTACCCGTGCTTCACTTCTACTCGATGGGGAAAAGTGATAATATTGTACAGATTGCCAGAGCGGTTTTTTAAACTTTTCACAGACTCTAAGAAATTCAGTTTGATTTTAATGATAACTTGTGCTATTGGCGCAAGTTATTTTCATTTTCAACCAAACTCACAATCAACTTGTTACTAAATATATTAAAATAAAAAGCGATTCATTGTAACCTCAAAAGCCTTCACCAACTCTATTAGAATAGAAACCGGTATTTCTTTAGAAAATAAAATTGCAATTATTTAAATCAAAAAATAAAATAATTTTAAAAATTAACAAAATGAACACCTTAGCTTTAAACCAAGTAAAATCATTATTAAAATATACTTTTACCATTGTTCCTATCGTTGCAGGTGCAGATAAGTTTTTCAATCTATTAACCAATTGGGAACAGTACATCAATCCAAGTATAGAAGGACTTTTGCCTTTCTCCGGAGCAACATTTATGATGATTGTTGGAGTAATAGAAATTGTAGCAGGGATTATTGTTTTTACAAAAACACAATTGGGAGGATATATTGTCGCGGCTTGGCTTACTGCAATTGCCCTGACTTTACTATTAGGCTTTAATTTCGTAGATGTTGCTGTTAGAGATTTGGTAATGGCTATTGCTGCATTTTCTTTGGCGAAATTGTCGGGAATAAAAGAATAATGTAAACCTGTTGTGCATATAGGAAATTATGGGAAAAAAGATTGTTCATTTGATTAAAAAATCGTATATTTAGTTGATTACCAATCAGTTAAATACATGAACAATCTTATTCAAAACTACGAAATTATTTTAAGAGAATTGACAAAAACTTGTGGTCATATTAAATCAAAACACCAAATCAGGGTTCCAAAACTTTCCGATTTGGAACTTGTTGCATTGAATATTACAGCAGAATACATGTCAATAAACTCTGAATTACAGCTATTTAGAAGCATTGCTGGAACTGAATTGGAGTCCAAAATAGAAAGAAGTATATACAACAAAAGAAAGAGAAGGCTTTTTCTTTACATCGAAAAAATCAGAGAAACATTGAGTGAAAAATTCTCGAATTTCACAGATGTTTTTATTGTTGATTCCACGCCAATTGAAATTTGTAAAATCAGTAGAGCCAATCGTTCCGGAATTTGTTCAACAGAAGAAATTAAGCCTGCTTTCGGTTATTGTGCCGCACAAAAAACACGGTATTTTGGCTATAAACTTCATGCGGTTTGCGACAAGAACGGAATCTTTCATTCCTATGATTTTTCGCCGGCAAACGTGCATGATGTAAATTATCTAAATGATATTAAACATGACTTTGAAAACTGCTTATTAATCGGTGATAGAGGATATATTAGCAAAGACTTACAAATTGATTTATTCAACCATTCCAATATTAATTTATCGGTTCCGATGAGGAAAAATCAATATGGCTTTGCAGCATTTTCAAAGACAAAATCGAGAATTAGAAAAAGGATTGAAACCGCAATTTCTCAACTGGGCGGACAGTTCTTAATCCACATCAATTTGGCTAAAACTTTTCAAGGTTTAGCCACGAGAATTGCTTCTAAAATAACGTCTTTTACAATGATTCAATACCTCAATTTCTTTATATTTAACAGAAGTTTGAACAAAACTAAAATTAATTTATGCTAAATGCACAACAGGTTAATGTAATTTTAAACTCATTTAATCTAAACTCTGGAACATGACTTCACAAGTTCAAAAACTAAAAGATACAGAGATCATTGAGAAAATCCTGAAAGGTGAAAAATCCTTGTATGAACTCATCGTTAGACGGTACAATCCTTATCTCTACAAAATCGGAAGGTCGTACAATTACAACCACGAAGACACCCAAGACCTGATGCAGGATACTTATGTAGATGCTTTCAAAAATTTAAAATCTTTTGAAAACAAAGCCAGTTTCAAAACTTGGATTTCTAAAATAATGCTGAACAATTGTTTCAGAAAGAAAGAAAAATCGAGTTACAAAAACGAATTTGCACAAGAAGTTAACGAAAATGTAATCCCTATGTTCACCCATAAAAACAACGACACCAACCATGATGTCCTTAGCAAAGAACTCGGTGGCATTATAGAAACCGCACTAGAGAGCATCCCTATGGAATATAAAATGGTTTTTTCTCTTCGAGAACTGAACGGCATGAACACCGAAGAAACGGCTCAGGCATTAGACATCTCCGAAGCCAATGTAAAAGTTCGCCTCAACAGGGCGAAAGCCATGCTGAGAGATCGATTGCAAAAAGCCTATACTCCGGATGAAATTTTCGAATTCAACCTCATCTACTGCGATGCCATGGTAGAAAGAGTGATGAATGAGATTGCAAAAATCTGACAAAAAAATCCAGTACATAGCAAAAACACAACACATTGATATTTAACTCAATACATAACTAAAAAACATTGTAATTTAATTATAACCACATAGTCACAAAGTATGTATCGTTTTTTACAAAAAGAAATACTAATAACACACAATAGATATCCGTCTTTGACGGATACTAAGTGAAACTATACTGTCTTAATTGCTGTATATACTATGTTTCTATGTGGTTTTCTGACGAGACAAGCCGCAGTGTAAATGATTGATTATTTATTTGTTAGGCTTATGATTTAGAACTTAGCAATAAAAATAAAATGTTCAAAATCCCTTTCTAAAAGATTCCAAAACACACACAAATTCTTCTTACAATTGATTTTAAAAAATCAAAAAAAAATCAGAAAGGGATGGAGCATTTTAAAAAATCAACATTATGAAAGAGACCTTACCAACCAACTTCAGAAAACAGTATTTCAACACCCCCATTATCGAAGAGGCTTTTCTGATGACCGATACCGAAAAAATGAACCAGATCGAGTTTCATTTTACAAAAATTATGGAAACTTTAGGATTGGATCTTTCAGACGACAGCCTGCAAGATACTCCTAGAAGGGTGGCTAAAATGTATGTTAAAGAAATATTTTCCGGCTTAGACCCTGCCAACAAACCCTCAATTAGCCTTTTTGAAAATAAATACGGGTACAAAAAAATGCTGGTAGAGAAAAACATCACGCTGTATTCTCATTGCGAACACCATTTTGTTCCGATTATTGGGAAAGTGCATGTTGCGTATATCCCCAAGGACCATGTCTTGGGTTTGTCCAAAATAAACAGATTGGTACAGTATTATGCAAAAAGACCTCAGGTACAAGAACGATTGACGGTTCAAATTCTGGAGGGAATGAAAGAAATCCTGGGTCATGACGATGTCGCTGTGATGGTAGAGGCCGACCATCTTTGTGTGGCTTCTCGTGGGATTTGCGACACCAACTCGTCCACCGTAACTTCAGAATTTTCGGGACAGTTTGAAAACGAGAGACTTCAAGCCGAATTTATGTCGTACCTTTAATTCAAAATCACACACCATGTCACATTTAGTAAAAATAAAATCCATAGAACACCTCACCCACGATGTTCTTCATTTGGTGGTTGAAAAACCAAAAGATTATCCTTATTTTCCAGGTCAGGCAGTGGACATTTCCATCAACAAACCGGGTTGGGAAACCAAGAAAACATGCTTCACCTTTACCAGCTTACCAGAAGATGACCAAGTAGAATTCGTCATCAAAACCTATCCTTCTCACCAAGGAATCACCAACGAATTGATTTCTGCAAAAGTGGGTGACGAGATCTACCTATACAAACCATTCGGCGATATCCGATACAAAGGCGACGGCATCTTTATTGCCGGAGGTGCCGGCATTACGCCATTTATCGCCATTTTGAAAGACTTAGAAAGGAAAAATAAATTGGGGAATAACAAACTTATTTTTGCCAACAAAGGCAAAGCCGACATTATTTTGGAAGATCATTTCAAGAAAATATTGAGTGACAAATTCATCAATGTTTTATCGGATGAAGATCTTGAAGGCTATGAGCACGGCTACATTTCTCAAGAAATAATTCAAAAACATCAAGAGCCGGAGTTGAAATTCTATTACCTCTGCGGGCCTCCTCCGATGATGAATGCGGTAGAAAAGCAATTGGCATCCTTAGGAGTAGCTGAAGACTTTATTGTAAAAGAAGGATTTTGATTTTTAGAAGTTAGAAGTTAGAAATTTTGGATTTTGGATTTTGGATTTTAAAACAGAGGAAAGGCAGTTTAACAGCTTTACAACTCCACAACTCCACAACTTAACATCTTCACAGTTTAACATCTTCACAGCTTAACATCTTTACAACTTCACAGCTTCACAACTTTACAACTTCACAGCTTTACATCTCATCAACTTCACAACTTAACAGCTTTACAACTTCACAACTTCATAAAGTATGAAAAAATACGCATTGGTAACCGGAAGTTCTGACCGAATCGGCAAATCGGTGGCCATCCATTTGGCAAAAATGGGTTACAACCTCTTGTTGCACTACAATTCTTCTTCTGAAAAAGCGGAAAAAGTAAAATCTGAAATTTTAAAAATCGGTGTACAAGCAGAAACTCTGCATTTTAATTTTTTGGAAAATAACGATTACGATGCTGCTCTTGCAGAATTAAAAAACCGTGGAATAGCCCTTGAAATTTTGGTGAATACCGCATCAGATTTTGTTCCTTCCAATTTTGAAATGAAAGGTAAAGATCTTTTGGAAAAAGAAATGAAAATAAATTTCGAAAATGCCTATCTCCTCACCAAAGCCTTTGCCAGAACATACAGCCAAGGCTGCATCATTAATTTTCTGGACACCAAAGTCACCAAAAACCACAGTGAACATTTGGATTATTTGCTCAGCAAAAAAATGCTATCGGAGTTTACTAAACTCTCCGCTCTAGAGCTTGCCCCACATTTTAGAGTGAACGGAATTGCACCCGGTCTCATCCTTCCACCCAAAGATAAAGATGAAACTTACCTGTTGAATTTGGCCAAAAACATTCCACTGAAAACCATTGGAAATCTGGATGAAATAAACAAAGCGTTGCAGTTCATCATCGAGAGTTATTTCTTCACCGGACAGATTCTCTACATCGATGGTGGCGATCATCTGATTTAGAAACATCAAACGAATTGAAAAGCCATCTAAACAACTATTAAAAATATGACTATGATAAAAGACTATAATCCCAAACTCTTAAAAGTAAAGGTTGAGAAACTCAGACTTCGTTCCTATATAGGTTTTGTCGATTGGGAAAAAGAAAAATTACAAGATTTAATTGTATCCTATTCTTTTAAATACGACAGCAAACAAGCTACAGAAACCGATCTTGTAGAATATGCAGTAGATTACAAAAAACTGAACAAAATAATAATAGAACAAATAGAACATCAACATTTTGCGCTTATAGAAACGGTTGCTGAGTTAATCTACACCAAAATCCAAGCCTATCACCCATCCATACAAGATGTAGAAGTACAGGTAGAAAAACCTCATGCTTTAAGATTTGCAGATAATGTAATGGTTTGTATAGACGGTAAAGACAGGCACAATACTGCGATTGTTTCTTTAGGTGCCAACATCAACGCCGAGGAAAACTTTAACAAAGCGCTAGAACATCTTCAGAAACTGGGCTACATTACCCAAAGAAGTGAATTTATTTGGACTGAGCCCTTAAAATTTAAAGATCAACCCGATTTTCTAAACGGCGCAGTACTTCTTCATACGACTAAAAATCTTTCTGAATTAAAATTAAATTTAAAGCAAATTGAAGCCATCCTGGGCAGGGTGAGAAGCGACAACAAAAATGCACCCAGAGAAATGGATCTTGATGTTGTGACCTACAATGGAAATATTATCGATAAAGACTGGGATGAATTTCCTTTTTTGGCTGAATTTATACTACGATTGAACCCGGAGATCCAGACCAACTAAAAACAAAAAAAACTGTTTCAAAAATTTGAAACAGTTTTTTTTGTTTATCGAAAGTACTATCTCGCTTCCAAAGAAACATAATCTCTTTTTGGAGCACCTTGATAGACTTGTCTTGGTCTTCCGATTGGATCGCCTTTTAGTCTCATCTCTTTCCATTGAGAGATCCATCCTGGTAATCTTCCTAAAGCAAACATTACGGTAAACATTTCTGTAGGGATGCCCAATGCTCTGTAGATAATACCTGAGTAGAAATCTACATTCGGGTACAATTTTCTTTCTACAAAGTAATCGTCTTCCAACGCTACTCTTTCCAATTGCATAGCAATATCTAGCGCTTTGTCTTCGATTCCTAATTTGTTAAGGATGTCATCTGCTGCTTTTTTGATAATTTTTGCTCTTGGATCGAAGTTTTTGTACACTCTATGTCCAAAGCCCATCAATCTGAAGCTGTCTTCTTTATCTTTTGCTTTTGCAATGTATTTAGAAACATCGCCTCCATCTTTTTCGATCATCTCGAGCATTTCAATCACCGCTTGGTTAGCACCACCATGAAGCGGACCCCAAAGTGCAGAAATACCAGCAGAAACAGAAGCAAACAATCCTGTATGTGCAGATCCTACCATTCTTACGGTAGAAGTAGAACAGTTTTGTTCGTGGTCTGCATGCAAGATTAACAATTTATCCAAAGCATCTACAACTACTGGATCCATGTGGAAATCTTCGTACGGCTTACGGAAGCACATTCTGTAGAAATTTTCAACATAACCTAGGTTGTTATCACCGTGGTTAATTGGCAATCCCATTTTCTTTCTGTAAGTCCATGCACAAAGGTGAGAGAATTTTGCAATTAACATTTCTGCAGCGTGATCCAAATCTTCTTTAGAAGAAACATCTACAGATCTCGGGTTGAATGCAGTAAGTGCAGAAGTCAAAGAAGACAACACTCCCATTGGGTGTGCCGAACGAGGGAATACATCGATGATTCTCTTCATTTCGTCTGCTACAAAATTATATTTCTTAATTCCTTTTTCGAAACCTTCAAACTGAGTCTTTGTTGGCAACTCACCGTGAAGTAAAAGGTACATTACTTCTGTAAAATTGGATTTCTCCGCAATTTGCTCAATGGGATAACCTCTGTAGAATAATTCTCCATTATCTCCATCCAAATAGGTAATATCACTGATTGTTGCTCCGGTATTTTTATACCCAAGATCCAAAGTAATTAGACCGGTTTGGTCTCTCAATTTAGAGATATCAATCCCTCTGTCTCCGATAACACTATCTACAATAGGATATTCAAAAGATTTCCCGTCGTAGTTCAATACAACTTTATTGTCTGACATTTTGTTAAAAAATTTTTGCTAAAAGTACATAAAAACTATCGAATAATCAAATTAGTTTCACACATGATACGATATATTTTATCAATTAAAAACATATACAGTATTATAATAAAACTATTACAATTAAACAACTGATTATCACTTTAATAGTGTGAAATAAAAAAGCATTGAGAAAAAAATCTCAATGCTCAGTAAAATTTATCTTTTAATTTTGAAGGCATCCATTCCCGGGAATACAGCAGTATCGCCAAGAGCTTCTTCAATTCTTAACAACTGATTGTACTTCGCCATTCTGTCCGAACGAGAAGCAGATCCTGTTTTAATCTGACCACAATTCATTGCGACAGCCAGATCGGCAATGGTAGCATCTTCCGTTTCACCAGAACGATGAGACATTACCGTCGTATATTTATTGTGCTGAGCCATCTGTACCGCAGCCATGGTTTCGGAAAGTGATCCAATTTGGTTCACTTTTACCAGGATTGAATTCGCAATTCCTTCGTTGATCCCTTTTGAAAGTCTCTCGACATTGGTCACGAACAAATCATCACCAACTAATTGTACTTTATCACCAATTTTATCCGTTAGCATTTTCCAACCTTCCCAATCGTTTTCTTGCATACCGTCTTCAATAGAGATGATCGGATATTTGGCACAAAGTTCGGCCAAATAAGAAACCTGCTCGCTTCTAGAACGGTGCGCACCTTTGTCGCCTTCAAATTTTCTATAATCGTAAGAACCCTCTACATAGAATTCAGATGCAGCGCAGTCCAATGCCAACATCACATCGTCTCCCGGTTTGTAGCCTGCTTTTTCAATAGCTTGCAACAAAGTATCCAAAGCATCTTCGGTACCGGAAAAAGTGGGTGCGAAACCTCCTTCATCGCCTACAGCAGTAGAAAGTCCTCTACCTTTCAAAATGGCTTTCAGATTGTGGAAGATTTCAGTTCCTTTTCTTAAAGCATGAGAGAAAGAGTCTGCTTTTACCGGCATTACCATAAATTCTTGAAAAGCAATAGGAGCATCGGAATGCGAGCCACCGTTGATCACATTCATCATGGGAACAGGAAGTACATTGGCATTGACACCACCGATGTATTTATACAAAGGCATTTTCAGTTCGGCAGCAGCTGCTTTTGCAACCGCCATGGAAACTCCCAAAATGGCGTTTGCTCCTAGATTTCCTTTGTTGGAAGTACCGTCTGCTGCAATCATGATTTTGTCAATCATATTTTGTTCAAACAAAGGCATGCCGATCAATTCCGGTGCGATAATCTCACGCACATTTTCTACGGCTTTCAAAACGCCTTTCCCCATATATTCTGCTCCACCATCTCTTAGCTCAACAGCTTCGTGCTCTCCGGTTGATGCACCCGATGGGACAGCAGCTCTACCCATAGTTCCGTTTTCGGTAAATACATCTACCTCAACAGTAGGATTGCCTCTTGAGTCTAAAATTTGTCTTGCCTCGATGTAAGAAATGTAACTCATTTTTAGTTTTTATTTTTTTATTTTTTTATTCTGTCAAATGTATTATAATTTTTTATTTAGTACAATAAATTATTGAAAAAACACGGCTTACACAAATTTTGCATAAGCCGTATTGGTAAATAGTTACTCAACTGAAATCTGATGACTTTCTACTTGATTATTAATATATATTTTCAAAATGTAAATCCCTTTGTTTAGACCTTTTACCGAAAATGAAGCTTTGTTGTTTACGATGTTCACTTTCGTTTTCGAGAACCCTAAAATATCATAAAGTTCACCTGTAATTACGGTTTCTTTTTCTGGTTTTTTGGTAGTATCTTTCAATCCGATATACACCATATCATTCGATGGATTTGGAAAAACGGTAAAGGTATTGGCAGATTGTTTCATAAATATACCTGGAGGCAATGCAGTGATTTCGAATTCTGGAATTTCGTACCATTCACTCCAACCGCAAGCGTTTTTGGCTCTTACTTTGAAGCTCGAAAATCCCGGTCCCATCGGACAAATTGTACGGGTATTTTTATCTGTTGATGAGTTGATGATGATTAGATTATTACTTCTTTGCCACTCCCAATTGTTGTTATTAAAAATATCCAATGATGTCATACCTGCAAAATTAGCAACCACTTTATCGGTAGGCAAATCTATTTTCAATTGATCTGTTGGAGCCAAACAATAGGAAACGCCCGTATTGTTTATAAAATTAAAGTCTTTGAAAACCGGAGCACCTACCCAAATTTCTTTTTCTACAACTTGACCGTTTTGAAAAACCGCCGATATAACGCCAACACCATTATATGTACCTTTTACAGTAACTCCCAAACCTGTCTGGCTTACTATTTCCAAATTACCACTTACAGACCAAGTTGCTGCACTTGGCACTTTGCAAATATCACCGAATGTATAAGTTGTATTGGTGTTTACACAAATATTAGCAGGACCTTGTAATGAGCTATCGGGAATAGGAAAATGAGGTGCTTGTAACCCTATGGTTAAATTTTTCATCAACCAATCTACCATATTTTTTGTAAAAGAAATATGCCCCATATTATAGTTTTCGCCATAGAAACTATCAAATTTTGTCTGTCCTGTACATGAAATGTTTTTATTGATTGGTTGATACCAATTTGGAAATCCAGCCGTGTCTAATGCAGAGTGCATGGGGATAAATGCTTGGGGGGATATTACAGTATTTGGATTTGGAGTGTTCAGGTTGACAATTAAATTTGATGCGGTTGTAATAATGCTGACAAACTGGTTAGATGAGGCATCTTGAGTACTGAGAGAATTAACTACCTCCTCTTTTAAGTCATTAGCAGAGTTATTAGTTCCACCTGGAACAGCATCCATTGAACCATCAAAATTATTGATGTAAGCAAGGTTTGTAATGACTATTGGATTAAAAATGGTAGCTCCCGTATTTGAGTGAGCTAGACTATATATTGTTTCATTAATGTTTTGATCTGGATTTCTTCCTAAATTAAAAATAATAGGATTTGTTGCATTCGTAAATTGATTGTAGGGTGGCATAAATCTGTTTTCAATTTTAAATATTCTTTTCCTACCTACCCTTATTCCTAATAGTTTTATCCTTACACTTGCGGCAACATCCAAAAAAACCTGACTTGGTACTGTATTATTATTTCCGGCTAATGAGCCGTTAGTTATAGAAATTTTCTTAATGCCGTTCAACACAGGATAGCCGTTTGAATTGGCAACCCCGTTTGATTTTAGTTCGTTTAAAAATGTAAGACTATTTTGGTTTTTAACAGCATTACCATTAGAATCCACAAGGTCTATTAACATCTGTTCGGCAGCTTTGGAGTGTAGAAGCTCATCATATTGTTTTTCGGCAGTATTATTTTTCAATTTTTTACCGAGAAAGAAAATATCGCCCTGTACAGAAATCGGAATATTGGCTCCTTGGTGTGGACTATCCATAGAAACCCAAAGTTTTGTATTGGTATTGATATTGTTTTTTTCTAAATATGCCAATGCGTATCGTGTTATAAGACCGCCCATACTTGGACCCATGACAACTAATTTCTCTGTACTACCAACATTTTGTAGATTCGTGTTAATTGTTTGGATAAAAGACGCTACTGTTTTGCCATTTCTCGTAATATCATCTGCACCCGCACATATTTCCCCACTTGTTGTATTGCCATCAACCTTATAGTAATAAGGGAAGTTTACCAAAATTACATCGTAATTTTCTGTGTTGAGTTTGTCGATTAAAGAGGTGGGTAATTGCGATGTACTTGAGTATTCCATAAGTTTCTCAATGGATTTATAATTTTGCTGATTAATTCCTGGATTCATTTCTAAACATCTCGCATCGTTTTGGCAATCTTGAAAATCAATTCTTCTTTTATCTCCCGGGTCGAAACCATCTACTATTATGATGGGCTTTCTCACATCGCAGGTGGAATTGTTATTTCCGTAATAAACCTTGTACTCTAATCCTCCTTTTATACCTTGTGAGTCGGCAATTGTAGAACGATATTTTATCAAATTAGAAACAGCACAAGCTCCCGCCTTTGTGGTGGAGGGTGTATTGTTCTTTTTACTTAATAAGATTGTAGCATTGGTTGTTTTACCATATTATTTTCATAAGTTATTCTGAAATTAATTTCTTGTTTTTTTATGGTATTAGTAGCAATAGGGATGTTCACATTGATTCCATTTTGGATAATCACCGAATTGTCTATTAAAGAACGAAAAACGCCATCGTCAAAATTGGCTTCTAATTTTTTGATGGGATTGCCATACTGATACCATTGGTCAGGATTTATTTTGAACAAAAAGCTATCTGTTTCACTGGTAAAAGCAGGATATAAAGGAGATACCAACAACAATTCTTTTTCTATAAAATTAGACACAAAAGAGCTGATAGGGGTAAAAATACCGTTTACCAATTTTAAATTTCCATTGCTGTTGTTTTCTTCATCGTAATTGAGATAAGCACACGGAGTGCTTATTATCCCAATTGGGATGGTGGTTGCAGTTTCTATCTCGCTTGTGAAATTTGGAAATGAATTGAAATTTGTAAAATACTGGTTATTAGACGCAATTTTCAATTCTGATAACCCTTGCTTAAAATGTTGAGCGTTACAGGTATTGAAATCGGTATTGTTAAAATTATACAAATCCGCAAAAATAGGAGCTCTGTCGAGCAATACCTTTTTGGCTGAAAACCCCGTAGTGGGAGTATAGATTTGGGAAATAGCAGTATCCCAATTGGTCTGTCCCCATAAAGCGAGTTGCCAAAATACGAGGAATAAAAATGAAAGTTTTTTCATAATTTTGAAAATTAAATGGTTAATCTGTAAATGCTTAATTATTTATTTTATCTGAGGAGAACTGCAATTCTCCTCTTTTGATTTTTTAAGGAAAATTAGTTGTGTTCATATTTGTTTTATTAAAATCAAATCTACCATCCGTAATATCAATAATGTCGTTTTCATCATTTACATTTTTCACTTTACAAGAAAATGTACCTGAAAAAATTGAATTTTCATTTTTTGAAATTGTTATTTTTCCACTACCTACTATGGATTTATAATTATGAGGTACTCCATTTTTGTAGGCAGTTATATAAATGTAATTTTTATAATTGTCATTGAAAAAGCTTGGTGCTATGCCATCGTAAATTGGATAGTCTCCTATTTGGAATGTCGTAGCTCCTGTTGTGTTTTGCAAGTATATAAAAACCCCGCCTCTATTTGTTTCTCTAAGATCTGCAGCTTGTATGTATAGATATTCACTATTAACACCTTCTCTACCAATTACCGGATAGTGATTACTTCCGGGTGGTACATATCCAATAGAATTTCTAGGTACCATTACTACGCCGTTTATTTTACAGCCAAAGGTGTTTGCTCCTACCATAGTTATTGGTGGTAATTGTGGGTCATAAGGTTTGTCCTCTTCGTTGGTTCTTTCTTTACAAGCAAGTAAGAAAAAAACAGCTAAAATTAAAATTGTGCTTTTCATAATTTTGTTCTTATTTAGGGGTTCATATTGTATAGTAATTGTTTATAGTATAGAGGGCAACGGCAATTGCCCTCTTACTTTTATGGGAAATTGGTGGTATTAATATTCACACCAAAATCAAATCTTCCATCAGTAATTTCTATAATGTCATTTGGGTCGTTTACATTTTTTGCTTTGCAATTAAAAGTTCCTGAACAAATTAAGTTAGAATTAACAGATAAAGTAATTTTACCGGTACCAGCAATAGATTTATAATTATTCGCAACACCATTTTTGTATGCTGTTACATAGATATAGTTATTATAGTTGTCATTCAAATAACTTGGAGTAATACCGTCAAATATTGGGTAATCACCAGATTGGAAAATAGTAGAGCCTACAGTATTTTGCAAATACAAAAAAACTCCACCTCGTTTAGTTTCTCTTAAATCAGCCGCTTGAATAAATTTATATTCATTATCTATTCCTTTTTGTGTCCATACTGGATAGTGATTACTTCCTGGTGGTACATATCCAATAGAGTTTCTGGGTACCATTACTACGCCGTTTATTTTACAGCCAAATGTGTTTGCTCCCACCATGGTTATTGGTGGTAATTGTGGGTCATAAGGTTTTTCCTCTTCGTTGCTTCTTTCTTTACAAGCAAGTAAGAAAAAAGTTGTTAAAATTAAAATTGTGCTTTTCATAATTTTGTAATATTAAATGATTGTTATATTGAGTAGTAATTGTTTATATTATGGAGGGCAACAGTAATTGCCCTTTATTTTTACGGAAAATTAGTTGTGTTAATGGTATTTCTATCAAAATCGAATCGGCCATCCGTTATTTCTATAATATCGTTTGGGTCGTCCTTGTTTTTTAGTTTGCACGAAAAAGTGCCCGAAATAATGTTTGGGTCGCTTTTGGTAACATTTATACCACCTGTATTGGGAATCGATAGATAAATATTGTATTCCAAAGTATTTGAATTAAATACCCTAGCCGTAATAAGGGTATTTGAAGCGGTAACATTACTCCATGCCCCATCACTTTGTCCAATCATATAGTTCTCAACTTTTATTGGGTATAGATTATAGATATTTTTGATATATATATAGCACCCATATTACTTCTTCCATCTGTTGCAAAAATATCTTCATATTCACTTGATGAGGAGCGTTTTACTGGATAGTGATCACTTCCTGGTGGTACATATCCAATAGAGTTTCTGGGTACCATTACTACGCCGTTTATTTTACAGCCAAAGGTGTTTGCTCCCACCATGGTTATTGGTGGTAGTTGTGGGTTGTATTCGTTTTCTCCACTGTTTCGGTCGCATCCCAGAAAAGCCAGAGCAAAAACCAGCGTTAAGATTAGATTTTTCATAATATTTTGTATTTAGGTCGTTTAAAGATAGTAAGAAAATGGGTATCTTTTGCATTATTGTAGTCATAAACACTCCCCGAAACGGGAACATATTTTGCAGTAGTTTCATTGTAAGTTACCCCACCAACAGAAGGATTTTCTTCGTTAAAATTGAGTTTATGGAATGTTGTATTAATAATGCCTATATCAACCGAATTATTAGCAGTGGTTGCTACTGTTCTATTTTTTAATTCTGTTAAACTTATGAACTTTGTTTGGTCGGAAGCTCTGTACAATTCGCTTAACGCTTGGAGAAAGTGTTGGTTACTAGAAATATTACTCTCGGTAGTATTATAATTGATGATGTTAGCAAAAGTGGTTACTTTATCAATTAAAACCCCGGAAGTTATTTGAGAGGTGTCTAAATTGGATAACATCACAGGCCAATTAGGGATATTTTCTGTTTGCTGAATAGTTGCGTTGCCTTGTGCTTTGACATGGGAAAGTAGAAGACAAAAAGCAAGAAGAATATAGATTTTTTTCATGATTTTTAATTTTGTTAGGTTATTTTTAATTTGAGAGGCAATTATCATTATCTATTATTTTTATGGAAATGGGTGGTTTGGTAAAGTGAAAGTATTTATATCAAATCTCCCATCTGTAATTGTTATAATTTCATTTGGATTATCATATCGAGCAAATTTCCCTGAAAAATTCCCTGAAACTATTCCATTAGAATTTCTAGTAATCATTGTGTTTCCAAAGTTTTCAACAGAACCATAATAAGCATAGTTACTAATATTACTATCCCATATTTTAAAATAAATATGGTTATTTGGCGTACTATCTATTCCTTTTTGAAAATTACTTTGTTTTAATACGAAATTCCCTGTACCAATAGAATTAAAATTTTGCAAATGGATAATCATCTGAAAACCAACAGAGCTAGCCCCATCAACAACTTCAATTTCATTCCAAGACACATTGTCAGGTGCTCCCCAAAAGATTACTCCCTTTGCAGTTGGTCCTACGCTAACACCGGTTGGGTCTCTGGGTATATAGACTTTACCATTAATTGTTACGCCAAAAGTATTAGCACCCACTTGCGTTTCGGGGGGCAATGTAAATGTAGGATTTTTTGTGTTTTCACTATCTCTGCTACAACTCATGAGAGTTATAAACGATAGTATGTAAAATACTGTTTTCATATCTATTGGTTTTAAAATTATTTATTCAAATCTACAATTTTTGTAAATGGTTTGTTACTTTATCAATTAAAACCCCGGAAGTTATTTGGAGATCACTGAAAAAGTGAATTTTCAGGAAATATGAAAAAGAAGGAGTTGAAATCTTAGGATTTTAGCTCCTTTTTTTGTACCTTGATAAGGTCTTTTAAAGATAAAGAATGTTAGTCCAACAGCA